>JBBQXB010000048.1:0-26119 GCA_038210015.1 Tepidisphaerales bacterium
GCTTTAGAGGGGATGGTTCCGGTGTGGATGCAGACCCCACCGAGGCTGTGGTAACGGTCGATCAAAGCGACGCGTTTTCCGAGCTTGGCGGCATTCAAAGCGGCCTTTTGTCCGGCGGGACCGGAACCAATTACGATCAAATCAAATGCCTGCGACATTGCGAATCTCCGTTGTCATTGCATCGGATCGAATGGTAAGCCTGTTAACTTGTACGGTTTATTCTTTCTCGATCAGACTCATCAATCCACGTTACCGGACGAAGATGGAACCGCAGATTTCGCAGATGACGCAGATTAAAAATGCTTTGTATTTATATTCGCCATCTGCGGTTCACACGTTCATGCCGACACGCCCGAATTGTCACCCTGAGAGCCTGTGAATCTTTTTGATTCACGGTGGCGTTGAAGTTCCTACAATGCCGTCGTGAACACTGACAAGATATATCAGGCGGCGATCATCGGCGCCGGGCCGATCGGGATTGAACTGGCGGTCGCGATGAAGCGGGCGGGGGTTGAGTATGTGCATTTTGATGCGCAACAGATCGGCTACACGATCAGTTGGTACGCGCCGCAGACGCGATTCTTTTCATCCAACGAACGCATTTCGATCGCCGGCGTACCGCTGTTGACGCCGGAGCAGATGAAAGCAACCCGCGAGCAATATCTGACCTATCTGCGCGGCGTGGTTGAGCAATTCGATCTTGCGATCAACACTTACGAACCGGTCATCGATCTGCAGCCGCGTGACGGGATTATTGAGATCATTACCCAGCCCGCATCGGGACAACGACATTGGCGGACGCGATCGGTCGTGCTTTGCACCGGCGGAACGGATAGGCCGCGCATGTTGAATGTGCCGGGGGAAAATTTGCCTCATGTGTCGCATTATTTTCAGGATCCGCATCAATATTTTCGCAAAAAATTGCTCATCGTAGGCGGACGAAACAGTGCGGTAGAGGCGGCGTTGCGGTGTCATCATGCCGGGGCACAGGTGTCGCTGAGCTATCGACGTAAAGCGTTGAATGAGCAGGGGATTAAGTATTGGTTGATGCCGGAGTTTCAATCGCTGGTGGATACCGGCCGGATCAAGGCCTATTTCAACAGCCAGATAAAATCGATCACGCCGACCTCGGTTCAGATGCAGTTGGACAACAGCACTTCGTTTGAAATCGAGTCTGATTTTGTGCTGTTACTGACCGGATACGAGCAGGATAGCTCGCTGATGCGAAAGGCCGGCGTGGTGATCGGAGGCCCGAGTCATCGGCCGCAGTTTGATCCGCAGACGATGCAGACGAATGTGCCAAATCTCTATGTCGCAGGCACCGCGATCGGGGGGACGCAAGAGCGTTTTTCAGTGTTTATTGAAAATTGTCACGAGCATGTCGACAAGATCATGCGGCATCGGTTCGGCGTGATGGCCGAGGCGTCGGAACTGCCGGGCGTGTCGCAAATGCCAGAATCGTAGTGATTTTCCTCACTATCACGCCCCTTGCGCGGTCTGCATCACAGGCTGTTGGGATGCGGCGTTATTGAGATAAACATTGGCTTGGAGTTTGGGTTTGGTTTCGCGGTACTGCACACGAACCGGTGCGCCATTTTGTTCGCCGCTGCGGTAGACCGCATCCACCACTGCCAGATCGTTTCGACCATCGAGCACATGAAATCTTGGCGATTCATTTCGTAAAACGGATTCGATGAATCGTCGTTGGCCGTTACAGGAGCAGGTGGGATCGTCGTAAGCGGCCGCACGGTGTTGCAAGACCGCATCTTTGCAGGGTGTGTCGTAGTGAATGATATTTCCGTGAAACGGCTCGTCGAGATTCAGATTCAGCACCCGATCCGACTTAGAAAGACAGATCCGGCCTTTCGTGCCGTAGATCGCGCGTTCAACGCCGTCGGACGCATAGGCGCTGGTGAAGGTGCCGACGACCCCGCTGGGATAGCGAGCGATGCATGCGGTGAGATCGTCGCCGCCGATGTTGGGGCTGAGGGTGTTTTGTTGGATCGCGATAACTTCGCTGATGCGTTCGTTGAGGAAAAATCTTATGAGATTGATCGCGTGGATGGAGAGTTGAATGAACGACCCGCCGCCGGTGAGTTTGCGATCCCCGCGCCAGGCACCGGGGGTGGCGCGAAGTCCGCCTCGATGGGAGTCACGGGCATGAATCGCTTGGATCGTGCCGAGTTTGCCTTCTTCGATGAGTTGCTTGATATCCCAGATCAATGGGTTGTTGTAGCTGCTCATGAACATCCCGGCGTGGCGATCGGATCGTTCGGCGGCATCTACGATGCGGTCGGCGTCGGCGAGTGAATTACTGATCGGTTTTTGCACGATGACGTGCTTGCCAGCTTTGAGGGCGGCGATGGCTTGATCGGCGTGCAAATGGTTCGGCGTGGAGACGTCTACGACGTCGATGTCGTCCGCCAACGCATCTTCAAAACGTGTGCTGGTGCGTTTGGCACCGGCATCTACGCAACGGCCTAATTCATCAGCGTTGACATCCACTGCCAACGACCATTCGACGCCCGGCAAACCCGCGTAGGTCTTCCGGTACGTTCTAGCCATTCCTCCGCAACCCACAATTGCAACTCGCAGCATGTCGTATTTCCTAATGAGACGTTCGAATATCATACCACTATACCACTGAAACCGCGTTGCGATGAAGAGGAATATGGTATAATCTGAAAATGTCCGAACGGGTTACGATTCAGGCGGGCGTTCCTGCAATTTCCAAGTCGATTTATCATCGGTTGGGCTTCGTTGCCCACGATCCAGCCGTTTGCATTGAGATTGAAGGACCGCCGACACGTTCGATTGTGATCGTGCGCGATGTCGAGCTGACACGGGCGCGAAAAATCATCAAAAACGCACGTATTTACTGTCCAAAAGACTTTACGCCTTCTGGCGGATTAAGTGGCGACCGCGAAATCGCCACCGCGCAGGCGGCTGTCGAATGCCTACGCCGACATGCCGTCGGGCGGGCGTTTGGCGACCGATCATTACCCCTATTGTATGTCGCGATCGCACGTGAAGCGGGCATTGAAATTGATCTCGATCCAGACTTAGGAATTACTCAACGGCGTCGTAAAAACGAACAAGAAGTGTCGCATTTGCGTACATGCCAACAAATCACCGAGCAGGCGATCCGAATGGCGTGCGAGCTGATCGCTGGTTGCCAGGCCCGTCGCGATGGCGTTCTGATCCATCAAGATCAGCCACTGACCGCTTCGATCGTCAGGCGATTGCTGGATTTATTCCTGATGCAAAAAGGCTTCACCAATGAAGACTCAATCGTCGCACCCGGACCAATCGGGGCCGATTGTCATCATCCCGGTGAAGGTGAAATCCGCACCGGCCAGCCCGTCATCATCGACGTGTTTCCCCAAAACAAACAAACCCTCTACCACGGCGACTGTACGCGGATGGTCGTTCACGGCGACGTCCCCGATGTCGTTGCACACATGCACGCAATGGTCGTCGAAGCCAAACAAGCCGCCGAACGCGCAACCCGCGCGGGTACAACAGGCGATGCGGTGCATCAGGCAACGGTGGCGGTTTTGAAAAAGCATAAGGTTCACATCGGTTTTCCGCCTGTCGATGCCCCCGACGATCTGATCTTCATCCCGCACGGCACCGGCCACGGGATCGGACTTGATCTGAAAGAACCGCCTCTACTCGATTTCAAAGGCGTTGAATTGATCTCCGGCGACTGTGTGACGATCGAGCCGGGCGTCTATCGCAAATCAGTCGGCGGGATGCGGATCGAGGATATGTATATCGTTCGGGAAGACGGCTTTGAAAATCTCAACACGCTGCCCGAAACATTGAAATGGGATGGCTGAAATCGCAGAAAGATTTGAACCGCAGATTTCACAGATTTCGCCGATCAAAAATGCGACGGTCAGGACGCCCGTGTTACGAAAATACAACGAGATACTGCATTGGAACCACTGAACAAGCTCAAGCTCATCATACTTGTCATGATGAGGTACTCCGATGCATTTACTTGAAGTACAAATCGAGGCGCTTTTGACGATCCAGCGAGACCCTTCAGCGTACCTCTCAGGGTGACATTCGTGGGTGGGTCGGGTTATTAAGAGGACCCATTATTTAACCAAGAAAATGATACTCACGGGGATTTTTTTGTGTCGGATTCGTGTGATTCGTGGCTAATTTTTCAGGCGTGGGGTTACCCAAACGCCGCCAGAACGGTGAACATCACGATCCAGACGATATCCAGAAAATGCCAGTAGAGCACGCAGTTTTGCACCCCGGCGTAGTGCTCGTGGTCGTATTTTCCCTTGATTGCACCGTGGGCGACCAATCCCAATGCCACGATCCCGCCGACGACATGCAACGCGTGGACGAGGATCAACACCATCACCAGCGCGTAAAAAGGCACCGATCGCGTGCCGCCGATGCGCTCATCAGCGCTGTATTCCTTCGGGGCGGGCAGTGCAGCGGGTACGGCATTTTGCTGTTGGGCGTCCCATATCTTCATCATCTGGACGTGGCGGTCCATCAGTTGAATCATTGCAGGGGTTTGCACGATCACAAACAGCGCGGCAAAGACAATGGTCGCGGTCAGCCAGATGCGAAACGCATCGTGGCGCTCGCGACGAACCGCAAGCAGCGCCTGGTGAATCGTCACGCTCCCTGCCAGCATCAGTAAGGTGCTGACCCACAACGATTTAGGCAACGTGACTGATCCGAATGCCAGTTCGCTATTGCTCACGCGAATCAGTGCGTATCCCAACATGCTGGCGGTGAATAGCATTCCCAGCGAGACGAGGAATAGCCACATGCCGATCGTGTTGGCGCGACGCGGAACGGGATGGGAACGGGTGGGCACGTTCATAGTGTAGGCCGCTGCGGATCGTTGACGCGTCAGACAAGCGACGCGCGTAAAACAATTGAAAGATCAGATCGTGCGGGAGAAAATCATCCCGACAATTTTGAGGCAAAACACCCGCCGGCGGAGGCCCCTATTACTGGGCGGGCGCGATAGGCGTGGCGGTGATGTTCTTCTGATTTTGATCGGTATCAAGCGTTGTGGTGATGATAAACACGCCAATGAACACGATGCTAATGCCGACGATTGCAGTGTAAAACAAGCTGTCGTAGCGCAGGTGCATGAAATAGGCGACGACGAGAAATGCCTTGATGACCGCGATCGCCAGTGCGACGATCAGGTTGGCCTGATAGCCGAAGTCGATCTTCGTGACCGCGACGGTGATGATGGTCAGCACCATCAATGCCGAGAAGACGCCGATCAGAATCAAAGGCGACACCGCATGGACATGATGTCCGGCGTGGTCGTCGTGCTCGGCATGGGCGGCGGGGGTGCCAGAAACTTGCTCGCGGAAGATAGATGGGGTTGATCGCATAGTTGTTTCGATGTTTAGTGTTTTGTGTTTCGTTATTTTGTGTTTTGTATCTCGTGTCTTGTTCTAAATAACCAAACACAAAACATCACTTCCTCACGACCCGATCTTTCCGTGAATCAGATAAAGCAGCGGGAATAAGAATATCCAGATCAGATCGACCAAGTGCCAGTAGAGTCCGACCAGATCGACCGGGGCGTAGTATTGGTCTGAAAATTCGCCAACTGCGACGGTTTTAACGCTTGCCATACCAATCAACCGGATCGCCAGCCAAAGCCCGCCGAGCGCCAGGATCGGGATACCGATGTAGTGAAACATATTGACATGGCTGATCAATCCGATGAAGACCAGATACCCGCCGAGGCTCAGAGGCAGCAGCGGGGGGATCCATGCCCGTTGGAGGGTGTTGGCCGACCGGTAGAGAATCCAGAAGATTAACGCCATTCCGACCACAACGTGTACGCCGTGCAGGCCGGTCATGCAGTAGTAGATGCCGAAGAAGGTGTTGACGCGTTGGCGTGAAAGCTGGCTTTCCAGATCGGTGAATGGCATTCCTGCGTGCGCGCCACCGGCGTGGGCGTCGGGGAGATGCGTGTCATTCACATGCGATCCGACTTGGTGTGCATCGGCGCCGTGAGATTCGCCGGCATAGGTGTCGTTAGAATGCGTTTCGGGCGGCGTTTCGGCGGCTGTTTTGACGGTCATCGCCGCGGCGAGAGAACCGTCGTAGACGTATTTGGGCGTGATTAGCGCCGCATCACCGCTGCCGGCGTTGGGGTCTTTATAGGCATACGGGGCGGCGGGGGTTTTGGCGATGCCTTCTGCGGGGGTAGGCGCCGGAGCGATCGCTGCCATGTCTAGCCTGAACTGTTTCTCACCGGCGGCATTGGTTTTGCCTTGATCGCCGACGAATTCAGGATTGTACTCGTTGTACATGCCCGGCGCGAGATAGAGGTGGAACTTATGTTCGTATTCCATTGCCTTGATGATCATGAACCCCGCCCCGCCGAACAGCGTCAGGACAAGGCAGATGACCAGGCCGAGATTTTTATTGATCTGCGAGCAACGCACCGCCCACGCCATCGTCAGAGACGAAGCGAGCAGAATCGCGGTATTGATCGCGCCCATCGTCGTATCAAGATAGGTATTGGCGAAAAGGAATATCTCCGGGTGATTGGCGCGATAGACCGCGTAGGCGCAGAACAGGCCGCCGAACATCAGCAATTCGGTTGCTAGGAAAATCCACATACCCAGCTTCGCGGAGTCGTACTGCTGCTCCATCGTGTCGAAGTGGTGGGCGAGGTTTGGGTTATGCCCGTGGCCGTGGGCGTCAGGCCCATGGCTGTCATTTTCGGTGGCGGGGATTGCAACGTCACTCATAGTTTATCCAGTTTCGATCATCGACTTTGATTCAACATCAAAGTGACAATCAATCGCAAATTAAATCACCATCGCAAATCAACAATGACGAATCTCAAAACACAAATCTCAAAACACAAAACACAAAATACCAATCCTAATGATGTCCCGTATTTTCATCCGGCTTGTAGTCCGGATCGAGTCGCCAGTCGTATTCGCTGACTTGCTTCCATTGCGCGGTGTCGTATGGATCGTCGGCGGTCATCACATCGGGGAAGTTGTCATGTGGCGGCGGGGAGGCGGTTTGCCATTCCAGCGTATTGCCACCCCACGGATTGGCAGCGGCGATCGCGCCGTTTTTCAATCCGCCAAGCCAGTTAAACAGCACGCCGACCAGACCCAAACCCATGATATAGGCACCGATCGAGCTGAGTACGTGGTAAATCTGATAGCCTTCGGGATAGCTGGCGTATCGACGCGGCATGCCATGCGTGCCAGCGAGGAACTGCGGGAAGAAGGTCAGGTTAAAGCCGATGTAAATGACGACCGCCAGAATCTGGCCGGTGCGTTCGTTGTACATCTTGCCGAACATCTTGGGGAACCAGTAATACATCCCCGCCATGAATCCGAACAGCATCGAACCCATCATCACGTAATGGAAGTGGGCGACGACGAAGTAGGTATCGTGCAGCGGGATGTCGGTGCTCATCGCCGCCAGAGGCAGGCCGGTCAGACCGCCAACGGTGAACAGACCGATGAAGCCCAGAGCGTACAGCATCGGCGTTTTCAAACGCACGCTGCCGTTATACATCGTCGCCATCCAGTTAAAGATTTTGATCGCCGACGGGATCGCGATGAAGAAGGTGATCGCCGAGAAGATCGCGTTGGCGATCGCCGACTGACCACTGACGAACATATGGTGGCCCCAGACTAAGAAGCCGAGCAATGCAATGGCAATGGAAGACAATGCAATAAACTTATAGCCGAAGATATGTTTGCGGCTGAACGTCGAGATCACTTCCGAGATAATGCCGAACGACGGCAAAATCATGATGTAAACCGCTGGGTGCGAATAGAACCAGAAGAAGTGCTGATACAGCACTGGATCGCCACCATATTTCGGATCAAATATACCGATGTGCAACGCTTTTTCAGCAATCAAGAGCAGTAACGTGATTGCCAGCACAGGTGTTGCGAGAATCTGAATAACGCTCGTGCCGTACAGCGCCCAGCAGAACAGCGGCAATTTGAACCACGTCATGCCCTTCGGGCGAAGCGTGTGGATCGTTGCGATGAAGTTCACGCCGGTCAGGATTGAACTGAAACCCAGCACGAACGCTCCGAACGTGGCGGGGATGACGGACGTATTGGTGGTGGTTGAATAGGGGGTGTAAAACGTCCAACCCGTATCCAGACCGTAACCACCCCACATTTCGATGCCGAAAGCACTTTTAAGCACGCCGGATAGCAACACATAGGTGAAAAACAGTGCGCCGATCACCCACATGTAGAAGCTCAGCAGATTCAAACGGGGAAAGGCGACGTCTTTAGCGCCGAGCATCATCGGCATGATAAAGTTGCCGAGAATCGCGGGGATCGACGGGATGATGAACAGAAACACCATGACCGCGCCGTGCAGCGAGAACATGTGATTGTAGAAATCCCAGTTGGCGGTTGGATTGCCGGGGATGAAGGTCGGGCCGGGGGTGAGCAGTTCGGTGCGCACCATCATCGCAAACGTGCCGCCGAGCGCGAACGCCATGCAGACGCCGACCATATACATGATGCCGATGCGTTTATGATCGAGGGTAAATGCCCACGACAGAACGCCGGACTGATGATTCAGATAGTTTACCCCGTGCGGCTTGTGGGCAGCGTGGGGATGAAGCACTGGGTTGATGACTGTCATATCCATTCTCCTGATGCAATCTATCGCCTGTTGTCAGGCGGTGCATCAATCAGACCGATCGGGGCATTCGCCCGCGTTACAACACAAACAAGCCCGCAAGATCACTTTCGCGACACTGCGGGTGAATAAACTATTTCACCGACGCCTGAGGTGCATCTTTTTTTGCCTTAGGGTCTGGGAGCGGGGCGTCAAGGTGTTCTTTCGAGCCTTTGTAGTTTTCGCTGATTGTTTTCATATAATTGATGATCGCGTTGATATCGCGGTCGGACAATTTACCCAAATAAGCCGGCATGCCGGGGGCATAGGTCGCGACAATGTGCTTGTTGGGGTACAGGATAGACTCGTGAATGTAATCTTCGTCGGCGACATAAGTTTTGCCGTCGGTGAATGTTCCGGTGTGGCCGAACAGATTTTTCCATGTCGGACCGACCTTTCGCGTGCCGTCAATCGAGTGACACTGGAAACAGCCATTCTTATTAGCGAGCAACAGACCAATGTCAGTCGTCGGCTTGGGTTTACCGGTCGTCGGATCGATGCGGTAGATGTCTGAAGCCTTGGCGAGCCACTGCTCGTACGATTCGCGGGTCGGGTGAACGTAAACCTTCGACAACATCCGCGAGTGATTCGTTCCACAGTATTCGGCACAAAAGATATCAAAACCTTCTGCATATGTTTCGGGCTTGTTTACGTCATAGTCAAAACTACCCGGTTCGGTCCAATCCTTGCCTTCGCCGAAGGGGCTGACATCGGTCGCGATCACCCACATCTTGTTATAGCGACCCGGTACAACGTCTTTTTTGATACGAAAGTTGGGAAAATACAAACTGTGGATCACGTCTTCCGAACGCATGACAAAACGCACCGGCACGTCTTTGGGGATATGCAGTTGCGGTTCCATGTGCCCATTGGGATAGATAAACCGCCAGCCCCATTTATAGGCTTCGACTTGGATTTCCAATGCTTCCTGCGGGATGGTTGCGAAGCGGATATATCCCTGGAAACCCCAGATCGCGATCACCAGCACGATGATGCCGGGGATGACCGACCAGGTGATTTCGAGCTGGGTATTGTGGGTCGCTCCCGTGCCTTTATCGTTCACGCCGGGCTTATGACGGTATCGCCATGCGATCAGGAAGGTGACGATGATCACCCCGAAACCGAAAATGAGACTGACCCACGTGATAAACCACGTCAGCCAATCGATTTCCGCGGCGATGGTCGAAGCGCCGTGGGGAAGCATGATGTTGCCTTTAGAGGCTTGAGCAAGAATGCCAAACATAGTTATTACACAGTAAGAATTTTATGAGTTCGGCGAAACCGTTTTTCACGGTACAGCATCAGTCCAATGAACGAACCGAGAATTAACACGCTCACCGCGCCACCGAGACGCATGATCGCCATCCAGTCCTTGGTATACATTCCCGCGTATTCGTTCCAGTGGTAGCACATCATCACGATCTGGTCGACCGCGTTTCCGATTTTACCTTGTCCGGCTTCAACCAATGCCATGCGTAAGGTGCGATCCGAATATTCGACCCCGTACAGATAGCGGCTGACTTTGCCTTCGGGGGTGAAGACTGTCAGCATGGTCGGATGGGCAAATTCGTTTAGCCCTTCGACTTTTTGATACTTGAAACCGATCTCATCGGCCAGCGATGCGATTTGCGATTGCTCGCCGATGAGGAAGTGGAATCCATTGACTCCGGCACTTCGGTCGTATTCTTGAACGTAGTTGCGTTTCTTTTCCTGCGCGAGCGTCCATTTTTCGGTGGGATCGATCGAGACGAAGATCACGTCATAATCTTTGCCGATCGTCAGATCATCGACCTTGCGAGCGGTACCGACCAGCGCACCCGATACGATATCGCAGATTTGCGGGCATCGGAAATAGCCCATTTGCAGGACGACCGGGCGACCTTTGTTAAAGTAATCGCTGAAGACGACGGGTTGGCCGTTGGAATCGGTGAAGGTGAGGTTGGTCTTGATCGCCTGGCCGAGTCGTTCTTTAATCGCTACTTTGTCGGTGTTGTTGCGGAACTTTTCGGGGACTGGTTCATAGCGGTTGATCGGTGCGTCGGCGGGCTTGACGGTATCAGCGCAGACATACCCGCATCCCAGCGCGACGGCGGCGCTGAGAACAAGGAGGCGAGTTTGTTTGAGCAATCCGATCATCAAAAGTCTCTTACTTCGTAGGCTGGGTGCTGGGGTGTTTTCCACCTGATGCGACAAATTGCTGCATGGCCTGATCAATCGGAAGTGAGGTCATCTCTACCGATATATTTTTTTTCTGTTCGGCTTTGAGCACATCTGCGGTACGGGTGCGGACTAGCTCCCAACTGTTGGCTTGTTCGATTTTTGTGTAGTAATTGTAGTATGCCCGTACCCCTTCAACGACCGCCATCGTCAGGATTGTCCCGACGATGCCGGTGGTAAGGATAGCAGGAACGTTCAAGCCTTGTGGCTGTGCCATGTGAACCCTCAAAAGTTTTGTAACGTGACCGATTCATGCGTGCGCGGATCTTTGACCGGACGCAGCGCGTGAGATGCGAGCATCCGAACGATATTGCCCGTCCACAATGAACCCGCACCGACGAGACACAGAATCTCCGGCAAACCGAACAATGGTGTACGCGAAAATTCAGGCATAACGATTAAATACATATCAATAAAGAAACATATGAGCAGCCACACCGACCAGAAACCGATGCCGAACTTGTGGCGCTTGGTATGCCGTGAAATCGTGCCTAGGAATGGAATAACGAATCGACCGATCAACAGGATCAGCACCAGAGGCGAATACCCGTTGGGGTACATCGTGCTGTAGCCGCGTTTATCGAACCAGAAGGTTTCTTCAGGTAGGTTGGCGTACCACTGCAGCATGTATTGGCTGAACGCGATATAGGCGAAGAACACGACGAACGTAAACATGAACTTGCCCATGTCATGATAGTGTTCTTTGTTGACCGACACATTCAAGTACCCGCGCGATTGCAAAATGAGGCAAGCGAGAATCATCACCGCCCACAATGCCTGCGAGCCGGACGCGAAATAGTAGACGCCGAACATCGTGCTGAACCAGTGCGGATCGAGCGACATAAAGACGTCGAATGCGATGAAAGTGACGATCAAACCTGATGCGAACAAAAGCGGGCCAGCGATTTTCAGGAGTCTTGAACTGATATCGACATCCCCGGATTGATCCTGGCGGACGGATCGACTCCAGAAGTACCAGCCGATCACCGACAGTATCGCTACATAAGCAATGATACGCACACCCCAGAACAGGGGTTGCAGCCAGGCGTGGCGTTTTTCTTTGATTAGTTCGTCGTAGTGACGGGCGATGCCGGGCATGACCTGCTCGTCGCGCAGTTTTTCGGCAGCGTTGGTTTGGAAGCGGGCGTCGGTGTCGAGCGCGGAGATATTGGCCTCGCCGTGCGCGTCGCCGTGATGTTCAAGCGTGTGCCCGCCTTCATCGGCGTGGGACGCCCCCGCGGGGGAAACGACATATCCGGGTGCGTGGTGAACGACCGGTGTGTTTTCGGGAACCGCCCAAGAATAAACGTAGGGTTGTGAATGACCGTCGTGATCGACGCTCATCGTGAATGTCGTAACAAAGATGATCGGCAACAGCACCAATCCCATGAGGGGGATCTGCATCGCGAAAACTTCTAGAATTCGACGAACATTTGTGATCCATCCGGCTCGCACCAGATGGTTAATCAGCACGAAGATCAATGCCGCACAACTGATACCCAGATAACTGCACACGCTGAAAAGCAGTGCCCAATAAAATCGTTGCCCGTGCTGTGGGGTCGCCAGCGACGACGCGTAACCCGCGACGATGCCGACCACGCCCAGAACCATCAGCAGCAAGCCGATTTTCTTAGCGCCCGGCGTGAGCTGGGTTTTATCGTCATCCAGCGACTGAATATGCGAATGTGAACCCACGAGAACTCCAAATCAAAAGGCCTCAGACGACGCGATACAGCCAAACCGAAGCAACGCTTCATCAACCGCATTCATCAGCCGACGCCAAGTTATCTATCGAAGTCGGACAAACCGTTTTGCGGAATAATCCGCAATCGCGTCTGGCGAGCTTCCTTTCAGACTGCACTAATCAATTCGCCGCTGCGGTTTTCGCCGCCACTGGTTTGGCACCGGTGGCGGATAGTTGAAGCGAACGAACATACGCGACAATCGCCCATCGGTCGGTCGGGTCTTGCACATGCGCCCCGTACCCACCCATGTTGCGAATGCCGTTGACGAGTGTGTTGTAAATATGCCCATCAGGACGGGCGACGACGCTGGCATCGGTGAGATTGCTCGGCGCGACCCAGCTCATGCCCGGGACGTTATTTTGTTGCAGCTCATTGGCGCGAAACGCGGCCGGACCGTTGCCATGCCCGTCGTAACCGTGGCAGGGCATGCAGTAAGTGTTGAACTTTGCCTGTCCCCGATGCAAGAGGGCGGGGTTCACTTCAACAGGGATGCCATCGATGAATTTTGTTTCAAACTTGCCGGTAGAGGCGTTCCAAGTGGATGAGAAGCCGCGATACAGGTGGTCGTCCGCTTGGAGCTGTCCGTGGGCAACCGTTCCGAGCACTTTCGGGCGGCTAGCGCGTCCGTCAGCGAACACTTCGCTGGTGTGCTGGGTCTTGGATTTCACCTGATTATCCATGTCTTGAATCAGATGAATACGGGGCACATGGCTCATCGCGCCGCGCGAACGCAGGATGCTGAGAAACACCAGCAGTGATAAACTCACCGCGATCAATGCCAATGAGGTCATCCAGAACGGCGGCTTGGGGAAGCGACCGTTGATCATCGGGACAGGTTTTTTGGTCTTCTTTTCGGCCATCGGATCAATCCTCAACCGTTTCGACAGTCAGCGGCTTGGTGGATTTAAGCAATTCCAGGGTCTTATGTTCGTCGTAATTCGCGTCACCGGCGTCGATCACAATAAAAAATCGGTCGCTGGTGGCGCGTCGGAAGTTTTTGAGCTTGAACAGCGGGTTGTAAAGCATCGGCAGTTTGTTCAGCAGCAACATTCCGAAAACGGCGGTCAATGCGGAGAACAGAACGGTGCATTCAAAAATGACGGGGACATTCGCAGGGAACGACCACAACGGTTTGCCGGAGATCAGGAATTGATAGCCTTGCAGATTCGTCCAGTCGAACGGTGCGGGGGGCTTGATGGAAAAGGCATTGATCCACGCGGTCATGCTGATGCCAAAGACGCAGCCGGTCAGCCCGGCGCCCAATACCAGCCAGGGCAAAATCGTTGATTTGACGCCCATCGCGGCGTCGATGCCGTGAATTGGGAAGGGGGAGTGGACATCCCAAAACTTATATCCGCCGTCGCGCACTTTTTCCGCCGCCACGGTGACATCGGTGACGTTGTCGTATTCCGCGACCAATCCAACGATTTGTGGCACGTCAACCTCCAGAGACGGTGCGACGACCGTTTCAGCGGGTGAATTTAGTGTGTTCATAACATACCTCGTGACTCGTGACTCGTGACTCGTGACTCGTGGATCGTGGATCGCATTTCACGAACCACGAGCCACGAATCGCGAACCACGCGTTTTAATGCCTCTGCACCTCGTCCGGGTTGTAATCGGATCGTTTGTGATCGTGCGTTTGTTTATGCGGTTCTTCGTGATGCGGATGCGCTTGCGGCATGATCGATTTTACTTCCGCCATCGCGACGATCGGCAGGAAGCGGCAGAACAGCATAAACAACGTGAAGAACAATCCAAAGCTGCCAATGAACATGCCAATTTCCACGGGTGTCGGCCAATAAAGACCCCACGATCCGGGTATAAAATCGCGGTTCAGCGATGTCACGATGATGACGAAACGTTCCCACCACATGCCGATGTTGGCGATGTTGGCGATGAGGAACAGCATCCACGGATTCAAACGAAATCTGCGAATCCACAACAATTGCGGAACCATCGCGTTGCAGAACATCATGCACCAGAACGAGTAAGCGTACGGACCGCCCATGGCGCGGAACTTAAATATCCCTTGTTCGTAGTGGCTACCCGAGTACCACGCGATGAAGATTTCCATGCAGTAGGCGTAGCTGACGATCATGCCGGTGGCGAGCATGATCTTGGCGCAGTTGTCGAGGTGGCGCATCGTGATGATGTCTTTCATCCCGAACCACTCACGGGCGGGGATCGCCAGCACAAGCACCATCGCAAAACCGCCGAAAATGGCGCCCGCGACAAAGTAGGGGGGAAGAATCGTCGTATGCCAGCCGGGCAATTGCGCGGTCGCGAAGTCGAACGACACGACGCTATGCACCGACAACACCAGAGGCGTCGCCAACGCCGCCAATAGCAAATAAGCGCGCTCGTAGCGATGCCAGTGACGGCAAGAGCCGGTCCAGCCCAGACTTGCGATGCCGTAAATGAGCTGTCCGAGTTTGGCCTTGGATCGATCGCGAAGCGTCGCAAGATCGGGGATCATCCCGACGTACCAGAACAAAACCGACACCGTGGCGTATGTGGAGACCGCG
The DNA here is from genome assembly GCA_038210015.1 of Tepidisphaerales bacterium. GTDB lineage: Bacteria > Planctomycetota > Phycisphaerae > Tepidisphaerales > Tepidisphaeraceae > BPJO01. The sequence goes on from JBBQXB010000048.1 coordinate 15,179, forward strand.
AATACGTCCCACCACAAAGGCGATCGCGCCTGAGGCCACATCGCCATCTGGTTGGGGATCGGGAAAAGCCAGTACGCCAGCCAAACACGACCGACGTGCAATGCCGGATACAAACCGGCGCAGACGACCGCGAAGATCGTCATCGCTTCGGCGAATCGGTTGATGCCGGTTCGCCAGTTTTGGCGGAACAGATACAGAATCGCAGAGATCAGGGTTCCGGCGTGGCCGATACCGACCCAGAACACGAAGTTGATAATATCGAACGCCCAACCAACCGGTTGATTGTTGCCCCACACGCCGACGCCGGTCGTGACGAGGATGAAAACGCACGCGACATAAAGAAGAAACAGCGTAAATGATACGCCGAAACCGATGTACCACCCGATCGGAGTCGGGCGCAGGTTGACGTGTGTGACGACTTCGGTGACCGATTCAAAATCCCGCCCGCCGAGCACCAGGGGTGCGCGTTTGCCGGGGATTTCGATCGCGTTGTCGATCTCGCGATAGATCACGGAAGATGGATCAGAATAAATAGTAGCCATTTCTATTTCGGGTTTCGTTATTTTGCGTTTGGATATTTTGGCACGGAGAACAAATGAGTTTTCGGTGCTGATTTCAAAACTTCCAAATACAAAACATCAAAAACGCTTCTCCTAATGTACTTCTTCCTTTTCGATCGCCACCGGTTCTTCAGCGGGGTTACGAATCTTGGCAAGGTGATGCGTGCGCGGGCGGTTGTTCAGTTCCTGAAGCACCTGATAGGCCCGTGCACCTTGGTGCAATTTAGTGACTGCTGAGTTCGGATCGTTTAAGTCCCCGAACACGATCGCCTCGGTCGGGCAGGTTTCCTGACAGGCGGTGACAACATCGAAGTCGTCCACTTCTGGTTTGGATCGCTGGCCGTTGACCCATTCGTTGCGGCGGTCGATCGATGCGTGTTTGATGCGTTGCACGCAGTAGGTGCATTTTTCCATCACGCCGCGCATCCGCACGGTGACATCCGGGTTAAACGCCAAAGCGCGAATCTTGTCCACCGATTCCTTCTGCTGCGTGTCGGGAATGCCCAGCCACGGGAAATAATGCTCGCGCGGGTGTTTGGATTGATAGTCCAGATAGTTGAACTTACGAATCTTGTACGGGCAGTTGTTTGCACAATAACGCGTGCCGATACAGCGGTTGTAGACCATCGTATTGAGGCCTTCGCTGTCGTGAACAGTGGCAGCGACCGGACAGACCTGCTCGCAGGGTGCGTTTTCGCAATGCACGCAGGTCATCGGTTGATAGGTCACCTGCGGGTTGTCGTCGTTGATTTTCGCGTGATAGTCTTCGCCGCTGGCTTTGAAATACCGGTCGATCCGCAGCCAGTGCATTTCGCGGTTCATCATCACCATGTCTTTGCCGACGATGGGGATGTTGTTTTCCGCCTGACACGCCACGACACAGGCGTTGCAGCCGATGCAGGCGTTCATGTCCATCGCCATGCCCCACGCATGAGGCGAATTGAATGCGTCCGGGCCGCCTTCACGTTTGGCACCGGGCTTATAAGGTTCAGGGAAAAGCTGCAGCGGGATCAGGTTGTGTGCCTTTTTGTGCGGTGCTGTGGCGTTTTGCAGATAGGCAGCCAGCGTTGATTCATGGACGATCTTGCCGCCTTGACTCTGTTTGCCGACCCGATCCTCGCGAATCTCATAACCCACTGGTTCGATGATGTGATGCGTCTGAGTGGTCGCGATCTGATACCGCTTGCCGGTTTTGACAGGCTTTGCAACATTCGCGACCCACAGATTGTTCGTCGAACGCACCGCGTAAGTGTTGAAACCGACCTGATAGCCGATTGAACCGGGGTTTTCGGTTAGCAAGATCGCACCGGCGCGGGATCGACCAAAACCAAGCGGCAGCGTGATGACGCCCTTGGGCTGGCCTGGCATGACATAGGCGGCGATCTGGATTTTTTGCCCGCCGAGGTCTAATTCGATCATGTCAGTCGAATAATCGTCCTGATAAATGCCGAATTTTTCTGCATCGACATGGCTGATCAACGCGGCGTTGTCCCACGAGATTTTCGTAACCGCATCGGGCAATTCCTGCAGCCATCCGTTGTTGGCGAATCGACCATCGTACATCGAATAGTCGGCTGCGAACCGCACTTCATATTCGCCGGTCGCCTGCGAGAAGCTGACGGTCGGTTTCTTGATCGCGTTGTTCCAATCCTGCCGTGTGATTTCATCCACCGGGTGTTTGGCAGCGGGAATAAAACCATCGTGTAGCGCCTTGCGGAAAGCGGGGCTGGTCGCGACAAATTTTTCGCCGGTGATGCCCGACCAGACGCGATAAAGCACCGCTTGATCCAGCGCTACTTCTTTGACTTCATCGGCTTTTAGACCGGTCACTGTTTCGACGGTTTCGCCTGCCATCGCTGCGAGGAACGATGCGGGGGTGTAGCCGTTGAATAGCGGGCGAATCATCGGTTGCTGAAGGCAGACCGATCCGTCAAAGGATTCGCTGTCGCCCCACGATTCAAGATAGTGGGCGCGATTCACATGCCATTGGCAGGCGTGTGAGGTTTCATTGTCGTAAAGCGAGGGGTGGATCGTCGTGCCCTTGCCCGACACCGATGCCAGCGCACCGCCGAAGTTCAGATCGGCGGGGGCGTCATATACGGGATTTCCACCGAGGATAATCAGCGTATCAACGCCTCCGGCGTTCATCGAATCGACCAATGCGCGAATTTGTTCGATATGCGTGCCCCGATCGGGTTCAGGACGCAGATTGATCGTTGCCCCGATCGCCCGCAACTTACCGTTGATTGCGTTGATGATGCCCAGCACATCCGGGCGAAGATTCGGGCCGCCGGCGACAATCACCTTGCCGGCGTTGGCTTCGAGATCTTTCCACATCTTGTCGATGAACGCGACTTGACGTTCATCGAGTCCGCCTTGGGCGCTTTCCAGACCGGCTTTATGCGCCAGTTGCAGCACCATTTGTTCGATGATGCGGACGGTTGCGGGGAAGCGTTCATCCGCGACCGTGCCTGTGGTCGTGAGATGCGATTCAACCACATACATGCGGTTCATCGTCTTGTCGGTGTCAGCGGTTTTTCGCTTTTTCGACCAATCGTTGGCATGACGCAACGCGTACGGGTGCAGGCCAAGCAGATCAGCGTCGAAACTGACGACAATCTGGGCTTTGCTCAAATCAAACACCTGGCGAACGGGTTGGCCGAATGTCTGCTTATCGGCGGCGTATTGATTGTCGCCAGAGACGGCTTCGTATTCGTAAACCTTTGTCCCAGCGAACTTTGCAGCGAATCGTTTGAGTTGATCGCGTGTGGTCGGCGAACTGGTCGATTCGGTGAGGATCGCGATTTTGCTGCCGGGTTTTGCTTGGAATGCGGAGAAGAAAGCTTCTGGGGATCGGGCTTCGCCTCGATCGACCGCCTTGCGGTAGACAATCGTACGGCTGCGCTCGGGGTCGTACATTTCCAGAATCGACGCTTGCGCAAACACCGTCGCAGCACCCAGTTTGCCGCCAAATGTGGCACTTAACGGGTGCATCGGGTTGCCTTCGACCTTGATCGGGCGACCGTCATAGGTGCTGACCAATAGCGGCTGAGCATAACCACCGATTTCAAAGGCGGTTGCGTACTGTTCGGGTACGCCGGGGATACGGCCTTGCGGGCGCGACGTCTGTTCGACGACGTTTTCCTTTGGCCAGCGACGACAGCCGGTGAGCGTAACGCCCGCCAGCGCCATCGACGCCCCTGCGAATTGCAGGAACTTTCGGCGTGAGGTGTTGACCATCGCGCCGGGGTCGTAGGTGGGGAATTCGGTTTCGATCGCGGCGCGAACGGCGGGTGTATTCGCCAATTCGTTGAGCGATTGCCAGTAGGTTTGGCCAGTTTTCATAGAACCTGTCTTGTCTTCGTTCATCGGTGGCACGTTGAGCAACTGGTCATGAACTGAGTATCACGAATGCCGTACTTTTTCTTCAGATGTTCGCCCAGCATCTGCTGGGTGACCTGATCGTCCGGCTTGAGTTGATGCTTGTCCTGCAACTCTTTCAGGATGTCGAAACTTTCAGTACCGGGTTCGGATTTAATCAGATCCTCTGCGGTCCAGGCGAGATCGGTCACTTTGTCCTTCGGACGTAGTGCTTTTTCAGGGCTGCGATGGCATTCCAGACACCATGCCATGGAAAGGTTTTTCGCTTGATAAACGCCGTCTTCACCCATGTGATCGACTCGACCATGGCATTCGATGCAGGAGACGCCTTTGTTGACGTGCGCAGAGTGATTGAAATAGCTGTAATCGGGAAGATCGTGAACCTTGACCCATGCGATTGATTTGCCGGTTTCCCAGCTTTCAAACACCGGGGCGAGCTTGGGATTTCGCACTTCGTTATTGCCGGCATCTTTCACCGTTTTGCGGACATTGGTATGACAATTCATACAGGTCTGCGTCGGTGGGATCGCGGCGAAAGCGGCTTTATCGACGGTGGTGTGGCAATACTTGCAATCAAGCCCGAGTTGCCCGACGTGCAGCGCGTGGCTGTACGGGACGGGTTGCGTCGGTTGATACCCGACATCAATGTTTTCAGGCGAAGCTCCCAAACCCACCACGGTAGGCATGTAAGTCGCGCCGCCGATCACCAGCAACACCAAAAGCGGCAGAACTAGGTTCGCCGTTTTGGGGAAGACGTATTTGGAAGTATATTTCTCTGCCATGTTCATCCGACGAATCAAGACTTCGTCAACCAGTGTCCGGTGAAGATAGCGAACCTTTCGCCGGTTACAACTCTTGTGCGTTTCTATAATCAGCTAGTTCACATCAATTGTCAGCCCCTTGAACGTGGGTGCGACAACATGACGCACAAAAAAGGATTAAATAGTCCCGTTATTGGCCCGCTGTTTGCTATTTTTGGGGACAGGGGTGGATGCGCTTGTCTGGTGGTGATTTCCAGCATTATCAGTTTGTTTGACTCCGCACTTACCTCATGCCAATGAGTGACGAACGATGTGCACGGGTAGTTGACGTGACAAAACAGGCGCAAAAACTGCGCGTGAATTGTATTTCATCGTTGTAAATCACGTTGACCACGCCCGATAACTCGCTTATCAATTATTTGTATCGGAACATCACCCTTTGCTGCTTGAATTTTTTATGTGCGGACCGACTTTGCGATTGCACTTATGATCGTTCATCGCTTTCAACTCCTGCTTATGTGCCTCGCCGCGATGTTGGCTGCGGGAGTGGGTATCGGTGCGGATCGGGTAGATTCCACCGCTGACGCAACTGCGTCTGCTTCTACTGACCGAGTTAGCCTGATTCAAGTCGATCACCGCATCAATTCAGCAGTATCAGCGGATAACGATGAATTGATGCGTGATTTAACTGCTGAATCCGCCAAGCGATCCCCGAAGCAACTGTGGATGGAAGTGACCGCCTATTGCCCGTGCACGAAATGCTGCGGCCCGAATGCTGCTGGGATTACCGCATCAGGTTTGCCTGTTTCACATAATAATGGTCGATTCGTCGCCGCAGACACAACGGTTCTACCTTTCGGCATGAAGCTGCGCATTCCTGGCTATCATCAATCCGCCGATGTACCCGTCATTGACCGAGGCGGGGCGATCAAAGGCAACAAGCTCGATGTTTTCTATCCCACTCACGACCAAGCCCTCGAATGGGGCCGCCGCTGGGTGCTGGTTGCGATCCTGGGTTAAAATCTCACGCTATTCTTCGGCGTCTACTCGCGAGCTATCCCACAATCATCATAGATGAGTACGATTTCGTTAATTCGCCTGAAATCAGCGGATTGGCATTGAGACGCCGCGTGTCTGGATGTAAGTTTTGATCAACTCAATCCTGTTATGAAAACCATTCAAACGCTTGCCCAACTCGATGACGCTTTGAGCGATCCGCCCGACTATGTGATCGAAGTGGTGAGGCAGTTGCGCGGCGATTTTGTTGTACTCGGGGTGGGTGGGAAAATGGGACCGACGCTGGCGCGGATGATCCGCCGCGCGATCCAAGCGGCGGGGACATCGCAAAAAGTGTTTGGCGTGGCGAGGTTTTCATCGCCCGACTTGCCTGAGCAGCTTAGCGCTTGGGGGATCGAACCGATCAAAGCCGACCTGCTGGATCGCGCCCAACTCGGACAACTTCCCGATGCCGCCAATGTGATATACATGGCCGGCATGAAGTTCGGATCGACCGGCAACCAGTCCCTCACCTGGGCGATGAACACGCACCTGCCTTCTCTGGTTTGCGAACGTTATCGCGGAAGCCGAATCGCGGCTTTTTCGACCGGGAATGTTTACGGACTCGCCCCGGCAGTCTCAGGCGGATCAATCGAAAGGGACCCGCTACGACCCGTCGGCGAGTACGCGATGAGTTGCCTGGGACGCGAACGCATCTTTGAACATTTTGCCAAAACCACCGACACACCCGTTGCGATCATCCGCCTGAATTACGCGTGCGAATTGCGTTACGGCGTACTGGTCGATCTGGCTCGAAAAATCATCGATGGGGCTGAAATTGACCTAGCGATGGGTGCGTTCAATGTTATCTGGCAGCGCGACGCCAACGCCAATTCGATCGCAGCATTGGCGCACGCCGCATCGCCGGCGTTTGCTTTGAATGTTGCCGGGCCGGAGATATTGTCGGTCAAACGGGTTTGCGAACAACTTGGAGCGATCATGCAAATCACGCCGAAGTTTGTCGGATTTGAATCACCCGACGCATTATTGAACAATGCACAGCTTAGTCATCGACTCTTTGGATATCCCGATGTCACAGCGGGGCAGATGATCGATCAGGTTGCGAATTGGACGCAAAACGTCGGGCAGTTCCTGGACAAGCCCACGCACTTTGAAGCCCGCGACGGAAAATACTAATGACACTTGAAACCCGATCAATCTTAAAAAATGGGACAGCGATTCCCGCGCATCCGCTGGCATTGAACGCCAATCGCAAGCTCGATGAACGTCGCCAGCGGGCGCTGGCGCGATACTACATCGCGGCCGGTGTCGGTGGGTTGGCGGTGGGCGTTCATACGACTCAGTTTAAGATTCGTGAACCGCAATACGGATTGTTCAAGCCGGTGTTGGAAATCGCGGGTGAGGAGATGGATCGCGCCGGTCGAGCATTAGTCCGCGTGGGCGGCATCTGCGGCCAGACCGCGCAAGCCGTGGACGAAGCGACGCTGCTGCGCGATCTCAAATACGACGCCGGGCTGCTAAGTCTCGCTGCGATGCAAAACATTAACGAAAACCAACTGATCGATCATTGCAAAGCCGTGGCGCAGGTCATCCCCGTCATCGGTTTTTATCTTCAACACGCGGTTGGTGGCTGCGATTTGGGCTATTCATTCTGGAAACGATTCGCAGCAATTGAGAATGTCGTCGCGATCAAGATGGCGCCTTTCAACCGGTATAAGACGTTGGATGTCGTCCGCGCGGTGGCGGAATCGGGTCGCGATGACCTGACACTTTATACGGGCAATGATGACAACATTCTGCTGGATTTGATCACGCCGTACCGCATTCGCGTTGGCGATAAAATCGTCGAACGACGTATTGTTGGCGGACTGCTCGGACATTGGAGCGTCTGGACGAAACGTGGCGTCGAATTGCTTGAAACCTGTCACGCCGTCGCGTCGCAAAACAAGCCGGTAGACGCCGCGATGCTTGCGCGGTCGATTGAAGTGACCGATTCCAACGCGGTATTTTTTGATGCTGCCAACGGTTTCAAGGGTTGTATCCCCGGTCTACATGAGGTGCTGAGGCGACAGGGGTTGTTTGAAGGCATCTGGTGTTTGAATGAAAGTGAAACGCTTAGTCACGGGCAATCCAGTGAAATTAACCGCGTCTATGCCGCCTATCCGCATCTAAACGACGACGATTTCGTCGCCGAGCATCGGGAGAAGTGGTTGGCGTGATGCGAGTTGTGGGTAAAATTATTCTTCTGTGAAGCCGCGCGGCGTAAGCCCGCGCGTCTTGATCGACATGGTGCGAATCCCATCGCGCGAGCTTACACCACGCGGATTGGAGATCATCAACGATACGCGTCCTGATTACCGACCCCTTAATCACTCATTATTCCGGTAAATGCCAGCGCACGAAGCCCTCAATCGCGTAGTACTGCGCCATGCCGAGTTGGTCGTAGAGTTTGGCGGTGCCTTTGTTGCGTTCCTCTGCACGTTGCCAGAACTCGCGATCATCGGCGCCTGGGAACATCGCTTTATCCTTCTGACTTTGATGGCGGAAGATCGCCTCTTTCTTACGCAATAATTCAGGCGGGCTGATTGGGATCGCCATGTCGATCTGCTCGGGTTCCCATTCCTGCCACGCGCCACGGTATAGCCACACTTCGCATTCCTTCGCCCAGTCTTCGTTTTTCACCAACTCCATCGCGCAGAAGATCGCATTCAGACAGACACGATGCGTCCCGTGCGGATCGGATAAATCGCCGGCGGCGTAGACCTGGTGCGGACGGATTTTTCGCAGTAAATCGACGACGATCTGAATATCAGCATCGGAGATCGGTTTTTTCTTGACTACGCCGGTTTCGTAGAAAGGCATGTCGAGGAAATGGCATTTTTCCTCGTTGACGCCCGCGACCATTGCCCCGGCCTTGGCTTCGCCGCGACGGATGATCGTCTTGATCGCTTGCACATCCGGATGGTCGGGCTGGCCGGGCATTTTATGCTTCAGCACGTCGTTGATTTTCTGTTCGATTTTTGCAGTTAATTCCGCGCCAATGCTAAACAGCCGGTTAAAATCCGCAGCGAAATCAGCAAAGCGGATCGCGTCGTGATCGAACACCGCGATATTGCCGCTGGTCTGGTAGGCGATGTGAACTTCATGTTCCTGATCCGCAAGTCGAATCAATGTTCCGCCCATGCTGATCACGTCGTCATCGGGATGCGGGCTGAAAACGATGACGCGCTTGGGGAAAATGCGATCGGTCGGTCTTGAGATGTCCCCTTTTCGCTTGAGATGATCGGGTTTCCCGCCCGGCCAGCCGGTGATCGCTTCTTGCAAGCCACGAAATACGGAAAGATTGATCTCGCTGGCAGGTCCGTGCAGCGCGACGAGGTCTTGCAGGCCGGACTCGTTGTAGTCTTCGTCGGTCAGATTTAAAATCGGCTTACCGAGTGACCGCGCCAGCCAGATGACCGCTTTTTTCGTCAGTTTTTCGTCCCAATTTGCGATCGGTTCGACAAGCCACGGCGACTTAAGCTGCGTCAATTCCGCAGCGGCGGCGGCATCGAGCACGCAAAGCGCGTCGCGGTGTTGTTGCAGATAAGTGGCAGGGATGCGTGATGTGATCGGTCCTTCGACGGTTTCACGGACCACCCGCGCCTTGCCTTCACCAAACGCCATCAGGATCGTCCGCTTGGCCGCTAGGATCGAACCGACGCCCATCGTAATCGCGCGGCGGGGGACATACTGCTCGCCAAAAAAATCACTCGCAGCATCCTGACGCGTCAATCGGTCGAGCGTGATTAAACGCGTGCGACTATCCGGTGGTGATCCGGGTTCATTAAATCCGACGTGACCCGTGCGCCCTATCCCCAGCAACTGCAGATCAAGCCCACCTGCATCTTCGATTTTCTTTTCATAATTCCGGCAAAACTCCGCCACGTCGCCGATCGCGATCGTCCCGTCGGGTACGTGCCAATTTCCGGGTTGGATATCGATGTGATCAAACAAATGTTCGCGCATGAATCGCACATAGCTTTGCAGCGATTCGGGCTGCATCGGGAAATACTCATCCAGATTAAACGTGACGACATTTTTGAATGAAAGCCCGTCTTCACGGTGCATGCGGATCAATTCCGCATAGACCCCCGTCGGCGTGCTGCCAGTCGCCAGGCCGAGCACGCAGCGTTTTTTAGATGCAGATGAGGCGCGAATCAGGTGCGCGATTTGCTCAGCGACAAACTTACTTGCATCGGCGGAGACCGAAAAAATTCGGGTCGGAATGTGTTGCAGCGAGGATAAAGAGTGCATGATGTTTAACTACCTACGAAGGCATATGGTAGTTTGTCACAGCATCGCATGATGCGTATGCAAACGATTGATTAAAGTGTATACGCGAAATTGGGTCTATCATCTAGTCCATTGACCTAGATTGACGTGGACAGGTTGTAACCTGTTTCGCCGTGGATCGTGATATCGAGTCCTTCGTCTTCCTGATCTTCGGTCACACGCATGCCGATGGTTTTGTGGATGATCATTCCCAGGACGTATGAAACGACGAATGCGAAAACCGCCGCGCCGACGAGTCCGACCGCCTGTTTACCCACTTGCTCCATCCCGCCGATGGGTGGCCGGGTTGCAAAATACCCGACGAGCAACGCGCCAACCGCGCCACCGATGCCGTGTACTCCGAAAGCATCGAGTGAATCGTCGTAACCAAACACGTTTTTGATCCGGACTCCGAAGAAGCAGACCACGCCCCCGATCGTGCCGATGAGGATCGACGCTTCGGGCGTCACATGCCCGGCGCAGGGGGTGATGACGACCAACCCCGCGACCATGCCTGATGCAAAACCCAGAATCGTCGGTTTGCCGGTATAGACCCATTCGACCGCCAGCCATGCGGTTGCGGCGGCGGCGGCGGCGACCTGCGTGTTCGTGAACGCCATCGCGGCAACGCCCATGAAATCCTTTAATTCGCTGCCACCAATCGCGATCGTCGATCCGGCATTGAATCCGAACCACCCGAACCACAACAATCCCGCGCCGATCAACGTCAATCCAAGTGAGTGTGGCGCCATCGGGATTCTTCCATATCCCTTACGCGGGCCGATCACCAGACATAAAGCCAACCCACTTACGCCCGCCAGCACGTGAACGACCGTACCACCGGCAAAATCAAGCACGCCATAGTTGAACAACGCGCCACCGGTGTTCCAAACGGTGTAGGCGGTGGG
>JBBQXB010000049.1:0-25182 GCA_038210015.1 Tepidisphaerales bacterium
ATATGAGTGATCCGTCCGACCTCTCCTTTTCCGCTATGTCTGGACGTGTCACTTACTTAAGACATACTATGATGCGCATTCGGGTAGCGTGCAACGCAATGTTGCGCATAATGGAGACAGGAATGCGCAAAATTCACCGAGGTAGGAAATGTTTAAAGTTACGGTGTCTGTCGAACGTTCGCGGGCGTATACCCGTATGATCCTGGCGGGTATTGTCCGTTATTCAAAGATTAACGGACCGTGGCAACTGTATGGCCAGCCCCGGCACTTCGTCCGTCCGATGCCCGATCCCCGCACATGGATAGGCGACGGCGCGATCGCGATGTGCGCAACACCTCAGATACGTGACGAATATCGATCCGTCCCCTACCCGGTCGTGAATGTCTCTGCCATGCGCCGAGACGTTGCATTGCCTACCGTTGTTCCGGACAACATCGCGGTGGGTCGCATTGCAGCGAAGCATTTACTCGACCGGGGTTTCAGACGTTTTGCATTCTTCGGTCCTATCTCACACGGGTATGCCTTTGATCGCAGGGTGGGCGTGTTGGAAATGCTCTCCACGCTTGGGCTGACGTGTGATTCGTTTGAGCCTGAGTACGGACCCGACGGTAATTGGGAGCAGATGATCGAACACATTGTGCTGGCGCTGAAGCGCTTAACACTTCCTATCGCGATCATCGCTGCCAATGACGAGGCGGCGATGGTACTGCTGGATGCGATCCACCACGGCGAATTGCGATGCCCGGAAGATGTGGCGGTCGTTGGCGCGGATAACGATTCACTCGCAGGCGAGCTGTCCGTGCCGTCACTTAGCAGTGTGGATGTCAATGCGTTTCAGGTGGGGTATCGGGCGGCGGAATTGCTTGACACGTTGATGCGGGGACAAGCGGCCCCGACAAGCCCGATTCTCATCCCACCTGCGGGGGTGGTCGCCCGTCAGTCAAGCGACATGCTCTCGCTGGACGATCCGCTTTTACGCCGGGCGGTGGCGTTCATCCGTCAATCCTTCCGCACTGGGATCAGCGTGGAGCAGGTCGCAGAACATGCTGACTGTTCACGACGGGCATTAGAATTGCGATTCAAACAGCACCTGAATCGATCCCCCGCTGACGAAATCCGTCGCGTACAGATCGATACCGCAAAGCAACTACTCATTGAGACCGACCTGCCGCTGGATGATGTTGCCGAGCGAGCGGGATTGGGATCTTTGCGACAACTGGCGATCGTTTTCCGAAAGAATGTCGGCACGTCGCCAAGCGATTTCCGCCGCCAGCGACAGCGCATCGCTCATATCAATTGATCTTCACGCCAGCCATTCGTTGATGCGTTTCACTGACTCGATCACTTCCGGCATCGGGTCATGGTCGTAGGGTTCGTGTTCGATGCAGACCGTGCCGTCGAAATTCGACTCCTTGAGATATCGCACGATCCTTTCGATCCCCACCACCCCATCGCCCAGCGTGCAGGTGTCGTGCCCGCCGTGCGCTTTGACGTCTTTGAGGTGCAGCAGGAACAAATTGTCGCCAAGGCGCTTCACGGCATCGAGTGCATCAAACCCCTGCGTGCCGCACCAACCCGTATCCAGCGCGACGCCGATCTGCTTGTGTTTGCCATGGCCGATTTTCTGGAGAATCTCATCGACGCTCTTTTCGGGATGATTTTCATACGCCCACCGCAGATTGTGCTTCGCAAATACATCATTCATAGCCGGGGCGAAATCGGTCTGCGACAACTTGCCCCACAGCCCGCCGGCAAAAGTATCGATGCCCAGTGCGTTCATCCAATCGAGCGTCGGTTCTGCATCCTCAGGACGATCCAAGCTCAATCCACCCGCATAGCTCGTCAGGATAAGATTGCTTTGCTCACACAGTTCTTTCAACGCATCGCGATAACCGGGTGTGTGTTTGGAAAAATGGCAATGCGCCGTCCACAAATCGGCGGACATGAAGCCCGCGGCCTTAATGTCGTCCGCGATGTCGCACCACGCAGACAGCGTCATCGTCCGCTGGGTGTGGGTATCGTGATAGCCCCAATCCTCGTTTCCATCATACTCATGGGACCGTGCGACGTAGTTGGCGGTGATAAAGCTGAGTTTCATACCTGTAGAGAATGCAACCGCTGTCAGATTTCGTCAAATCAGGATTTGCAACATACAGTGCGAACAGGATGATGTTTGACATGAATATCTCGATCGCAGGCTATTCGTTTCACGGATTGGTCGGGCAAGGCGCCATGAACATTTTCGGGTATCTGGAGTCTTGCCGGTATCGGTATCACCTTCAGACCGCCGACATCTGGGCGGGATTGATGGGGCGTGACCCGGACGTTTATCTTCAGGAACAAGCCATCGATCGTGTCGTACATGCGGTGCGCGAACGCGGGCTGACGGTGGTGAATTATCACGCCGATGGCTGTCATGTTTGGGAGGATGATGCGACTAAACGTCAGCAACATCTCGATCTGGCGACCCGTCACATCGCCGCCGCCGAGAAATTGGGCGCAAAGACGATCCGCATCGACACCGGCGGGCACGATCGTCATTGGTCAAGCGAACAATTCGATGTCATCTCCAACCAATATCGCATCTGGTCCAAACGCGCTGCCGACAACGGCTATCGCATCGGCCCGGAAACCCACTGGGGCACAGACAACTTTGCCGATAATCAGATGCAACTCGCCCATGCGGTTGATTCACCCGGCTACGGCATCTTGCTGCACATGGGCAAAGAGACCGGACTGCCTTTGGATGAGTACGATAGTCTGCTGGCCCCGTTTGCGATGCACACGCACCTGACGCAAGTCACCTGCGAAACGCGTCTTAAAACGGCGTTGCGCATCCTGATCGACGCCAACTACGCCGGATGCTTTGGCGTCGAGCATCACTCTGCCAAGAACGAATACGCCGAAGTCGCCGCCCAACTCGGCGCGGTGCAGCGGGTCTACGGCAATCTGTTCGCCAGCCAAGCCAGCGATCAATCGCGTGCAGGGGGTTGATTCATCGCCGCAACAATGCCAGCCGCCTGTTCGAGGGCTTCATCGACGTTGTCGCACATGTTTTCCAAACCGATTTTGTCGATCAAACCATATTTGGTCATCGCGAACACCGGCTGCGCGTGGACGCCGGCGAGCAACAGCGTCGTGCCCTGTTTGTGGCATTTGTCGTAAAACTCTTCCAGTGCGTGCATCCCGGTCGCGTCGATCGCCGGGACGCGGCGCATGCGGAGAATAAAGACCTTCGGCTTGCGCCCGACTTCTCCAAGCGTGTCTTTCAGCCGATCCGCGACCCCGAAAAAGAACGGGCCGTTGATCTCATACACTTCCACGCCGGGGGGAACGTTTCGCTTTTCCATGTTTTGCGGATCGGTTGGGTCAGGCAATTCGGTGCCCGTTTCGTCGATCTCGTCCCGCAGCACGCCCAGACTGGTCACTTCACTCATCCGCTTCATAAACAGCATCGCCGCCAAGACCATGCCCACCATCACCGCGATCGTAAGGTCTGCCAGCACCGTCAGCCCGAAGGTTGTCAGCAGAACCAAAATGTCCGACCGGGGCGCCTTAAACAGGTGTGTGAAATGATCCTTTTCGCTCATGTTCCACGCCACCACCACCAACACGCTGGCGAATATCGGCATCGGAATCTTCCCCGCCAACGGTGCCAGCACCAGCATGCACCCCAGTATGAACACCGCATGCACCATGCCCGCCAGCGGCGTGCGTCCACCTGATTTGATATTCGCAGCAGTCCGGGCGATCGCGCCGGTTGCCGGAATGCCGCCAAATAAGATCGACGCCAGATTCGCCCCGCCTTGCGCCACTAGTTCGCAATTGGATTTATGTCGCCCCCCGATCATGCCGTCTGCCACCACGCAGCAGAGCAGACTTTCGATCGCAGCCAGCAGCGCGATCGTCGTGGCTTCGGGGATTAACTCACGAACTTTGTCGAATGTGATCGAACTCACCCAGCCCAGATTAATCTTCGGCAACTCGCGTGGGATCCCGCCGAACTTGCTGTTGATCGTCTCGACACCATAAGCCGTATCCAGATGAAAAAGGCTTACAATCACAGACGCCAGCACCACCACAACGATCGCCCCCGGCACGCGGGGGACAAACCGGCGCATCACCATCATCAGCACCACCCCGCCCACGCCGATACTCGCTGCCGCGACGTTGACGCCGTGCAGTTGATACGCCGCCCAGTAACTCCCCCACTTTTTCACAAACTCCGGCGGTGCAACGCCCATTTGCAAACCCAGCAAATCCTTCATCTGCGATGCGAAGATGATCAACGCTATCCCTGCGGTGAATCCCGTTGTCACCGGATACGGAATAAACTTAATTAGCGAGCCGAGCTTGAAAACGCCCATCAAAATCAGAATCATCCCCGCCATCACCGCGGCAATGCATAGCCCGTCGTAGCCGTGCTTTTGGACGATCAAGTAGAGAATTGGCATGAACGCCCCAGTGGGACCAGCGATGGATACCCGCGATCCACCCAACAACGACACCACAAACCCGCCAATAATCGCTGTATAAAGCCCCATCTGCGGCGTCAATCCCGGCCCGGAGTTGATCGCAAACGCCATCGCCAGCGGAATCGCGATGATCCCGACGGTCATCCCCGCCATCAAATCACTCAGCAAATACGCTTTGCCATACCCCTCGCGCAGGCAGACGATCGATTTAGGCAGGAAAGGATGCGAGGATGCGAGCAATGCCATGGCGTACGACTCCGCTGGCAGTTATCAACCCGCGATACCACGGTGTCAAAACAAACACACCCGTCTGTCGATCCATACTAATCACAACGATGCCCATCCCGCCGTCGTGGGAGGTCTGCTCCACACTTCAACCGGTCAGCCCGGTGTAGGCTTTGCATTCTTGTATTATCTGCGATGCGTAACTACCGGCAGACCACGGCGTATCACGCAATTTCTTCTTCGCGCGCCTTTGCGTCCTTCGTCACTTCGCGGTTCGCATTTTCTTCGTACCGCGTGTATTTATCCGCGCGGCCTTTGGATTGATCGACCGGATATTTGATCTCGTTCTTCGCAATTTTATTCACCATCGCCGATCGCAGGTCGATGCCCTGATCGTTCGCGATCAGCAGCACCCAGCCCAGCACATCCGCCAATTCATCCGCCAGCAGTTCTTTGTTGTCAGCCAGATGCTTCTCAACCGCGTCGCCATTCTTCCACTGCACCAATTCCAGAACCTCCGCTGCCTCAAGGCAAAGCGACAGAATCTGATCCTTTGGATTATGAAATTGCTTCCAATCCCGTTGCTCGCGGAACTGCAGCAGGCGGTCGGTCAGTGATTGAAAATCAGACATGCCACGGTTTTACCGCGATTCATCCCGCCACGCGATGGCTTGGTCGTACAAACGCGAGAATTCGGATTCGAGGATCGAAACGATCTCGTCGGCCTTGAGATGGTCCAGCCGTCGCGGCTTGTCAAAAATCACCCGCACGCGCCCAGTCCGCGGGAAGATACTCTGCCTAGGGAACGCCTCATACGCTCCCACAATCACCGCTGGCATGACCGGCACTTTCGCCCGGCGGATCGCCAGCGCGACGCCGCCTTGGATCTCATCAATCTTGCCGGTGTGCGTGCGCGTGCCTTCGGGGAACACGTTCAGCACCTCGCCGGATTGCAGCAGGCGGATCGTCTCTTTCATCGCAGCGATGTCGCCTTTACCGGTATTGATCGGAAAGGCATTCAGCCGACGAATCAGCCACGCGAAAGGTTTGATTTTGAACAGATACGCGTCGGCCAGAAACGCAAACGGCCGATCAAACCGCACCGCAATCACGACCGGATCGATAAAACTTTGGTGATTAGAAACGATCAACACCCCGCCATGCTTGGGCAGATGCTCTGTCCCGCGCACTTGCAGATTAAGAAACACCCGCGTCAGGATCGACGCCAGCACCTGCAGGCATCGCCACATCGTACTGCGAGGTTTTGACGGGTTTGATTCAGCCGACATTCAACGATCCATTATTCGCACAAGAAAAACTCACCACAGATGGATAACACAGACAGCCACTCGACGCTATAGAACGATTCACAACACCGACGGATTCATCGCGTCGCTGGGGGAAAAATGATTGGTCTTAAACGGTAATTGGCGGTAGTCCGTGAAGTGCGAATTCGCCACAGAGGCACGGAGACACAGAGAGCAACGTCGCTTCTTAAAACCGTGCGGCATGCTTATACCTCATTTCAAGGAAAACGCTGAAAAATTAGCCGCAGGCTTGTAGGGTGCGATTTTCATCGCACCGTTTGCAAACCGCCACGCAATGACCAGCACGCGACATCGCGACCATCTCGATTGAAGAAATGCGATTCACCGCAGAGCCGCAGATGGCGCGGAGATCAACACGATTGGGTTGATAGGTTCGGGTATCTGGTCGTTATTTGTTGTTGTTGCAAAATGCCAGATTAATCCAGCGGCATACGTGACGCTCTCCGCGCTCTCAGCGGCTCTGCGGTGAATGCGTCGTATTCAAATTTCAGGGGCGCTTCCATTCGACACCGCGTTCCCATGCACGAACCCCTATCACGAACCACGAATCACGAGTCACGAACCACGCTTGCCTTACTTCTCCCCCGGCAACTTATATAGATGCCCGAACTCATTGAACCACGCGACGAATCGCTTCAGCCCTTCGGCAAGGCTGATCTTCGGTTCGTAGCCGAGTTCGGCTTTCGACCGCGTTAAATCGGCGAAGGTGCGTTCGACGTCTTGACCGCTTAAGCCGCTTCGACAGCGGCGTAGACTTTCCCGTGCTCGGAAAGCCATTTCGTATCTCCCGCACTTGCGCGAGCCTCGACTTGTCGGAGAAGTTCCACAACCGCAGGCTCATACACCGGTTCGGTGGGATCGGCATCGGGGATGAGCGCTTCAACCTCCACCACGATGACGTAACGATCCGTGCGAACCAGACGCGTACGCTTCACTCGTTGGCCAGGAATGTTTATGGATTCACTCACTTTAAAAAGTGTATCGTGACAAGCTTGGCAATGTCAACCAAAACCATGTGCGACCAGACTGCCTTCACTACCGTGCCGTCTGCCAATACCTGGCGTACTTCAACGGAGGGATTGGGAAGGGCATCCAAATCTTCCCGTATCGGCATTCCCTGTTCGATCCCGTCCACCACCTGCCACTCCAATATGCCCCGTTCGTCGAGCCGCTCAACAGCATGATGGCTGATTACATACCGATCAGTCATCACCAGCACGCGAATCTTGTCAAATAGCACTGCCATCGAAATCTTCCGGGGATCGCGTCAGTCCATGCATCCTAGCAATCAATGGATTTAAGCCCGTGAAAACACATCCATCTTATTTCTCCCCCGGCAACTTATACAAATGCCCGAACTCATTGAACCATGCGACGAAGCGCTTGAGCCCTTCGGCAAGGCTGATCTTCGGTTCGTAGCCGAGTTCGGCTTTCGACCGCGTTAAATCGGCGAAGGTGCGTTCGACGTCGCCGGGTTGGGCGGGTTTTTTGTCGAGGATCGCCTTCTTGCCGATCGCGATTTCCAGTTCGGCGATCAGTTCGTTCAGGCTGACCGGATTGCTGCCGCCGAGGTTATAAATGCGGAAGCGATCGACCCGCTCGAGCGATGCGATGATGCCGTTGACGGTGTCATCGACGTAGGTGTAATCGCGGGAGGTGGTTCCATCGCCGAAGAAGGGGACGGATTTGCCAGCCGTAATCAGGCGGGTGAACTTGTGGATGGCAAGGTCGGGGCGTTGGCGCGGGCCGTAGACGGTGAAGAATCGCAGGCTGGCGATGGGGAGTTTATACAAGTGCCAGAAGGTGTAGCAGACCAGTTCGCCGGCGCGTTTGGTGGCGGCGTAGGGGCTGATCGGTTCTTCGACCGGGTCTTCTTCAGAGAACGGGACTTTGGTGGCGTTGCCGTAAACGCTTGAAGAGGAGGCGAAGGCGAACTTCTCCACGCCGGTTTTGACGGCGGCTTGCAATAGATGCGTCGTGCCTTCGACATTGACCTTGGCGTAATAAGCAGGCTGTTCAATCGAAGGCCGCACCCCCGCCATGGCGGCGAGGTGGATGATGCCCCACGGGCGGACGAGCCGGACGAGCTTGCTGATCTCATCGCCGGAGGTGATGTCGATTTCTTCGACATCCAGCTTGTCGCCTTTGATCGATTTAAGGTTCATTTCCTTCCATGAGCGGTCGTAGAAATCGGAGAAGTTATCGACGCCAACGACGCGATAGCCTTTTTCGATCAACTTCTGGGCCGCATGAGAGCCGATAAAGCCAGCGGCTCCGGTGACGAGAATGGTTTTGTCCATGGGGTGTATCGTCTGCTTTTTTGGCGCGCCGACAAGTGGGCGCGTGTGGCAATTGGAATTTTCCCTTTTTGGGAACATCGTTGTACAGTAGAATACATGCGAGTCATTGCACGACGCACGCTTCGAGATTTTTGGGTTAAAAAACCCGATGCGGAGCAATCCCTTCGCGCGTGGTACACAGAAGTTGCTCGTGCCGATTGGTCGTCTTCAGATGCGATCAAAGCTAAATACCGCTCTGCAAGTATCTTGAAAGCTGGCCGTTGCGTTTTTAATATTTGCGGGAACAAATACCGTTTGATCGTCAAGGTGAACTATGTCACAAAAACGCTCTACATCCGTTTCATCGGCACGCACTCAGAATACGATCGGATCAATGCCAATGAAATCTAAACCCTTCCCCCCCCGGCGTCTGCGAACGCGCCGCGACCATCAGGCGGCGCTTCAATACGCCGATTTGCTCATGGATGCGCGTGCGAATACGCCGCAGGCTGACGAACTGGATCTGTGGACCGCGTTGATCGAGATATACGAATCCGCACGCGATGAGATTCCGCCACCCGACCCGATTGAGGCGATTCGATTTCGCATGGAACAGCAAGGCCTCGAAGCGGGCGATCTTGTACCCTATATCGGCAGTCGAGGACGAGTTTCTGAGATTCTATCGCGCAAGCGCCCCTTGAGTCTGTCGATGATCCGCTCGCTGCACGAACATCTTGGTATCTCCGCCGAAATCCTTATTCGGCCGAGCGCCGCATGAACAGAATTTGCCACAAGACACTTCGCGCTGTCATTGATCGCGTCATCCCCGGCGACGACTTTCCGGCCGCGAGCGAGAACGGCGTGATGGACTACTTCCAACGCATTCTCACGACCGATTTGTCCGATCAGGCGGATTTTATCGCGGCGGGTTTGTCGCAACTGCAAATGGAATGTGACGCACAACACAAGCAACCGTTTGAAATGATTGCGTCGGCAGATCAGGACGCGATTTTGACGATCATCGAACACGGGAAGACGCATACCGCGTGGCAAATCAATCCCGCCGCGTGGTTTCGGCTTGTCGTGCGATTAACAAACGAAGGCTATTACGCCGATCCCGGCAACGGCGGGAACCCGAACCGCGCGTCGTGGAAGATGATCGGATATGAACCAAGGCGGGCGCTATGAGCATCAGCCAATCGGATTACGACGTGATCATCATCGGTGCCGGTGGCGGCGGAGGTGTGGCTGCGGGCGTGATCGCAGAAGCGGGGAAATCCGTGCTCGTGCTCGAACGCGGGCAACATCTGGGCATCAACGATGTGCCGCTGGATCACCTTCGCAATCATCGGCTGTCGCTTTACGGCGTGAACACGATGCGTGACTTGGGCGGTATCCCGCGTGTGGTGAATAGTAAGCCTGTCTCGCCGCTTGACGGGGGATACGGATTGAACGCCTTTGTCGTCGGCGGCGGCACGCTTGTCTACGGCGGGCAGGCGTGGCGATTCTTACCCGATGATTTTCGCATGGCCAGCAAGTACGGCGTGCCCGAAGGCAGTTCGCTAAGCGATTGGCCGATCAGTTACGACGAATTGGAACCTTTTTACGATAAAGTAGAATGGGAGATCGGCGTCGCGGGCTTGCCGCACGGCAAGTCCCCGCCAAGGCAGCGTGGCTACCCGATGCCGCAGGTGCCGGACAATCCATCGCGAATCGTGCTGGCAAACGCCGCGCAGCAACTGGGCTGGGATTGCGGCCCGGCACCGCTCTTGATCAATACTGTCCCCTATAATGGCCGCGCCGCGTGCAGCGGGTGCGGCATGTGCGTCGGTTTCTCCTGCCCGACCGACGGAAAAAACGGATCGCAAAATACACTCCTCGCCCGCGCATTGGCAACCGGCCGCTGCACGCTGACGACCGGCGCGATCGCAAACAAATTACTGACCGATGAGCGAGGCCAGGTCGTCGGCGTATCATACATCGTCGAAAGTGAATCCGGCCAGCAACAAAAGCAAGTCTACGCCAAGGTGATTATCCTCGCCGCCGCTGCGATCGAGACCGCCAGATTGCTGCTCAACACGCGCACTGATCGCGAACCCAACGGGATCGGCAACAATTCCGATCACGTCGGACGGCATATCCAAGGCCACGGCTATCCGAACGCCAGCGGATGGTTCGACGAACCCGTGCTCGATAACGTTGGCCCGGGCGTATCGATCGCAACGACGCAATTCAATCACGATAACCCCGGCATCGTCGGCGGTGGGATGCTGGCGAATGAGTTCATCAAATTACCCATCCTCTTTCAAAAAAATTGTTGGCCTCACGATGTACCGACCTGGGGCATCCAAGCCAAGCGACACATGCGCGATGGCTATCTCCGCACCTTGCAGGTACAGGGCCCGGTGCAGGATATTCCAAGCCCGACCGGACGAATGACGATCGACCCGGATGTGCGTGATCGTTACGGCATTCCCGTCGCGCGATTCAGCGGCACGCAACATCACGAAACGGTGCGCACCAGTGCCTACATGCGCGATCGCGCGGCTGAGTGGTTGACCGCTGCGGGGGCAAAAAAGGTGCGAAAAGGTGCAGTCGGCCCGCAGCTCACGCACGGCCAGCATCAGGCCGGAACCTGCCGCATGGGCAATGATCCCGCGACCAGCGTTACCGATGCGCACGGCCGCGTGCATTCGCAGGACGCGCTTTACATCGCCGACGCCAGCACCCACGTCACCAATGGCGGCTTCAACCCCGTCCTGACCCTCATGGCCCTCGCCTGGCGCGTTGGCGAACGGGTGAGTAAGTTGCTTTGAAAAAGTGTTAGCCACCGATGGGGCACGGATTCGCACCGATGAAACAAGCAGATATTTAGTTCGTTCTCTACAACGCGACGTGAGATGGTGAGGTGCTTTCAAAAGTCACAGCGATGCGCTCAAATGCATAAGCGCTTAGCTCGCCAAGTAGATGCTTCGGAGTGCCTCAGCATGACAATTGGGTGCAGGCACATCCAGCAAATTGTGATCTGCGTCAATCCGTGAGCAACCATCTGCGTTATCTGTGCCCAATTCTGCGTTAGACAGTGCGTTGCAGTTGGTGAAGGTGACTTACTTCATCCCCGCTATCGCTTGTTCGTAGACACTCACGCAGGCGCGGGCGCTGTCGGTCCAGCTCATTTTCTTGACCTCAAATCCGCCTTGCTCGCGCAGCGTTCGTGCCAAAGGCGGATGTCGCAAAACGGCGATGATCTTGTTGGCCATCTCGTTGATGTCCCAGAAATCGACCTTGAGCGCGTGGGACAGCACTTCGCTGACGCCGGACTGTTTGCTGATCAGCACCGGCACGTCGTTGGCGATCGCTTCGAGCGGCGCGATGCCGAAGGGTTCGGACACGCTGGGCATGACGTAGAGGTCTGCCATCTTGAAGACGCGTTCGACATCACCGCCTCGCAAAAAGCCGGTGAACAGCACTTTGTGCCCGATGCCCATACTGGCAGCGAGTTCGATCGTTCGGCGGATCATGTCACCGGATCCGGCCATCACGAACTTCACGTTCTCCATCACCTCCAGCACCTTCTTGGCGGCTGCGAGGAAATACTCCGGGCCTTTCTGCATCGTGATTCGACCCAGGAACAACACGATTTTTTCATCGCGTTTAATCGAGTATTTGTCAGCGTCAAACTGGCCGTTGCCGTTCATTTCGACGGCGTTGTAGACGACTTCAATTTTGTTTGCCGATACCCCGTAATGATGCGCCACCGCGTTTTTTGTGAAATGGCTAACCGCGATGACTTTCATCGCACCGTGTACGCCGCGCCGTTCGATATCGTAAATGCGTTGATCAATGTGAACGCCAGATCGATCAAACTCCGTCGAATGCACATGCACGACCAGCGGCTTGCCCTTCATCCCCGCGACCGCAAGCCCGGCTGGGAAAGTCATCCAGTCGTGGGCGTGGACGACATCAAATTGTTCATTTTTTGCGATTTCGGTCGCGAGTACCGCGTATCGCTGAACCTCGGCGAACATATCTCCAGCGTAATTGGCACTGGCGGCGGTATTTTGTTGCTTCGCAGTGACCGGTGCGCCGGTCGCGTCTTTTGTCGCAGAATCTGACAAATCACGCGCCGCCCGTTTTGCTTCGGCAATTTCTTCAAACTCAACGGCAGTCTGATACGGATTCAACGCGGCATTGACGGTACGGAACGTGACATTCTCAAACTCGTCCATCCGAAACTCAGCCTTGGGCGTTGCGAGGGGTGAACCTTCGCGCGGGCTGACTATATTAACATGCGTGCTGAAGGGTGTGGTGACCGGACGTGGAAGGACGAAGGTAACATCCGTGCCAATGGCGCTCATCGCTTTGGTCAGACCATAGCAGGCGGTCCCTAGACCGCCGCTGATGAAAGGTGGAAACTCCCAGCCGAGCATCAACACGCGCATAAAACACCCGATCCGTCACACAAAGCGATCTCGAAAGACTCTTTTAACCACGTCACCCCGCTTACCCAGCATCATCTTGCGCGGCGTATGAATTGTGTCAATACAACCGGCAAGGCTTCGCCGGATTAAATCGGATTTAATACCCACCACGGATGTTTATTGTATCCCCCGAGGTTCCAGCATTTCATTGGATTCGCACGAGAATCGCCACGCCGTTTTGTCGCACCCTCTGTTAAATGGGCGGCGAGCCCAAAAATCAGTAGGCGTCGTCATCAGGAAGCGACAAATCAGCATTGGCGAGTTCTGTCCAACACACAAGTGCCTCTGATGTCGCGTTATTGGATATGAGCGTTTCGCGCACCAGTCCCTCGACCGACTTGTACTCCGGAAACGCGATTAAAAGCATCATAATGTCGCGCCAATCGGTACCACTTTTTGGTTGGCCGCGACGCGATGCGTAAGCGATGACTTTATAGGCGATTAATTCCAATGGCGCGATGATCTCCCCATCCGCGATCACCCGCGTATTGGGTAGCTGGGAAACTTGCCTGACGTCGACCAAATGCCGATTCTTGGGGTTCGAAGCTGGAATTTCCGAAAGTCTTCCCCCTCGGCGACTTCTCGCACGCGCACCGCGATATGAAATGACCTTGCGAGATGGGCGCGCATCTCCTCAGCGAACAATCGCGCATCAGTACACATCAGATCCACGTCCTGCGTCATACGCGCTTCATCGACATATGCATTAACCGCCTGAGCACCAAACAGCACGACATTTTTACGATGACGAATGAATTCTAACACCGAATCGTGAATCGTCGCCAAAGGCAGAGATTCTTTCATGGCGAACTCCGAGATTGTCAACGATCCATCACCAAACATGACATGATTGTATCGACTTGCAGTATCATCGTCTCTATAAAATTACGACGACTAATCTGCTAAACTGCTCCAATGTCAGACGCGACACCCAGCACAACTCTTGCCCCTGCGATATACGTCCGCCTCGACGCGGCACCGCAGATGAGTGTATTGAACCGGTTGTTCGCGTTGGCGATCGCGGCCGGCGCGATGGCGGTGCTAATCGTCGCGGCGTATCTACAGCCTGATTCGCATGGTGTTGGCACGCACACGCAACTCGGTATGCAGCCATGCCAATTCCTGTATCGAACGGGGTTGCCATGCGCTGGCTGTGGAATGACCACCTCATTCTCACATTTCGTACGTGGCGAATGGATCGCCAGCTTCGTCGCCCAGCCATTCGGGATGATCCTGGCATTCGCCAGTGCTGCGACATTCTGGGGTGCCGCATATTGTGCGATCACCGGTAAGGCCGCCTACCGCTTGCTCAAAATCATCCCGATGAAGGCGCATCTATGGTTTTGGCTTGGGATGGGCATTTTCGGCTGGCTTTGGAAGATCATCGCAGTCGTTTCGTCGCATTGAAAAAGTCGATCCGGGAACTTTCTCAACGATCAAGCGTCTAAGTGGATGTAAGATGTAAATTTGGCCACCGATGGGGCACCGATCTGCACCGATCAATCGTTGGAAATTCTTTCTTCATCGGTGTTCATCCGTGTCCCATTGATGGCTAACTTATTTCTCGCATACGCCGTGACGAATACTTTTTTGGAGAACCGCTATGAATAAGCTCGCTTCCGCTATCGCATCTCTGGCATTTGTCGCTTCCGCTTACGCTGCCAACCCTGAACCGGGGGTCAGTCTGACCGTTTACTCCGCCGCCGACCCGGCGACGTTTGATCCAAAGCAATATCTGCAAATGATCGCCCAAAACCCCTATTACGCCCAGCAAGTGCCGATGCCCGGCTACGGCGTTGTCCGGGATGTTCGCAAAGTCCAAATCGCAGAAGGCGCACAATTGCGTTTCACCGATGTGGCAGCCGGGATTGATCCAACCACCGTTGCCTTCAAATCCTTCACCGACCCCGCTGCCACCGTGCTGGAACAAAACTTTGAGTTTGATCTGGTCAGCTCCGCCAAGTTGCTCAAGCGATACGTTGATAAAAAGGTGATCGTCGAACGCTCGATTGGCGACGGAAAGACCGAATCGATCACCGGCACGCTACTCAGCGCCGATAGCGGATTGATCCTCAAAGATCAGGCGGGCAGCGTGCGGATCATCAACGGCTATACCGGCATCCAACTCGCCGACGCCGCCGATCTGATCACCAAACCCACGCTGGTCTGGAACCTCGACACCAAACGCCAAGGCGAACAAACCGTCGAAGTCAGCTACCAAACCGACGGCATCACCTGGCGGGCGGATTACTCGCTGATCCTCAACGCCAATGACACCGCAACCGATGTTTCAAGCTGGGTGACGCTGATGAACCAGTCCGGCGTCGATTATCCGAATGCCACGCTGAAACTTGTCGCCGGTGACGTGCAACGCGTGCAGCCACAACAGCAGGGATACGGCGGCGGGGGTGGCAGGATGTTAATGCAGGCCATGCAGGCCAAGGATGAAGGTGGATTTCAGGAAAAATCATTCTTTGAATACCACCTCTACACCCTCGGTCGAAAGACCACCGTCGAAAACGCCTCCACCAAACAGATCGAACTCTTCGCACCCAAGAAGGACGTGCCGGTCGAAAAGGTATTCGTCTATTACGGCGTACCCGAAGCCCGTTACTGGCATTTCTATGGCCAGCCCAACATGGATCGCGATCTGGGCACGCAGATGAACAAAAAAGTTGATCTCTACGTCAAGTTCAAAAACGACGAGAAGTCCGGCATGGGCATTCCGCTACCCGCAGGACGCGTGCGCGTCTATAAACGCGATGAAGCCGACGGAAATGTCGAGTTCGTCGGCGAAGACATCATCCAGCACACCCCCAAAGACGAAGAAATCCTCGTCAAAATGGGTTCGGCTTTCGATCTGGTCGGCGAACGCAAACAGACCGATTTCCAAGTCAATAACGATCAGAAATGGATCACCGAATCGTTTGAGATCAAATTGCGCAATCGCAAAGAAACGCCGGTGACGATCATCGCGAAGGAAAACCTGTTCCGCTGGGCGAATTGGCAGATCACCAATTCATCGCATAAGTGGGAAAAGCAGGACGTCCGCACGATCCATATCCCCGTCGATCTCAAGGCCGGGGAAGAAAAAACGATCACCTACACGGTGAAGTATACTTGGTGATTATCCCCCCCTTGAGGGGGAGGTTAGGTGAGAGGAAGCTTCACAAGCGCGGGATGCTCGGTACCGCGCGCCAAGGTCGCATGAGCAAGCGAGGGGCAATAGTTTGAAGTTTGGAAAGGGAAACGGGGACATTCAAACTATGGCTTCGATAACCCTTGCCAGCCCTCCACGGATGTCACCTCGAACCGTCGAAGGCCGCAGCACCTCGACCGAATAGTCTGGATGTCCCCTTTTAGTGATCTAGCAGAACGCTCGACGCGGTGCTGGCCCATTGCAGCTTTCGGTTAGACGGCGAAATCAGGTTTGTCACTCATGTTCTCACTATCACAGCTTTTGTCCGATGCGTAACAGATTGCCGTCTGGGTCAACGATGGCAAACTCCCTCATTCCCCACGGCTTGCTTTCAAGGGTATCTTGACGCGGGATGCCTCTGGAGGGCAATTGTGCTGTAGCAAACTCTCGATAAATGCTCTCCACGTCTAACACCCTGATGTAGCAACCTGCAGACGATTCGGCGGGACGCAACGCCTCGTGTGTGAAGAAGTGAAGCTCCACTGTGCCTCGGCGAAGGATGGAGTAGGAGTCACCGACACCAAGAATCTCGCCGTCAAAGCCCAGCCGCCGATAAAAGGCGAGGGTGTCATGCACGGACCGACTGGGAAGTATCGGAATGGCGATGTCGTATTGCTGCATGATGTGATCGATATACAAAGCCGTCTAACGGACTAACGTTTAGCGGCCGGCACCGCGCCGACCGACTTTGACTTTATTTTTCCCGTTTGCCAGTGTCAAGTTGCGGCCAATTCCCGCGACAGAAAAGTTTGCAGACCCTCCAAACTGTTCATTTCAGAGCAAATATCGCACACTGCAAGCAAAGTGGATATGCTATCCAACTTGTTTCGATACAGGCCTCAAAATATGAAGGAAGCACCGATGAACCGTCCACTTGCATTGTTTGCAATCGCCAGCCTATCCACACTTTCAGTTTCGTTTGCGCGAGCTGAAGTGAAGCCCGCAGAACTGATGAAAAAAGCGACCGATTCGCTGGTCGTGGTTCAGTTCACTTATGAAGGCGAACTGGGCAAGCGCGATTTCGCGGGCATGGCGACGATCATCAAAGACGACGGGACCGCGATTTTCAGTATCGATTTGTCGCCGCGACAACTGCCCGATGAGCAGATGACCGATTTCAAATTCATGCTACCCGGCGATCCGGAAACCGAAATCCCCGTCGAGTTCCTCGGCCGCGACGAACGCTATGGCCTCAGCTATGCCAAACCCAAAGCCGCCGATGACAAAGAAAAAGCCCGCAAGTGGACTCCGATGAAGTTTGTCGATCAACCTGTCACAGTCGGGCAGGAAGTGCACGCCGTCGGACTGCTGCCCAAGATGGCTGGCTACAACGCCTACTTCACCAGCGCGCCGGTCTCTGCCACGTTGAAAGGCCCGATCCCGCAAGTGTTGGTGGGCGGAAGCGGGTTGAGCGTGATTGGTTCGCCGGTGTTGAACGATGAAGGCGACGCGATCGGTTTCATCAATTCGCAGCCTGACCGCACCGTGCTGCTTAACGATCCGCGTGCACCTTACGCGACGGTTGAAAATCCGACGCGGCTATTCACGCCCGCAGGAGATTTTATCCCGTCGTTTGCCGACGCGCCCAAGGGTGACGAAACGATGAAACTGGCATTTATCGGCATCACCAATCTGAGCGGTCTAAACAAAGACACGGCTGAGTATTACGGACTTAAGGGCAAGGTCGCGATTCAGTTCGGCGACGTGATCCCGGGCTTCAGTGCTGATCGCGCGGGACTGAAGAAAGGCGACATCGTCGTCGAACTCAACGGCCAACCCCTCGAACGCGGCGACATCCCCGAAGAAACACCGGCGATCTTCACCCGCACGCTCGGACGGATGAAAGTCGGCGATAAAGTAACACTCGGCATCATCACCGAACGCGGGAAAGACCCGAAAAAAGTCGAGGTCACGCTGGATGATCGTCCTGCCCAGGCAAATAAATCGGCGCGATTCTATGCCGAAGATTTGGGGTTCACATCGCGCGATGTCGTGTTTGAAGACACCTATCTCCGTAAATTACCCAAAGAAACCACCGGCGTCGTCGTCACATTCATTCGTCCGCAATCAGCGGCCCAGGCGGCACAGATTCAACCGAACGATTTTGTGCAACTGATCAACCAGACACCGGTGAAGGATGTCAAACAGTTCAAAGAAGTTTATCAAGCCTTCCGCAAGGACAAACCCAACGAAGCCGTCGTGCTTGAAGTGGTGCGTGGCGGTAATACCCAGATCATCCGCATCGAACCGCCGCGCGAATAAGCATACGATGTCAACTGCGACAGATAATGGGCCACAGAGGCACAGAGCCACAGAGAAAAGCGGCGACGGGTTTTAACGCGGATTGTTCATTTTTGAACTGACGCAAAGCGAGTTGCTTCCGCTCATTAGCCCATGATAATTATTTCTCTCTGTGTCTCTGTGTCTCTGTGGCAAAATTTTTTCCGGGATTTGTGATGTCTGATCTGGCGATCAATCAGTTGCGTGATGCGATTCGCGTCTCGCCAAACAACACGCCGTTGCGTTTGGCGTTGGCGGAGATGCTGATGGCGTCTGGCCGTGCAGAGGAAGCGGAAAAAGAGTATCGCGTCGCGCAGCAACTCGCGCCGTCTGATGCAACGATCCCGCTGGGTCTGGCAAACGCCTTTTTCCAGCAAGGCAAAAACAGCCACGCGCTGGTCATTGTCGAAGACCTGATTAAAAAGCCTGATGTGTCGGCTAAGGTGCGCATTCTCTATGCGCGATTACTTGAACGCGCCGGCAACGACGATCTGGCGTCCCGGCAATACGAAAAAGCGCTCACAGAAGATCCGTCATTGGCCGACGCGGAATTGGCGAAGCGGCTGGGTGTCGGTCGATCGTCTCCGTCCGATTCCAGCGAATACGAAGACGGCAAAATGAAGGCAAGTTGGGAAGGATCAGACGATCCTGCACCGGTCGAAATCGAACGACCCAAAATCGCATTCAAAGATGTCGGCGGCTTGGACGGCGTGAAGGAGGAGGTACGACTCAAGATCATTCACCCGCTGAAACACCCCGAACTCTACAAAGCTTATGGCAAGCCGATCGGCGGCGGCATCTTGCTGTACGGCCCGCCCGGATGCGGCAAAACCTATCTCGCCCGCGCAACGGCCGGCGAAGTCAACGCATCGTTCATCGCCGTCGGCATCAATGATGTGCTGGACATGTGGATTGGCAACAGCGAAAAGAATCTGCACGGCATTTTTGAATCAGCGAGATCGCAAAAACCCTGTGTGTTGTTTTTCGATGAAGTCGACGCACTCGCCGCCAGCCGCGCCGATATGCGCACCAGCGGCGGACGACACCTCATCAACCAATTCCTAGCAGAACTCGACGGTGTAAAAGCCAACAACGACGGCGTGTTGATTCTGGCAGCGACCAACGCGCCGTGGCACGTCGATCCGGCGTTTCGCCGTCCCGGCCGATTCGACCGCATCCTTTTCGTCCCCCCGCCCGACGCCCCCGGCCGTTCCGCCATCCTCCGTGCACTATTGCAAGGCAAACCGGTCGAAAATATCGACCACGATCACGTCGCCAAGAAAACCGACGGGTTCAGCGGTGCCGACCTCAAGGCGTTGATCGATGTCACGATCGAAGCCAAGCTCCGCGCCAGCATGGCCGACGGCATCCCCAAACCCATCACCACCAAAGACCTAGTAAACGCCGCCGGCCAGGTGAAACCCAGCACAAAAGAATGGTTCAACACCGCCCGCAACTACGCGTTGTACGCCAATCAAGGCGGCGCATATGATGAAATCTTGAAGCATTTGAAGATGTGATTTTTTGTTTAGCACTGGATCATTGCGCGGTGAAAAAGGTATAATCACCACAACAGGTATCGGAATGAATTATCTGCACCAAACATTAGACGTATCGCCTGACGATATGATCGAGGTAATCCTTGATCACGCCGCGAATGTTCAGCTACTCGACGCCGCCAACTTCAATGCCTACCAGTCTGGCAGGGAAAATCGATACATCGGTGGGCATGCCACCACGTCACCTGTAAACCTGCGAGTGCCTACTTCAGGACTCTGGCATTTGGTGATCGACCTCGGCGGTATGGCGGGCAGTGTGCGTGCCGATGCGAGAGTTATTTCGCGCATGGCTTCATAAGAGGGAGTCGCTGTGGCGAAAACGAATCTGGTGCCAGTTGTGCGTGTCGCATCACTTGGCGAGCTGCGCGTGCATCCCGTCACTAAGTCACAACTCGATGAATTATCGCGTGGAAGTAGCGCCTCGGTACTGCTGAACTTTTCACTCTTTTTTCTAGGCATTGCGATTCCATTATTTTTCGCGCTGGTTTCTACCAGATTTCCCAGCGATCGAACGTTTACCGTCTTTGTCGTCTTTTTTGCCGTGTCATGTGTCGCGGGCTTGATCACGTTGGTGCTGTGGTACAGATCGCATCGATCCTCTGCAAAACTGCTTGAAACGATCAAAATCCGCATGCCTCCCCATCCGATCCAGCAGTTGACGCCATCCACCCCCAGCCAACTTACGTCTGAGTGAATAACAACCCCCACTATCAACGTGCGATCCTACTCCTCCAGCAAAACCGTCTGGCGGATGCGGAGAATGAGTTGCGGCAGATGTTGATGCAGGATCCGCAGAATGCGGCAGGTCATGCGACGCTGGCGGTGGTGTTGCTCGAACAGTTAAAACTGAATGACGCCACCCATGTCGCCGAGCGCGCGATCGTGCTCGATCCGGAAGATTCAGCCGGGCATTACGCGCTGGCGCTGGTGCTGCACAAACGAAATCGGTATCAGGAAGCGCAACCTGTCATTGAGGAGGCGATCCGTATCGACCCGTTTGACGCGCGATATTTTGCCGTTCTCGGGCATATCAAACTCGCCCAGCGGAACTGGTCCGCGGCGTTAGATGCCGCCAACCGTGGGCTGGAAATCGAACCGAATCACGACGATTGCGTCAACCTGCGCGGCATCGCGATGGTCCATCTTGGCGACCGCGCGGGGGCATCCGAGACGATCCGCGGCGCACTGGAACGTGATCCCGAAAACGCCGTCACCCACGCCAACCAAGGCTGGGCGCTGATGCACCGCAATCAGCCCAAACAGGCGATGGAGCATTTCCGCGAATCGCTTCGCATCGACCCGTCCAGCAACTGGGCCAAGGCCGGGATCGTCGAAGCGATGAAGGCCAGAAACCCGCTGTATCGGCTATTAGTGATCTACTTTCTGTTTATGGCACGTCAGGGCACGCGTGTGCAGTGGGCGGTGATCATCGGCGGATATGTCGGGTATCGGCTACTGGGTTCATTCCAGAACAACTATCCTGAGTTTTCGATCTTCGTCCTGCCGATCATGGCGGCCTACATCATTTTCGCGCTCTCGACGTGGCTGGCACCGACGCTGATGAATCTGATGCTGCGGTTTGATCGGTTCGGCAAATATGCGCTGTCGAAGGAACAAATCTGGACTTCCAACCTCGTCGCGATTCTGCTGGTCAGCGCCATCGCGATGTTTCTGGGATCGTTGACGATGGCTGACGACTGGCTGCTCACAGCCGCGTTATTCACAGGCGTATTGGCGTTACCGGCATCGGCGCTATTTTCGTGCAGCGCCGGTTGGCCACGCTGGGCGGGCGCGGGTGTGTTGCTGGTATTGGTATTCATCGGCGGGCTTGAAGTGTTGCAGGAATGGAACGATGTCCGACCGGGTTATGTCTCGCCAGCATTTCAATATTACATCTGGGGCATCATCATCAGCCAATTCGTAATGCAGGGACTCGCCGCCGCGACGGTTAAAGAATAAACCGATCACTCAGGCAACAGCGATGCGGTCTCGATCACGGCATCAGGTTTGGCAAGCGGTGAGATCGTATCGCCTTTTCGCAGAACCTGTTTGTCAGCGTACGCCCACCCAAACTCAGTCGAATCATCGCGCATAAGCTTACGAAGCACCTCAACCGTTTCATCGACCAGATTGACGATCCAATAATCTGCAATCGGGTGGGATGCGTACAAACTCGCTTTGGTCACACGGTCGTAGGTCAGGTTGGTTGATGCGATTTCGATGATGAGCAGTGCGTGCGTCGGATGCTGCTTGTGATCGCGCAGGTTGCCTGCGAGCACCATGATGTCGGGTTCGGGTTCGGAAAACTCTGCCAAGTCGATCGGCGATTGCACCGCAACCACATACCCATCCTGAAATACCGCGCGGCAGGCATAATCCGCCAACCTGATCGCAAATACATGTTCGTCTCGTTGTGCGGACATCTGGATGATTCTCCCCCCGATCAATTCGACATGCTGGCTGTCAAAAAACCACGGTTCATCAAGTCGTAGTATTCCGACTTGGAAAACAACCGCTGGCGAGGTTCGTCAAACGCGTGTCGGACCATAAGCGGGATTATATCGCTTAAATATCAAAATACATGCAAAATTCGTACGGATGCGGGCGGACGCGGATCGCGGCGACTTCATTCTCGCGCTTGTACTTGATCCAGTAATGAATTACGTCCGCGGTGAAGACATTTCCTTCGAGCAGGAAATCATGATCGTTTTCCAACGCGTCCAGCGCTTCTTCTAATGAAGCCGGCGCGGCACCGATACGGGCCATCTCGTCGGGAGTGAGTTCGTACAGATTTTTGTCCAGCGGATCGCCGGGGTCGATCTTATTTCTAATCCCGTCGATCGCCGCCATCGTGATCGCGCTGAATGCTAAATAGGGATTGCAACTGCTATCCGGGCAGCGGAACTCAAGCCGTTTGGTTTGGATTTTTTCCGAATACATTGGGATGCGGATCGCCGCCGAACGATTGCGACTGGAATAGCAGAGATTCACCGGCGCTTCGTAGCCGGGCACGAGTCGCTTGTAGCTGTTGGTGGTCGGATTGCACAACGCGCACAGCGCCGCGGCGTGTCGCAATACCCCACCGATCGCGTGCAGGCCCATTTCGGATAATCCCGCGTAACGATTACCGGCAAACAACGGCTTTTCGCCTTTCCATAGGCTGAAATGAACGTGCATGCCCGACCCATTGTCTTCAAACAGCGGCTTAGGCATGAAGGTGACGACCTTGCCGTGCCTGGCAGCGACATTCTTGGCGATGTATTTATACATCATCACGTTGTCTGCCATCGTCACGAGGTCTTGAAACCGCATGTCGATTTCGCACGGCCCGCCGGTGGCGACTTCGTGGTGGTGGGCTTCAACCGGGATGCCCATCTTGATTAACTCGGTGACCATCTCCGACCGAATATTCTGCATCGTATCCATCGGCGGGCACGGGAAATATCCTTCTTTCAGTCGCACTTGATAGCCCAGATTCGATTGGCTTTCCTCGCCACGCCCCCACACGCCTTCGCGGCTGCCGACGTGGTATTTCGCATAGTTAGTGCCTTGGTCGTACCAGGCATAGTCGAAGATGAAAAACTCCAGCTCCGGCCCAAAATGCGCGGTGTCGGCGATCTTCGTCTCATGCAAAAACTCGATGCACTTACGCGCGATCGAACGCGGATCGCGCGAATATTCCTTCTTCGTGATCGGATCGCGCACGTCACAGATGATCGACAGTGTGGGGTGCGCTAGGAACGGATCGAGTCGGGCTGAGTGGGCGACGGGGATCAGCAGCATGTCCGATTCATTAATCGCCTGCCATCCACGGATCGAACTGCCATCAAAACCGAAACCGTGGTCAAAGCTGTCGATGGTCAGTTCCGAAACCG
This sequence comes from Tepidisphaerales bacterium, assembly GCA_038210015.1. Taxonomy (GTDB): domain Bacteria; phylum Planctomycetota; class Phycisphaerae; order Tepidisphaerales; family Tepidisphaeraceae; genus BPJO01. The sequence continues at coordinate 23,702 of JBBQXB010000049.1, forward strand.
GCAGCGTTGTGTGTTGCCATAATCCGGGAAAATCCATGAATCGCAGGTCGATGAATTGGATCTTTTTTTCTTCGATAAGTTTGAGAACGTCGGCTGGGGTCATGTGCTGTTATCTCCGGATTCGGACATGATGCTAAAGCAGGCGCGCGGGATGTCAAAATGTCGCAGCGTGTGCGCGGCAGAAATAGTCACACAGATAACACAGGTTTATCTGGATGAGCACGGATGAAAATTCGCGTTGTATTCGTAGCATGGGCGTCTGGCCCGTGAGCAGTTTTCATCTGCAAAATCTGCAAAATCTGCGGTTCCAACTCTCTGTGAAATCCACGTCATCTGCGGCTACTCTTCTGCATCTCGACATAAAAAATCGGCTGACGTTTGCGGACAAAACGCGATTCATACGCTGTCGTCTCGTTGGCAAAGTCGCGTTGTGGTACGCGGGTGATCGCTTGCGGATCGTTCCAGAAGTCGGCGGAATGAAATCGGATCGCAAACCGTTCGCGAATTGCATCGCTGACGATGGGTTGATCGTCAGCAGCCAACCAATCGGCACGGCGAGGCAACTTCGATCCTCCCGCGATGCCCATCATGCTTCGATCCGCACGCATTTGCTGAAAAATCTGCGGTTCGGGTTCGCCAAATAATCCGAGCGTCCATTGATAGTATCCGGGATGATCGGTCTTCAGGATCAATGCAGATTCCCGCCCCGCTTCGCTACTGCGTAATACCGCGTGCGCAGCGATCAAGAATTGTTCGCACATCAGTCGGTTCGGGCGTTCTTTGATTCGCACGCAAGGTTCAGGATGAAACACCCAAATCTCATCGACCTCACCCTCGGCAAATAGGTTCTGTATCTCCTGCCCGCGAGATTGGCAAAGCGCGATATTTCGCAACCCGGCTGCCTTGATGGTTTGCAGCCCTTTTTGTAATGATCGGATTGTCCAGTCAATCCCGACGAAACCGGTCTGCGGGTGCTGGCTGGCGATGCGGGCGAGAAAGTGCGCGTCGAAACACCCGATCTCCAGAACAATCCTGCCCTGAAAACGCTCGCCGATCTTCGACCTAAAATGCTCGCGCCAGCCGCCTTGGGGGATCGTGAATGCGTCGGTCAAATTCATGCGGCGATACTGTAAGCAAAATCCGTTTGCTAGCGTAACTCACACAAAAAAATCAGCCGCGGATCAACGCTGATGCACGCGGATAAAACGGTTTGCCAATCCGCGTTCTCCCCCGTCCATCCGCGGCTATTCACAACTACGCCGCGCGGGTCATGATCCGTGATTATAAAAATGGATCGGCACGGAATATACAAACGCGGACTGTTTCCGTGGAAGACCAAACGGAGGCGGAGGGATTCGAACCCCCGAGACCCTTTCGGGCCTACCGGTTTTCAAGACCGGCGCGATTAACCGCTCTGCCACGCCTCCGGGCGTTGTCGTAACTTTACCCGATCGCCCCTTGGGCGTCAAAATGGCTCTTTT
>JBBQXB010000050.1:0-24892 GCA_038210015.1 Tepidisphaerales bacterium
CTACGCGCCACCGAATCGCGCTGCCCAGAGTGCGGGGCAGCGTTCACCGCCTCGCCGGGGATGGGATTGCAGAAAACAGACCTGAATGCGATCGCGGGCGGACGCAGTCTTGTAGGGGGCGATTCATCGCACCGATTCATCCGGCGGGGATCGGAAACGGTGCTACCTTGCTGAGCATAGGCGAGAGATAAAGAACCGCATGTAAACTGGCGCCTGCCTACTTGCATTTCATCTGTGCAAATCGGCGTTCATCGGTGGCTAAATAGAACCGCACGCGGGGGAATGCCAGCGTTGTGGATCAGACGCGGGTTGAAAACCATTGCCATAAACGTCGATGCGTTGGGGTTCACTTTGCACATCCGATGGGCTAGAGTCAGCGTACATCTGGTGACGGTGCGTGGCCGTCGAGGGTGAGTGTGCGCCATTGTGGGAAAAGCCGTGATGACCCGAACGACGATTTCGCTTCCGATCCAGTCAGCCGATGCCTTTGGCGCGTATCTGGATCGCGTGGGGCGGACGCTGACGCGGCGGGCGGTGACGACGCTGCAAATCAATGTCGGCAAGATGTGCAATCTGGCTTGTCATCATTGTCATGTCGAATCCAGCCCCAAACGCACGGAAATCATGACGTGGGAGACGATGGCGCGCATACTGGATTGGCTGGATGCATATCAAACCCAAGTGGGGATTCAAACCGTCGATCTGACCGGCGGAGCGCCGGAGATGAATCCGAACTTTAAGCGGCTGGTGCGGGAACTGCATCAACGCGAGATCCATGTGCTGGATCGCTGTAATCTGACGATCCTGCTTGAACCGGGATATGAGGACTATGCGGCGTTTATGGCGGAGCATCGGGTGGAGATCGTCGCGTCACTGCCCTGCTATTCATCTGACAATGTAGATAAACAACGTGGTAAGGGTGTGTTCGATGAATCGGTGCGGGTGTTGCAGATGTTCAACAGGCTGGGGTACGGCGTGAGCGGATCGGGGCTGAAGCTGGATCTGGTTTACAATCCGGTCGGGTACGGGCTGCCGCCGGATCAGCAATCGCTTGAGCGGGATTATAAGCGGGAGTTGCAATCGCACTTTGGGATTGTATTTAACAAGCTGTGGACGATCACCAACATGCCGATCAAGCGGTTCGAACACGCGCTGCACCGCGACGGCCAATACGATGTTTATATGAATAAGCTGGTGGCAGCGCACAACGATGCAAATATAGATGGCGTGATGTGTCGCGATCTGGTGAGCGTTGGCTGGCAGGGAAGCGTGTATGATTGCGACTTCAATCAGATGCTGCAAATGCCGATCGACGGGCCGGGTGGGGAAGAGCATTTCGTTGAAGCCAATAGTCGCAAGCTGTGGGAGTTTTCACCGGCTGAATTGCTCGAAAGACCGATCCGAACGGGCAGTCATTGCTTTGGCTGCACCGCCGGTGCGGGATCAAGTTGTACGGGGCAGTTAAGCTGATGTTGTGCATATAAATCCGGAATCGTTCACATGCAAACCAGACTTATACAGGAAGTGACCGCCGAAGCCGTCGGAACCTTTGCGTTGGTATTCGCCGGAACAGGTGCCGCGATGGCGAACGCAGCATCGGGCGGTGCAATTACGCACGTCGGTGTGGCGATCACCTTCGGCGCGGTCGTCGCAGCGATGATCTACGCCTTCGGACACGTTTCAGGTTCTCAGCTCAATCCCGCCGTCACGTTGGGATTTTGGATGTCCGGCGCATTGCCGATCAAAAAGGTTGTGCCGTACATCAGTGCACAACTCGTCGGCGCGATCGCTGCCAGTTATCTGCTGTATGTGGCGTTCGGTAACATCAACAATATGGGCGCCACCCTGCCACTGAATGATAACTGGTCGCAGTCGCTCATCCTGGAAATCGCGTTGACGTTCATCCTGATGATCGTGATTCTCGGTTCAGGACTGGACAAGCGTTCGCCGGCCGGTTTTGCGGGGGTGGCGATCGGCCTGACCGTGTTGCTTGAAGCGATGTGCATGGGTCCGATCACCGGTGCGAGCATGAACCCCGCCCGATCTTTTTCACCCGCGTTGGTCGGCAATATTTGGCAGCACCAGTGGCTATACTGGGTTGCGCCGATCATTGGTGCGCAACTCGCGGTACTCGTGTACCGTTTCATCGCACCGGTGGCTTTTCATTCACAACAAAAACCAGTCGTTCCATCCGCAGTTTCAGGAGCATCCCATGAGCACAGCCCAAAAAGAACCATCCCACTTTGATGTCGAACAGGAAGTAAAAACCCGCTACGCCGCCGGAGCACAGGCCGCCGAAGCGGCGCTATGCTGTCCGGTCAATTATGACCCGCAATATTTGAAGATTCTCCCACCAGAGATTATCGCGCGCGACTACGGCTGCGGCGACCCCAGCCAATATGTCTCCGAAGGCGAAGTCTGTGTCGATCTGGGTTCAGGCGGTGGAAAAATCTGCTACATCCTCGCACAGAAAGTCGGGGCATCCGGGCAAGTCATTGGCGTGGATATGAATGACGACATGCTCGCGCTGGCGAGAAAGTATCAGCACGACATCGGTGGCAAAATCGGTTATCACAATACCCGCTTCGTCAAAGGCCGCATTCAGGATCTGGCGTTGGATCTCGATCAAGCGACCGCCCTGCTGCAACAAAAGCCGCTGATGAATATCGACGACGTTCAGGGCTTCGATGCTGAATGCGACCGTTTGCGCCGGGAAGCACCTATGATCGCATCCGAATCGGTCGATGTGGTCGTCAGTAATTGCGTGCTGAATCTGGTGAAAACTGAGGACAAGAACATGCTCTTCGGTGAAATCTTCCGCGTTCTGAAAAAAGGCGGGCGTGCCGTCATCAGCGACATTGTCTGCGATGAACCGCCGACCGAAATGATCCGCAATGATCCCAAACTGTGGTCTGGCTGCATCAGCGGCGCCTTCCTGGAAACTGAGTTCTTGAAAATGTTTGAAGATGCCGGTTTCTATGGCGTGGAGGTGCTGGTTCGCCAGACCGATCCGTGGCAGACCATCGACGGGGTGGAGTTTCGATCCATGACTGTGCGCGCCTATAAAGGCAAACAAGGGCAATGCTACGAACATCAGCAGGCGGTCGTTTACAAAGGCCCGTGGAAGCAGGTCAAAGACGACGACAACCACACCTTTTTTCGCGGCCAACGCATGGCGGTTTGCAAGAAAACCTACGACATTATGACTGATCCGTCCGGGCCTTATGTCGATCACATGATCGGCATCGAGCCGCTGGCTGCGGTGGATGAGGCCGATGCAAAGCTTTTCGATTGCAAGCGGGTGGCGTTTCGTGATCCGCGCGAATCAAAAGGCAAGGATTATCACGTCACCCAGGCCGCCGATCCCGATTCCTGCTGCGGTCCAGACGGCTGCTGCTAAGCGCTTCGGCAACGCTCATCCACTACCCATAAACCGCCGGACGTGATATAAATCCCGTCCCGTTGCAGGTGGCCGCGCACTGACTGCGACACCAAGATTGATTAACGCACATATATGAGAGGTGCTGGGACATGGGTAAGCCGACTGGTTTCAAAGAATACGTTCGCGAACTGCCAACCCGACGCAGCGTGGATCTGCGCGTATTGGATTATCAGGACGTTTATAACCCCATGCCGCAAGACAAGCTGCGCACGCAGGGCGCCCGCTGCATGGATTGCGGCATCCCCTACTGCAACAACGGTTGCCCGCTTGGAAACATCATCCCTGAGTTCAACGATTTCGTTTATCGCGGGCGTATGAAAGAGGCGTTGGACGTACTGCTGAAAACCAACAATTTCCCCGAATTCACCGGGCAAGTTTGTCCAGCCCCGTGTGAAGAGGCCTGCACGCTGAATATATGGAAAACACCGGTCACGATTAAGTTGATCGAATGGAACATCATCGATCACGCGTGGAAAAATGGCTGGATGAAACCCAATCCGCCCGCGACGCGCACCGGAAAAAAAGTGGCGGTCATCGGATCAGGCCCCGCCGGACTCTCGGCAGCGGCGCAGTTAAATAAAGCGGGGCATCTGGTCACTGTATACGAGCGCGCCGATCGTGTTGGCGGATTGCTGACCTATGGCATTCCGAATTTCAAGCTTGAAAAATCGGTCGTCGAGCGACGCGTGAAATTAATGGAGGCCGAGGGCATTACGTTCGTCACGAATGCGAATGTCGGGCAGAACATCAAGGTGAGTGACCTTCGCACGCAGTTCGATGCGATCTGTATCTGCATCGGCGCGACCGCCCCGCGTGATCTGCCAGTGCCCGGCCGGGAATTAGCCGGCGTGCATTACGCGATGGATTTTCTACCTCAGCAAACCAAAAAAGTGCTTGGCGATGAAGTCGCATCACAAATCTCCGCCAAAGGCAAACACGTCGTCGTCATCGGCGGCGGTGATACCGGTGCCGATTGCGTCGGAACATCCGTCCGTCAAGGCGCTGCCAGCGTGAAACAGATCGAACTGTTGCCCAAACCCCCCGGCGACCGCACGCCCGAAATGCCTTGGCCTTACTGGCCGATGACGTTGCGCTCCTCCTCTTCCCATGAAGAAGCCGCAGGCAAATTGAATCACAACGAAGAAATCCGCGACTGGTCGATTAATACCAAGCAATTCACCGGCGACAAGGGCGTCGTAAAGACATTACACGGCGTTCGTCTCGAATGGACCAAAGGCGCCGATGGCCGATTTAATATGACCGAGGTCAAAGGCAGCGAATTCGAACTCGACTGCGATCTCTGTTTGCTGGCGATGGGTTTTCTCGGCCCGGAAAAAGGCGGATTGATTGACCAATTCGGCGTCAAACTAGATGGCCGAGGCAACATCGTGGTCAATGAAAACTACGAATCGAGCGTCGATGGCGTGTTTGCTGCCGGCGACACCCGCCGCGGGCAATCGCTGGTCGTCTGGGCGATGTCCGAAGGCCGCTGCGCCGCCGCGAAAATCGATCAGTTTCTGATGGGTAAAACCGATCTGCCTTATCTTAAATTGTTCTGATAGCGTCTTTGCACGGGTTCACACCGACATCGGACGTGCATCAATGGGGAGTTTGGTTGTATTAAGATCCGCCCACATCGCGGCCTCGCCGTCGAGTGGGCTGCGGATGTTGTAGGCTTGATACGCAAGCATCTCAGCAATCCGCACGACCAGATCGATCAATCGCTCGCCGGCCGTCCAGTGGTCGCCGATGCAGATATAGCTTTCATTGATATTCGGGTGAAATACCGGCGTGATCATCCGACAAACCGGCGGTACACGCGGATAGTCCGCCCCCAGTTGCATCTCGGCTACATGGTCGGATTTGGTGACGATCTTACCTTTTGCATCGTGAGCCAGACTTTTGACTTTGAAACGGATGCGATACACCTCCGCAGGATCGCCAGTCGTTGATTCGATGCTGATCGCAGGATGCCGTGCGAAGGTGGATCGCATCAACTCCGCATCTGACATCAACCGCCGCACGCGCAATGGCGGGCGCGTTTCTATAGCGGCGCCTGCTTTTGTGGCAGGCACGCGCAATTCATTCCCGCATCCCTTACATCTTGCCTTTCGGCCAGCATAGCTATCGGGAACGGTAAACGACTTCTGACATTTAGGACACTCAAACGCGATCATCACCGTCCATTATGCACACCAACTCGATTTTGTCCTACGGTATCAATTTCGTCGCCACATTTACGTGCGAAGAAAAAGTACGCCACAGAGCACACTGAGAGCACTAAGAGCACTGAGCAGGCACTGCGATTCAGACATCTGTTTTGCGGATTTAATTAAGCTGTAAGGACTCAAGCAAAGCAAAAGTAAGCATTCAAATGCTTCTCTTCTCTGTGTCTCTGTGTTTCTGTGGCCAATCCTCTGTTACGCGGAACTTGGTCATTTCTTGAAAGCGATGTGATCTTTCTTGCTAATCTGCGGTCGTTTGCCATAACGCGTGCCTTCGCCGGTGTCGCGGGTTCGGCTGCCGGACAGCGGGGTCCGTTTCTTTGGCCCGCCTTTTTCTTCCTGCTCAACCTCAACCGCCGCTGCGGGCGACCACCAGTGTTTTTTTATACCCTGACGGACGAGTTTCACCGCCTCAGCGGGTGAATCGACGAGTCGGAAAATGTCGATGTCATCGGCGCTGATGTAATGCGGCACCAGTTGGTGTTTCATCCAGTCGATCAAACCGCCCCAGAACTTGCTGCCGTAGAGGATGATGGGGAATGCTTCGATCTTGAGAGTTTGCACGAGGGTCATGGTTTCAAAAAACTCATCCATCGTGCCGAATCCGCCGGGGAAACAGATGAAAGCGTCGGCGTATTTGGTGAACATCACTTTGCGAGCGTAGAAGTAGTGGAAATCGAGTGAGATCGTCTGATAGCGGTTGCCCTCTTGCTCGTGTGGGAGCGTGATGTTGAGTCCGATGCTTTCGCCTCCGGATTCAAAGGCGCCTTTATTGGCCGCTTCCATGATGCCCGGCCCGCCGCCGGTGATGACTGAGAAGCCAGCTTTGGCGAGTAGTCGCGATGTTTCCTCTGCCGCTTTGTAATCAGGATGATCGGGTCGGGTTCTAGCTGATCCGAAGACCGACACCGCGGGTCCGACGTCCGCCATCACTTCAAAGCCCTCGACGAACTCGGACATGATCCGAAATATCCGCCATGATTCGTGTCCGTCCGGTTCACCCGATTTCAGTTGTTCACTCTGTTTTTTCGCCATGGTGGAAGTGTAACGGAATGCTGATTTTCATCTATGGTTGCGGGAGAAAGAATAGTGACACCGATGACCCAGATGGATTACAGATGAAACACAGATAAAACCGAATTCAATGACAACAGCAAATGTCATTCCGAGCGTACCCGCGAGGAACCTACTTGCCACGTCGGAAGCTTCCAAAACAGCCGTATGAGTGTTTAGCCAACACATGCAATATAGCATTTATTCATCGGTGCCCATCGGTGTCCATCCGCGGCTAATTTTTCCTTCATAACCGCGATTTAATGGATGCGAGCTTCTCAGGGCTTAGCCGCTTTGGTTCATCGGGATGCAGTTTGTCGTTGAAATCCAATGCTATGCGATACTGTTCTTTGGCTTCCTCCAACCTACTCACTGACATCAAATAGTCTGCCAATTCGATGCGCGTCTGCACGTCGGCTGGATTACGGGACAAGCCCTGTCGGTAATCGTCTACAACTGAATCGGGCTTGGCCAATTCGTGCTGTCCAAGCGATCGACGAAACCGGGCTCGTTCCAGCCAGACCATCGGGTTGGCGGGATCGCAACTAATCGCCTGCGACAGCACCGCAGCGATATCCATGGGATCGGCTTGCTGCGCCTGCATCATCGCCCGTGCGCCGCGGGTGGCGTAATCGGAATTACCAACCGGGGAAGCGACAAAAGCCTCTCGCAACTCTGCCGCGGCAGCCGCATAGCGTTGCTGTGCGATCAAATCGCGACTCCGGTTTGAGGCCGCCTCTGCGGTCGAGATCGGGAGCACAACCAACGCCGCGTACGCCATTAATCCTGCAAAGACCACGCCCAGCGCCGTCAATGCCAGCGGCGTTCTTTGTTTTCGTCCCGCTGCCCCGGCATGTCGCACGCCCAAAGTGCCGCCCAAAATCAACATCATCAACAGCAAGGGTCCGGTCTCAAACATCGCAAAATCGACCATCGCATGAAGTAAAAATCCCGCCAATCCAATCAGTGTCCCGTAGAGGATCAACGGTGCAGGCCGATCATCAGAGGTTAGATCCGTTGCAGACCGCACATTCGACATGACCAACCCGAAGCCGATCGAGAACGTGAACAGCACGACTTTCAATAATTCAGTGTTGATCAGCGACAGCGGCAAATTTACGATCGCTCGCAGGATCAAGAACGCCATCGGCACGGCGATCAGAATTGGGATCGCAGATCCCGCCGCTGCGGTACTTTGACGAGGCAAAGTAGGACGCGACACTTCCCACGCACTGCGCGCGATCCATGCCATCACCAGTAGCAAACCTACAACGCCGGTTTCTGTCGCAAATTTGACGAAAAGATTATGCGGGTCTTTGATTTCTTCTGAAGCAATCGGCAGCCGGAACGGAAGATAAGCGGTGCCGAAGTTACTCCAGCCAACACCCAACAGCGGATGATGCTTCGCAAGCTCCCAACTCCCAACCCAGTAATGCCAACGAAATGTTAGCGAATCGTGCACCAATCCGCCTGTAGACAGACCGATCCCAACGATAGCGATCGCCGTCAAAATCGCCGCGGCCAATGCGATCGCAAAAAAAGTTCTACTACGTTTTGCGAGTAAATCACGAAACCACCACGACGTTGCAAACAATACCGCACAGATCACCACACCCGCCATTGCCGTGCGACTGCCGGTCTTGATCAAAACAAAGATGCTAGCCAGCACCGGGACCGCGATCACGATTGGAAACCAGATGTCGTCCTTGTCGCGCCATCGTTGCAACGCAATCCCGGCAGCGACAAACATCGCCAGCGCCGTAGCGGCGGCGTAGGTGTTGGGCGATCGGAAAAAACCGACCATTTCCCCGCGCCGCACTTTGGCATCAAACTGTTTGAATCCAAAATCATCCGCAGTCCACCCGCGATTCGCCATCACTTCCGCTTTGCTGCGATCCCATTCCTTCACCGTTTCAGGCCATTCCAATTGTGTGTAAATCGCGGCTTGTATGACGAATATCAGGCATAACCCGATCCCAATCCCACTGACGAGTCGAAAGCGCGCCCACGATCGGACGAGCTGCGACATCGCCCATCCCAATGACATCGCCGCACACCAAGTTGATGCAGAAATAACCGCTTGAAACTTGTCGCTCGCCCACCAGCAACTTATCGCCACCCACGCCGCCAGCAACACCATCAGCAGATGACTGACGTGCAAGCGAAGCGTATACCGCCGATCAATCGCCCGGCGAACCAGGATCAACAGCGTTGGCAACCAGCACAACAGATCCAGCACCAGCGTGGTCGTGGGACCAGGTCCAGTCACCGATACGGACTGCGGCGCAAAATCAAAGGCTTCGCGAATCACTTCCAGCGTCGTCATCCGCACCGCAACCAGCACCAGCGCAACGATCAACGCGATGCGGGTCAACAGATCCATCCAGTCAGGCGATGAGGCAGATTCAGTATCAGGAGCGTTCATAGAATCATTTCAATCAGATTGTTTAGGCATCGGCAGCGGATGTTGTTCGAGTAATGCCACCACGCCAAGGACGAGAATCGTCTGCGCGAAGATCAACATCGCTGCGAATGGTGTTTTGACCTGCGGCAACAACACCGCCGCGATCGACGTGGCAAACGTCACCAAATAAATGCATAGAACCGCAGTCCGCCGCGACATGCCCCGTGCCACCAGTCGATGACTAAAATGATTCGTATCCCCAACAAACGGGCTTTTCCCTCGCGACAACCGGATAATCGATACGACAATCAAATCGTATAGCGGCAACGCCAGCACGATCACAGGCACAAATACCGCGTACCAACCTGCGCCAAGTGGTTCGCCAGCCGGGAGATAAGTCGTTTTTACCGTCAACACACCGAGCACAAATCCCAATACCAACGAACCTGAATCGCCCATGAAAATGCGCGCAGGAGGGAAGTTCCACACGAGGAATCCGAGTACCGCGCCGATGAAGATCGCCAGCGCCGCAGCCACAAAGGTCTGCCCGATTGTCATGGCGGTGACGAGGAACGCGATCGCGCAAATGACCGCCACACCGGAGCTGAGACCGTCCATATTATCGAGAAAATTGAACGCGTTGGTAATCGCGACGATCCACATCACCGTCAACGCAATCGACGGCACGCGGCTACCCGTGTACGCATCCAACGCCGTCAAAACCCGCAGCCGCAGCGACGGCGTGGTCGCTGCCAGATACTCCATCAACAACACCAATGATGTCGCGATTAGCAGTTGCGTCAGCAATTTTGAATAGGGACCCAACGCCTTTCGATCATCCCACAACCCCATGACGTGCATCGCACCCGTCGCAATGACAAATGCAGCCAACAGCGGGATTTGCTGCACGAATCCCCTGTGTATCGCAGCAGGGATCGTGAATTGTCCGATCCGCAAGGGCACTTGTGAATCAGATGACTGCAAAGTACCCATCGACGAATCGTCCAATGAGGAGGACAATCCGCCGGTACGCAAGTCGATTGGCCTTGCAACGTTGACGCAAATCATTCCGCCGATCAGTGCGATCGCCATCGTCCAGAAGATCGCAATTCCGCCGCCGAGGGGTTTGGGGTTGTGATGGATTTTGCGGTGTCCCGGCTTATCCACAAAACCGATCTTCACCGACAACGTCATCACCAATCGCGTGAGCACCAGCGATAGCACGAAGCTCGCCCCGCCTGCAAAGAGTATCGCTGTATCCATGAGTCTTTAAGATTAACCAAAGTCGCGTGGAATGGTAATGGTCTCAAGTCCGGAACGCTCTCCCGCTTCGATCAACCGGATCACTTGATGACTCGGGCTGGCACGCCCACGGCGGTGCAGTCTGGGGGAATATCCGTTCGCACGACCGCGCCGGCGCCAATGATACTGGCTGATCCGATCGACAAACATTGGATGATTTTTGCTCCCATCCCGATAAATGCCATATCTCCCACCTGCACCCGACCGGCCAGTGTCGCCGCCGGACAGATGTGTACCGCCTCGCCGACCACGCATTCGTGATCGACCACCGCAGCGGTGTTAACGATCACCGAATCGCCAAGTGTCACTTCAGGACAAATCACCGCAGCGGCTGCGATCACCACATTCCTGCCGATGGTCGCGGACTTGGCGACGGTGGCTTTCGGATGAATCGCGGTTATCAATTCCAACCCCGCGTCGGCGGCTTCTTTGGCGTATTGCCGGCGAATGCGGTTGTCGCCGATGCTGATGATCGCCGCACGTACCTTCTGAGCTTTAAGTTTATGTAACTGATTAATCCCGCCCAGCACCGGCACGCCCGCAACGGTCGATCCGTGTAGCGACGAATCGGCATCGAGAAAACCGATCACGCGATGCTTGCCTTCGCACTGAAGAATATCCAGTACAACCTTGCCATGCCCGCCGGCGCCGATGAGGATCACATCCATGATTGATTTTCCATTGTCAGGTAGAGGAGCCGATATCTTGAACAGTCGTTACTAGGCAATGAGCTTCGCAGTAGTACTGGCCACAGAGACACAGAGGCTCAGAGATACAAAGAAAAGAGACTTTATCAAACTATCCAATGACGTTGATTCAGGCATGGCGACACGAAGACATCAGACTTATTCTCCTATGCTGTATTCTAATCTCTGTGTCTCTGTGGCCAATTCAGATTTTTAGAACGCCGGCATTGATGATCGGCATGCACAAAGAAGACTATTTGCGTGCGTCGCGGATCGCATCAACAAACGCCTTGGACGCCGCGGTGATGCCAGCCCAGTCTTTGTTCGCCATGGCATCCTTGGTGACCAGTGCCGATCCGACGCCGACGCAGACTGCCCCGGCCTTGATCCACTGGGCGACGTTCTTCAGATCCACACCGCCTGTAGGTGTCAGCTTTAACTGAGGTAACGGCGCGAGAATGTCTTTGAAAAATTGCGGCCCAAGTGCGGTGCTGGGGAACACCTTGATGACATCGCCGCCCAGCGTCCAGGCGTTGACGATTTCGGTGGGTGTAAATGCGCCGGGGATCATCACTTTGCCTTGGCGGATGACCGTTTCGATGATCTGCGCGTTGGTAATCGGCGACACGACAAATTGCGCTCCGGCTCGCATCGCATCGGCAGCGGTGGCCGGATCGATGACGGTTCCGACACCGACAATCGCTTTATCGCCGAACTTGTCGGCCAGCATCTCGATGCCGTGGATCGCTTTGGGCGTACTCATCGTCACTTCGATGCTCAACACGCCGCCTGCGATCAGGGCCTCGGTCAGCGGAACGAGAATGTCCGGCGACGATGCCCGAATCACTGCCACCACGCCACTGTCCGCCATCCGCACAAGGATTTGTTCTTTGGTTGCCATAGGGGCAATAGTCTAGTCGATCTCGTTGTTTCGATAAAACGAACGGACAGCGAATCAATCCTCGCCGCCGTCGAAATTGAGAATCAGATAGACCTGATCCTTGCCGTGATTGATGGGTGGGCCGCAGTCTTTGGTCTTGAGATAGTCTTTCCACATATCCACCAATTTTTGCTGAACTTCAGGATCATCCGGCAACGTCATCACAACCTTGTCCGCCTGCTTACGCTGGCCGTAGGTATTAACCTGGCTGACTTTGATTTCTTCAGCACCGGCGTCGGCAAGATCGGAGATCATCTTGCGGGTTTGGGCGTTGTCGAAATTGATGATGTTGTTGACATCATTGGCTTTGGCAAACTCCTCGGCGTCCTGTGTGTCGCCCCGCATTAAGAGCGATTCACCGTAGCGGTTATTACGCCCGACAGGTGAATTGTCGGTCACGACTTGATTCGTCCCGCCACCGCCAGCAAACATCGCCATCGGTCCGGCACCGGTGTTCCACCCGGCACTACCGCCCATAATCGCTGAAAGGATCACCGCCAAAACGATGTAGCCGATCCATGTGCGCACCAGCCAGATGATGACGGTCAGTATCAGCAGTTCCATGGTGTCGAGATCGAAGAACCAGACCAATAGCGCATAATAGAGCGCCAACGCCACGCCCCACCCGACCATCCCGCCAACCAATCCGAATTTCCATTCGATCAATCCACTGACCGCGCCGGGCAACAGCGCAACGGCACATACTTTTAGGAACGCCTCAGCCGGCGCTCCCAGAGAGATATCCAGCATCTTGATCGCGATCAGGCAACCGATCGTGATGAAAACCATGTTGACGATCAACGACACGCCAACCACCACCAACGCCATCGGCACGCCGATGTCCTTGTAGCTAAGCATGGTGTACGTCAGCATCAACCCCAGCCCCAGCACGACCATGATGATCGGCATTGTGAGTTGCTTCAGCGTTGCGTTGGCGTCTTCGGTTTCTTTGGCGAATTGCTGGGGATTGCGGGATGCGTATCCAAGGGTGCGGGGCATCGCCTTTGCCGCGGCGGCGGGCGCCACCATCGCGACAGCGGGACGCGCCAGTTGTGGCGGGGGAAAATCAGTACCGCCGACCGCCGTGCGCATCTTTTTGCCACTCTTGAAGTTCATCCCACACGTCAGGCAGATGATCCCGCCGACTGCGACAGGAGCGCGACAGGATGGGCAGGTCATCGCCCCGCCGGGTTGGGTTTGTGGTGTGCGCGCGGTTTTTTCCTCCCGTTCGCCTGCGAGTTCATACATATCATCCAACTCACGCGGATCAGTTTCTGACGTCATCTGTACGGGAACTGCCATCACGTGCCCACACTTGCAGCGTACTTTTTTTCCCGCCAATTCCACTTTCCACGCATACGCGCGGCTACAACCGCCACACTTGAATTTCATATCCTCTGCCATGCTCGTGCCTCATAAAGAAATGCTATGCTTAACCTTACCGCAGCGGTCATGACTGGATCAAGAGATTGTTGCTGGGTTAACAGCACCAACGACGAGAAGAATTACTTGAAATCATTTTTGCGATGTCACCCGTGGATCAATCTATGCGTATCAACAACATGCGATTCCGTTATTTGTCAGTCTATCTCTTCGTCGCGCTCGCCCTTACTGAACCGGTGCGTGCCGCCAAATCGGTTTTGGAAGATTGGAAAGATGAAGCGCGCAACCGCGTCGTGCCAGTCAAAATCTACCTGCCGCCGAAACTGACAACCGAATCGCCTGCGCCGGTGGTTTTCTTTTCTCATGGCTTAGGCGGTTCACGCGAAGGCTATTCCACAACAGCCAACTATTGGGCCGAGCATGGGTATGTCGTGATCGTGTTGCAGCACGCTGGAAGCGATAGCGGTTTGTGGAAAGATCAAACAAATCCGATCACCAACATGCTGGCAGCGATGAATGTTGAGAACTACATGCACCGGGTCAAAGATGTCACTTTTGCAATCGATTACCTCATTGCATTGAATCACAAACCCGCCCATATGTTGTCTGGCAAAGTGGATGTTGAGAAAATTGCGATGGCAGGGCATTCGTTTGGGTCGCACACGACACTCGCGGTCGCGGGACAGGTGGCACATATCGGCACGAAAGAAATCAGCGTTGTTGACGAACGAATCAAGTGCGCGATTGCAATGAGTCCGTCACCGCCGCAAAAGCAGGATGACGACAAAGCGTTCAGTAAAATCACCATCCCCATATATTATTTAACGGGAACAAAAGACAAAGTCGCGATCCAGCCAATAGATCCCGCCGAACGCAAGCGCCCCTACGAGTTGAGCACTGCCAAAGATCAATACTTGCTCGTATTAAAAGATGGCGATCACATGTTGTTTTCTGGTCGTGGCCCGATGGCGAAAAAATACACGCCGACGATCCTCAATTCGACGACCGCGTTTCTCGATGCCTACCTGAAGAATGACGAAAAAGCCAAGCAGTATCTTCAAAACCAATACGTAAAAGACCTCGGAGACTTCGGCACGTTTGACTACAAATAACCGCTGGAACAAAACAGGAACCGCAGATTGCGAAGATGACGCAGATAAAATGCCGTATTTGATCTGTGACATCTGCGCAATCTGCGGTTCTACTCTTGGTTTCACACCGGTGAGACTCTCAATACTTGGTCGCCGCGATGAAAATCGGCGTCGGTTAATCCGATCGCTTTTTTGATGCGAATATCGCGGCGGAACCAGTTCTCATCATCGAGCAACGCGAACGATTGACCCACGCCAATTCGCATTGGGTTCGGGATCGGCAGCACCGGCCAATCGCTGCCGTGAATGATTTTGTTTCGCACGCGGTTGTCTTCCAGAATCGGCTTATAAGCGTGCCACCGAGTAGGCAGATTGAGTGCCGAGCTATCGCCAAAGAACCGTTCGTGTTCGAGCGCGAGTTTGACGAAAGCATTCAGATAATCCGGTTCGTTGAAGGTTGATCGTGTGCCGCAGTGGGCTGCGATGACGGTGACGCCGCGTCGCAAGGCTGGCAGAAGCAGCGTCGGATCGGCGTGCTTGTTCACATTCGGCAGCATCGTTTCTCCGCCGGTGTGCGACAAAAGAGGGATTTTGTGATGCGCCAACGCTTCGTAAAACTCATAACAACGCGGATCGGATGGATCAATCCCCTGCGTAATCGGCAGCCATTTTAACAGCACGGCACCGGCGTTGGCGCAGCGTTCTAATTCCTGAAGCGCATCCTTGCGATACGGATGCACGGATGCACCAAACAGGATTTTGGGATGCTTTCGCGCCAATTCGATGACGTAATCATTTTCAATGAACAAGTGCGTCTGCTCGTCATTGCGCGTGCCATCCGGATCGTACACCGCATCGAACGCCAGTACGGCTGCGGCATCCAGTTCGTCGCAGGCATTGAGTTGATCGACCAACGCTTTTTCAAGCTTGGCATCGGCCGATTCGTCGATCGCACCGATTTCAAAGTTCCATCGTAAAAACCGAAACGGCATTGACTTGATCAGTCGCTGTGACACCGACCCATGGCCGGTCTGGAAAGCGGAAATGTGAACGTGACAATCAATTCGCATGGGCAAGACTTCTTGTGTAATCAATCCCTAAGAATTGCCTTTTGATAGGACAGAAACCGCGAGTAAACCGCATCGACATCGCTCGGCTGCGGTTCGTAATGTTGCACCGGAAAACTGTTCTGCACCACTTTTCGCGCCTCGGCGATGTTTGCGATCACGCCGGTCGCCATCGCCTGCACCAAAATATTGCCGATCGCAGTGGCTTCGATCGGTCCGGCGACAACCTTTTTCTTACAGACGTTGGCGGTGGATTGATTCAGCAATTCGTTTTGCGTCCCGCCGCCGACAATGTGGATGGTATCGATCGAATAGCCGAGAATATCCTCCAGCCCTTCGAGCGTCTGGCGATACTTCAATGCCAGCGAATCTACGCATGCCCGGATATAGGCTCCGCGCGAGGTTGGCAGAGTTTGGCCGGTTTCCTGACAATATTGATCGATCTTTTCGGGCATATCTCCCGGTGACGCGAATGGTGCATAATCCGGATCGACCAGCACCTTAAACGGCTCACAATCTGTCGCCATCTGCGCCAGTTCGGCGTAGCTGTGCTCGTATCCCTGTTTGATGAAGTGTCTGCGGCATTCCTGTATTAGCCACATCCCCATGATGTTTTTGAGAAATCGAATCGTCCCGCCATAGCCGCCTTCGTTGGTATAGTTATATTGTCGCGTCTTGGCGTTGATGATTGGCAGATCAAGTTCAACCCCCATCAGCGACCAGGTGCCCGATGAGATGTAACACCAATTTTTTGACGACGCAGGAACCGACACCACCGCGCTGGCGGTATCGTGCCCCGCAGTTGCGACGACCGGCGCCGATTCGATTTCGCACTCGGCTGCGATCGCGAGCAATAGGGGGCCCAGAACAGTGCCTGTCGGAATCACCTCAGGCAACAACGATTTGGGAATGCCCATCCGATCCAGTAACTCACCCGCCCACACACGATTGACCGGATCGAACATCTGCGTCGTGCTAACGATTGAAAACTCCGCCTTGGCAATGCCGGTCAGCAGATAGTTAAACAAATCCGGCATGAGCAGCATTTTGCTGGCGTGGTTCAGCTTGGGGCAGGCCTTTTTCACCAGTGATCGCAGTTGATACAGCGTGTTGAATGGCATCGTTTGGATGCCAGTTGTGTTGTACAGATCGTCGCCTACGATCGCATCGACATCTTCAATCATCCCGTTCGTGCACGGATCACGGTACATTGTCGGATTGCCGATCAGATCGCCAGCGGAATCGAGCAGACCGAAATCCACGCCCCAGGTATCAACGCCGATGCCATCCAATGCGATGCCTTTGGTCGCGCGTAAGCCTTGCTTGATCTGTTCCCATTGCCCAAGCAGATTCCATTGCAGTCGGCCATTTAATTTGCCCATGGGATTGGCGAAACGGTGCTTTTCCTCGAGCGTGAGTTTTCCTCCCGACAATCGGCCGAGAATCGCCCTGCCGCTTTCAGCCCCGAAATCAAATGCAAGATAGGTCCGTTCAGCCATCATCAATTTCCTCTTGGGTTGGATGTTAATGGCTGGACGGGCAGATGAAAAACAATCACGGACACATTCATCGCAACTTTGTTCAATCGGGATTATTCTGCAACTAAGCCATGAGAACACGCACCAAACTTTGCGGGATGATGTCCGCCGCCGATGCCCGCGCCGCTGCCGACGCCGGTGCCGATGCGATCGGCATGATCCTGCACGCCAACGCCAAGCGACTGATCTCACTCACTACCGCCAGGCAAATTGTCGATGCGTTGCCAGCGTACGTTATGCCCGTGGGCGTATTTGTCGATGCCATACCCGCAAAAGTGCTGGAATACGCCGCTGCGCTGCAATTATCAACAGTTCAATTTCACGGCAACGAGACGCTGGCGGATATCAACGTGGTGGCACCGATTAAAGTGATTAAAGCCATCAAAGTAGATCGTGCGACGATCCGCACGGTGCTTGCCGAATGGCGTGATTTATATCAAGCGGGTCGATGCCCGAACCTCTGCGCCATCCTGCTTGAATCGCCGGTTAAAGACGCATCAGGCGGAACGGGTGTCGCGAATGATTTTCAGTTGATCGCTGAATTGCAAAAAGAAAATGCTTTTGACGGACTGCCGCCGACCGTTCTATCGGGCGGTTTGACGCCTGAAAACGTGGGTGGACTAGTCTATCAATTGAAACCCTATGCCGTCGATGTCAGCAGCGGGATCGAATCGGCATTCGGGGTCAAATCAGTCGACAAAATGGCGGCGTTTGTCCGTGCTTGTGAGCAGTAAAAAAACATGCGTCAAATCGCAGCAATCCTGGCATCAAGCGTAGGCTGATCGAGACCCGATACCTGAAATGTTTTGCGGACTTTGTAATGCCCGCCAATCAGCGCGATTTGGTATGGCCTGACGTCGATCTGCGATGATATCAAGTCGATCACCACCCCATTCGCCTGCCCAGCTTCAGGAGCGTAAACCACATCAATGACGATCTCGCCGTCTTGATATCCGACGATGCGATCCTTCTCTTTCATCGGCACGATTCGCACGTTAAGACGGCTGACGGCAGCCCGTTTGATTTCGGCATGGGGCAGGTCGGTTCGGTTACGATCTTCACTACTATCGCGCGTCACGGCGATGCGGTCTGACGCCTCTGCCCGGTTTTCCGCGGCCTCTGTTTCTGCTTCGCGCTTTTCCCGCTGCAGGCGGGCGTATTTTAGTTCCCGTGATTCGCCGCCTTTTTTCGGACGGACGCGATCCTCATCCTCCGGCCCGGTCCTGCCGATCGGCTTCACTGCAGTTGGCGGAGGGGTTTCATCCATGTCGCTGGGTGGGGATGCGGGTTTTGCGATCTCATCTAATCCATCCAACGAACCAAGATCAGGCGCATCGAGACGGCTGAGCTGGTTCGTATCCATATCGCCGACCATCGCAACGCCTCGGGCACGTGCCATTTGTTCCATCTGCATCAGGTCTAAATCGCGGATCGACGTGACGGACGAAAAAAAGGATTGCCAGAAAACGCGATAAAATTTCACCAGCGGGTCTTGCCGATGCGTGCGCGCGATCAGCTTCGCAACCTGATAAAAAAAGGCCGCAGCGAGCAATACCACCAGCTCGATGCACAGTAGGTATTCCAGCAGGCCGAAATTGTCCCAAACCCAATCGAGGATCATTGCTTCGATCCAATCAGGTTGAACCCGTGCGTTTAGCTTCGCGCCATGCCGCAAAAACCGCCTGCAAAACTCGCCGTCCCAGCGCCCAGACGACCACCCCGGTAACGAGATACCTCACGACATTCGCGACACACCACGTCACAAAAGCCGTGTTGGCGGCCGCTACGCGTTCTGGATCGGGTAGCTCGCGAATCGCCTGTAAAATTTTCTGAAAATCGTCAAACATAAATCGTCATCCCATCTGCCGTTGCGATCTGATCTGCTATTTCCAATTGTAATTCGGCACGCTCGCCCAGTTCAATTTTTCGCCAAGCGCCTGCCATTCCGACGCGTGGGGATTTTCCAGCAGTAGCACATCCTGTTGTGTGCGGCGAATCACCACGCGATCACCTTTGGAAAGATTGCATGAGTTCTGTCCATCCACGACCAGATCCGTTCCGCGATTCACACGTCTGGCGGTCAACGTGATGACTTGATTCGCGTTCAGAACGATCGGCCTAAAGCTGAGGCTATGCGGGCAAAGCGGCGTGATGCACATCCCCTCCAATCGCGGGCTGAGGATAGGCCCACCTGCCGAGATGTTGTACGCGGTTGACCCGCTGGCGGTGCAGACAATCAAGCCGTCGCCAAAATATCGTACGCCGGTATCGCGATCAGTGCCAACTTGCAACTCGATCATGCGAAAAGGCGAACCGGCTGTGATGACCGCGTCATTTAAACCGATCCCGCCATATTTTCGTTTGGCGGAAACATCGTCAAGGTTCAGCAGATCGCACTGCACATTACCGGCGACGACAGAGGTTTCCAGCATCAGCCTTGGCGAGACTGGCAATTTACCGGCAATCGCTTCGTCAATCACATCAGGAAGTTGATCGGGCGAGAACTGCGCCAGAAAACCCAATCGTCCGAAGTTAAAACCCATAATGGGTAGTTGTCGTCCTTGCAATCTTCGGGCAACCGACAGCAACGTACCGTCCCCGCCGAAGACAATGATCAGATCGACGTCGATCTTTTCCAGATCAAAATCACAATTCGGATCGACCCCGATCAATTCAGCGCGTTGTTTCAGCCACGGGACAAGCCGCTCGACGGCGGGCTTGACCTTGGGCTTCACGAGATTGGCAACCAGCAATACTTTCATCGACACGGAAGTGTGAAGGCAAGTGACACGACTTACAAGTGATTGGCTGCGAAATCTGCTGTATCCGCTTCGGATCGCGGGCGAATTATCGCAGCGACGATTGCACCGATCACAACAACCGCCACCCCTATCATTGCAAAATACATATACCGCTCGATAAAAGCGATCCAGTAAAACGGCATTGCGAGTAGAACGACGATCAGCGCGACGACCCATCTTGGCCGATGCGAACGCCAGTTAATCAGCAGGTACGCAGGCGCGACAAGTCCGTAGAATGACATAAAACAACGATAAATCACTTCACCTGCTGACAAACCGGCGTAATCAATCGACCAACTTCGAGCGAAATAGGCGAGCATTCCCGCCAATAGACCCAATCCGAGTGCCGCGCCCAACGCTGCGCGAAAGTCGGCGGCGTCGTCCCGCGCGACGGCCTGATCATGCAAAACACGTGCGTGCAGCGTCACTGTCAACGCCGATTGAATCGCCAGCTGCGCGACGATCAACGTTCCCACGATTTTACTCGGCAGCAAATCCGCCATCGCACCGGCATAAAACAACGTCAGAACGATCATTGACGCAAACACCACGCAAAAACCGATACCGAACGCCATTTTGGCGCCCCCATCCGATGTGGATTGCCGGGCGCGGTGGAAGGTGAGATCAAGATAAGGACACAAGACAAATCCCAGCAGGCAGACTAGCGACAGTCCAAGGATATCCCCGGCAACAAAACCCTTTGCCGGGGGCAGCCATAAACCGCTGTTGGTGAACAGTCCGAATGCGATCAGCAGCGACGCGATGAGTGTGAGGACCGACGCGGTCAGAACCGCTTTACCACGTAGAAGCGGTGTGAACGCCAATTGCACCAAAACCACCGGCACGAGCCATCCGGCATTTCCCACCAATAGCGGACACAACCAGACTGCAACGAACAGATGCAGCGCGATCGTCACCAGCGAAAAAACGCGGCCAGCAACCGCGTGCTGTTGTGTAAATGACACACTTTGCTCGCGCGATCGCATTACCCAGCCCATCGCAGCCGCGCCGATGCAGTTGGGAATCGCGAAAATCACCCACGCCCAGAAACCGTAATCGCGGACAAGAAGCACCGGCAAAAACATGCCGATCACCCACGTCCAACTCATGCCCAGATAAACCGCCCAAAGGAATGGATTAGAATGCGCGGAGGATCGTTCAGGTGTGACGGTCATGCGGAAAACCCTTGCGACATCCATTCACGATTGCGGACGAAATCAACTCTGCCGGACGTGAAACATTTCACTTTTTCTTTCGCATCGCTTTTATTTTATGCTGTACTTTTGGCGTGACGTGGAACGTGACTTCACACTTGCCGACGCGACGTTCACGATCTTTCGTGTTCAGTGGCTGCTGCATGATGTCCATATCGAGCATGCAGTTGAATTCGATGCCGGACGCGGCCAGTTCGCGGATATTTTCGCGAGCCTTCATTCGATAAACCGCCGGGCCAAGACATGGACGAAGGAAAGTGTAATTTAGATTTTTGCAGACGACTGTGAAATCGCTTCCACAGATCCCAAACACATACATCCCGCCTGCGATTTCGGCATTCCCGAGCAACGCCCCGCCGGCCATGGCGCGATACCAGTTGCGATTGAAGCGTCGGAACGGCAAGTAGGCCGCGAAGGTGTCGGTATCGATTTTTCGCGTGCGAATGCCAGAGAAAAACGCCAGCGGCAGCCAGATGAACGAACAGATGCTGTGCCAGAAATTATCGCGGGTTGAGAGTTTGGAGATGAACGCCTCGACCTTATCAACCCACGTCACCTTAACTGGCAGATGCCGCGGCTTGGGCGTGCTGACAGGTTCCCCCGCTGGTGCCTGTGCGTCAGCGGCTGGTTCGCCCACGTTCATGTCTTTTGTCGCCGTTGTATTCATCAATTCCATCGCGTCGATCAAACGTCACTCTGCATCGTAATTATATCCGCCCATTCCTCAACCGGCGATACGCACAAAAAACAATTCACCATCGTGATACGCGAGCATGGAGATAATAACGCCCGTCCGCAGGATGAACTTCCACCGCGCATCCATACACCGAAGATAATTGATCCGATGTAAGCACCTCCGCCGCTGTACCAGTCGCTTTGACGCTTCCGTTGTCCAGTAACAGCACATTAGTGGTACCCCGGGGCAACTCCTCAGTGTGATGTGTCACCATGATTAATGCAGGTGATTTGGGACTATCTCGCAGATGCTCCAGTAAATCGAGCAATTCCTCCCTGCCGCGAATATCCAGCCCCGCGGTGGGTTCGTCCAGAATTAAAACGGATGGTTGAACGATCATCGCCCGCGCCAGTTGCGTGCGCAACCGCTCACCGGTGCTGAGATAACCGTAGGAATTATCCGCGACCTGCGACAACCCCACACGCCGAATCATCGCATTAATCGCATCGTGCTGAGTTGAATCCATAGTCGAATAGACGCCAAGCGTGCCTTCATATCCGGTGAACACGACCTGACGAAGGGTGAGCACGGGATCAATTTCAAATGGGCTGTTCGATTGCACGAGTCTGACAATTTTTCGCAGGTCATTCAGATTGGTTTCACCAAATTTTCGTCCCGCAACGCGCACCGTACCCTGTGTTGGCCAGATATAACCGAGCAGAATGCGGACCAGCGTGCTTTTGCCAGATCCATTGGGGCCCAGGATCGCCGCCTGTTCGCCAGCTGCAACATGCCACGAAACGCTATCGAGAATCGCGCGATCATTGCGAAGGAAAGTGACATTTCGCACATCCACAGCACTGTCATCTCGATTATCGGCGCATTGTTGCATATCAGTAATGATAGCGCATGTATGAAGTCTGACCAACCGCGACTTCGACGCGCGCATGCTGCATCTGTGCTCAAAAAAAAAGCCCACGGTAAATACCGTGGGCTTATAAGTTGAATGAGACTAAAAGATGTCGATCATGCGCCCGCTTGTGGCACCACCGCACCGCTAACGCGTGAACCGGTGTGGGTGGACCGTTCGGGGGCTGCGTCTGAATCGTTGCTGACAAGCCGCTTGATCTTCAGATTCAGGTGAGGCTGGAATGCCGTACCCGCCGGGATCAAGTGGCCGAGAATCACGTTTTCTTTCAGACCCATCAGCGTATCGACCGCACCGGCCATCGCGGCTTCGGTCAAGACCTTCGTGGTCTCTTGGAAGCTCGCGGCGGAGATGAACGATTCACTTTGCAGCGACGCCTTGGTGATACCCAGAAGCAACGTCTTACCACGCGCCGGACGCGGCTTCTTGCCCTTGGCGGGCTGATTGCCCGCGGCTTCGGCGGCTTCGTTGGCTTCGCGAT
Source organism: Tepidisphaerales bacterium (assembly GCA_038210015.1). Classification (GTDB taxonomy): domain Bacteria; phylum Planctomycetota; class Phycisphaerae; order Tepidisphaerales; family Tepidisphaeraceae; genus BPJO01. The sequence continues at coordinate 23,232 of JBBQXB010000050.1, forward strand.
AGGCGTTTCTATCAACGATATCGCCTTCCTTCAATTCAGTACCACCGGGGTCGACGATCTTGTAGCTGGTGGCCATATCCTCGTTGGCACGACGGAAGCGGAACTTGTCCGCGATCTCGCCGGGCAGGAACGACGTATCGCCCGGATCATCGATCTTCATCTTACGCAGCATCTGCGCAGCGATAGTTTCGATGTGCTTGTCGTTGATTTTCACGCCTTGGGTTCGATAGACGTTTTGCACTTCCGACAGCAGGTATCCGTGCAGCGATTCTTCGCCGCGGATGCGGAGAATATCGTGCGGGATGACCGGACCACGGATGAGCGAATCGCCGGCATCGACCATATCGCCGGTGTGAACGGTTAGTTCCTTGTCCTGGGGGACATGGTGTTCGCGTTCCATACCGGTTTCGTTGCGGACGATGATTGTCATCTTGCCGCGACGACGATCCGATCGCAGTTCGATCGTACCGCTGATTTCCGCCAGCACGGCAGGGTCTTTGGGCTTGCGGGCCTCGAACAGCTCGGTGACGCGCGGCAGACCGGTCGTGATATCGACCGTACCGCCGGCTTCCTTCGGCTGACGTGCCAACTGCTGACCGGCTTGGATTTTTTCGCCATCCGTGACTTCGATACGCGCCTTGGAAGGCAGATAATGGAAGTCCAGAATCTTGCCGTCTGAACCGACAATGGTGATACGCGGATGGCGTTCGCCTTTGTGTTCGGTGACGACGAGCTTGGCAGAACCAGAGCCTTTCTTTTCTTCTTCAAGTCGGACTGTTTCGCCTTCTTCGATGTCTTCGTACTTCACGATGCCTGACTTCTCGGCCAGGATCGGCGTGATGTGCGGATCCCACGCCACGAGCTGATCGCGGGCTTTAACCTTGCCACCATTGGCGACAAGGATCGTGGCACCGTAAGGCACTTTGAACTTTTCAAGCTCACGGCCTTTGGCATCAACAACAGCGATTTCGCCGTTACGTTTCAACGAAACCAATCGCTTGACACCTTCGGGATCGGTCACTTGCACCGCGTTAATATCGCGATGCTCGACGATGCCCGCTGTAGCGCACTTGATATCGTTTTCGATCAACTGACTGCTTGCGACACCGCCGGTGTGGAAGGTACGCATCGTGAGCTGTGTGCCGGGTTCACCGATCGACTGTGCCGCGATGATACCGACGGCCATGCCTTCTTCGACCGATTTGCCGGTGGACATGTCGATGCCGTAGCACTTGGCACACAACCCGCGCGGGCTTTCGCACGTCAGCGGACTGCGGACGCGGATCGACTCGAGCTTCAAGTCTTTCAACTTGCGGGCGATCTCAATCGTGATCGTCTGATTTTCCGCCACGATCGTTTCATCGGTGATCGGATTGCGAATCGTATCGCGCGCCGTTCGTCCGACGATCATGTCTTCCAGCGCCACTTCTTCGGTTTCACCTTTGTAGATGGTCGATTTGGTAACGCCGTTGACGGTGCCGCAATCGAGCATCTGGATCATCACGTTCTGCGCGACATCGCACAGCTTACGCGTGAGATAACCCGAGTCCGCCGTCTTGAGCGCGGTGTCGGCCAGACCCTTTCGGGCACCGTGGGTCGAACTGAAGTATTCGAGCACCGACAGACCTTCACGGAAGTTGGAACGAATTGGGGTTTCGATC
>JBBQXB010000051.1:0-24791 GCA_038210015.1 Tepidisphaerales bacterium
GAATCCCCATCGTTATTCGCATCGAGAGACGCCTGCCGATTCCACGCATCGTACTTGAAGTAGATGCTGGTGCTTTCGGCACCCGTTTTTGGACCGGCGGTCATGTTGCCAGAAGCATCGTACCCTGTGCCCGCAAAAGACCCGCCGGTGATGCCGGTCGTCTCATTCACGGCGTTGTTCGTGCGGGTTTGGCTAAAGGTCGGGTAAACGGTGCCCGACAGAAGCCCCGTGTCGTTGTTGGTCTGCCGATAGACAGGCCAGTTGCCGAGCGAATCAAGCTTGCCTACGGCATTGCCGCTGAAACTGCGGACCGTGTAATCAGGATACTTAAACGCGTGACGTGCGGGTTTTGCTTGACGAAAACGCCTCATTTATACTCAGAACGCCATGTGCGTTCCGCGAAAGTGGAGCCATGGGGATTTGAACCCCAAATTCAACCATGCCATGGTCGCGTGATCCCATTTCACTATGGCCCCGGGATCGGGAAGGAAGAATGTATCGGTTGTAGGCGGGGTGTCAAGTAGGCATCGTTAAGGTGCCGTGCCCAAATTGTAATGTCGATCTTATCTAAGTTGAAATGTCCGGGTTTATGTAGCTGGGAAAGTCCGGTTTTTTGCCTCCATTGTTGGGGATGAAGAAGAGGAACCGCTGAGCAACCTCGCACTCCTGTTCCATGTCATGCCGAGGTACTCAGAAGCATCGACTTGAGGCGTAAAATTAAGGCGGTTTTGACGCGTCAAGAAGACCCTTCGGAATACGTCAAGGTGACAGTTGTGGGTGGGTCGCGTTTTTCAGAGCACCCAAAGATTGGGTTTTGATGTCTAGGCATGACAGGGATGGCAATAAAGTCATGTCGTTGGTGTTGGCAGCGAATCGGTCGCAGGCGGACAGAGTAAATACGTCACCACTTATGTAGGTGATGACAAATACGACTAATTTATTGCATTGGTAAAGTCAGTTCGATCGCATCGGGCAACAGCCGGATTGTGATGAACTGCGGCGTCTGAGCGGTCAACTCATACATTCCCGCCGCCACGCGTTTGACATGGCCTCGTTTATTGGAGACAGGCCCTTCATAGTCGAGATACTCGCGGCGATGATCGGCCAGGCGCGTGATCTGTTTCGGAATGGGGAAATCCTCCAGCCTCCAAGTTTGCAATAGCCCGGTGCAATCGCGCTCCAGCATTAAATCGAAGTGGTCTTCGATCCAGCCGGTGTGATGCAGAACGACATATCGTAAACCCATATTGACTCGCATGCGATGCCGCGATTGCGTCCTCAGCCTTGTTCGACAATTTGTTTTACGAACGGATTGGTCTTTAATTCATCGCCGAGCGTGCTGACATTGCCGTGGCCAGGGAGGAGGTTGGTTTCAGGGGGTAAATTCATCACTTTGCGGACGCTGGCGCACAAATCGTCGTAGTTGGAATCGGGCAGATCGTATCTGCCGATCGCGCCGCCGATGATTAGATCGCCGCCAACCAGCAGATCATCTTCTTCAAAATAGTACATGACGTGCCCCGGCGCGTGTCCGGGCGTGTGGATCACGCGGCATTGATGATCGCCGATCGAAAGCATCTGCCAGTCCTCAACAAACGCACTCGGTTTACCCGGCGGGATTTTGAATGGGAGCGGGAACAGGCGTGTGTTGGGATTTAGCAATTTTGCTTCGTCGAGTTTGTGAATCAAAACAGGTGTATTCGGAAAAGCGTCGGCGACGACTTGATGGTCGGCGGTGTGATCGAAGTGTCCGTGCGTCAGCCATAATCCGATCAAGTTCCAACCATTCGTGCGAATCTGATCGAGCAGTGGCTGAACGGTGTGATCGGGCGCATCGAATAGAACGCATTGTTTGGACGGTTCATCGACGATCAAATAACAATTCGTCCCCGCGACGCCGCCGGTATCCATCATCACTTTCATAACATCAGCTTAGGCCAAAAAGCAGCGTCGGGCGAATAGCGGTGATAAATTGGAATGGAAGCAACGCAGGATGTTGATTCACGCGGATCGCACGAGAACCCGTAGTTGATCGGTAGGTGCCGAGGCATAAACGACGCGCAGTTCTTCATCGCTTGCATATGTCCGCTGGGGGACAATTCGGTACGGCACGGACACCTCAAATTGATCGACATCAAAAGGCCACTGTTTGACAAGCAGTTGATCGGTGGTGGGGCGGTGCAGTTGCAGCTTGATGCCCGTCAAACCCGGCCGCGGATGAACCTGGCCGGTCATCGTCTCAGGCGGCTTGGTGCAGCAGATCGCCAGACTCATCACATCCATCGCCTGCAACAGTCGGAAGTTGTGTTTTAATTTTTCCTCCGCCTCGCTAGTCCATCCCTCCGCCAGTCCCAGTCGCAGCGGCTTATCGATATGTAGGCCAAGCTTTTTTCGCAAGTTTTCGAGTAGCTCGATCGCCTGATGTTGGATTTTGTTTAAATCAAATTGTTGACGCATCTGCTGGATGTCGAATCGCGACGGCTGATTGGTCGAAACACTCGCCGCCGATAACGCTAGTACGTGAAGTGAAACCAGCAATCCCGCATACGGATCCATGGCGGCGGCTTTGCGGGCGCTGTTGATCCAGACGGGATGGGCAATTTGACGTGGCGTTTCAAATACATCCAAAGGCAGTTTGGCAGCAGATCGCGTCGGATGCTCATCATGCAAAGGCCAGCCGCAATCGTGCTGGGCGATTGCCAGCAGAGTTGATTCATACGGATCGGGTTTGGCAAATTGCGCATTGCCGAGATGCTTCGCCAATTCTCCAGACAACAGCGCATGATCGTGCTGCGAGATCAGCCAGTAAGCATCCTTTTCAGTTCTGCGAATCATGCACTACCTAACTACGAAGAGGGATTCACCACAGAGACACGGAGAGAAAGCAAAATACATAACCGCAGATGACGCAGATTGCGCAGATAAGAAAATGGCATTTAATCTGCGGAATCTGTGAAATCTGCGGTTCCAACTCGCTGTATCTCTGTGGTCTATCCTATTCAATCACTCAATTAACGCGACGTTGTGTCACTGCCGGGGGATTCCATTTTGATGCGTTGGCGCGTTCGACCTGTTCGGTGGCTTTCGGTTTGCCTTTGAATAGACACGCCCACTGATAGCGGTTGACGTATTTGCGAAAGGCTGGGTCGTCGTAGCGGGGGGCGCGGGAGGAGAAACTTTTTAACCAACCCCACATCATCGCCCAACTGCCCACGATCATCGGCGGATGAAACATCCGAAACGTGCAGCTGGCGAGCATATAAACAAACCCGGTGCCCATAAAATATTGCCCGATCCCGTGTCTCACCCGGCCGGTCCACCAACTCTTATGGCTGGTGCCCATCGGACGCAGGTGAACGAACCGGGTATCGGGTTCGTCACGGCTGGCCGCACGCCAGCCTAGCATGCGGCAGCGATGGCAATCGATGCCGTCCCACATCACCATGCGTACAAATCCGCCGATCTGTTTGAATGCCGGCGTGCGATAAAACTTGATCATCCCGACCGAGTTTTCGTCACCGCATTTTTCAGACACCAGCGTGCCGTGCAAATCCATGTACGGCTTGCCGGAAAAAGTCGCCAGCCGGGGATCGGCCTCCATCGCTTCGATCATTTTTTCGAAATACTTAGGCGGGATATCCAGATCGAGATCAAGTTTCGTGACAAAATCAAAATCGTCGGGGTTGATCGTTTCATACCCCGCATAAAAGGCATCGACCACGCCGCCACCGACTTTGCGTTCGCCGCGATCGGCGCGGCGGACTAATTTAATCCACGGGTGTTTCGCAGCGTACTCCTCTACGATCTGAGGCGTTTCATCTTTTGATCCGTCGTCCACAATCACCCATAGCGTAGGCAAAATCGTTTGATTGACGATCGAATCGAGCGTCCGCCGCGCGTATTTGGCTTCGTCGCGACAAGGCGTGATTAAAGCATAGCGTCGCGTCGATGAAACCGGCGATGAAGAAACTGCGTCCACAACCATATCTAACATGCTGCACGGATCATCGGCAATTTCCAGTCCTGACGGATATTTTCTGTCATCCGTTCTGACCATGAATGCCAAAACATGACATTCTGTCACGATTTACCCTGTTAAGCCGCAGCTTTAGTTGCGCATCATCGTCCATAGAACACAATAAAACCACGGAGTACACGAAGAACTCGAAAAAGGAATAATCCTTCGTGCCCGTTCGCGCTCTTCACGCCATCGGGGTGATATTCTTTCTAAGGCAGCAAGTCCGCCAGCGCTGATGGAAGATCGGGGAACTTAAATGAGAAGCCTTCATTCATCAGTCGTGTTGGCACGCAGCGACGGCCATACATCGCTAGTTCGGGGTCGGTGCGCATCACGAACGCACCGATATATAGCAACGGCTTTGGCACGCGAGGCCACCACGGCCGGTGTAGTTGCTTGCGCATCAGGCGCATGAAATCCACATTACGTTCAGGGTTCGGCGCGGTGACGACATACATGCCGTGCATCGCGGAATCCTCGATCGCCTTCATCACGATCCGGCAATAGTCGGTTTCGTGAATCCAACTCATGTACTGCTGGCCTGATCCGGTTGCGCCGCCGAGAAACAGGCGAGTGATCGGGACTAATTTCTTAAACGCACCGCCGCCATTGCCGATGACAAAACTGACGCGCAGCACCACACGGCGGGTGTTGGGCAAGTCCGCTTCGGCGAACGCCTTTTCCCATGCCGTGCCAACGTGGGGGGCGAATCCTGTTCCGATCGGGGATGATTCGTCGAGTATCTCGTCATGGGTGTCGCCGTAGATGTGTGCGGTGGAGGTCTGCACCCACAGCGCAGGCGGACGCGGCACCTGTTGATACGCGGCCGCCAGCGCACGAACCGAATCGATGCGAGAATCGAGGATCACTTTCTTGTTGAAATTCGTTTTCACACAATCAACCGTGCGCCCGACGATGTTTAGCACGGCCTGGGCGTCGTTCAGGTGCTCGACCCATTTGCCTGTCGTTTTGGCGTCCCAGTTCACATAACGAACCTTGCCCGATTGTCGGTCTGGTCCGCGGGTGAGGACGACGATCGGCGTCGGCTGATCGGACAGGTGCTGGATCAGCGCCTGCCCTAAAAAGCCGCTGCCGCCGGCGAGGATGATGGGAGCATTGATTGTCATAGATATGAAGCTATCCGCTTGCAGCGATCACGTCATGGCGTGCGTGGATGTTTCACTACTTTCAACTATTGCAAACAGCAATTTAACGCACACTTTTAGTCGAAAACAGGACGCACCGCCGAGCCGCAGAGCGCGCGGAGAATGCACATTATGTTCGAGTTGATCTCCGCGTTCTTTGCGGCTCGGCGGTGAACATCTCTTCGCTGCGATATTGAAATGATCAAGTTGAAATAGCGTTCGACGCATAGACGGATATCGCTGCCGGGCAGAGAGAAAAATTTGCGGGAGTTTGGGTTAGCATTTCGCCGTCGGCGGTGATAGAGCGGGGGCGGTGAGAACGTATGACGAATTGATGTCCCGATGCGTTGTACACATTTTTCTGGCTGTGATGCGTGCCGCGGCGTAGCGACGGCAACAGCGCGATCAACGACCACCAGTGATAGACACCGACGCTATAGACATCCAATTTTTGATCGTCGATTTGCGAGTCTTCGTGAACCGTCATCCCCGATCCGAAATATCGGCCATTGCCGATCACCAGTTGCACGGTTTTTAGCCTCGCGATTTCGCCTGCCGATTCGATTTCAACATGAAATGCCCTTGATTGCACCACAGCGCGAATCGCCGTTAGCACATAGGCGAACGGTCCCCAGCGGCGCTTCAGCGGCTTGGTCAAACCGCGGGTGATGCGCACGCTTAACCCCATGCTCGCGGCATTGAGAAAAGGATGATCGTTGACGATCCCCACATCAATCTTTCGCGTGTGCCCGCGAACGATCACCTCGATCGCTTCGATCATGTCGGTCGGCAATTCCAGCGTGCGTGCCAAGTCATTGGCGGTGCCTGCGGGGATCACGCCAAGTGGCAAGCCGGTCTTGAGCAACCCCACCAAGGCGGCGTTGATCGACCCGTCTCCCCCGGCCACGATCACGCAATCCACGTCGGCTGCGTGCGATTCGATCGCACGGGACACATCATCACGGGATTGCGTGTTGGGGATAATCAGTTCAAAATCATTCGCCTTGAGGATCACCTGTGCGTGGTCGGCTAATTCAGCGCAGCTGCGGGCGTTGCGGTTGGCGAGAAAAAGTGCGCGTCGTGGCATCCGGCGATTGTAGGCGGGCTATAATGATCTTGGAGATACACCCATGAAAGTAAAAGTATTTGATTGCTCAGGAAAACTCATCGGCCCGGTCGAAAGCCCACGCGTGGAAAAAACCGACGCCGAATGGCAAGCGCAACTCACCGACGAGCAGTACGAAGTCGCCCGCGCCAAAGGCACCGAGCGCCCGTTCTGCGGCAATCTGCTGGATAACAAACAAGACGGCGTTTATGCCTGCATCTGCTGCGGTTTGCCACTTTTTGCTTCCAGCGGCAAATTCAACTCCGGCACGGGTTGGCCTAGCTTTTTTCAGCCAATCGCGGATGAAAATGTCGTGAATAATGAGGATAACGCGCACGGGATGCGTCGGGTGGAAATCCTCTGCGCCCGCTGCGACGGTCATCTCGGGCATGTATTTCCCGATGGGCCTAAGCCGACGGGCAAGCGGTTTTGCGTCAACAGCGAATCGCTGCGGTTTGTGGATGATTCGCAGCTTGCATCGCTGGCGGACGTCTCACTTGAGAATGGACAATCCTGATGAATATTCTGGTCATTGGCGGGTCGGGCTTTTTATCCGGGCACGTTGCAAAAGAGTCGCTGGCAGCGGGGCATTCAGTCACGGTCGTCACACGCGGCAAGCGCCCTGCGCCAGACGGTGTGACCTCCATCATCGCAGACCGACAAGACCGTGCCGCTTTTGCCAGCGCGATTGCAGAAACCAAAATGCGATGGGATATTGCGATTGATTGCATCGGTTTTAGTGCCGACGACGCCCAGCAGGATGTCGAAGTCGTCGCGAAACAATGTGATCATCTGGTTTTTGTCTCAACCGATTTTGTTTTCTCAATCCACAACCGGCCCTTTCCGGTGGATGAAACCTTCACGGGATTTGAGACTTTGCTGGCGTATGGAAAATCCAAGCGTGAGGCGGAACTGGTGATTCTCGGCGCATCGGGGCAGTTGCCGGTGACGATCGTTCGGCCATGCCATATCTATGGGCCTGGTTCGCTACTCGGCTGCCTGCCGTTGCATGGCCGCGATCCGCAGTTGATCCAAAAATTGCGGGACGGCGAAACACTGAAATTGGTCGGCGGCGGATATTTCTTACAACAACCGGTCTTCGCCCCCGATCTCGCACGGTTTTTGTTGAGTTGTCATGGCAAAGCCAAGGCCGCCGGCGAGATTTTCATGACCGCCGGGCCAGATGTCGTCGAATCGCGACGATATTACGCGATCGTCGCGCAACACCTCGGCGTGACGGCAGCGTTTGAAGAAGTGAGCATCTCCGATTTCCTGCGCGACAACCCCGACAAAACCGCGTTCTGCGCCCATCGCGTCTATAATCTAATCAAAGCCACGTCCGCCGGTCTTGCGATGCCGAATACGTCGCTGGTTGAAGGATTGCGGCAGCAGGTTGAGGCGTTGGAGAACGTGGCGCGCGATTCGTGATTCCTGGAATTGGATTTGGTATTTTGATGTTTAGTGTTTGATGTTTGATGTTTGGTGTTTCGTTATTTGGCCATTCACAATCACCCGAACCACGAACCACGAACCCCGATGTCTTTTCATGACAGACTCATCACGTTACGGGTCGGGTCTTAGAATGCGAAGGCGCGAGCAAGCTCGGCGGCTAAACGACGCGACCTCCCGACTCATGATTCACGAAGCACGACCCACGACGCAAGAACCCCGAACCCCGAACCACGTACCCTATATTTCCCCCAGACATTGCCTACAATCGCCCAAGTAGTGATGAATCTAATCGCCATACTCAGTATCGACGCCGTAAAGGGATGGATCACCAACCAGGGGTGGTGGAGCGGTGCGTTTATATCGTTCGGGTTGTTGTTTGCCTGCGGGCTGGGCTTTCCGTTGCCTGAGGATATCCCGCTGATCATCACCGGCGCGTTTTTATGTCAGCCAAGCGAGCACATGCCGCTGTGGCAGGCGTGGGCGATTGTCGGTGCGTTGAATTGGGCGGGCATTATCGGCGGCGATGTTTGTCTCTACTGGATCGCCCGCCGGTACGGGATGAACATCACCCGCGCCCCGATCATCGGCAAACACGTCACGCTGACGCGCATCACCAAGGTGCAGGGGTGGTTTGAAAAGTACGGCGTGGGCGTGGTCGCGGTAGGGCGGTTGTTCGCCGGGATTCGCGGCGCGATGGTCATCACCGCCGGGACGATCAAGTTCAATTTCATTAAATTTTTGATCGCTGACAGCCTCGCTGCGATCGTCAGCGGGGGGATGTTCATGTTGCTGGGCTATTGGGTGGGCAAGACGCTGGATGACAAACTCATCAGCGAATTCAAACATTGGTTTATCGCCGGTGCGATCGTGGTGGTTTGCCTGACCGCCGCGTACATTATCTGGCGGATGCGTGCGAAACGGTCGGTGGCCGAGAAACTGGTCGATGAAGCGCCGTTGCCGAATAATGAGCAACCCTCGTCCCCTGCGTGAGCGCGCCTACCTCATAAGTTTCATCACGAAATCGCTGATTTTGGTACGCATTCGTCACGCACGTTGATCGAATAAAGTCGCACGCTCATAAAATAAGACGTACCCTATTCAATGTTATGTGTATGCCGCAATGACCTGTTATCTAATTGTAAGGTCAACCACAATTAATCGGAGAACAACCTATGAGTGACAAACCCTATGTCCCCCAGTCCATGGAAGTAATTTTCGAGACGTCTGACGTGAGAGTGGTTGAGATCGGATTGCCGGGATTTGGTGCGACGCCTGAGCACCGACACACGCTGGCTCAGGAGATCTGCTATTGCCTTGAAGGCGAGCTGACTTGTGAGGTCGTCGGACAAACTCCGGTGGTCCTCAAGCCGGGGCATAAGATGATCTTCCCGGCGAATCAGGAACACACGCTGAGCAACCGCGACCAACGGCCTTGCCGCTTCCTGCTTATCCATGGCATCGGCGCTTTTGACTTTGTGGCCAGCCGCTAACACGCATTAGTGGCGACGGTCGGGACGACCGTGTTACGAGATGGTGTAAAATAATCGCAAGGCCGCAATGCAAATCGGATCGGCGTACTGATGTAGGCCGACCCGATGAGGGTTGTTTTGGGTTGTTGTGAAAAGCGGATTATCGCTTGGAGAACTGGAACTTACGGCGTGCACCGCGTTGGCCGTATTTTTTGCGTTCTTTCATGCGGCTGTCGCGGGTGAGGTAGCCGCCGCCGCGGAGGGCGACTTCGAGGTTCGGATCATATTTCGCAAGTGCACGGGCGATGCCCATGACGATCGCGCCGGATTGGCCGGTCGAGCCGCCGCCGAGGCAGCTGATATGGATATCAAACTTGCCGCCGGTGTTGGTGACTTCAAGCGGGCCGAAGATGCCTTTGCGGTCGCGCTCGTTGGTCAGGTAATCGTTGAGTTCGCGTTCGTTGATCTGGATTTTGCCGCTGCCGGTATTGATGCGGACGCGGGCGACGGCGGACTTGCGGCGTCCGGTGCCCCAGACGTAGCTTTTCTTTTCTTTAACTTCTTTTGGGGCGTCGGTCGTTGTGGTGGCGTTTTCGGTCATGGTCGTCTCTTTTGGCTTCTACGGGTCTGGTGACCCGGCAAACAAATTAGTTCCAGTTGAGGGGCTTGGGTTGCTGGGCGGAATGCGGGTGCTGGTCGCCGGAGTAGATTTTCAGCTTCAACAGCATGTTTCTGCCGATCTTGTTCTTGGGCAACATGCGTTTGACGGCGAGCTGCAGAACGCGTTCGGGGTGACGTTCATTCATGCGGCGGTAGGTGAAGGTCTTGCGTCCGCCGGGGTAACGGTCATAGCGATCGTATTCGATCTGCTCGGCTTTTTTGCCGGTGACTTTGACCTGTTCGGCATTCAGAACGACCACAAAATCCCCGCCTTCGGTCTGGGGGGTGTAGGTGGGCTTGTGTTTGCCTTGAACGATCGTCGCCAGCTTGGAGGCCAGACGGCCAAGGATCTGGCCTTTGGCATCGACTACGAACCAATTGGGCTTAATTTCGCCCGGTTTTGCGAGATAAGTGCTCATCGAACTATCCTATAAGATCAAAACAACAAAACGCCACATCCCGACAGGCGGGATGAAGTGAGTCGAGTAAAATACCAACAGACAAAGGCGGTGTCAAAGTGCAGGGGTGACTTTTTTCTCAGGGTCAGGCAATTTTCTGGCGTGGGACTATGCCACACATCGCTGCAGATTTTAGTTGATGAACACAGATAAATGCACCACGTCGAACTAAAAATAGGCCGCCGAGACGCAAACACGCAGAGAGAAGAAAAAATTACGTCTCTCGTTCTGTCGTTTCATTTTTCGATGGATTATATGATCTGGCGAGCACGCTCGCGCTTGATATATGTCTTTAATTGGTCATGACTTATCGTGCTGTGCTCTGCGTTTTTGCGTCTCTGCGGCCTTTTCTCATTTCAAGCACTAAGCGTCGCAGCTACGAGCGCAAGCATTATCGCAAATCCGCATTTATGCTTCTGATTCAGCGGTCATCCGGCGAAGCGCGGATCGCGCGATGAACCACAGAATCGCCAATACACCAATCGTGATCGCAATTCCTGCAGCGAACCACCTCCAGTCGGGTGCTTGTTCGAGCGTGAGTTGCTGCATGTGTGATGCCGCGTAGACCACGGCTGCAGTGCGGGGGAGCATTCCGAGGAAGGTGCCGACCAGATAAATCGGAAACGGCACGCCGAGCGACGATAACGCCAGATTCGTCAACGCGAACGGGCTGTTTGGGGGTAGACGTAGAATCGTCACGATCAATAATGTCTTGCCTGTTCCCGATCCGAATAGCGCCCGCGCGATCGCGCCCCAGCGCGGTTTGTCGCGAAGCAGTTGGTTGACCCGATCGCCCGATGCACGCCTGCCAATGAAATAGGCGATCGCGGACGCACCGATAAATCCGATCATCGCGCAACTTAGACCCACAATCGGGCCAAACGCCCACCCGCCTAGGACGGCGGTGGCGTAGGTCGGTAAAATCGCCAATCCAGTCAAAACCCAAAAACCGATGATATAGGTCATCAATCCGGTGCTACCACTTTCGCGCAACCAGCCGCTGACGGCTTGGATTTTTGCTAGTAGCAATATTGATCCCAAAGGCGGCAAGGTCGATGCGATCAAGCCAAGCCACGCGACAGGGCCAAGTTTCTTAATCATGGATTCCGAGCGCGGCTCATAGTCAATCGGCGGGGATGGATCATTAGGCGGGTTCATCGGCGGGGGCGAAAATCACTGAAACGGATCGAATAATGGAGTGTAATAAGAGCCTTGCCTGGCGTTAATCATCATCCTCTGGCAGCACGGGGATGCTGACGCCGCGGGGGGTTGGTGCGGCGGCGGGGGCTTGCAGGATCGGCACGTCGGTTAATTCCCGCACCATCGCGATCTCGTCGCAGGCGAGATTTTTCGGGCATCGCACGCAATCGCTCCATACTTTTAAGGGCAGCGATTCTTTAGCGACGACCACAAAACCGCGTTTGGCGAAAAATTGCTCTTCATACGTCAGCGACATCAGCTTACGGATACCCAGGCGACGCGATTCGTCGATGCACCATTCGACCAGTTGCTGTCCGATCCCGCGCCCGCGATGTTCGGCGGCGACTGCGAGCGATCGCACCTCGGCCATGTCTGCCCAGATAATCCCGACCGCCACACAGCCCACAACTTCGCCGTTTTCTTCATAAACGCCGAAATCGCGCAAATCTTCATACAGTTGCGCGTAACTCTTAAAGAGCATCTTCCCCAGCTCGGCGTGGCTGTTGATGATCTCTTGGATGCGTTGAACGTCTGCTAATTTTGCCGCACGTATCATGGCTAGTGGATCGATCTCCTTGCGTAAGACTATAGCATGTTGTCGCACTGATGCGGAATGTGAGTGGGCAACGCATTCTGTGAATCAAAAGAAGGATTCACCGCACAGGCGCCGAGGCCGCGGAGAACAAAATCTCAAAATACCCTCGTAAACAACTAAACTGGAAAAGCCCGACTCCCCCAGACTGTCACTGTGAGACTCCGAAGAGTCTTGCTGCATCTGTCCATCCGATAACATCTGTGTCATCCGTGTCGCATTCCCTGATCGAAAAATGCCACACCGCTGGCTGGCGGCTTTTCTTTTTTGGCTTGAAAGCCGATACTCGCGGGCATGTCATTGACGTACGAACAGGCGGGGGTGAATTATGATCGGCTGGATGCTTTCAAGCGTGCCGCACAACAGGCGGCGCGGACGACCATCGCCGCGCTGTCGGCACATGGTTATACAGAACCGGAAACAACCCGCGGCGAAAGCGCCTATCTGATTGAATCCGAACAGGACTATCTCGCACACGTTGAAGAAGGACTGGGCACTAAGAATCTGGTCGCCGACGCGATGGCGAGGTTGACCGGCAAGTGTTTTTATCACGCGGTGGGTGTCGATACCGTCGCCACGATCGTCAACGATTTGATTACCTGCGGTGCGTTACCGATTTCGGTCGCGATGCACGCGGCCGTCGGGGATAGCGAATGGTTTGCCGACGAACACCGGGCTGCGGAATTGGCGCGCGGGTTTGCCGATGCCTGCATTAAAGCTGGCGCAGTCTGGGGCGGCGGCGAGACGCCGACGCTGAAGGGAATCGTCGAAAAAGAGGCGATCGTGCTGGCAGGCAGCGCGATCGGCAAGATCACCCCTAAATCCAATCGAATCGTTGGCGATATTGAAGAAGGCGACGCGATCATTTTCCTGGCGTCGTCCGGCGTGCAAACCAACGGGCTGACGCTTTGCCGAAAAATCGCAGAGACGCATCCGCAAGGGTATCTGGCGGAACTGTCAGATCAACGCACATTTGGCGAAGCATTGCTTGATCCGTCGGTCATTTATGTCGATTTCGTGCGGACATGCCAGCAAAAAGCGATCCCGCTGCATTATGTGTCGCATGTCACTGGCCATGGCTGGCGGAAATTGATGCGGGCTTCAGGGGCTTTTGTCTATCGGATTGACCAGATCGTCGCACCGCATCCGGTGTTCGATTTCATCGCCAGCGCCGCCAAGATCGATCAACGCGAGATGTATGGTACATTTAATATGGGTATTGGTTTCGCCGCCTATGTGCCCGAATCCGCCGCCGCCGCGACGTTACTCGCCGCCGAGCAGACCGGACACCGCGCCTGGCGGGCCGGGACGGTGGTGCGGGAAGGCGATCGAAAGGCCGTTGAGATCGTCCCGCTGGATATCACGTACGAATCCGACACACTTCAACTTCGGTGATTGATGGATGAAGATTTGGCCCGTTTTCGCATCGTTTCCGAGGGTGATATTCACGTCATCGAGTTTTCAATACCCGATGATCTGGAGTCACTGGAATTTGATGCGTTGAATCAAACCGTCGCCGACGCAATCGGCGCGCGCGGCCAGGCGAAGTGGGTGATGGATCTAACGCATGTTGCGTACGCGGGTAGCGCACTCTTGGGATTGCTGATTAACGTGCGTACCAAAGTGCGGCGATCAGAGGGAAAACTGGTTGTATGCGCGATGCACGAAACCATCGAACGTGTTCTGCGAACCGGCAGCATGGAACGATTGTTTGTGATCGTTCAAACCCGCGAGGATGCGATGATCGCGTTTGTATGAGCGAATGATCACGGTCCAAGAGCAATCGTAGTTGCAGGGGTGAGTGCTGTCGTAAATTTCGCAAAAAGCACGGCTGTTCGTCATACCCCTCCCCCAGCCCCTCCCTCATGGGGAGGGGAGAAAATCACGATGCGATGATCGCATTGGTTAACCAAACCGTCACGGCAAGGTGTTGCCTTCGCGACGATCCAACTCAACCCGCAGCATCGCCAGACCTAAAATGCCTGCATCAGGATCAACGCGTAGCGTGCCGGTATCACGAAGATATTGCAGCATCTGGATTTGCAAGTCAGCGCGCGCGCGGTCATAGGCATCCTGTGCGTTGAGCAGTGAGCTTTGCGCTTCAACCACTTCACGCGAATTGGTCACACGACCTAACAAAAGCGATTCGTTGGCAAAATCCAGTCGTTGTCGCGCCAGATCAATCCCGGCCTGCTGGATTTCAAGTGAATACTGCGCCGACCGGATGCTTCGCGCCGCCGATCGCACATCAGCGAGGACATTTTCACGCAGTTCTATCGCGCGGCGTTTGGATTGCTCATAACTGATCAACGCCCGGCGATAAACGTTTCGCTCGGGCAATCGATCCACCGGCACATCCAACGACAATCCCGCATTATATTCCAGCGATCGCGAATCGATTTCCTTGGCAGGATTTCCCGTGCGATTTCCAAGCGACGCACCCCCGGATAAATCCAATGACGGGCCGAGTTGGTTCGAGGCATTTGAGACGCCACGCTTTGAATCTTCGATCCGGTCTTCTGCCGTTTGCAGATCAAGCCGGTAACGCAACGCCAATTCTTCGGCATTGACGGATTGTAAATCAATCGCCTGCACCTGCACATCAATAAACGCTACTTCCAACCCTTGGCCAACCGGCATGCCGATGAAGATTTTGAAATCGTCCAGCTCAGATTGCAGCGTAAATTGCGAATTGTTTAATGCGTCTTCGGCACCCAGTAGCGATTGCTGCGCACGCTGGACTTCCAACGCGGTCACGCGCCCGGCAGCGAATAACGCTTCGGTGCGTCCGACCAGACTTAACAGATTGCGGTAGTTGGTGAATCGATTGCGAAGCGAACTGTATCGCGTCAACACTCGGAAATAGCGCGACGCCGTATCGACCGCAAACGCCCGGCGATATTCTTCAAAGGTTCGCGTTGCATAGACCAGCTCACGTTCGGATCGGATCAACGGTTCAAGATTCACCAGCCCCGCGCCGCGCCATAGTGGGATCGACCCGCGTAGCGCGATCTCGGCGCTTTCGCCATCAGAAACATTGTCGTTGAGTGCGTTGACAAAGGTGACGAGTCCTTGGGCGACGATCTCGCCGCCGAAGGGGAGTTTTTGCCGAATACCCGCGGTCTGGGTGAGTGACAACGCCGATTGATAATTGACATCCTGCTGTCCGCCAGAATAACGCAAATCGGTCGTTACAAACGGGCGCGGCGTGAACAGATGCCGTTCCAGCGTCACATCCAGCGCCGACAGATAAAGCTGTTCCATCCGATCGCGATAGTTGCGGGAGTGCTGGACGGCGTAGTTGATCGAAGCAAATAAATCGAGCTTGGTGTATTCGTCGGGTCCGGCCTCTGGTCCGTAGGTGAGACGCGAGCGTTGGATGCGATAGGCTTCATCAAAAATGGTGTTTTCAACATTCGGCAACGGCTCGCCATCGGGTACGGGGGGGCCGAGCGGTTCAACCCCGAGCTGCACGCGAACCCGTTCGATCGGCGCGCCTTGGATAACCGGCTGCTGGGTGATCGGTACCCGTGCGTATGATTTTGCGGTCGGAATCGGCTGGGTAGTGCTGGTGACATCAACTTCAGGGGTGTAGCCCGTCGTGAGTTTCTGACGCTCGCGGATCAAATCTTGTACCTGCCGGTCGGCGCTTGCGCGATAGTCGTCTGCAGAGCATCCGATGATCGAAGTGGCAGCGAGAATCAATGCGATTTGTCTGGATTTCATCAGCTAGTTCATCCCACACGGTCCGGGTCCGTCGCAGCGACCACAGCCGGGCATTGGCGAGGGCGAGGATCGACTTGATCCTTCGCTGGCGACGGCGAAAACGCTGAGCTTGCGATCCGTCTTTTTGGAATCACACTCAGGACAGACGATCGGATCGGTGCTCGACATCGACTTGACGAGTTTCTCAAACGAATGGCCGCATTTACGGCAGGCATACTCATACATTGGCATCGCGGGTAAACTATACGCGAAGCAGACATTAGTGAAAGCACCAGCATGAATATCGACACCACCAAATTCATCAGTCCCCACCAACTTGGCGGAATCCAGCAATACCAGATCGACAACGGTGAAGCGCGCGGCGTACGGATTTGTGACGTCAACACCGGCGGCGGATTGCGTTATCGCGTGCTGATCGACCGCGGGTTGGATATCGACCAGGCCTTTCATAATGAACATTCACTGACTTTTTTGTCGCACAAGGGCGTCACGCCACCGACCCGTGCTTTAGATCGTGGGATGGATTGGCTGAAGGGTTTTCCAGTCGGATTGCTGACCGGTTGCGGGCCGTTCAACACCGGCGCTCCGGCACACGATGCAGGTCAGGATTGGCCGATGCACGGCCAGCACTCCAACACCGCCGCGGAGATTGAATCAATCATCCAGCCTGATCCGCACGCCGGACGATTGGAAATGTCGATCACCGGCATCATTCGTTACGGCGGTTTCTACGGGCCAAACTTATCCCTTCGGCGAACAATCAGTTCCACACTCGGCGAACCAAAAATCAGCATTGACGACACCTTCACCAACCACGGCAACACCGAAGTAACGCACGCATGGCTGCTGCACATCAATTTTGGATATCCGATTTTGGATGAAGGATCGGAGTTTGTCTTTGATTCGCCGGAGCATGTCGTGCGGACAGAGGGATTGTCGCACGACTATTTCAAGCAGTTGAGTGATGGCCGACATTTCCCCGCGCCGTCGGATGATCACGCCGCCGAGCGATGCGTGTTTCGGTATCTGATGCCAAAATCAAACGCCAGCGGACGCGCGCGAGCGGGGTTGTGGAACGACAAGTTGAAGCGGGGGATCGCGATTGATTATTCGACAGCGGAGTTCCCGCGATTAGGTCAATGGCTGCACTGGGGCAAGCGGGAATATGTTGCAGCGTTGGAACCGATGACCGCCGGCGTGGAGGGCCGGGATAAGGATCGCGATCGCGGCTGGCTTCGCACGATCGCGCCTGGCGATTCGCAGCATTATGGGTATTCGATCGAAGTCGTGACCCAGCGTGATCAGATATTGTGAGTTACATTTCTCGAAATGGATTGTCACAGAGATCACCGAAAACACAGAGAATATAAACTGCAGATTTCGCAGACTTCGCACATGAAAACAATGCCACGGACGGGACGCCCGTGCTACGAATTGCATCGACAATCGGTTCGTTTGTTTGTGGTAAACAGCATTATTTATTCTGTCCCCATTCGTGCTCGATTCGTGTGATTTGTGGCTAACTTTTTCTCTGCCACTCTGTGGCTTATTCCACGATGACACCCGGCAGCAGTGGTGCGATCATCGCCAGCGTGCGCTCGGTCGCGCCGCGTTGCGCTGCCACCACGCGCATCGCATTTGCGCCAAGCTCACCCGGATTGCTTAACAGTTTCACCACCGCTGTTTTCAGTTCATCAGGCGTATCCACTTCCACGATCGCCTCGGCGGATCGGAACAGATTCATCGGTTCGATAAAATTGCCGGTGAACGGACCGACAATGGTTGGTTTGCCGATCGCGCAGGGTTCGATCATGTCGCTGCCATGCTGTTTATCGCCTAGATCGACCAGCGTGCGGCCAACGAATACGACATCGGCTTGTGCGTAAAACTTGCGCAACTCGCCCATCGTGTCCCCGAGAATGACGGTCGTTGTGGACTGTGTGGCGGGCATTGCATCGGGTTGCGAACGCCGGCGACAGGCAAAACCACTTGCCTCGATTAACTTCGCCACTTCATCAAACCGTTCGGGCTTGCGCGGGATGATCGCCAATTGCAGATTCGGATGGTCTTTCGGCAACGACTGATAGATATTTAGAATAAGCTGTTCCTCGCCCGGCCCGGTGGATCCGCAGACCCACAGCGGCGAACGTAGCTGCATCTGAATCGCCAATTCATCTGCGCCCGCGTCGTGAGCAGAGGTGGGCGCGGTATCGAACTTCATCGTGCCGGTCACCTGCGTTTTGGCGGGGTCTGCACCGAGCTGGATAAATCGATCGGCATACGATTGTTCCTGCGCCCCTATTGCTGACAGACGCGAAAACATCCGGTTTGTTAAAAATGATCCGATCTTAAAATTGCGGAAACTCGGTGCCGTGATCCTGCCATTCGCCAGCACAACCGGAATCTTTCTCTGCCAGCATTGCGCGATAAAGTTAGGCCATAGCTCAAGTTCCATCAGCACGACCAGATTCGGCTTCAAATAATCCAGCACCCGCACCACCGCAGCGGTGAAATCAAGCGGGTAATGGATCAACGTGATCTCATCCCGCCCGGCGTACAACTCCTGCGACCTTTGATACCCCGTCTGCGTCGTCGTGCTGACAATCAACTGATGATCCGGATACCGCGCCCGACATTGCTCGATCAACGTCCGCGCAGCGTTTAATTCACCCACGCTGACCGCATGAATCATGATCGCAGGTTTTTCCCCCGCGCGTGGCGACACATTCCCCATCCGCTGGCTGAACGCATCCAGCACCTTTTGGCGTGTTTTGGATCGAATAATCCAAACCGGCGCCGAGATGCCGACGCCAAACCCATACGCGATGTCGTAAAAATTGATCGCCATGCCGATGCTCAACAGTAGATCGGTCGAGGCGCGATGACAAGCAACCCGGGGCGATTTGGTGGCAGGCGATAGACTGGTCAGTCCGCTTTCCTTGTCACTACTGGTGCTTGGAGCATGCTTAGGATCTCAGCGGCTTTGCTGTCTGTCGGGACACGAGCATTGAGCTGCGATCGCGCATTCGCGCGCCGTCAATGTGTCCCCGACCCGCCCACATTATCAAAGCGGTATTGTCGTTCTCGTCTTTGGAGTTTGCATCAATCCCCCGCTGCGAGTGCGTCGCGAAGAAACGGCACGTTCGCTGTGAGATGTTCAGAGTATAGCTGAATCGCGACCGCTACGGAGGTTCTAGCGTTCGACGGCATAAGCCGACATCATTATCACAGACGAGAATTTGCTCCCACGGACGACGGGATTCAAATTGGCGGGGGAGTATCGCTCAGCGGCACTGGAAAATGCTGGCGCGCGAGTTGGCTAGGATTTCGCGGTCTATCTCGTTCCACGAAACTCATTCAACGGCAGGGTCGCGATGCGTTCCATGGGTAGGCCGATGACGTTGGTGTGGGAGCCTTCCATGCAAGCGACAAATGGATCGTCATCCTGCAGGCCGTAACCCCCGGCTTTGCCTTGCCAGTCGTTGGAGGCGACATATTCGTCGATCTCGGCGTCGGTCAGCAGACGCATCTGCACACGAGACGTGATATGATCGATGATCTCTGTCCCAGATATTTTGCAGATCAACGCGATCCCCGTCGTAACCAAATGCGTGCTGCCGGAAAGCTGAGAGAGCATTTGGCGGGCGTGGGATGGATCTTCAGGTTTGCCGAGTAATTCATTACCCAACGCCACGACAGTATCGGCAGCGAGGATGCAGTCGTTCGGATGACGTTCCAGCACGCGATTCGCTTTGGCGGATGCAAGCCAGCGCGCAATCGCCGGCGGGGACAGATCGCGCGGGTAAGCTTCTTCATCAATGTCGGCGGGGTCGCAATCAAAAACGTACTGCGCCTCACGCAAGAGTGTGATACGTTGAGGCGAGCGCGATGCGAGGATCAGCCGCATCAGAACTTAGCCGCCACATCACCGACCATCGGTGGACGGGTAACGGCGTCATATAGCAACGCGATTTTCCCGTCGGTGATGTCAGTGACCGTTCCGTTGGCGACGACATTGTTCTGGCTATCCACGAATGAAAAGATATCGCCTTTCTTCACGTCAGCGACATCGACATCCGCGACCATGACGTACATCACGTCTTGCAGAACCGCGGACACCATGCCGACCTTGGCTTTGGGGTTGATTTCAAGGATCGTCGCCTTGAGTGCCATCGCCTGCTCGCCCGTAGGCGGCGGCGGGGCGGGGATCTCTTTTTTAGTGCTGACGCACCCGCTAAGTAACGCCAGCGACATTCCACCCGTTAACACGCATTTCAACACGATACGCTTCATTGGAGCTTCTCCTTGGTTGCAAAACCCGTCAGCCGATTAAACCATCATAGCCGATTATATCGCAAGCATTCACGTTTCTGGTAACGCCCGATAGTAATTTGCCAAATAGAGAGGTCGCTTATTCGGGAAATGTTCACGGGATTTGATCGTTCGACCCGATAACCAGTAATGACGTGCTGCAGATTGTCCCGGGCGGCGCGTAGGAGTGCAATCGCATGGTTCTGGTACGAGATCAAGACATCGCCGACGAATCGCTGCATCTGGAACGGCGTAAAGCGCCACGGGTTGAGCAGGATCGCCCGATCAAGGTCTATGAACCGTCGGCGTCGCGATTTTTTGGCGGCTGCACGCGGGATGTGTCTTCGACCGGGTTGCAGGTTGAGTTTCCGTCATTCGTGCAGTTGCGTCCGGGTCGATTGATCAACGTCCACATCGGCATCCACGAAGGCGGCCAACCGCTTGCGAACCGCCGTTCGATGATTCCGGCGCGGGTCGTGTGGATGCGAACCAGTGAAGAAGCAAATCAAAACGTGATCGTCGGGTTGGAATTCCTCAGCTATATCTCAGCCAAAGCGGCGTGAGCATCACAGGGTTCTCTGAATACCCCGAATTTTCATGCCGATGTACTCCGAAGCATCTGCTTCGTTGGAAAGTTGACCCGGTTTTGACGATTCACCTAAAGCCCTTGGCAATATCTCTGAGTGACATTCGTGAGCAGGTTCGGTTATCAGATGTCCGCGTTCTCAATGAGTTGCGGATCGTCGGGCACTATGCTTTTAGCGCGTTGACCTCGCGAAACGCCGCATCCAACACGCCATTGACGAATCCGGGGGAGTTTTCGGTCGAATAGAGCTTGGCGAGTTCGATCGCTTCATCGATCGCGACTTTTGGCGGGGTCTTGCCGCCTGTCATTTCCCATAACGCCAGTCGAATCAGATTACGATCCACCAACGGCTGACGGCGTGGCGGCCATTGCGGGGCGAGTCGTTCGATCCATTGATCGGCGTCAGCGCGGTATTCCCATGTTTTTTTCGCCGCTTCCATGCCGCGCATACGCGTGGCGGCGTCATCCGAGGCATCCATTGCGATCTGCAACGCCGATGTTTCATCGGGTTGGCCGTTGGAATCCCAGGCGAATAGAATCTGCAACGCAATTTCACGAACTTTTCTGGCGCGAATCATGGGACGTTGAGTATAGCAGAAAAATCAGCGATATTTTAATATGCGCAAGCTGCGGGCGTCACTGATACGCAACTGGCATGAAATGCACGCTTGTAACTGCGACGCCTGCGTCACCAATTTGTTTCTCACAGAACAAGAAATGGGCGACGCAGGCGTCGCAGCTACGAACGCACGCATCATCCAGAATCCGTGTGATTCACAGGGATGAGATATTTCAAGCGAAACGTGCTTTTAATTTGCGCAAAATAAAAGCGACCCGATGCAAGATCGGGTCGCCGTGATAATTCACATCATGTGGTGAAGATTATTCTTCTTCCTGCGGTGCGGCAGGGAGGATTTTATCGACCGATAGTTTGGTTAGCTTTTCGTCGCAGGCTGATTCTTCTTTAAGCGTTTGCGACAGCAACTTTGACACTTTGGTGTGTCCAAGCTGATCTGCGATCGCGCGGACTGTTCCATAGGCGGCGATTTCATAATGTTCCACCCGCTGTGCCGCAGCGATGAGGGCGGCGTCAATCACGGCGTCGTCGCCATCTTCTTCAAGAACTTCGGCGCCTTCTTCGATGAGTCCCTTCATCGCTTTACACACCTTACCAGTCAATTTTTTGATGCCGAGCTCCTCCCCGATTTCCTTCAGCCTTTCAATCTGGCCCTTGGTTTCGTCCAAGTGCGATTTGAATGCCGCCTGCAATCCCGCATTCGAAGCCTTTTTGGCCATCTTCGGTAATGCCTTGGTCAGCTGATTTTCCGCGTTGTACAAATCCTGCAGTTGTTCTTCTAACAGAGCGTTTAACGTATCCATGTGTGTCCTTTCTTGTAAAACACGGATAACTATTGAAAGCCCGCGATGAGGAAGTAATTGAATCCGGATGAAATACAAATTATCTCAGCGCATATTAGCTGCGTACATAACCGGTGCTGCGAGCCGTTTCATTCATTTCTTGAGCGAGCTGAGAATCTGCGTCATCAGCGCTCGCGCGGATGCAGGCTTGTACCCAACAATGCCATCGGTGGGGATGCCAAGCCAACCGGCGCTGAGATCTTCGCGGCTGAGCATCGCGATCACTCTGCCGTCCTTTTCAATCCCGCGAATCGCCGGGCCGGATAGATTGCCGATCGACATGATGTTGAACGGGCGATATTCGATCTTCAAATCCGTTCCGTACATCGGATGCTTGGCGGGGATCAAATTGATATTTTGACCGAAAATTTTGGATATTTCAGACTCTGCGCTGGTCACAAACCCGCCCAGTCCGCCGCTGTTTTCGAATAATACGGTACCTCCTTTTTCGGCATAGTCAGCGATGGCTTTTCGCGCGGGATCATCAAACTGAAACTCTACCGTGCCGTTGATCAGTAGCAGGTTGATATTTTCAATGGGCTGACCCATTTCAATGGCTTGGGACTTAATTTCCACGCCCTTGGTTTTTGCATATTTGGATAGCTGCGCGAGCGCCTGCGGTTCGGGGTTCCAATTCCCGGGGTATTTCAGTTGGCCGACGGTGACGGTTTTGGTGGTTTTCGTAGTGGGCGTGGCGGTGTCGTCGACCAACCACGAATACCCGCGTGAATAGAAGGTGGTCTTATCGGTTGCGTAGCTGAGGATATTGGCAGCGGTTTCCCACGCTTCGGTGCGTTGGTTGGAATTTCGCAACTGCCATACGCGTGCGAGATCACCGGTGGGTAGTAGAATCATCAACTCGCGGACGCCGTTGCTCAACGCCTTGATCGAAACCCGGCCTTTCATGGCTTCACGTTTGTAATTTTGATTCGTCCAGATCGGATGTGTTTCAGGCAACTCGCGCCATTCGTAGCTGGGGAATAGATCGGTGCCCAGCGACATGATCGAGCGGGAGAAGGCGTCTTTGGATACATCGGCATGTGCCAGCATCAACCCGCCATTTTCAATGTATTCCTTCAAAAGCTTTTTGTCTTCTGGCTTGAACTCAATTGCCTGGTCGCCGGAGAGATACAGGATCGGTGATTCAAGCAGCGATGCCAGGCCTGCATCGGTACGCACAATCTGCCACCGGAGTTCTCTTTCTAGGCTACGTGTAAGCCACTGCGTGACATTCGCGACATCGCGTGGACGTTGATTCCAGAGGGCATTTTTAGTTTCGGTGATGGCGTTTGAATAGTCGAGTTTGCTAAATGCGACCGGCGTGCGCCCGCGTTGAAGGAATAGCAATGCCCACGCGGTGTTGGGAAGTGGGCCCCACGATTCGCTCCAAGTGCCTTTAGATGTTTGTTTTTTGAGTAGCCACGTCGAACCAACCGCATACCAATCGTTATCCCCAAAGCGACGCAAACCACTTGCCAGACCAACCCGTTCGAGGGCGTAAAGCTGTGCGTACGGAAACTCACGCGGGAACTCTTTATCCACCGCGACCCGCTCCTTAAAGTTTTTAGCTAACCACTCCAACCCTTTTTCGATCGGGATGCTGGTAGCGTTGCCGCGTGCGCCGGCGTAGTAATCGCCTTTGGTGTAATCCTGTGTGATGTATAGTGATGCGATCGCGGCGGCGGTCATGCAGACTGTGATGTGGTCGAGAGCTCCACCTTTCAAATCCGCCGGAAGACGGTACTTCCATCCGCCGTCGGGTTGCTGACCAAGCTCCCACGTTTTTTCCAACGCCCGCCAGGCGTCGATATTCATTTCGTATCCAATTTCACCCGCAGCCCACAATCCCAACGTTGCGTACTGCGTGCGGGAGAGGCTGTAAGTGAATTTGCCGGTGACAGGCCCATAGTCCCATACCGGAACGCCGGTGGAATGACGATTGCTCATGCTGGCCAGCAATCGAGCGTCGCGGTTGAGCGATTTCTTCACTTCAGGCGTTTGCGGCAGGTGCAACCAGACCAGACACTTTAGCGCCACGGCGTAGGTTCCCGTAATAGGCTTTGTATGCAGCAAGTCGATCGCTTTGGCGAGTTTCGGGTCATTCGGTTTTTCGCCGCAGCTCAACAGCGCATAAAGCGCCATTGCGGTTGTTCCACCCCATTGGCCTTCATTTGCATTATTATTCGCTTCGACTTTTCCCGCTGGCGGAGGTTGCGATTCCCAGTGCCCTTCATCATTCTGCAATGCATAAATCCCCGCGACGCCCTTGGCGATCGCCTGTTCGATCTTTTCAGGCGCAGGTTCCTGCGCCCGGCAGACCATGGTAAGCATCATAACCAAGCAGATCACCCGCATATATAACATTCAACACCATGCCCGTTTGAAATCTGTGCATCCTCGTGACGCGTCCACGTCAATCAATGCGATGCAGACTTCAATTCTATGGCCCCCTCGCATTGACGAAAACAGAAAACCCACGCTGATCCTAAAAAAAGTGTAAAAATCTCACACGTTTCGTCGCAGGGTAGGCATTGCGCTTGATGAATCTGAGATTTTGGCGACCATGCAACATTACTTCAAAAGGAAACCCCCATGGCCAAGCTCCCGATCTCCGTTCAGCTTTACACCCTTCGTGATTTAACCGCCAAAG
>JBBQXB010000052.1:0-23543 GCA_038210015.1 Tepidisphaerales bacterium
GCCCGATCCGTCATACTCGCGGGTAGGTCGCTTGAGCCTCCGAGCAATCGAAGGCCTAGAGAAATGATCGTCTCCGGTCTTCGCGAGAAAATCGGAAACAAGATTCGGCTTACACGCAGCCACACAAACCACCGAGGGCGATCCGATTCACGGGTCGCCCTCGATCTGTTTAATCTCATCCATCACAAGGGCGTCAACTAATTGACTGTGCGGAATTAAGCGTGATCAATACATGCAGGGCACGCTATGGCGTGCCGTGAATTGCGGCACGCAATAGCGTGCTCTACGAGACGACTCCCGCGGAATCATGCGCAGTCATCTAGGTGACATTTTCACTGCGTTAAAACAACGAACAGGGTTGCTACTTTCGTAGCAGACACTTGGCGGATAGCATATCGGGCGCGCATGAAGGACCTGTTTCACAAACTCATTCACCGCCAGCATTTGTCGCGCCAGGAGATGCAAAGCGCTTTTGAAGCGATCATGTCGGGACAGGCCGCAGACACGCAGATCGCGGGTCTGCTGATGGCGATCGCGACCAAGGGTGTGCATCTGGAAGAACTGATCGGGGCCGCGGCGGTGATGCGCGAAAAAGTCATCCCCGTCCCGCGCGGCGACGACGAAATTCTGCTCGATACCTGCGGCACCGGCGGGGATGTCAAAGGAACGTTTAACATCTCCACCGCAGCGGCGATTCTCGTCGCGGCATGCGGGGTGAAAGTTGTCAAGCACGGCAACCGCAGCGCCAGCAGCAAATCCGGTTCCGCCGATGTGCTGGAACATCTGGGCGTCAAGCTCGATCTGACTCCTCAGCAACTTCGTAAATGTCTTGATGACGTCGGCATTTGCTTTGCCTTTGCCCGCAATCATCATCCCGCGATGAAGCATGTCTCAGCCGCCAGAACGTCGCTTGGTGTGCCGACAATCTTTAATCTGTTGGGCCCGCTGACCAATCCCGCACGGGCGAAGTTTCAATTGCTCGGCGTCTATTCGCGGCATCTGACCGAATTATTGGCGGGGGTGTTAAAGGATTCGGGCAGCACGCGGGCCTGGGTCGTACACGCCGACGATGGGTTGGATGAGCTTTCCACGCTGTCCAAAACGCATGTGTGCGAGTTAAAAAACGGATCGATCAATTGCTGGACGCTCGATCCGGTTTCGCTTGGCTTGGCGACGGCGAAATTGGAAGATTTGCAGGTTGATTCGGTGCTGGCATCGGCGGATTCGATCCGCGGAATCGTGGCCGGTGAAACCGGCGCGAAACGCGACATCGCGGCGCTGAATGCCGCAGCAGGGCTGGTGATTACAGGATATGCGGTTGATGTGGCTGCCGGGCTTGATTTTATCGACCGCGCGATTCGTGACGGTCGTGCTCGCGCAACCTTGTCGCGTCTGGTAGAATTTGCCTAAAGGCATCCATGACCGCAGGCGATG
This sequence comes from Tepidisphaerales bacterium, assembly GCA_038210015.1. GTDB lineage: Bacteria > Planctomycetota > Phycisphaerae > Tepidisphaerales > Tepidisphaeraceae > BPJO01. Next base: position 1,435 of record JBBQXB010000052.1, read on the forward strand.
ACGCAACTGCAACCTCCGTCCGAACCTTTGACGACTTGGATACCCCGTTTACGCGATGGCTGGTGCGGTGGAGATTTCTATTTTTCGCGATTGTCGCGGTGATGGTCGTGCTGCCATTCAATGGGCAATGGCGGATCGGACTCGACAGCGCGTTGTATCGCGGCGTGGCGGAAAATCTGGTCGCGGGACGTGGATATACCTTCGCAGGATTGCGGCAAACCCAAATCTATCCCGGCCTGCCTTTCATCCTTGCGGGCTTTCACAAAATCACCGCCTCCAACACCATCTGGCCTGCATTGGTACTGATGAATGTGTGCGCGCTGTTGTCGATGGCGGGCATCTATCAATTGATCCGCGTAAGGTTTCCGGTTTGGATCGCGGTCGTCGTCACCTGTGGCGTGGGGATGAATGTGAAGTTTATCCAGCAAGCCCATGAAATCATGACCGACATGCCGTTTTTGCTAGGCGTGGTCGCGATCATGCTCGGCTGGGAATGGCTTGGCAAAGATGCGCCAAAGCGCCGAACTTGGATCGCGATCGGGTTGCTCGTATCGGGACTGATTCTTGCTGCGGTGATGAGGCCGACATTCTGGGTGGTCGCGCTGGCGTTGATCCTGACCTGCCTATGGAATTTGGTTCGATATCGTGAAAAACGCAGCCTGATTGCCCTGTCGGCGCTGGTGGTTGTCGGGATCAGCTTTGCGGTTTGCGATCCGCGCGTCAGGGGTTTTAACATCCTGCAAGGCGGGTACGAACGGGAGTTTCTTTCACTCACAAATAATCTGGTCGCACAGGTCAGCCATAATGCGCCGGATTTGTTCGGGAAAGAAATCACCGAAACATTTTTCGGCGAAACGCTCACACTGTTCGCATTGCCAGTGGCGGTGTTGATCTTAACCGGGACAGTGATAGTGCTTGTGCTCAGGCCGCTGTGGGGGTTGCAGGTATTCATCCTTTGCGGCGTGATGCTGATGCTGTCCGATGCGCCGCGGTATCTGCTGATGGTCTTACCGACGCTTTGGGTGGGCTATGTGCTGATCCTGCTTTATCTGACGCGATGGTTTCGCGATGTCTACCGCGATTGGTGTCTGTTTGTGATGTTTTCGCTGGCAAATTTCATCAATATCGCAGGTTATACCGCCTTCATGTATGAGCAACATCATGGCGATTTTCAGCACACCTATCGCGATGGCGATTTTTTGCGATTGCAGGCGATGGCGGATGTGATTCGAGAGAAAGTGCCCGAGGAGGCGGTCATCATTGGCCCACACGGGAATGTGCTGGCTTATTTGAGCGGACGAAATGTTCGCAATGCACGGCTATTGGGATTGGAAGCCGGGGCGGTCAGCAAGTACCCAAGCCTAGTCGCGAAGCATAATCCAACCTACATGGTCGGACCGAGTAACGCGGTGCGATACAAAGATCCCGCGATCGCGCGGCTAGTCGATAAAGGGGTTATCCGTCCAATCAAATTGATCAGTACAGTCGATGATCCTCACGGCACGCTTTGGCTGGCGACGTGTGAAGTCGTCGTGCCTGCGGGGAATTGGAAAGACCTGCCCACCACGCGGGCGGTTGTGTATGCCGATAAGCCGACGCGTCGCCCGGCGTTTGCGCCAGAGGAATTAGCCAGGCGCGAATTAAAAGCCAAGCGTGAGCGGAAGGAAATCCGTGCCAAGCGAGAGCGTAAAGCCATCCGCGCCGCACGAGAAGCAGCGCGCATGCGAACCACGCAACCAGCAACCATCCCTTCTACGCAATCGCCGCAATCGTATCGCGTGGTTCCGTTGTGGGAATTGGGCTTGCCATGGGAATCGTCATTTCCAAGCTCGCGCACGCAAGATTCATAAGGAATGGCTGACGTGATTGTTTACGCCCCCGTCAACGTCGATGAGATTATTGATCTTCGGCACGCAATCTTGCGCGCGGATTTGCCGCGCGAAGAAGCGATGTTCGCAGGCGACGATGAACCCGACACCGCACACTTCGCAGCCAGCGATAATGGTCTGATTGTAGGATGTGTAACGGTTATGAGGCGGGTATACGACCAACAGGACGCGTGGCAAATCCGTGGCATGGCTGTGCTCGAATCGTATCGTGGCAAAGGCGTTGGTGCAGAACTGTTGCAACGCGTTATGCAATATGTGCGAAGCGCCAATTCGACCGGATGCCTCTGGTGCAACGCCCGCGAACCGGCGGCTCCGTTTTATCAAAAGCAGGGGTTTGAGATCGTCTCAGAACGTTTCCACATCCCCATGGCAGGGCCGCATTACAGGATGATGCGACAGGTTGTGTGATCCCACCAATTTCGCGTGACGGGCGTCGCGGCGATAAACTATATGGCATGAGCAAAAAAATTCTGGTCCTCAGTGCCAGCGTTGGTGCCGGACATATGCGAGCCGCTCAAGCCGTCGAACTGGCGCTCAAGCAGACCGATCCCGATGCATTGGTGCGGAATGTCGATGTCTTGACGCTCACCAACATCGCGTTCCGAAAACTGTATGGCGAAGCCTATCTGGAGCTGGTCAATCGCGCACCGCACGTTTTGGGATATGTCTATGACATGCTCGATAAGCCGCGAAAAGCCAGTTCCAAACGCGATCGTCTAAGACTGGCGTTGGAAACATTTAATCTAACCAAGCTGTGCGATCTGCTGGAAAGCCAGGACTGGGATGCGGTTGTGAACACGCACTTTCTGCCTGCGGAAATTTTAGCGAATCTGAAAAAGCGCAAAAAATTGAATCTGAAACAGATGACCGTCACCACCGATTTTGAGACGCACCGCCTGTGGGTGAATCAGCCTTGCGAGCGGTACACCACCGCGACCGAAGAAGGAAAACTATATCTCCAACACTGGGGGATCGATCCGACAACGATTGATGTCACTGGTATTCCGATCCACCCTGTTTTCTCGCAGCCTAAATCGCGTACCGCTTGCATCAAAAACCAACAACTGCAGGGCAAGAACCCGATTGTGCTGCAAAGCGCAGGCGGTTTCGGCGTCGGTCCGGTCGAGCAGATTTATCGCGGGATTTTGTCGATCGAACGCCCGATTGAACTGGTCGTGGTCGCTGGCAAAAACGCTGCGGTGAAGTCGAAACTGGAAAAGATTGACGTGCCGAAGCGGCATCGCGCGAAGGTGATCGGTTTCACGACCGAGATTGATGAACTGATGTGCGTTTCCGACCTTGTGGTGAGCAAGCCCGGCGGATTAACGACCAGCGAAGTGCTCGCGCGCGGCTGCGCGATGGCGATCGTCAATCCGATCCCGGGTCAGGAAAGTCGCAACAGCGATTACCTGCTGGAAAACGGTGCGGCGATCAAAATCAACAACCTCGCAACGCTGGCGCATAAGTTGTCTGGCGTTTTGGCGGATGAAAACCGGCTCGCTCAGCTCAAATCCAACGCTCGCAAACTCGGCCATCCCCACGCAGCGTTTGACGTAGCTAGAATCGCGTTGGGATTATAATCTCTGAATAACAGGGGCGTAGTCTCATTCAAAACGCATCGACATATCTCCATCATTCAAATATACGTTTGAATTTGACTTTTCAAACACCTGTTTTAATAATGTGGTGATGCCGCGTGCGAAGGTAAACATCAGTGAATCGCCGGACACAACGCGGCAGCGGATCATCGACGCTGCCAGTCGGGTGTTTGCTGAAAAAGGCTTGGAGCACGCCACCATCCGCGAGATCGTCGAGCTTGCCGGGGCGAATATCGCTGCGGTCAATTACCACTTCCAAGGCAAAAGCGAACTTTACTCGTCGGTCCTTACGCATCTGTTGCGCAGTCGTCATGAGGCCTATCCGTTTGATGCTGGTCTGCCCGCCAAACCCATCGCCAAGCAGCGTCTGCACGGGTTTATCCTCGCAATGCTCAGGCGAATGTTGCTCGATGAGGATGATTCGGTCCTCGGAAGATTGATGATCCGCGAAATGATCGAGCCTACCCATGTGCTCGATGAACTGGTGCGTGACGTGATGAACCCAACATCACATTACCTGCAGCAGATCATCGAACAGATTGTGGAAAGAAAGTTGAACGAACAGGAACGATTTCACGCGATCACCTCTGTGATCGGGCAGGTCGTGTTTCATAAGCATTGCCGCTCGGTGGTCGATCGAATGTTTGGTTCGCGAGTATGCACTTCTGCGCAGGTCGAACAATTGGCGGCACATATCAGCGCGTTCACATACGCAGGCCTACGACAGATGAGACACGCCAAATCTGGCAAAACCCCAAAGGCGGCACGGGTATGAACTTCGTTGCGTTCAAAATGCTCACCGGCGACCGTGCCAAATATGTCGGCATGATTTTCGGCCTGTTTATCGCATCATTTTTGATTATTCAGCAAATGTCGATCTTCTGCGGGTTGATGTCACGTACCTTCGGTTTTTTGTCCGATACCAGCCAACCTGATATCTGGGTGATGGATAGCAAGGTGCAATTTGTCGATGACGTTAAACCCATGCAGGATACGCAGTTACTTCGCGTGCGCGGCATCGCAGGTGTCGCTTGGGCGGTGCCGTTATATAAAGGGCAAATCAAAGCCCGGTTAAGCGATGGAACATTTCAAAACTGTAACGTGATCGGCATCGATGACGGTTCAATGATCGGCGCCCCGCCGACGATGGTGCCCGACGCCAATGGCGCGCTTGGACGATTGGAAGATCTCAGAAGGTCTGAAGGCATCCTAGTGGATATCGAAGGCGCAACCGGCAAGCTCGCGAAGGTCTTGCCCGATGGCAAGCGGCGTCCGCTGGTGATTGGCGACACGCTTGAGTTGAATGACCGACGGGCGGTGGTGGTGGGGATCTGCAAAGTCACACCGACGTTTCAAAGCCAGCCGGTCGTCTATACCACTTACACCCGCGCGACTGCGTTCGCTCCCCGGGAGAGAAAATTGCTCAGTTTCGTCCTCGTCAAAGTCGCTGAGGGTGAGCAGGTCGATACGGTGCGTTCCCGCATCACCAAGGAGACCGGATTGCAAGCTCAGCGACAGAACGCCGCCGAGGGTACGTGGGGATTTTTCGATAGTTTCAAAGGCAAAACGGTCGTTTATTTCATGGCCAACACGGGGATCCCGATCAATTTCGGCATCTCCGTGGTGCTGGGTTTTATCGTCGGGACGGCGATTGCGGGATTGCTATTTTATCAATTCACGCAGGACAACATCAAGCATTTTGGATCTCTTAAGGCAATGGGTGCCGGCAATGGCATGTTGCTGCGGATGATTTTGCTCCAAAGTCTGATTGTTGGCGTCATTGGGTACGGGCTTGGCGCCGGGGCAGCGGCGTGGATGGGTTTCAAATCGGGCAACACGCAACTCGCTTTTTTCATGCCCTGGTGGGTGCTCGCCGGCGGGGCGGTCGCGATCGCGATGATCTGCGTTCTTAGCGCCTTGGTGGCGATTATCAAAGTCGTGCGGCTTGAACCGGCGATTGTTTTCAAAGGATAATGGAGGCCCTATATGGACAGGGAAACACAGAGACTTTGTACCGCAGATTTCGCAGATGACGCAGATTAAAATTACAACTTCCTATCTGCGCAATCTTTGTCATCTGCGGTTATGTATTTTCTCCTCGCTCTGTGCCTCAGTGGCTTATTCGTCCTCGGCGGACAGCGATTCCGACCGCGGGTTTAGAAAAATTGAGTGTGTATGTAATGATCGTTGAACGCGGAGGACGGACACCTGAAGGACATTTGTCCTAGACCACCCCGTCCGGTTCCGTCCTCCGTTTCTTCGACAGGTGATAACGATGAATCTGCTTGCTCTGAAAATGCTGATCGGTGACCGGGCCAAGTATCTTGGCATTGTTTCCGGGCTGACTTTTGCATCGCTGCTGATTATCCAGCAGATGGGGATTTTCTTCGGATTTTTGTCGCTGACTTCAACCGCCATCGGGCGAATACCCACTGCGCACATTTGGGTGGCGGATCCCGACGTACGGTTCATCGGTGACACCCGCCCGATGCTCGACAATATGCTCTTACGTGTCCGCAGCGTGCCGGGCGTGGCGTGGGCGGTTCCTTATTACACAGGCAATCTGCGTGCGCGATTGCCTGATGGCAGGGGGGAGGTCTGCTCAATGATCGGAATTGACGATGCCAGCCTCATCGGCGGCCCGCATCCAGAGACGATGATCGAAGGCACGATCGAAAATCTGCGCATGTCCGACAGTATCATCATCGACCAGCGCACCGCGACGCAGATGTTCGCTGTGCGAGTTGATCCTCAAAACCCCGAGTCTGAAAAACGCCCGATTGCAGTTGGCGAAACGATCGAACTAAACGATCAGCGGGCGACGATCGTCGGTATTTGCAAAACGATTCTGCAAATGCAGGGCGAAGCGACGGTCTTCACGACCTTTAATCGCGCGATCAAATTCGCCCCGCAGGAACGCCGACGAACCAGTTATATTTTGGCTGCTGAAAACCAAGGCGTTGCGATTCCGCCATTGCTCAAGCAGATCCGATCCGCCACAGGCATGATGGCGTTGACGCCGGAGCAACTGCGCGAAAAAACATGGTCGTTCTTCGTCTTTGAAGGCGGGTTCGGCGTATTTTTCGGCATCACCGTGTTGTTCGGTGTCATCATCGGAATCGGCATATCCGGGCAGATGTTCTACAACTTCGTCCACGACAACCTGAAGTATTTTGCGATTCTTAAAGCGATGGGCACCGGATCAATGCGACTGGTCTGGATGGTCATTTTGCAGGCCACCGTTACAGGTTTGATGGGCTGGAGCCTCGGCATCGGTTTGGCGGCGGGGTTCGGATATCTGATCAAAGACAGCGACCAGATTCTGTTTGAAATCCCGCCGGTATTGTTTGTCGGATCGGCGATCATGATCCTGTCGATCTCATGGCTGAGCGCACTATTAAGCATCCGCACCGTCATCAAACTCGACCCGGCGAGTGTGTTTAAGTAAATAAGAAGACGATTGGCCACAGAGAGATTAGGCCGCAGAGACGCAAAGACGCAGAGAGGTTTATATGCAGCACATCGATCCTGCCTATGTTGATGAAGATGACGAGCCCGATCCGCAGTTAAATCTGCTAACCAATCGGATTATTGGCGCATTGATTGAAGTGCATAAGACACTGGGCCCGAATTATCTGGAGGCGTATTATGAGCGCGCCTTGGAATATGAATTTACATTGCGAAACATCGCATTTGAGAGCCAGTTTCGATTTGAGGTGACATATAAGGGATTGATGATCGGGCAGGGACGGCTCGATTTTTTAGTCGAAAACGCAGTAATACTAGAGTTGAAATCAGTCGAAACAATTAGCCAGACGCATGTCGCTACGATGATTTCGTATCTGCGGGCAAACAACAAACGTCTGGGCATCATTGCAAACTTTAATGTCAGGTACATAAAAGATGGATTGCGACGCATCGCCAATCCTATCTATTAACTCTCTGCGTCTTTGCGTCTCTGCGGCCAAATTAATATCCACAGGATTTGACTTATGACAGCAACACAAACCCAACTCGCCGTCGAATGTAAAGCGGTGACTAAAACGTATGGTAAGGGCGATAACAAGGTCGTCGCGCTGCGCGGCGTTGATATTTCGGTCGGCGTGGGCGAACTGTTGATGCTCGTCGGACCCTCCGGCTGTGGGAAGACGACGCTGATTAGCGTGATCGCAGGTATTCTGGATCGTGATGGCGGAGATTGCCGCGTTTTCGGGCACGATTACATGGAAATGTCTGGCCGCGAACGAACTAAATGGCGCGGAGAAACCCTCGGATTCGTCTTTCAATCGTTCAACCTGCTGCCCACGCTAACGGCTGCGGAGAATGTATCAGTCCCGCTGCTGATCAACGGCGTGTCCCGCGGTAAGGCGTTAGCCAAAGCCAAGGACGTACTGGCACGGGTCGGATTAGGGGAACGAAGCAAATCGCTTCCGTCGCAGTTATCAGGCGGGCAGCAACAACGCGTCGCGATCGCGCGGGCATTGGTGCATGAGCCTAAACTGATCGTCTGCGATGAACCCACCAGCGCCCTCGATCATGAGACCGGCCATCGCGTCATGGAACTTTTCCGTGAGGTGGCGGTGGGTGCCGATCGTGCGTTGGTCGTTGTCACGCACGATCAACGTATCTTCGAGTTCGGCGACCGCATCGCCAAAATGGATGACGGGCATATTGAGAGTGTGAAGGAAAAGAACGGCGAGGTTGTGACGCGTAGTTCGTGATTCGTGGTTCGTGGTTCGTGAAAATACAATTCACGAGGCACGCATGACTAAACCAGAATGACGAATGAATGACAACTACCGAATGACCAAAACACAAAACACAAAACACAAAACACAAAACACAAAACACAAAATAACCAACTGGAGCTAAAATGATTCGAAAATACTTTCTACCCCTGATCGCCGTCATTGGCGTGGTTTTTGCAATTTATACGGTTCGCGCATCTCAGAAAGAGTTGCCCCCGGCCGAGCCGGTGGCGCCGCCGCCGACGAGTGATTTCCGTCAGCAGATCGCAGGCGCGGGGATCGTCGAGGCGCAGACCGAGAATATCCAGATCAGCGCCGTCACGCCCGGCGTGGTCGAGGCGCTGTACGTCAAAGTCGGCGACAAGGTCAAGCAAGGCCAAAAACTATTCAGCGTTGAAGCCAATGATCTGGCTGCGCAGTTGATCAAGCTGAATGCCGCCGTGAAAGCCGCCGACGCACGGCTGGCGAAATTGAAGGAAAGCCCCCGCGCCGAAGACCTGCCCCCAGCAGAGGCGAAAGTTGTCGAAGCCAAAGCCAATGTGCAGGATCGACAGGACCAACTCAAACGCCTGGAACTTCTGCGGTCGCGTAACGCGGTGGGCGAAGATGAATACAACCGATCGATTTATGCGGTCGATGTCGCCAAGGCGCAACTCACCGGTGCCGACGCGGAATTGACGCGCATCAAAGCCGGCGCGTGGAAGCCCGACATCGCGATCGCAGACGCCGAATTAGCGAATGCACAGGCGGACGTCGAGGCATTGAAGATCGAATGGAACCGCCGCACGGTTTATGCGCCGGTTGATGCGACAATTTTGCAGATCAAGACCCGTGCCGGCGAATACGCATCAGTGGGTTTGTTAAATACGCCGCTGATGTTGATCGGCAACACCGACGTGCTGCACGTCCGCGTGGATATCGACGAAAACGACGCATGGCGGCTGAAACCCGGCGCCAAAGCCACCGGCAGCCTGCGTGGCAATAGCGCGATCAAAACCAATATGAGCTTTGTCCGCATCGAACCGTATGTCGTACCCAAACGATCGCTAACCGGCGAAAGCACCGAGCGCGTCGATACCCGCGTGCTGCAAGTGATCTATAAAGTCGATCAAGCCGATTTCCCGATCTACGTCGGCCAGCAGATGGACGTGTTCATCGAAGCGGGCGACAAAAAGTAGCGCAATGTTGCGTGCTGAGTGACTGTTGCGTGATGCGTGTATCGTGAAAGGAAACGAGGGATTACACATCCTTCCGCATCATCGGTGATCGTGTGACCTTGCGGTACTCCGCACGGTCGAGCTGGGCGTGAAATAGGCGACTTTTTACAAGTCGAGTAGATGCTTCGGCGTACCTCTGCATGACAAGGTGTACTACGCTGTAATGAGTCGGATATCCCTGGCATGCTTTCACGCCACACTCATCACGCAACAGGACTACTCCATCGCAGCATCCATCTCGGCGACTACAGCGTCTTCGGTGGCATAGGCGGTTTCGTCGATCGCGGGTTCTTTGAACAGTTTTTGTTGTTCGATTCGGCGCATGCGCTTCAATCCGTCGCCGACGACATCGACATTGCCGCTGCCAAGCATCTGCTCAAGGTCCTCGATCAGATTTTTCTCCGGGCGTACGCGATATTCGCCGGACAGCTTGAGCGTGATTTTACGCGACTCGTGATCGAGTAGTTGCGCGTAGACATCGACATTTCCCTTGCTTTTCCCGAGCAACGGCTTGACTGACGCAAGCGTTTGGGAAGTGTGCTGCGTCGGATCAAATTTCAGCAGCACCGCCGTAGTGAGTTTATTGACCGCTTCGGAAACGGGGATGACATCGTTGATAATCAAACAGGGGTTTTCGCGTTTACGATCGACTTTCGCCTTAACGAAGCAGATCGACTCGGCCTTGAGCAGATCGGGATACTTCGCACCGATGGCAGCGAATCCCTCAGAAAACAACATCCCTTCGATCTTCCCGTCCAAATCTTCAACTTCCAGAATCGCCCAGCGCTGCCCTGCGGATCGTCCGGTCTTGGCGACCTTGGTTTTCACCGATGCCAGCATCCCGCCAATCGTCACTTCCGTGCCTTCGGAACAATTCATCGCTTCGCGCGTGGTGGCGGTGGTGTAACGATCAACCCATTTTTGCTGCTGCGCCAGCGGGTGCGACGTGATGTAGAAGCCGAGCAGTTCCTTCTCCATCTTCAATAATTCCGCCGGTTCAAACTCATCCACATTCGGCAATACCGCTGCCGTCGATGATGCAGTCGATGTCTGATCCCCACCGCCAAATAGCGCAATCTGCCCCGATCGCTTGTCATCTTGCTGGCGTTGCCCGGCTTCGTACGCGGCCTCAAGCACATTCAACAATTGCGCACGCGACGCTTTAGTCGATGCAAACGCCCCGCATCGGATCAACGCATCGACTGTCGATTTCTGCACCGCGCGGGTATCGATGCGCTCGCAGAAATCGTAGATGTTACCAAAGATGGTTTTTTTGCCTCGTTCTTCAATGATGTTTTCGACCGCCTTTTCCCCTACACCCCGCACCGCACACAGGCCAAAGCGGATGGTCTGTTCGGTCGGTTTGCGCTTGGCGGATTTTTCATAAACCGGGGTAAAATCCTTGTTCGAGATATTCACGTCCGGCGGGAGCACATTAATCTTCATCCGTCGCGATTCTTCGATGTATTCCACCATCTTATCCACCCGGCTCATTTCATATGTCAGTAGCGCGGCCATGTATTCGACGGGGTGGTAGGTCTTCATGTAGGCGGTCTGGAACGCGACAAACGCGTACCGCGTCGAGTGCGATTTGTTAAAGCCGTACCCGCCGAATTTCAGGATCAGGTCGAAGATTTCTTTGGCCTTGTCTTCACTCACACCTTTATCCATCGTGCCCTTGATGAAATCGGGCTTGAACTTGGCGATGACATCGGTCGTCTTTTTGCTGATCGCTTTGATGAGTTTGTACGCATTCGCCAACTCGATCCCGCCAAGTTGGTTGAAGATCTGCATCACCTGTTCCTGATAAACCATGATGCCGTAGGTTTCTTTCAAAATCTCATCCATGATCGGATGCACCTTGGGCACTTCCTCCCGACCGTGCTTGCGGTTGCAGTAGGAGGGGATCAGTTCCATCGGTCCCGGCCGATAAAGCGCGTTGGCGGCGATCAGGTCTTCCAATCGGTCGGGCTGCATCTTCATCAGCAGGTCCTGCATGCCGCCGGATTCAAACTGAAATACGCCCTTGGTTTCGCCACGACAGAACAAATCCAGCACTTTGCGATCGGTGATGTCGATCTTCTCAATATCGATCTCCGCGCCTTTGATCTGCTTCACCAGATCGATCGATCGCGTCAGCACGCTGAGTGTGCGCAAGCCGAGAAAGTCCATCTTCAGCATGCCGCATTTTTCTGCGATCGGGCCTTCGTATTGGGTGAGGACATTCTCCTCCTTATCGCGGCAAAGCGGGATCACATCATCTAATGGCTGATCGGCGATGATCACGCCGGCGGCGTGTACGCCGGCATTGCGACACAATCCTTCCAATCGTTTGGCGACATCAATCACCTGCCGGATATGCGGCTTGGCGTCGATCATCGCCTTTAGATCCGGCGTTTGCGCGATGGCTTTATCCAGCGTCATGCCCGGTGTGCCGGGGATCAATTTCGTCAGCGCATCCACTTCCGCCAGCGCCACGCCCATCACCCGCCCGACATCTTTGCACGCGGCTTTGGCGGCCAGGGTGCCGAAGGTGATGATCTGTGCGACATGCCCGTATTTGTTGCGGACATATTCGATCACTTTCTGCCTGCCGTCCTGGCAGATATCAATATCGATATCGGGCATCTCATTACGGCTCGGGTCCATGAACCGCTCGAATAGCAGCGAGTATTTAACTGGGTCAACATTGCACAAGCCCAGCAGATACCCCACCATCGTGCCCACCCCCGAACCTCTTGCTCCCACCGGAATGCCATTATCTCGCGCGAAATTGCAGAAGTCCCACACGATCAGGAAGTAGCTACAGAACTGTTTCATGCAGATGACTTTCAGTTCATACTCCATGCGCTCCCTGATCGCCGGTTCCACCTCCCGCGTGCCGTATCGCCACTGCAAGCCTTCTTCGCACAACTGCCGCAGATACTTCTCATCGTCCTTAAGCGTTTCAATGGGGGCGGGGCAGCTTGGCAACGCCAGCTTCTTATCGATCTTCTCCTCCGGTACGCGATAGACCGGCGCGTAGCGCTTTGAAAAATCCAATTCCAAATTGCACATCGCCGCGATGCGCAGCGTGTTTTCCATCGCATCGGGAAAGCCCTTCATCGCCGTCTTCATCTCCTCCGGCGATTTCAGATAAAGCTGGGTTGAGTACTTCATCCGGTTTTCTTCGCTAATCTGTCTGCCGGTACTGATGCAGCATAAACAGTCGTGGGCGTGATGATCGTCAGCCGTCAGGAAGTGGACATCGTTCGTGCCGACCAATCCCACGCCGACTTTCTTCGCTAATTCCGCCAGTTCCGGGTTTACCTCATCCTGCTCGGGGATGTGCTTTTGCACCTCGATGAAAAACCGGTCCGGCCCGAAAATTTCCAAATACGTCTCCGCCACGCGCCGGGCTTCTGCCATGTTGCGTTTCATGAACGCGCTGGCGACTTCACCCCCAAGGCAGGCGCTGGTTGCGATCAATCCTTTGCTGTATTGCTTGAGGATTTCCTTATCGATGCGCGGCTTATAGTAAAACCCCTCGCGATAGCTCAGCGATGTCAGCTTCAGCAGATTCTGGTACCCCTCGCGATTCTCAGCCAGTAGCAGTAGATGAAACGCCGCGTCGCCGGGGTTGCCGGTGGGGCTGGATCGCTCGCGCCGGTCGCCGGGCGCCATGTAGGCTTCGATGCCGACGATCGGCTTGATGTCGTTCGCCCGGCAGGTGTTGTAAAACTCCACCGCGCCGTACATCGCCCCGTGATCGCTAATCGCCAGCGTATCCATGCCCAGGGCTTTGGTGCGCTTCACCAGATCCGGGATTCGGCACGCCCCATCGAGCATCGAATAATGGCTGTGAACGTGCAGATGAACAAAGGATGTCGCGCGCGGATCGGCCATGATCTTTACCGTATCGGTTGCACGGCGGAAATCAAACCGAGAGTTATAGTTTGATCGTGTAGATGAACGGGCGTGGGGCTTAGGCCTTGTGGCGTGGTGATTGCACGCGGCGTGGTTCTTGGCTCGTGACTCGTGACTCGTGACTCGTGGTTCGTGTGGGGAGGTCGTATGGCTGTATTTGTCTTCTCACGAATCACGAACCCCGAGTCCCGAAGCACGTGTCCCTTCTCTCGACCTACGACCGACGATTTAATCCCCAAACATCAAAATACCAAACACCAGTTAACCCCCTCAATCTTCATCACCTTTTCATCCGCGACGCCTGCCTCCTGCCTATACTTTTTTCTCATGGACATTCGCAGCCAATTCCCTTACTGGATCGAGAAAAAATCGCCTCATTTCGCCCGGGCACAAGCGGTATCATCGGATATCGCCTACGACGTGGTTGTCGTGGGGGCGGGGGTCAGCGGGGCGTTGATCGCGCATCACCTGGCTGCACGGGGGGTGGATGTGGCGGTGCTGGATCGGCGCCAGCCCGCCTCGGCCAGCACCGCCGCGTGCACGGCGTTGGTGCAGTATGAACTCGATCAGCCACTGACCACCATCGCAAAACTGCATTCGCTGGATCATGCCGAGCAAGCCTACCGCACATGCCTTTCGGCGTTGGATTGGCTGGCTGCGCATATCCAAACCCTCGACGATCACTGCGATCTTGCAATTCGCCCTACGATATTGCTCGCCCGCAAGAAGCGTGATCTCGATCCGATGCAGCAAGAAGTCGCGACGCGCAACGCAGCCGGTATTCCCGTCAACTGGCTGGATGAACAAACCCTGCTGGATAAGTATCAGATTCACCGTCCGGGCGCGATCGAATCGTCGCGATCGCTGGAGCTTGATCCGTTTCGTCTCACCGTCGCCACGCTCAATGCCGCCGTCAACTTCGGCGCGCGGGTCTATGCGCCAGCCGAGGTGATTCGGTACGACTTCGACGACACCGGCGTTGCGCTTCAGCTTTCGCACGGACCGGTCGTTCGCGCCCGCAACGTCATCGTCGCCAACGGCTATGAAACACCGCCGTTCCTTCGTCAGGGCTATGGCAAGTTGCTCAGCACCTGGGCCGTCACCAGCGAGCCGTTTGATCTGCAAACCTATTGGCCGAACCGGCAGATGGTGTGGGAATGGGGGCAGGCTTATCTTTACGCCCGCACCACGCCGGACAATCGGCTGATCTTCGGCGGCGGGGATCGGCGATTCACCAACGCCGCGTTGCGCGATGCGTTAATCCCCACCAAGACCGCCACGCTCACCCGCCACGTCCAGCGGATGATCCCCGGCCTTGAGGTGAATCCCGCCTACGCCTGGGCCGGCACCTTCGCCGAGACCGAGGACGGCATGCCCTACATCGGCCCGCATGGTGATTTCCCGCACACCTACGTCGCCCTCGGCTACGGCGGCAACGGCGTCACCTTCAGCATAATCGCCGCCCGCATCCTCACCGGCATTCTTTGCGACGATCCGGAGATGCGTGCCCCGCAGCCGTTGTTTGCGTTTGATAGGTGAATGCAGTTGGCAGATGCGAGTTGCGAAGAATGAAGTGGGAATGGGGCTTAGGCCTTGGGGCGTGGTGGATGCGCGGCGTGGCTCGTGGCTCGTGATTCGTGACTCGTGGCATTACGCGATCGTGGCACGGGTTTCCAAACCGTGTTTGATTCGCGAGAAGGACACGGGTTAAAAACCCATGCCACAGTGATGGATGTCCCCTTTCATGCTCCTTTGAGCATGTGGTGGCGGCTTCAGCCGCCGGGACTTAGCCTTTTCAACAATACTGGCGGCTGAAGCCCCCCTACAAGACTACAAGACGAACGGGTGTCGATTGATCGCACCGATTTACGCGAGATGCTCCCGAATAGACGGCAAGTGCTGCTGTATAGAAATGCGGCGATGCCCAAGGACGGGAGGCGCTGCCGCATAGACGGGCGGGATCACCACATGGACGTTCGGCAGTGCCAACATCCAAAACACCGTCACGCTCCGAATGGCGGCGTGAGAAAAGATGCACCGCACAGATGCACAGAGCGCCTCGGATGTTACGAGCCGTTATACTTGGTTTCTGCGCCGTATTTATGGAAGTAAGATCTCTGCATATCCCGACCGCTGTATACGTGTCGCAAAAAAAAATAGACACAGAGATTACAGAGCAATCGCATAGCATGAGACGTATTACACAGTCTCACGGGCGGGACGCCCGTGCTACAAAATACCGTGGAAAATCACGCGATTCATCGCGCAGCGAGAAAATGCATGTTAGTCCTTCACGCTGGATTCGCGCGATTGAGGAACAACTCTTATCTCTGTGCTCTTTGTGTGCTCTGTGGCTTATTCGTAATTTGCAAGCCGGGTATTCAGGCGGCTCCAGGGAAAAAACTGACATTCAAATAACGTATCAATGATTCTCTTCAACATTTGCCAAGCGCGTGAACGCCTGGGCGCTCTCTGGGGCTCTGCGGTCGAAATCGTTTGTCTGAATGCGCGAAACACTTCACGAACCGCGAGCCTCGATTGAAGGCCGCGACGTTGGGTTGAATTGTTGATAGTTAGTTAGCAAACCCGGTGGACTGCATCCGTTGAACCTGCTGGCGGCGTGAGATATTGGTGCGAGTCGTTAAGATGTCGCCATGGCAACCAACGATGATTTAGCGGGGATATTCGCGACGGCGGCGGCGGTGATGGAGATACGTGGCGAGCCGGTGTTTAAGGCGATCGCGTTTAGCAAAGTGTCACGACTAATCGGGGATATGACCGTCGATATCAAGAAGGCGGTCGAGGATGGCAGCATCGAGCAGATGGCGGGGATCGGCAAATCCAGCCGGAAAATCATCGAAGACTATGTGCGGACGGGTAAATCGGATGATATCGAGGAGCTAAAGGGGACGATCCCCAGCGGCTTGATCCCGATGATGCAGATACCGTCGCTGGGGCCGAAGACGATCGCGCTGTTCTGGAAAGAACGCGGCATCACCAGCACCGAGGAACTTAAAAAAGCGATCGACGCGGGTGGGCTGGAAGGGATAAAGGGGATCGGGGCGAAAAAGATCCAATCGATTAAGGAAGGCATCGAGCTATTGGCGGCGGCGGGGGGCAGGAAAGGGATCGTGGAGGTGTGGCCAAGGGCGCTGGAGGTGCTTCAGCAAGTGAGGAAGATCGCGGGGGTGAAGCGCGCCGAGGTGGCGGGGAGCTTGCGACGCTGGAAAGAGACGATCGGGGATGTGGATATCCTCGCGAGCTTGACCGATGAGAAGACCGATGGCGAAAAGGTGACGGCAGCGTTCGCGGCGTTGAAGCAGGTGACGAAGATATTGGGGCAGGGAATGACGAAGGGATCGGTATTGGTTGAGGGCGGGTTGCAGGTCGATCTGCGGATCGTGCCGGATGAGCATTTCGGGGCTGCGATGCAGTATTTTACGGGATCGAAAGAGCATAACGTGAAGCTGCGCGGGGTGGCGCAGGATAAGGGCATGACGCTGAACGAGTGGGGGCTTTATCGGATTGAGGAATACGATAAATCGGAGAAGCAATCGGGCAAGCCGCCGGTGACCAAGGCGGTTGCGTCGAAGGAGGAGAAGGATGTGTATGGGGCGCTTGGGATGGAATACATCGAGCCGGAGTTGCGGGAGGATCGCGGTGAGATCGAATTGGCGGCTAGGGGTGAACTGCCGAAGCTGATTGGGTTGGCGGAGATCAAAGCTGATCTGCATACGCATACGGTGGCATCGGACGGGAAGAATACGATCGAGGAGATGATCGAAGCGGCGATGGAGCGCGGGTATACGACGCTGGCGATCACGGATCATTCCAAGAGTCAGGTGATCGCTAATGGGCTAAGTGCCGAGCGGTTGCTGGCGCATCTGAAGGCGATTCGTAAGGCCGCGGAGCAGTTTAAGGGAATCACGGTATTGGCGGGCTGTGAGGTGGATATTCTGGTGGATGGGTCGCTGGATTATGAGGATGCGGTGCTGGCGGAGCTGGATATTGTGGTGGCGTCGCCTCATGTTTCGTTAAAACAGGATGCCACCAAGGCCACGGATCGGCTTTTACGGGCGGTGGATTGTAAATATGTGAATATAATTGGGCATCCCACGGGTCGGTTAATCAACGCGAGGGCGGGTTTGCCGGTAGAGTTTGACAGAGTGTTTGCCCGCGCGGCCAAGTCGGGGGTGGCGATGGAGATCAACGCGGGCTGGCCGAGGCTGGATTTGAATGATCTGAACGCCCGGGCTGCGAAGCAGGCGGGGGTGATGTTGTCGATCAATACCGACGCCCACGCGGTGGATCAGTTCGATCAGATGCCGCTTGGGATATCGGTCGCGAGGCGTGCGGGGCTGGAAGCCAAGGATGTCATCAATACGATGACGCCGGAGGCGTTGATGGCGTTTTTGAAGCGGAAACAATAGTGTTTTCGCGACTGTGAGATTTAGAAGGGTTGCAGCAAGGTGCAGATGTTTCGTTTGTTAATCATAATCGTTTGCTTGATGTCGTCGGCGGTGTTTTCGCTTGCGGACGGCACTGCCATCGCGACCGGCGATGCGCAACTGAAGGCGGGGCAGTTTCAAGAAGCGTTGGAGACTTATCTCGGTGCGCTCAAGGCTGACTCACGCGATGTGCCGGCGCTGATGGGCGCGGCGCAGGCCTATAACACACTGAATCAGTCGTCCAAGGCCACGCAGATGATGGATCGGGCGGTCGCCGCATCGCCTCGCGATCGGGCGGTGGTGCACAATGCTGCGATCCAGCTATTCAAAACCGACCAGCAGCCGCGCGCGATCAAGCTGGTGAAAGAATACCTGTCTGCGAATCCCAAACCCGCCGATGAGCCGTTGCTGTATGAATTGCAATACATGCTTGAGAACGCTACTCCGGAGACGAAAAAATCGCGTCCCTGCACCGAGGCGACTGCGTTTGTGGAGATTTACATCAAAAGTCTGGAATCGCAGGTGCAGGGCTTCAAGAAATGGGGGCGGCTTTGGGAGGATGCGACGGTAGTTACCGAACGACTGGCAGCAAACAAGAAGCTGGATGTGGATCTCAATATTCTGGCAGATAAGATCAACACGCTGGAGCGGGATATCACGTCGTTGGATCGGCAGACGGCGGATATTGAAATGAAGGTGAGACGAGGTTTTGAGCCATTCCGTACGCTCAGGCGGCATCAGGATATGGTGAGTCTGATGAGGCAGGATCGTGCGCGGTATGTGGATCAACGAGACGCGGTGTTGGCGAAGCTGAATCGTCCTTCGTTCAGTGAAGAACCGGGGTGGATTGCTATGGGTACACCCGCCCCGACGTTGCCGGACGCAGCGATATTGGCAGCGAGCAAAGCACCGCCCGCGCCGGTTGATCCGGTAACGCCGCAGCAACCAGCGAATGCCGGCAACGGCGTCCCCCCAGCCCAACCGCCGGTGGTTGGGAATGGCGGCCCCGACACTGTGCCTGTAGCGCCGGTGAAACCGCCCGTCGCCAAACGGGTGACGCAGTACGGCGTCGCATTCGCGATCTCGCAAGACACGCTGGTCGCTAGTCACGCGTTGGTCAACGGTGCGACCGACATCATCGTGCAAACCGCGCAAGGCACGACCGACGAAGCCAAAGTCATCAAGTCCGATGCTGAATCAGGTTTGGTTTTGCTGCGGATCACCAAACTCAAAGCGGCACCTTTGAAGATAAGCCAGCAGTTCAATGGCGGGCGCGTGCAGTGCGTGGGCATGCCGAATGTCGATCTTTTCCGCCCCTCAGCCGACGCCATCTCAGGTACATCCGCTGCACCTAAAGAGCCGTGGACAGTCAGTTTGGATAAAAATCCACGCATGAGCGGTGCGCCATTGGTCAGCGACGGCAAGGTCGTCGGCGTGACGCTGGCAGACCGCGACTCAGAACCCGCATCGATTCCTGCTGTGACGCTTGACCGATTGACCAAACTTCTGGCAGACCAGCCCCCATCCAACGGCCCGTTTACAAACGACCCGAAGGCGGCGGTCTTTCAGTTGATCGTCACCAGGCAGGAAAAGTAACCCAGCCAAGTCGATCTATTCAGATTCCTGTGGAAAATGCCGATCTGATATTTGGACGAGGCGACATGCTTCGTTTGGATCATCGTTTCAGGAATGGTTTTGATGCTGGCGCTTTCGATCAGACAACCTTACGCCGAGTTGATCCTACGCGGGATCAAGACGGTTGAATTGCGTTCGCGCTCGACGCGTATCATTGATAAACCGTTTTGGATTTATGCAAGCAAGGTACGGGCGCCGGCGATCTGGTCGGAGGATCTGAGCATCGCCAGACCGCCGGCATGGCTGATCGAATTGGCGAAGCAGATGCGGATGATCGAGCCGCACACGATATTGCCGACGGGGGTGATCGTGGGTCGAGCGTCGATCGATCGCGTCATTCCGCCAAATGGGGACGGGGATTTATATCGCTGGGTCTTGAAGGACGTGGCGCGATTAAAATCACCCCGCACGCCAAAGCGTCAGCCTCAGCCGATGTGGTTTCGACCGTTTTGAATTGCGATCAATGCATGCCTGTAGCTGGACGCCTGCGTCTCTAGTTTATCTCTATAAGCGTTGTAAGGGGCGACGCGGGCGTCGCAGCTACAGCAGAATAAACGCTAAGGTCACTGTTTTCTCGCGGCTTTGTAATGGTTGATCAGTCCGTTGGTGGATGAATCGTGCGAGGTGATGTCGCCGGGCTTTTCCAGTTCGGGGAGGATGACGTTGGCGAGTTGCTTGCCGAGTTCAACGCCCCACTGGTCGTAGCTGTTGATGTTCCAGATGATGCCCTGCACGAAGATTTTGTGTTCGTACGTCGCGATCAGTTGGCCGAGCGTATAGGGGTTGATTTGCTGGATCAGGATCGAGTTGGTCGGGCGGTTGCCGGGGAAAGTGCGGTGCTGCACGAGTTCGGGGGTCGCTTTATCGCCCATTTCTTTCGCGACTGTTTCGGAGGATTTCCCGAACGCCAGCGCTTCGGTCTGAGCGAAGAAATTGCTCATCAGCATCGCGTGGTGTCGTCCCAGCGGGTTGTGCGTTTGGATGACGCCGATGAAATCGCAGGGGATGAGTTTCGTGCCCTGATGGATCAGTTGGTAGAACGCGTGTTGGCCATTGGTGCCGGGTTCGCCCCAGATGATCGGGCCGGTCTGGTAATCGACCGGTTTGCCTTGGCGATCGACATATTTTCCGTTGGATTCCATATCGCCTTGCTGAAAATAGGCAGCGAACCGGTGCAGGTATTGGTCGTACGGGAGGATGGCTTCGGATTGGGCGTTAAACCAGTTATTGTACCAGACGCCGATGAGCGCCAGCAGCACGGGGAGATTTTTCTCAAGCGGTGCTTCGACGAAATGTTTGTCCATCGAGTGCGCCCCATCGAGCAATTTTGCAAAGTTGTCGAATCCGATGGTCAGCGCGATCGAAAGCCCGATCGCCGACCAAAGTGAATATCGCCCGCCAACCCAGTCCCAGAATCCGAACATGTTTGAGGTGTCGATGCCGAACTTGCTGACTTGTTTTGCATTGGTCGAGACCGCGACGAAATGCCGCGCGACGGCTCGTTCGTCTTTTGCTTTTTTCATCAGCCATTCGCGGGCGGAGTGGGCGTTGGCGAGCGTTTCCTGTGTGGTGAAGGTTTTGCTGGCGATGATGAACAGCGTGGTTTCCGGATCGACTTTTTTCAGCACCTCGACGATGTGCGTGGCATCGACATTGCTGACAAAATGCGCCCGGATGCCCGCAACGGTATACGGTTTTAGCGCTTCGGTGACCATGACCGGGCCGAGGTCCGACCCGCCAATGCCGATGTTAACGATATCGGTTATTTTTTTGCCCGTGTAGCCCTTATGCGTGCCATCGTGAACGGCGGCGCAAAAGCGTTTCATGCTCTCGAGAACTTTGTTCACCTCAGGCATCACATCCTGGCCGTCCACCAGAATTGGCGTGTTGGATCGGTTTCGTAGCGCAACGTGCAGCACGGCGCGGTCTTCGGTGATGTTGATCTTGTCGCCGCTGAACATGCGCGATCGCCATTGTTCGACATTCGCATGCTTCGCGAGGTCGATCAGCAGTTTCAGCGTTTCGGCGGAGATGCGGTTTTTGGAATAATCGAGCAGAATGTCTTCAAACCGGATCGAAAAATGATCGAAACGCTTCGGTTCGCCAGCGAACAGGTCGCTGATTGACGTGTCCTGCATCGCGACGTGATGTTTCGACAAAGCCTGCCACGCGGGGGATTGGGTGAGTTTGCTCATGGTGGATGGGTTGTTTCCAGATGATGTTATCAAGGCTGGCTGCGCTCACGTCAAGACAGCGAGAGTGAATGGATTTGCATTGATCGACGGCCACGCCGAAAAAAAATCTGTCTGCGTGTCCTGTCATAAGAACGTGTGGGGTTGCGCGATTGTCGATGGTTTCGCGCAACGTCGCGCGCGTTTGCGTGGAAAACAGCGTAAAAAATTTCGGATTGACGCAATCAGGTGTTGCGCGGATATCGCTGCGACAAATCACGCGTTTGAACCCCGGTCAATGCAAAGTTTACCACGCATGAACACCTATCCGCATTTGTACGATACAAATTCAGTTAGCCCGCTGGGTGGCGGGTTTGGCGCGTTGGATTTCCCATCGCTTGATCTGCTCTACGGTGTTCATCGCACGGGCCGCTAACTCGGGGTTGTTCATCTTGGTCGCGATGTCTGCGATCAGTTCATGCGACGACGCATCGTAC
>JBBQXB010000053.1:0-23509 GCA_038210015.1 Tepidisphaerales bacterium
TAAGGCGGCAGCGGCATGCGCCCGATCCGCTCTAATAACGCGATCGCGTCCTCGGCGGTATCCACCCGCAACGTGAATTGCCCCTGGGCGCCTTGAGAAATAATTCTTACTTCCCCCTCCCCTTGAGTGAGGGGGAAGCGGCGCGCTGAATTGCGAGGTGAGGTGAAAGTATCCGAATCAACTTCCATCCGATCAGTCGAATCATCAGAAAAGCCCGACGCAGGCGTCTGCGTGGAACAAAACATGTACGCAGTTTCCGGCGACCACGCCCCGACATTTTTCAACAGCACACTCCACACATGCGGTTCCCGTTGGGAAAGAAAAAGCCCCTCGAAGCGCCCACCGGTCGGTTTCTGCAGATAAAACCGCGCCGGCACGACCCGTGCATTGTTAAAAATCAGCAGATCGCCTTTTCGCAGTAGCGACGGCAAATCCGCGAATTGCCGGTGCGTGATCGACCGATCCCGCCGGCAATAATGCAATAGCCGCGCCGCAGCTCGCGTCGCGGTCGGCTCCTGCGCGATCAGTTCGGTTGGCAGATGAAAATCCAAGTCGGTGGTGAGCATGGGTTAGGGTGGGTTTTAACTCACCAACGCACATGTTTGCAAACTGACGAATGCCGAATGACCAATGGCGAATGACGAATCAATGTCCCAATTACCAGATCCCCAACGCCGATGCCTACAGCCTTCAACGTGGCACGGCTTTCCCATCCGTGTCCCCGTTTGTGTCCCGACACGGATTGAAAATCCGTGCCACGCTTCAGGAGAAATCTGGCATTGCGTAGCACGGACGTGCCGTTCATGTTGTGAAAAAAAGTGGCGATGCGGAAGCAACCTGAGACAGTCAATCACGCGGCGGGTCCAGTCGCAATTCCTACTCGTTTAAGGTGCAGAAAGTAGCAGGATATGAATCTCCTGTTTTGTCTCATACGCCACGGCGACACGATTTGCCTTCAGACTCACAGCCGTGGGAAAGGCAGCATCTTCGGCGATGTTCATGGCTGGATTATCTCCCCACTGGCTAACTAATTTGCGTTTATCAACCCAGCCAAACCAAACCATTTGATCCGTGCTGGCGGCGATAGGTTGGCGACCCTCGCCGAGTCGTCGTTCGGGTTCTTTGGATTGCGAAACGAAAACTTCATTCTTGCGCATCCAGACGCATTCGGGGCTGCTGTCCGCTTTGAGTATCAGATCGCCACCGTCCATTGGGCAGGCGTTGAGTTTCCATGATGCTTTTCCCAATTTCAGGACATCGCTCCACGTTTTTCCGTCATCGGTGGTGGAAGTCAGGTACATGTCTCGGTTGCCATCTTTGGCGTTACGAAACATCACATGGATGACCCCCGCATCGTCGATTGCGACGGAAGGGTGACAGCATTCACAGACGGTTCCGCCGGGATTGCTATAAACAACACGATCGGGTTGCCAAGTTATCCCATTGTCTTTGGAAAGACTCATCCAGACTTCGGTTCCGGGCTTTTGATCGCGTGCATTCCGCAAATCCAGCCATACGCAAGCAATCATCCCTTTGCGGTTTGCTGCCAAGCCGTGCAGCCCTTCGCGAGCTGATCCGTGGACGGAATTCAGGGGCTTTACTGATTTATTCCATAACTTTCCCTGATCTTGTGAAACCCACGCCCATACATCTCCACCCGTAGCGGATTTTTCATCTGCGATGGCGGTGACAACGATGCTTTTAGTGGTGAGGGCCGCCCGCGGTCCGCGACGCATCCCCAGTAACAGACCAGGAACTTTCGCGACGGTTTGAGCTTTGTTAAAAGTTATCCCGCCATCTTCGCTGGTCGCGAACGCAATCTCATCGGTGCGACCAAACACAACGGAGAGGCGTTGATCCCCATCGCTGAGTATCCGCGGCTGCTGACCCGTCCCCAGCGAAATAGTCTCAGCCCGCAAGGGTGTTGAAAGCCCAAGCACATACAAAATCAACAGTAAAAGGCGTGACGTCATTGATCGTATCCTTTCAGATCCCGGCGATAAAAGCGATTGATGGCACATCATCCAGACTACCGCCACTTGTCGCGTCCATCAAACCTGACTGAATGCTCGTGCTGTTCGCCACGCTGCGTACGCAACCGTCATGTAGGTGTGCATTTTCAATCAGTGTTTCCGTTACTGAAACGCAACGCGGCTGAATACACGTGCCACATAATTGACTCGGACTCCATTGAAACGGACGTTGATGCTCGATGTCATGTGCCATCGTGCAGCGGTTTAAGCGTGACCAGACAGATGCTTCGGGGTACCTCAGCATGACATTGTGCGAGGGACGATACGTTGTCGGCATCGACGCGTTATTAAACCAAAATCTCAATCGCGACACGGGTGTCGGCGAGGTCGAGTTTGGTTTGGTCGGTGCCTGCGCCGCCGTCGATGTAGTCGGCGCCGTTGAGTCCGTTGAGGATGTCGTTACCGGCGCCGCCGTAAAGGGTGTCGTTGCTGCCGCCGCCGAGGAGGGTATCGTTTCCGGCGTCGCCGCCGATGATATCGCGTCCTGCGCCGCCGGAGAGGTAGTCGTTACCGTTTTGGCCGAAGATTCGGTCGCGTCCGATGCCGCCCCATACGGTGTCGGCGTCGTCGCCGCCGGCGACGCGGTTCGTCCCCGCGCGGGTGTAGACGGTATCGCGTCCGGCGCCGGCGTTGATGATGTCATCGCCGTTTGATCCGTAGATCGCGTCGTTACCATTGCCGGATTCGAGATAGGATGGCGGCAGCACTTCTTCGGTCATCTGCAGCAGATCGTCGGCATCAAATGTATAGGCCTGGATCGAATTGACAGCCGTTTTATTGAATGCGCGAGTTTGCCCGTTCACGGTGACGACATACTGGCTGCCCTTGGTTCCGATGCCGACTCGGTCGGCGACGCTGGTTCCGAACACGGTGAGCACGCCATTTTTCAACGACGCGAAGGATCGCACGGTTGCGAAGCTGGTGGCCTGTGCGAATGCGCCGTTATTGCCGTTGATATCGACGGTCAGCGGGTAGTTGCCGTTGCTGGCGGCGGCGGAGTAGGTTTTGTTGCCGTAGACGTAATAGTTGTTGCCGCCGCCTTTTCGGACCACGCCGGTGGTGGATGATCCGTCGCCCCAGTTGATTGATGCGGTGAAATTCGTTGCCAATCCTGCGGGGTCGGTGTCTTTGAAAGTTGCGACTAGGACATTGTTAGTTGGTGCGCCGCTGGTGGCGTCAATGTTGACTCCGCGCACGGTGTTGATCGGTTTTTCGCCGACGGCGATGGTGATGAGCTGGGTATCAAAGATTCCGCCAAGCGGCTGGCTTTCGCTGAAATTGGTGCTGCCGCGGGATGAGGCGCTGGGCGCTTTCACACCGACGTAGAGCGTGACTTTTCCGACAAAACCCGCCTTGGGCACGATGCGTAATGCGCCGGTGCTTGAGTTAAGCGAGCTTTGATCAACGATCGCGCCGCTTCCATCAAGGAATTGTGCGCCGTATTCGAGCGCATCGCCTTCGGAATCGGTTCCGGTCAGTTGGATGCTGATCGGCGTATTGGCAGCGGTGTAGTAAACCGGTGTGGTGCTGGTGAGGATTGGCGGGCTGTTGACCGAATCGGAAACGCCGTTGACTGCAAACGATCGCGAGCTGGTACCTTGCGCGCCGGTTGCGGTGACGGTGACTGTTCCGCTGGCGATGCTGCTGACCGCGACTTGCAGCACGGCGTCGGTGGTATCTTGGATGATCTTGACGCTGGTGATGCGCACGGTGCTGTTGGGGCGTGAACTGCCATCGACCGCGACATCGCTGATTGCATCGCGCGTGTCTTTGCCGCGGACGAGTTGGCCGAAGACGGTGTGATTGAAATCGAGGAAGCGTTGCGGGCCTTCGGTGATAAAGAACTGGCTGCCGTTGGTGTCCTTACCGGAGTTCGCCATCGCGAGTTGACCGTCGCCGGTGTAGCTGGCGATGGGCGTGAATTCGTCGTTGAACTGGAAGCCGGGTCCGCCTGAACCATCGCCGGCGGGATCTCCGCCTTGGATGACGAAGTTATTGATGACGCGATGGAAGGTCAGCCCGTCGTAATACCCAGCCTGGATCAGGCCTTTAAGACGCCGGATCGTGTCCGGGGCGATATCGTCGAACAATTGGAAGACCATCGGCTCGGCGTAGCCTTGCACGTTCATTTCAATGAAGGTGTTGGTGCTGGCTCGGAACGTTGCGGTGATCGCGCCGGAATTATCGGTGACGGTATAGGTGAGTTGGTCGGAATGATCGTAGGTTGCGGTGATCGGAATCTGCACCGTATTGCCGACCGGCACGTTGTAGCTTGGGATGACATCAACCGTTGGTGCGTGCAGCAACTGACGGTTTTCAAGTGTTTCGATGCAGGCGGCGGTCAGGCGGTTGAATCGGCAAATCACGAGCGGAACTCCTTGTCAATGACAGTAAATACCCATGCACCAAAGCGCGAAAACGCCGGGGGTGCTCGTTAGGGACGTTGAGGGTGCCTGTTTGATTACGCGTTGTCAAAAGGAAAGTGAGAAAAAGTGCCTTTTAATCAGTTGCGAGTCACTAATGACGATTCAATGAACCAACCACCAACCACCAAACACCAAACACCAAAAAAATAACAACCCCCATTCCAAACATGAATCGCTTTTAACGGATGGATGGATTTTTCAGGCGTATAGTGATGGGTAGTAAATGATCCCATGCGGATCTTACCCAACGAAAAGGAAGGCAGTTATGAACGTGAAACGCGAATTAAATGACATGTTGGCAGCGACATCGACAAATATTGAAGAGTTGACTTCTCTGGCGATCAAAGGGGCGGCGGTGATCGGTGGGGCGGCGGTGGCGTATGAAGTGTTCAAGCATCGGCGGTTGTTAAGCGTCGTAGGCGCCGCAGCGGGTGCAGGGGTGCTAGCGCAGAGATGGTTGAACGGCAAAACTGGCTGTCGTACCGCACGCACACGCATGGCGAAAGACAACGGTTCTGCCTCTTTCCCCGGCGAGGCGGTTTCGAACGCCACTCAGGAACCTTCAGACCCGATCGATGAAGCGATGATGGAATCCTTCCCCGCGTCCGATCCCCCGGCCTCGTATCGTCGGGCATGAGACGGGCATCGCAGCCAAAGTTTGCCGGTTGTAACGATTAACCGACCTGCACGGGTCTTTGTTTGCATATTATGTGGACAAAACCTCAAAGGTTATGGCAGATCAATTACCGCGCGGGCTGAATTACCCGATTTAAACTATGTGAAGGCATTTTGTGCGATTCTCATCTTGACGATGATGCATGCCGGCGCGACCCCTGTCGTTGCGCAGCAAGCGATCTCGCCGGCGTTGATGCAAACCGTATCACGCGTCGGGGAATGGATAACCACAACCACGCCAAATGAGCTACCCGCGATTAAGCCCGGCGGACTAGTTCTATCACTCGATCGTGCAACGCAATTTAATTTATCCACGATGGCAGCTCGCCTCTCCGGTGCGCGGTTGCTGGCGGCAGAAGTGTATGAAGGCAAACCTGCAACGCTTGCGGGTGATTTGTCGCGTCAATTACGTGCCTGTCAGGACGTGGGCCAAGAAAATCTTAAACCGCTTTTTTTATCCGATTCGAATGAGAAACGCTTGAACGATATCGCCTGCGATTTCGCGTGTGAATTGCTCGATTTTAAGCCCGGCGATTCCGTGGCGGCGATGGTCTACTGGTTCGCGGACGAAAAAACACACAGCCTCATGCGCGGCGCCGAACCCGAACCCAAATTGATCCTGGTCTTAATGAAACTGCGCAAGACCGGTGAAAACTATGAGTTGGATCGCATCGCATGGGGCGTGGCTGGCGCGACGGGCACATCGGAAAAACGTTGATACACATCGGTTGAGTCTCCGCATAAACCCGCCTCCCTCACAAATGCGACATTGACGCAATCTAAAGAGTCTTGAGGAACCGTCAAAACCACCTAAATTTGCATGCTAAATAGATGCTTCGGAGTACATCCGCATGACAATTAGGGTTATTCAGATGTCCCACTTGAAGACAGATGACGGGATTGCGAGAAGGCGAGGATTCCGCCGACGAGGATGCCGACCATCGACAGAATTGGCTGGGTGAAACCCATTTTGATTTGCATTCCCACCGCGACGATATTGGCTATCGCGCCCAGGACGCACATCAGCAAGCCAAAAACAATCAGGGGCTTGAACAGTCGCGGGATCACCGCACTCAAGAGTGTTACCAGCCCGGCGATCAGCAGACAGACGCCCAGAACCCAATGTCCCATGTAAAGCCAGCCCGTTCCGCCTTGCAGATCCATCAGGTCAACCGGCTGATTTTCCAACGCATGTCCTGCCGGCCAGACCCAGCCAGTTGCGTACGGGACGCCTCGAAGATGTGCGATTAACCATCCGCCAAACGAAGCGCCCATCATCATAAAAATGCAACCGACGATGACGAAAATCAGCAGATCGACCCCAATATCTCTGATCGATATTCGCCGAGGCGTTGCCTCTAACACTCGCATCGTCGGCGCGGGCGGCGGGGGAGATTCAGACAACTTTGGAAGTTTTGATAAATCCATAAACGATGCCCCGACCTTCGTCGGGAATTATCTACCCAATCCCGTTAATCGCAAATGCCATTCTGGGTTGAAAGTTTTAGAGTTTGGAGTTGGAGTTGGAGTTTGGAGTTTGCGACTGGGCGTTTAGATATTGAAGGAGAAAGCCTTGAAGTTTTTGTAGACTCGCAACTCGCAACTCATCTCGTGTCCTCCCATTTCCGACCAAAAGCTTCCAAAATTGCATTTTACCCCCCCCAGCGGTACCGTTTGGCACGCCATGCACTGCCCATTTTGTCATGCCGACAAGGATTCTTTGAAGGTGATCGATTCGCGCGCCTGTGATGGCGATCGTGCGATCCGCCGGCGCAGGGAGTGTCTAAACTGCAAAAAGCGATTCACAACCTACGAACGGATCGAAGGATCGGTCAAATTGACGGTCGTTAAACAGGATGGCCGACGCGTGCCGTGGGATCGGCAGAAAATTGTCGATGGGCTTGAGCGTGCCTGCTTCAAAAGGCCTGTTCCTGAAGAAGAGTTGCTTAGAATCGCTGAGGAAGCTGAAGAAGAATGCTTCGCGACACACGATCGCGAAGTCCCGACGAGCAATATCGGCGAGATGGTCGCCGATCGACTAAGACGGCTGGATCAGGTGGCGTATGTGCGGTTTGCGTCGGTCTACAAGCAGTTTAAGACGCTCGATGAGCTGATCGAAGTCGCCCAAAATGTGTTAGACGCCAAACGATTTGAAGACCCAACGCAAGGCCGATTGTTTTTGGATCCAAAGCCAGCAACCCCGCCCGCTGAAAACGGTCAGCCCGTGACGAAGAAACCTAAAAAATCCAAGTCCCGCGCCGCCTCTGAAGATTAATTTTCTGGCGATTTGATACCCGCGTCGGGTACAGTTTGCGATTAAGGAGAAAGAAACCTGAACGCCCTCACGCTCGTCATCCTTGTCATGCTGAGGTACTCCGAAGCATCGATTTGGCACGGAAATTGAGGCGGTTGTAACTTTTCAGCTTGACCCTTCGGAGTACCTTGGGGTCAAATTCGTAGGCTGGCTGGGTTGTTCAGAGTTCCCAGAAAATTGTTCGTCGGCTGGATTTAATGCCAACCGAGATCGAAGATGTCGGGGGATTGTTTGCACCTGTGATTCACACCATTTGTTGCGGAGAAGCGTTTATGTTGTACCGCTGGATGCCGTTATTTGCGATCGCCGGGTTGATGGTCGGATGTAAGCCCGTCGAACCGCCGCCCCCGATCCCTGTTGCTCCGATCATCCCGCCTAAAGAGGTTGCGGATTATTTGAAAGGAACTGTTTGGGAGCATGTGGATGTCGCCGGTTCGGAACCGCTGCGTGTTAGCGGATTCGGGTTGGTGGTGAATCTGTCGGGGACTGGCGATACGCAGGCACCGAATCAGGTGCGCGAGTACATGATCAAACAGATGCAGAAGCACGGGTTTGGCAATCTGAACCTGCCTGGCTTTGGCGATGTATCGCCTGAAAAAGTGCTGAATGATAAAATGCAGCGTACCGCGATCGTGCGGGTGGATGGATTTATCCCGCCGGGGGCGCGCAAAAATCAACAGTTCGATGTTCAGGTGTCTGCTTTGCAAAATAGCAACACCACGAGCCTGCACCGCGGGTTACTCTACACAACCGACCTCGCACCGCGCGGAGCAGACCCTTTCAACCCCGGGGCAGCAGGAATCAACACCTGGGCGCGGGTTTCTGGATCGATTTTTGTTAATCCCACCTTCGCGTTGAATGAAGCAGAAGTGACTGGTCCGCAAAAACGCGGGCTGCTCACAGGCGTAGTGATGGGACGCGGGATCAACATCGAAGACCGCCCGCTGGTGCTGAAATTACGTCAGCCGGATCGTCGGATTGCACGTCTGATTGAAAAGCGGATTCAGGAGAAGTTTCAGAACAGCCGCGTCGCGTCGATGCAAAGTGAAGGGGATATTTTTGTGTACGTCCCCGAAGCATACGGTTTGGACTGGGAACGTTTTGCGGGCGTGGTGACACATCTGTATTTGAATCCGACCAACGATTTTGCGATTTTGAAAGCGCGTCAATTGGCACAGGTTGCAAAACAGGAGCGAGAAAAAGCGCCTTTGTTGAACATGACCTATTGCTGGGAGGCGATGGGCGCTGCGGTGTTGCCGGAGATTCGGGATTTGTATACGAGCGATTCGCCGGACGTCGCCTACGCCGCGGCGCGTGCCGGGGCGTATCTGGGCGATAGCGCCGCAGAACAGACGCTGGCGAGGATCGCGCGGCAATCAGAAAACGCGTTTCAGCTGTCTGCCGTTCGCGTGCTCGGTCAGTTGCCGCGCAGCGCGCGGGTCGCGGAATTGCTGCATGAACTGATCGACACCGATCAGTTGTTGCTGCGGATAGAAGCCTATCGGGCGATGCTGGATTCGGAGGATGCGCTGATCTATTCGCAATCAATTCGCGAGAAATTTGTGCTGGATGTCGTGCCGTCGAAAGGCCCGCCAATCATTTATGCCTCGCGTGTCGGTACGCCACGCATCGCATTGATCGGCATGCCCGTTCGGATCGCGTCCCCAGCGACTTATCTGGCGATTCGCAACCGGTTTAGCATCGCTAGCGATCCGAGTGTGGACGGGATTCGCGTTTTTTACAGAGGCAATGAGTACGAACCCGCAGCCGACGAACGCCTGCCGCCGGATGTGGCACTTTTGATTTCAAGACTCGGCGGGGCGGGCGCGCGACAGGAAGGCAATACCGGCGGACGGTTTGATTTTGGTTACGGCGATGTTGTCGGCATCCTGCAACAACTGTCAGAACGAAACCTGATCGTTCCCGCCGACGCCCCTGCGGGTCAGGCATTGGCGAAAGTCACTTTTGAATTACAAACGTTGCCTGAAGTGGAGGACACCATCATGTCGGCACCGCCGATTATCGACGGTGCCCCCGACCAGCGCCCAACAACCCGGTCTTCACCCAGCGAACCAACGGCAGAAAATACGCGACCGATTCGCTGAATGAGTTGGATATATTTGTCCACAATAAAAGGTATTTTCTCACAATGCCTAAACGTCCGGGCGTTACGAAAGCCTGCTATGTCAAATGCAAAATACACATGTTCGCGGATTGAATCGCTCGAACCGCGACAGTTAATGTCGGGCACGATCAGCGTTTATCTGACCGGCAATTCGATGACCGAAGCCTTGGGGTGGACGGGTTTTCGCACGCTTCTTGAGCGCGACAACACCGTCGCCACGATTGGCAGGCAATCCGGGCCGGGATATTCGCAGGCGGATAATTACAATCTCAAGCCCGGGTACGTGCGATTTGGATTTGATCCCGCCCAGCCGACCAACAAATATCCCTGGGCGAACTACCAGGCCGCTTTTGCACGCAGTTGGGATGTGCTGTCGTTACAGCCACACGAAAAACGCCTGCTGACCGATATCGATCCCGTCAGCGGCCAGAACCAGGCCGACGTGCCCATGGCGATCGAGTTTATGAAGGATTTTTCCGTCCAAAGCCCCGACGGACAGGTCTACATCTACTCGCGATCAACCCGGCGCACGGATATCGACGAACTCGCTCAGCCCACCGGAAAGGAGTTCGATTATTCCGCCGAGTGGACCAAGCCTTACATCGACAGTGGGGCGGATCAAAACGTTGATATCTATTCGCGATCCTACGTCACGCAATACATGGATTTGCTGCGCGATGCGCAGTCTGGCGATCCCGCGACGCGTAATCTCAAACCCGCGCGCCTGATCCCCGTCGGCGAAGCTTATTACAACTTCGATCAACTGCTCAAATCCGGGCAATTTGCCGGTACGGGCGTCACTTCGATTTTTAGTCTCTATAAAGACCGCTCGCACCCTACGCTTGACTTGGCTTCCTACATGACGGCGTTGACGTTTTACTCGTCGATGACCGGAACCGATCCGCGCGGCGTCGCGCCCCCGGCTGCGTATCTGACCGACTCCACCAGCAAGCTGCACAACCCGACCGTGCAATCGCTGATTCAGCTAGCGGTGTATCAAGCGATCACCCAGCCCGCGTACGCTGGATATGTCACGCCGCTACACCAAACTGCGCAAACTGGATCGATCAGCGGCGTCGTTTACAGTGATACCAATCGCAATGGCGTTTTCGATTCCGGCGAAGGCATCGGCGATAAACGAACCGTCTACCTCGATAGCAATAACAACGGCAAGCTCGACTCCGGCGAACCCAAGCAACTCACCAACGCCAGCGGCCGGTATACGTTCGTAAATCTAAAGGCCGGAACGTATCACGTCCGGCGTATCTTCCCGTCGGGTTACACCTACACCAACTTGCCTCTCGATCTGACACTCACAGCAGGTCAAAACGTCAGCAACGCTGACATCGGATCGACCCGCGCCCCCTTCACTCCCGGCGGTGTAACCCCTCCACCGCCACCACCTCCGACACAACTCGGATCGATCCGCGGAATTATCTACAGCGATTCCAACCGCAACGGACTATTCGATTCCGGCGAGGGTGTAGGCGACAACCGAACCGCCTTTCTCGATCTAAATCGCAACGGTAAACTCGACACCGGCGAAGCCAGCTCCATCACCAACGCCAACGGCGAGTTCATCTTCAGCAACCTTGCCGCAGGGACGTATCGCGTTGCTCGCATTTTCCCATCCGGCTACACCTACAGTCACGCGCTAATCGACATCACACTGTCGGCAGGACAAAACGTGGTGGATGTGAATATCGGATCGAAGCGAAACGGGTAGCTGAAGTATGAAGTTTGAAGGATGAAATGCTGGCCTTGCCCACGAATCACGAACCACGTTTTTTTTCGTCCTTCATCCTTCACACTTCATCCTTGACCCCGCATGTTCGTAAAACGTTAGGCAGTTCAGCCTTTTTTGTACGAATGTCCGATAATACAGGGGTTGCATTGTTGATCCGAACCTGCTTTGATACCTCTCGGAAGTGAGAAATCACCGGCTTGGATGGCCGGTGGAAGTTATCAACACGGGATGGGTCACGGAGGACCGCACGCATGCGTCTTCGCAAGCTGGTATTACACGGGTTCAAGTCATTCGCCGATCGCACGGAATTCGCGTTCGATCAACCAGTTACGTGCATTGTCGGCCCGAACGGGTGCGGCAAATCGAACGTGGTTGACGCCGTGAAATGGGTGCTAGGCGAACAATCCGCCAAGTCCCTTCGCGGCGACGCGATGCTGGATGTGGTTTTCAATGGATCATCCACCCGCAAACCAGGCGGGATGGCAGAAGTCGTTCTCGTCTTTGAAAACCCCGCCGACGTTGACGGCAATCGCAAACTTAATCTCCCATCCGACGATGTTTCGGTTGGCCGACGTCTTTATCGCGATGGGACCAGCGAATACACGATCAACAACCAAACCGCCCGCCTCAAAGACGTGCGCGATCTGTTCCTGGATACCGGCATCGGCGTCGATGCCTATAGCGTGATCGAGCAAGGCCGCGTGTCGCAGTTGCTGGAATCAAATCCGCTGCAACGCAGGTTGATCTTTGAAGAAGCAGCCGGCATTTCGCGGTTCAAAGTCAAGAAAAAAGAAGCCCAGCGCAAGCTGGAAAAGGTCGATCAGAATCTGCTGCGCGTCAATGATATTGTTGAAGAAGTCGAACGTCGTCTTCGCAGCGTGAAAATCCAGGCCGGCCGCGCGCGAACCTATCAGGAATACATCACCCGCCTGAATGATCTAAGACTCGGTTATTCATTGCAGGAGTATCACAAGCTGCACGGGGAACTCGAACGCGTGGTCAAAGAGCGCGACGAAACGCAGTTCAGCGTCGATGATGTCGCTGGCGATCTTGCGAAACGTCAAAACGAACTCGCAACCGCCCGCGAAAGCGCCGATCAGATCGTCAATTCCAAGCAGCGATCCGAACATGAACTGGTCGAAGCGCAGGCCGCGATTCGATCCGCGCATCAAAAGCAGCAATACGCCCAGCAGCAAATCAAGCAGATCGAGGAGCAGGTCGAATCGCTGAAACACGACCAGCAATTGGCGCTTTCGCGTCGTAACGAAGTCGAATCGCATCTTGCCGAATCCGCAGCGACGCTCGAATTCCTGACAACCGAACTCGACGCCCGGCGCACGGAAATTGATTCCAAGCAGCAGGCGTTCAAGGACGATCAGCACAAACTGAACGAGCTGATTAATCAGATCGAACAGAATAAACAGACGGTGCTCGATTTGATGCGGCAACTCGCCAAGGTCAATAGCCGGTTGGCGTCGATTGAAATTGAACGCAAAAATATCGCAGCGATGCAGTCCCGGCAAGGGGATCGGCGTCGGCAGGTCGTGACCGATATCGAAGGCGCAGAAGGTATCGCGTCTGAACTAAAAACCAAGCTCGACGAAGTGCTCGTCCAGATCACCGAACGCCAATCCGAGCAGGACGCCCGCAAGCAATCCGCCTCCGAACTCGGCCAGCAGATTCGGGCGATCACCGAAGCGCTCGGATCCGCCAAAGAACACCGATCGGGTCTCAATTCGCGTCAAAAATTGCTGCAAGATTTGGAAGCGCGGCGCGAAGGCGTCAGCGATGCGGTGAAAAAGGTATTGAAAGATCGTGACGAAAAGTACCCGTTTGTTCGCGGCATCGTCGCGGACGTTTTGCGGGTGGATGTCGAACACGCCAACGTCATCGAAGCCGCACTAGATGGCCGCGATCAGTGGTTGATTATTGATGCGCTGGATGCGGTGTCGATCGAATCGTTGTCGCAGTTGTCAGGCCGGGTGAGTTTTGTAGCTGCGACGCCTGCGTCACCCATTAATGTCGCGAACATAACGGCATACGACTGGAACCAAAACGACACCAAGCTGCGGCTGGCGGTCGACCTAGTGAAAGTCGATCCTGAAAACGCCTCTGTCGCGGAATCGCTCTTAGGCAAAACCGCCGTTGTGGATACGCTCGAGGACGCCAAAGCCCTGCATCACAACGGGCCTGCGGGCTGGCGATATGTGATTCAGTCCGGCGAAGTGCTCGAGGCCGATGGCGTGCTGAAAGCCGGCCCGCTCGGTGCGTCGATGGGCTTGCTGTCGCGTCGATCCGAACTTGATGCGCTGGTGCTGCAGATCGCTGAATCGGATCAGAAGATCGCAGTGCTCACTGAAGAACTATCGCATTCCAGCACGCAGGCGAAGCAGGTCGAAGAAGAAATCAATCAACTACGCAACGCCGTCTATCAGTTAAACACGCGTAAAGTAGAACTGAATAGCCAATCCCAGCAGATCGCTGATCGGCTAAACGGATTGCGGCGTGAATTGCCGTTGCTCGAACGCGAATTGCAGAATCTGCTCGATCAAACTGGCAAATTGTCCACCGAAGAACAATCGCTTACCGAACAGCGGATCGAACTGGATTCCCGTCAATCGACCGCACAGGAAGAGATCGAATCGTTCAGCCAGCAGCAGTTGTCGCTGGTCGAGCAGGTCAAAGCATTAGCCGAAGAAATGACCGCTTGCCGCGTGGCACTCGGTCAGGTTCAGGAAAAGCAGCTCGCAGCCCGGCACACCGTCGAGCGCCTACGACAGCAGCAAAGCGAAATCGCCCAGCAGATTGAACGCATCACCAAGTCCATCGACGGCACCGCCGGTCGCCGGGCGGATGTCGAAGCCGAACTGCAGCGTGGCCAGCATGATGAACAGGTGCAGACCCGCCGTGCAGAAGAACTGCGTGAGCGCGTCGCAGAACTCGCATCGCAGTTGCAGGGATTGCTCGATTCGGTGCGTCAACTCACCGGCAAGGTCGAATCGATCCGCGGGCTGCATGGCGAATTGGAACAAAAGCTGCACGGGCTGCAGATTCAGCACAATGAACTGACCGTCCGCCGCGAAGCGCTGGTCAGTCGCACGCAGGATGAACTACAGATCGACGTGGCGACGCGGTATCAGGAAGCAGTCGATGCTCATCACGAAGCACAAAAAGCCGAACCCGAACTGCAATTTCCCTATGCCCCCGGTGCCACTGATTGGGATCAGGTCGGCAAAGAAATCAAAGAACTGAAAGACAAGATTCATCGCCTGGGCAATGTAAATCTCGATTCCATTGGCGAGATGGATGAATTGGAACAGCGGGCGCAGTTTTTCGCCACGCAGCTTTCCGATCTGTCGCAGGCCAAAACGCAGTTGGAACAGTTGATTGATGAGATCAACAAAGAAAGCGGCATCCGGTTTGAACAAACTTTCAACGCCGTTCGTGAACACTTCCAAACCCTGTTCCGCAAACTCTTCGGCGGCGGGTCGGCGGACGTGTTCTTGGAACTTGAAGTCGAAGACACCGAAGCGATGAAAATCGCCCGCGCCGAGGCCGCCCCGGGTGAAACAATCCCCGTGATGCGTAAAACGGTTGATCCGCTTGATGCCGGGATCGAAATCATCGCGCGCCCCCCGGGCAAAAAACCGGTCACGATCACTCAGCTTTCCGGCGGCGAAAAAGCGATGACCTGTATCGCGTTGTTAATGAGTATCTTCAAGAGCAAGCCCTCGCCGTTCTGTATTCTCGACGAAGTGGATGCCCCGCTGGATGAAGCCAACAACGTGCGGTTCGGGCTGATCGTTCAGGAGTTTCTGGATCTGTCGCAATTCATCATTATCACCCACCACAAGCGCACGATGCAAATCGGCAACGTGCTGTACGGCGTGACGCAGCAGGAACAGGGCGTCAGCAAACGCGTGGCGGTCAAGTTCGACCAGGTACAGCAGGGCGGCAGGATTTCTGAAACCGCCATCGCCCAAGCCGAACGCGCCGAGCAACTCTCAGCCGTGGAAACCGAAGAAGAAGAAGCCGTCGAAGAACACGTCGCCGCGTGAAAAAAAATAACCGCAGATTGCGCAGATGACGCCGATTTGTCAGTTTGATTTTTCTGCGTCATCTGCGCAATCTGCGGTTATCATCCTATGAACTCAATCATTTCATCCACTAAATTTGACGGATCGCTGCACTATCAATTCGAGAGTGAGTTGGTGAGTGCCGAAGGCAATGAGATCCGTTTTTACACGCCGCCACATACGAAGATGACGACCTATCGCGGCGAACTGACGACCACATCACATTCGCTGCGGATTTTTTATACTGATCTGCATTGGAACGTGTTTGTCCGCTGGCACGCGGATTGGCGGTTTGAAAATTACTACGTCAACATCGCCCAGCCCGCGACGTGGGACGGGCATGTGCTGCGATGGGTCGATCTTGATCTGGACATCATCCAGCACGCCAACCAAACCGTACCGATTCTTGATGATGAGGACGAATTTGAACGCCATCGCGTGAAGTGGGATTACCCGCAACCGGTTGTGGATCGTGCCTGGCAATCGGTCAAAGAGGTCTGGGCGCTGCTGGAAAACCGCACCAGCCCATTCGATACCGCCGCCCAGCAGTGGCGGCCGACGAAGTGAGATCAACGCACTGATACAGATGCAGGAGATTGATTATGTTACGGATCGGTGCAGAACCCCAACGTGAGTTGAAGGAAGTCACCTACGACGCCGATCTCGTCATCGTCGGCGGGGGCATGGCCGGGTCGTGCTGCGCGATCACTGCGGCGCGGCGGTGTTGTAATGCAGTGAAAATGTCACCTATTCGCCTGCTTTCCGCGATATCGGGGAGGGCTATTTAACCCCAATTTGCCTTCGATTTTGATCCGCTGTGCTCTCGTCGGCACTTGCGATCACGACGACGAGACCGCCGACCACCTCGACCATTCTCCAGCACCCCTCCGAGATCAACAAGCGACTCGCCGTTTCATGGTTCACCCAGCAGCAGTCACCCTATAGATCATTTGCAGCAATGCGATCGACAGCTTACCTACTTCCCAGCCAGCGATCGGACAGTTAGCTCGCTGTTAGACTGCACGAGTGGGGGCACTTGCGGCGAAGACGGATACAGGTGCGGACAGTCGATAAACGCCCGTTTCAGATCCCGGCACCACAGCGCATGAAACGGTACCGGCGATTGTTCAGCCCAGTCACTGACTACGTTGAGCAACGAGAGTTGCCGAATCGAATCCGCCACGATTAATGCCCGAGCGTCTCGCGCTCCCGGGGAATCATTGCTCATTTGGACTGACTTGCTTCGGGCAACTGTCACCAAGGGGTCTTCCATCTTTTCAAGCCTCAAGTGGATATCGCGCAGCGTAATGTTTTCCATGATGCCGCCTTGGGCACAGGTCAGGACACAGCGCCCTTGCGTTGTCATGGTCACACCGCTGATGTTGACATTCCGGAGGATGCCCAGTTTCCCATCCCGGCGACCGTGGTATTGGACATCCAGATAAATAGGTCGGACGGGATTGATGTCGGTAAAACATCGCCCGGTGACATTACTGACAACGAGGTTCTCGACCAGCCCGGCATCCCACATCTCAACCATGATCGGACGCAGGCCGTTGCGGATGACACAGTTAGTCATCGTGACGTCGCGAATGATGCCATAGGTTTCAGCGCCGATTCCGAGATTTCCACAATTCGATTCTAAAATACAGTTCGTCACCGAAATGCGTTCGCAAGTGGGTGCATCCGGCATTGATTTGATGATGATGTTGTCATCACAACCCGTGATAT
This sequence comes from Tepidisphaerales bacterium, assembly GCA_038210015.1. GTDB lineage: Bacteria > Planctomycetota > Phycisphaerae > Tepidisphaerales > Tepidisphaeraceae > BPJO01. Next base: position 17,128 of record JBBQXB010000053.1, read on the forward strand.
CGCAGTTGCTGATGAGAACGTCGCTGCAACCGGTGATGTCCAGCCCGTCGTTATTCGGTCCGAACATGTGATTGCGGATCTTTAACCCGTCGATGCGGATCTGCCTGCAACGAAGCGTGTGAACCGTCCATCCTGGTGATTCGACGATGGTGAAATCACGCAGCACAATATTACTGCTATCCCGGATTTCCAGCAGCGGACTCGGCCTTTTAATGCGATGGCGAATCCATGGGCTGCCCGGCAAGGGTGGGTCCCAGAATGCGGGACCCTGGCCGTCAATCGTTCCATCGCCTTCGATCGTCACGTTGCTCGCATCCGCGATTCGGATCAGGTGATACGGCTGGCGATCGTGATTGGAAGCGCACTGCTCGTACACCGGGTAATCGTCAAGATTAGTGTGGGCGCGCAGCGTCGCTTCTCGCGGAATGACAAGCGTGGTCCCCGATTTGAGATTGAGCGTAGTGATCGACCAGATTCCCTTCGGCACAACGACGCGCCCACCGCCGGCGGCACTGTCGATCGCTTTCTGAAGCAGGCTTGTATTTGTGATCGCGTCGTCAGGATGGAATTGTGGTGTCATAAGAAGACCTAGGGACGGTATTTCGTCCATCGTGGTAGGTTGAAAAGCGGCGGTTCCGATTGGCTGGGTCGTTGACTACGATCCGATGATCAATTTGGGCTTATACCAAAAAGAACCTCCGCGATGACATCTTACCAAACCCGCACCCGCGACGACATGCGGGGGCTGTCTGATTTTCTGTCTCACCACGGGCAACTATTTATGCCGACGGTTCAATTCGTTGAGCAGCCACAGGCGCCAGAATGACATTGCTCAGAAAAAGATGCACGTGCACTACGTCGCGTGTCATAGCCCGATCAATAAATCATCGGTGTTGATTCGTGTTCATCTGCGTCATCCGTGGCTGATCCATAGCCGCGTGCGGTTTGCTTAAGCGACGCCATGCGCGGCTTTGTAACAATTCCACGTCAGATGGATTTGTCCCTGATGGTGGGCTTCGTGCCAGGTCAGCAGCATGATCGATTCAGCGATCGTGCGCTTCACATTGTTTGGGAAATCCTGCACCCGCGCCAGTTCATCCGCCGAGGCGTTGGAGATGTATTCTTTCAATGCAGCGAACTGTGTCGCGAGCTTTTCTCGAATCTGCGACAGTGACGGGATGTTGTCATCAGACGGCGTGCTGCCACCGGCGTACTTTTCGACCAGTGTCTCATCAGTTTCCGTGCCGCCTTTGATGCGGACATTGAGGTAGCGGTCGTGCGTCGCGGCGCAGTGCATCGCCTGCCAGCCGATATGCGCCCGTCCCGGCGCGGGACGCCACGCCAGAACTGTGGTAATGTCTTGCCCCGATTTTTCGATCGAGTCGAGTGAACCGAGCAAACGGGCGCGGGAAAAATCAAGTGCGGCGAGTAGGGTGGTTTTGTCCATCATGCGGGGTGTGGGGGTTAAGGCGTTCGACACTAAATCAATGTTACTGTTAATCCGCAAGCTTGCTCGCGATTAAACGACCGTTGAGTAATGAGTTTATCGTGCAAGAGAACGAGGGGTATGTTTCGTACTTAAGTTATTGGGTTATTTTGTCATTCAGACATTTGTTCGTTCTTCGCGCGCTCGCGCCGATCTACGCAACAATGCAACGATCTCGGTTGATCGTTGCAATGTTAATAGCGTTAATGTTGCGCGAGTGGTTCGTCGTCTAGATCAGACGACCTGAACCCGGCGACCGGCGCGACGCTTATTATTGATGATTTTACGGCCGCTGTGCGTTTTCATACGGCCACGAAAACCAAGCTTGCGGGCGCGCTTCACTTTGCTGATGCGATGGGGGTAATGCATGACTTCCTCAAAATTCTCGTGCAAACGGGAACGATTTCCCGGCCTCGACAAAAGGCGTAACTCTTTACCTACGGGACACTTACGCCGATCGTCTCGAACGACATATTCCCTTCGCTGTCGGTCGCTCGGACCGTCAGCGTGTGCTGGCCTGACGCCAGTTTGCCTAGGGAGATCGTATAACGCTCCTCAGGCGAATCGCCTATCGTATCATCTGGAAGCCTTCGTTGCCAGTGGTCTGCCGAATTCAAGGCATAATCAAGTGCCGCGACAACACCGTTGCGGTCTACGACACGCAGAGTGACGGTTGTTCCATCGACTTTAACATCCCCGATCACCGGGGCGGTGTTGTCGATAACCACCGTATCGCTGACGCGGGATGCGTGCTGGCCTTGCCCGGTTTGGTTGTCGGCGTCATCCGCCGCGACGACTTTGATTTCGTATCGCCCGTCCGCCGCCTGTTTGCCAGGCCAGGTGTGGGTATTTCCTTCGATATCCTTGGCCAGTTCCACCCAGCCGCCACGACCCAGCACGCGGGCGTAGATGCTGTAATGCAGGGTATCTTCGTTCGGATCGCTGGCTTCCCAAGTGATCGTGCGGTTGCCGGGGACGGTGGCATCGGGCGCGACGGTCACGGACTGCACGCGCGGCGCGATATTCGGCTTTTGATACGCGATACGTATCTCGTCCAATGACGCCACTGCCTGTCCTTTTGACTTGAAGGTCAGCTTGTATTGCAGATACCGAGCAGCAGGCGACGTGACATCGACATATTCCTTGGCAGGCTGATTGGCGGACCAATCGCTCCACGTGCCGGAATCAGCATCGGCGCTGTCGCCTGATCGTGTTGCGACCTCCATCGAGCTGCCTTCGGGTAATTGGCCGCGCAGTTGCAGTTTTCCGAACTGGCTGGCGACACCGGCATCCAACGCCGCGCTTTCAAACGATCCCTCAGCCGCGATGTTGGCGCTCAAAGATGAAATCCCGCCGGTGTTGCTGGTGGCGAGATATATCTTGCCGGATTTGGATTTTAAGATGCCGGTGACTTGTGCTGCGGCAGTGTGGGCGATCACGGCGTTCTCTTCCGCCGCCGGGCGGATGACGTGCACGTCGCCGGTTTCCCCGGTCGCGAGATAAATCGCATCGCCTTCGACCGCCATTGAATAGATCACAACTGGTGCGCGGAATAATTCCGTCACCAAACCGTTGTCACCGATGCGGTAGAGTGCGTTGCCTGCGGTTTCGTTTTCATGATTCTGTGGCTGAACCGGTCCGGCGGTGTTTTTCTTAGGCGGTTCGGCGACGCCGGGCTCATCAGCAACCGGGACGTCGGGCGCATCCAACGCGGGTGCGGGGATCGCGTCCCCAGCGGGCTTTTCCTCCGGCGATTTAGGCGCTGCGGGCTTGTTCGCGGGGATGGTTGATCCGGCTGGCTCGGCGTTTTCGGGCTTTCCAGTCACAGCATTACCGATCGGCGAGATATGCTCACCCGCTTCGCCCGTCGCGACCAGCAACCGGCCATTTGCATCGAACGCCAGCGAACTAATTTCGGCTTCAGACGCATCGAATAGCAACGTCGGTTTTTCGCCAATCTTGATCTTGTAAACCAACCCATCCGTATCGGTACCCGCGTAGAGCAAACCCGTTTTATCAACAATCAGTGACAATACGTTGTCACCGGCGAGCGTCGCGATCGTCTTCGGTTTATCCGCGACTTCAATCACCCGCGCCGGCGTACCGACGCCGAGCATCATCGGTCCTTTTTCACCGCCGACCGCCGGAAGGATTGACCAGATATACGACACATCCGCTTGGCTGAAGATTGATACGGGTTTGTCGCCTGGCTTGGCGATTTTGAATAGTTCTGCTTTTTCCCCCGCAACGGCCACAAATATCTGCCCCGCAGCATCTGCCGCCATCGCGGTGATGGTCTGGTTTTCAAACGTCGCGAGGGTTTCAAGTTTGCCATTATCGAGTCGATAAACCTGATTTTCGGGGAATGTCGCAAACACGATCACGTCCGGCGCCGTTTCGATCATCGCCGCGATGACGGTAAAGGAGATGTTCGCGGGTAAAAGCGATTTCAGCTCGCGGGATAGTTTCAGCTCGCCGTGATTGGTGACGACAAGATTAGTCCGCGTGCCGGTTGAGAAATCTTCGGCGGTGGTGTGCGTCCAAAACTGCGTTTTAACCGCCATCGCAGTCGAGGCCGCACCGAGCAACACCGCAAGCGTTAAGGATCGAAGGTGATTCATAAGATCCGTCAGCCTACCGCAACCCGGCGTTTGAACCAACATCACTGGTGGTTGGATCAAGAATAGGAACACAGATGCCACAGATTTTCACGGATGCATACCGATACATGCCCCGGTTGTCTGCCGGTTCTCGATCCCGCTTTGCAACTTCGCGATGAGCTGAAATGAGAATACGGCGCAGCGACATCGATACGAAGTTTCCGATCGACGCTGACCGGCTAGGTCATAGGCATAAGTCAGATTATGTATGACTCTACCGCTGCAGTTGCCGGCGGAACGCTAATTTACAAATTGAGACTAATATACGCTGTTTTTCAGGGACAAAAAAATATTCCCGACCCCTTAGACCCTCCCGCATATCACACCATTTTTGGTATGTGCATGGACGTATTCACAAGCCGATTTTGTTGCGGCGTATCCGATGTCAGCTAAAAGATTTGGGCGAATCAACACACCTTATTTGCAATAAAGATGTGCGTCCCCGTATCATGTCCCCTCGATTCGCGAGAAGGCCTGCAACAGTTTGACTCGACTCATTGTTAACTACGCGCGACGCCCACGATCCCCAGAACCTCAGCAGTTCATCGTTTTTCTGCAGAGCGTTCTCTGTTGCACGCCAGACTTTGCGGTCTGCGAATTCCTCCCAAATCGCTGCCACGATGGCGGCATGACCGCGAAATGCCGATTGACGCACCCCGCACGCCGTGTCAGTGTACGCAAGTGCAGATTACCCAAGTTAAATCTGGATGTCCCTTTTTTGATCCTTTATAGATCTGTTTGTGCGTAAACTACTTCGCTTGCACAACAGAGCAATTCGCAGGGTATTCCTTCAAAAGGTCTAGCATATTCGGCGGACCGTAATCTACATACTTAGCGAACACCGTTCTAAAAATCGCAGTCGATGTTTCACAGGGTATATAACCCGATCTATCTGGATTCCTCAAACTCACATTCAGGTATTTGCTGCCAACCTCTGTCGGTTTTTGTGGCTTCATAGTCTCACTTATGTGCTTCATGACACTCGCAAAATCGAAAGTGTTGGCAGGACAGACAATTTGGTCCCCACCTGCAAATCCGTAAGCAATTGTACCACTACCATCGGATAGAATCGTCATACTCCAATTATTACGAAAGTATATACATACTCCTTCAGCGGTCACTTGCTCAATTAGTGGTTGTGCATTGTTAACGGGCAAATTATTAGCACTGTTCCCATCTCTAGTGCAAGATACGGCCATGAGAGTGAGCAGGCAGGCACTAGTAATTTTCAGAAAATGTGAGCACATATTGTTAATCATTGGTTATTCCAAACCTCGAAAATAACCGTGTCATTAGCATCAGCGACAATGTCAGTGAAAAGCCTAAAATTGAAAGTAGTTACAGTTACCTCCGCAACGTCGATTTTGTCATTTTTGTTCAAGTCCACGCCATTACTCGGATTATTAGGACCTCCGTAATTAAACTCATCCAAACTCTCCCGCGCATTAGTTTTGAAGAAACCACCTACTTTCGCCTTTGTGACAAATTCAGCTGCGTTTTGGTAGGTCAATCCGTATGACGGATCGTAATAAGTATCACCAAATTTAATGAGTTGATGAGTCGCAAATAATGCGAGTGGTTTGAGTTGCTTTCCCTGTGCTGCTGGACCATCAACATACTTAGCTTGAGCATATGTCCATGTGAAACCATTTGCACCACGATAACTCGTCTTGATCGGAATCGTATTGATCAGTCGATGGTCGGTAAAGGTGCCAGTTGGATCACCTTGCGGCTTATCGTTGATCCAATTCCCAATCACAAAACCTTGATCACCAATTCGTTTAGGTTTTACGTTTATGAAGCTGGTTTCTAACCCATGCACAGCCACCGCTTCCTTGAGAAGATCAGTCCACGCACCGCACTGCCCGTCTGCATTATTGAGCAGTTGAGCAGTATTATTATAGTTAGTGCCCCAATCCTTGTAGTAATTTAGGGGTGTATTATCGCCCACTCGCAAGATTGCTTCGAGAGATTTGAATTTATCGTTCCAAATTTTCTCAAACACTGCTACTTGTTCTGCTTGAGTATTCACATTCAGGTCGTGTGCCGCACCAGCTATATCTAAAACTGTATGAAATTGCGGCGATGCAGCAGCAGCACCCGTAATGTATAGTTTGTTTTCAGTTATGCCGTAGTACCGCCCATCTACCAGTTCGTTGTTTCCTCCACGTTCTTCTAACGCCCATTCAATTTTCAGATTGCCAGTCCAAATCTTATTTGGGAGCGCCTTCGTGGA
>JBBQXB010000054.1:0-23396 GCA_038210015.1 Tepidisphaerales bacterium
GTGATCATCAGCGGTGTAAACGGCGGAAATTGGAACTGCACCCGCTGCCGCCCGCCATCATCGTCGCGGTGATAATCTCTGTCTTGCCAACCCATCCGCCTACTCCTGTTTTCCACGATTGAATCGTTCGTACATCAGTAACGTCGCGATTGTTTTGCTGTCAATGATCTCGCCCGTGCGAATTGCGTCGATGCAGGCATCAAACTTCATCGGGATCAATTCGATCTCTTCGCCTTCGTCCAGATCGTTCGTTTGATGTTTTAAGCGGGTCGCGACATAGGTGTGCATTTTTTCGGTCAGGATACCCGGCGAAGCATAAAAGCTCGCCAGATGCGTTAACTTACCGGCTAAATAACCTGTTTCTTCCAGCAACTCTCTACCCGCACAGTTGATCGGGTCTTCGCCGGGTTCAAGCGTGCCTGCGGGCAGTTCAAGAAGATATTCGCCGACGGTGTAACGATAATTGCGAATCATCAACACCGTGTCGTCGTCTGCGATCGGCAAAATCACCACCGCACCGGGATGCACGCATATCTCTCGTGTATAACGTTTGCCATCCTCCTGCGACCTTAGGTGATGCAATTCAAGTCGCACTTTCTTCCCGGTAAACAAAACCTGTTTTTCGATCACATCGAAGCTCATACTTGGAATTATACAGGCGAATCGCTTTCCGTCGTGTTTTGTCACCACGCATATGTTGCAATGTTCATGCATACGGGTATTGAAGACGCAGCATGGATCACGGTTTTGATCTTTTCACGCTCCTGTTGCAAATCGCCAGCATCCTGGCGGTCAGCCGGATCATGGGCATGGTCTTTGCCCGTTTGCGTCAGCCTCAGGTGATCGGCGAAATGCTGGCGGGCATCATGCTCGGACCTAGTTTGCTGGGTTGGGTATCACCTGCGACCTATTCGCAATTGTTCCCCTTGGACACAATTCAGTATCTCGATGCGCTGGCGCAGGTTGGTGTCGTCCTGTTTCTTTTTTTGGTCGGGCTTGAATTTGACCCCAATTCGGTTCGTCAACGTGGCCGATCGGCGATCGTGATCTCTGCATCGAGCATACTCGTCCCGCTTGGGATGGGCATGGGGTTGACCTACCTTATTCGCGACCTTTTCGATGAATCGCATCGCGCCAATCTTCTCCCGTCGGCGCTGTTTATGGGCGCTGCGATCAGCGTAACGGCGTTTCCGGTTTTGGCGCGAATCCTTGCTGAACGCAATTTGCAACGCACGCCCTTGGGTGCAATCGCACTGACGGCGGCCGCGATCAACGACGTCATGGCATGGGTGATGCTGGCGGTGGTCGTGGCGCTATCTGGAGGTGGGGGTGAAACAACCGAGCCGCTTGTAAAACTTGGATGGGTTGCTGTTTACGTCGCCGCGATGTTGCTGGTCATCCGTCCGTTGCTCAAGCGCATCGAGCGCATTTACAACGCAACCGGACGACTAAGCCATACAGTGGTGTCGCTTATTTTCCTGGTTCTGCTGATTTCATCCGCCGCTACTGACAAGATTGGGATTCACGCATTATTCGGGGCATTTGTCGCGGGTTTTATCATGCCCAAAGGCACGGAGTTTGTCCGCTCGTTAAATGCCAGACTCGAAGATTTCACGATCGTTTTTCTGCTACCCATTTTCTTCGCCTACGCGGGTTTGAAGACTGATCTGACCGGCGTGATCGCCACCGACAGGGTGGGATACACGCTGCTGATTATCGTGGTCGCCTGCGCGGGCAAGATCATCGGCACGGGCGGAGCCGCGTTACTTTGCGGACAAAATCGACGCGACGCGCTGGCGCTGGGTGTTTTGATGAATACCCGGGGGTTGATGGAATTGATTATCCTGACCGTCGGTTTGCAACTGCAGGTCATCAATTCCACGATCTACGGCATGATGGTCGTGATGGCGCTCGTAACAACGGGCATGACCGCGCCGCTGCTAGCGTGGATCAATCGCGGAGGCGTGCCCGACGCCGAACGTCCGGATCAGGATGACAAAATATTCTCCGTATTGATACCCGTTTCACGACCTGAAAGCGGGGGGACGTTGCTGGAGATCGCATCCTATGTATCAGGGAACGATCCCCGGCATAGCCGGTTGGTTGCGGTACATCTGGATCGCATGAGCGGTGCCGATCTGTATGGCGGGGTTCACACCGGTCTGGCGCACCCCGGGACGCTCGAATCACTCGCACCGCTGATGGAAGAATCCGTTCGACGTGGGATCAAGGTCGAACCGCTGAGCTATTTTTCACGCGACATCGCAAGTGATATCGCGCGCGTTGCCCGTTCGATCAATTCTGATTTGGTCCTGATCGGCCCGCATACGCCGGTGTTTGCAAAAGCGTTACTGGGCGGCGTGGTGCATCGCGTGATGACCGGTACGGACTGCAACGTGGGCGTATTCATCGATCGCGGATTTTCCACCCCAAAACGCATTCTCGTACCATTTCTCAACAGCACGCATGACCGTCTGGCAATCGATCTGGCGGGAAGGATTGCGCGAACCACCGGCGCCCAGATCACCATTGTCCATGTCAGCGGCAACTCCAATTTAGATTCCAGCAAGCAAATGGTCGAGCGGACCTACGACGATCCGACTCAGACCAAATCGATTGAAATCAAGATCGTGCACGATCACTCCCCCGCCGACGCGGTACTTGCCGAAGCGCCGCAGCATGATTTGATAGTCATCGGCGTTTCGGAAGAATGGGGGCTTGAATCCACCCTGTTGGGTTTGAAGGCCGAACGCATCGCAAATGAAAGTCCCACAAGTCTATTGATCGTCAGGCGTTATATCACTCCGCCGGCGGCATGAAATTGGACGACCGATAACGCCACAATCTCCACTTCGATCTTTGGCCATGCGTGAAAAAGACCGATAGCGAATGCAGTTGCCCCTCATCAGGAGATACCTTTGCGCTCATTGCTCGCCATATTGTTACTCAGTTCATCTTTGCTCGCCGCCGATGCGCACGCACCAGCGGTCGCGCCATCGGTGACTGCAGATGAAGCACTCGCGAAGCTGACCGAAGGCAATAAACGCTTTGTCGCGGGAGAATCGACATTTCCACGCACCGGGCAGGATCGTCGCTGCGATACCTTTGCAGGCGGACAACATCCTTATGCAACGATTCTCACTTGCGCTGATTCGCGCGTCCCGCCGGAATTTCTGTTTGACGCGGGCATCGGCGATTTGTTTGTGATTCGCGTCGCAGGCAATGTTTCAGATATCGACGAAATCGCGACCATCGAATACGGTGCGTGTCATTTGAATACGCCGCTGATCGTCGTGATGGGTCATGCCAAATGCGGCGCCGTGACTGCGGTGGTTGAAAACGCCCCGCTTCATGGCAATCTCGCCGGCCTGCTCGATAATATCAAACCCGCAGCCGACGAAGCGCGAAAGCAAAATCCCACCGCCACCGGTGCACCTTTAATCGTCAAGGCGATCCGCCAAAATGTCTATCAATCGATGCAGGATCTGATCACCAACAGCCCTGACCTACGCACATTGATGAAAGACAAAAAAGTTCAGGTGATCGGCGCGATCTACGACATTCACGGCGGAACCGTCGAGTTCCTTGGGCAACATCCACGCGAATCAGAATTGTTAATCGCTGTAGCATCATCCACACCCGCGCCTGCATCACATGACACGCCTGCCAAGCCGACAGACGCCCATCACGCCGATCCTCACGCACCCGCCGTGCCCGCCGACCCGCACGGCGCACACGACGCGCACGGCCAGGCCCCGTCGCATGATTCGGACGAACACGCCGACGCGACTGTCAAAACAGGCCTTGCGAATAAATACGGCGCGATCAGCGCCTTCATCGTCGGTTCACTGGCGTTATCGGCCGTCGCGATTCACCTGATTCGCAAATGATGCATTTCAGCACATTAAATCCGTGTCGATCGGTGCTCACCGGTAGCTAAAATTTCTTGCGACCGCGTTCACTGGAAAATATCGACGCCAGACACTACAGTTGACGCCCCTGAACCGGACGGCGCATGTATCGAACTTGGGTCATTGCCAAACACACCTTCTTTGAAGCGATCAGCCAGCCGATCTATTCGCTGTTGCTCGGCGTTGGTGCTGCGGTATTGGTGATCTTCATGTACCTGCCCTTCTTCACGCTCACCGCTGGCGACGACGTGGTGATGTACAAGGTGCTGGGACTGGACATCATCGGCTTGCTGCTATTGATCGTCACCCTCTTTGCAACCAGCAAAGCGATCCACGAAGAAATTGAAGACCGCACGATGCTCACACTGATGAGCAAACCCGTTAGCCGGTTGGAAGTGCTGGTTGGTAAATATCTCGGACTGATCGGATCGGCTGGGCTAGGCGTGCTGATTTTGGGTGCACTACTTTGCCTATGCACTTGGTGGCGTATCCCCACGGATTACATGATTAGCAATCGCAGTCTTGACGAACGCGAAATCGCGAATTTAACAAATCTGCGAAACATGCACCTCAATGGGCTATACCCAAGCCTGCTGTTGACGTGGCTTCAAATTAACGTGCTGGCTGCGATCAGTGTCGCGATCTCGTCGCGGTTTTCGCTGGTGGTCAATCTGCCAACCGTGATCCTGCTTTACCTGGCGGGCAATCTGGCGCGATTCATTGATGCGGCAGTCACCGGTCAGGGGAAACTGACTGTCGCACTCGGAAAAACTCTCGAAACGATTTTGCCATTCCTCGAGGTATTCGACCTGCGCAAATATGCGGTCTACGGACAGATCGGACACTCCGAAGCCGCCTCTGCCAATCAACTCATCCCTCTGTCATTCGTCTGGCAAAATACTGGCTTGGCGACGCTGTATGCACTTTGCTATGTGACCGCAGCGTTGGCGTTGGGCATCCTCGTGTTTCGCAATCGCGAACTCGGTGGTAACGAAGGCTGATTTTTGATCGGCGCTCTTCAAATTGCGGCTATATTTCAGCGACATACGCTTCGCTGTTCGCCTAATCATTTCACACGATTGAACTTTAGTGCAATAAATCCCGGCGTTGAGCGATTATAGTGGTCGGAAGGACCTTTATCTCATGACGATTGCCGTTGCGCCTGCGTTACCGTTGTCTTCAACCCAAATCTCGACACCACCGCCGCTCACAAACTTGGCGCCGACGCAACCGTCGCGACGTGTCAAATGGGTTTTACGCGCGACACTCGCGTTGACACTGCTTGGCTACATCGGTTTTTTGATGCTTTATTACGCCCCGGCGATCGTCCATCCCGACGCCAACGGGTATTGGGCGCAGGGGTCATTGATCTGGCAAACCGGGCACAGTTGGTTCAAGCCCAATTCCGACGCTGAGTACATCGGCATGCACTGGTTATTGCTGGGAGACAACACTTTTCTCAGCCGCTATCCGCCGGGCTTTCCATTGTTCATCGGTATGATCCAAACCCTGTTCGGATGGCCAGCGACGGTGCTCATCAATCCCGCGTTGGCGGTTTTGTCGCTGGTGGGTGTATATCTGATTGTCAGTCGGCTTCAGTCAGCTATATGGGGGATCGCGGCGGTCATCCTACTGGCAGCCAATTCTGCATTCACCGTGCATGCTTTGACGCAAATATCGCACATGCCGGTGACGTTTTGTGTGGTATGGGGTTTATATTTTCTAATTCGATGGTCGCAAAAGCCGCGACTGCTCGATCTTTTTCTCGCCGGAATGATCCTTGGCTGCATCCCGTCGACGCGCTACGCAGACTCGGTTGTCGCATTAGGCGTCGCGACATTTTTACTCTTGCACCTGCGCAACGTGCCCAAAATCTGGGTGCATTATCTGGCAGCGATCATCGGCGCGATGATCCCGATTGCGCCGCTGTTGATTCGCAACCAACTGCTGTTTGGCGCGTTCTGGAAAACGGGCTACGCACTGACCAATGAACAAACCGGCTTCAGCCTACAAAATCTGTTGGATCACGCGATTCCCTATTTGCAAATGCTTCAATCAGGCGGATTGGGCATGATGTTCGCCTTTGGATTGGTAGGAATGATCTGGATGCTGTTCCTCCCGCAGATGCGCAAACTGTCGCTAATGCTCCTCTTATCAACAATCCCGTTTCTGCTGGTTTACATGGCGTACTACTGGGCGATGGGGGTTGGCGCAGGTGGCATGGGTGGGCAGGTCGGCGGGTCGATGCGCTTTCTTGTTCCGATCGTGCCGCTGTTTGTCATCGCGGGTGTCTGGGCGGTCGCACAAGCGATCCAAAACACCCCAAAAGCAACTCGCATCACCATTCCACTGGTGCTGATTGCAATGCAAATCCTGATGTACGGGTCTTCGCTTAAGCAGGAATTGATCCGATCGTTTGATAGCAAAGCCACACTCGCTCAGGCGACACATGAGATCGATCAGAACGTTCCCGTCGGCAGCGTGGTTGTCGCGGACAATCAACTCCTTCAACAACTGGATTTTGTCCGTAAGTGGAAACTCGCCGATTCGTCGCTGGTCATCGGACGCGGCGGCCCCGGGGGTGGCGGTCCCGGCGGTGGACAAAACAATCGAAACCGCAACGGCGGGCAACGCATGCCCGGCTTAGGTAACGACGGTGACGAGGACGCCCCATCCCCTCAACAACAAGCCAAGAACGAAGCCCGCCAAAAACTCTACACCGGTAATGATCGCGACAAGCAGAAAAAGTTTGAACGTGACATCGACGCGTGGGCAGAGAAGGCCGACATTTACGTGGTCGCGAAAGAAGCAGACCTGACGCGATTGCTGCCTTTGGCATCGAAGTCCGAGTTTACGATTATCAAACGTATCGCGACTCCAAAACCGCCACCCGTCGATGCCTCATCCAATCCGATGTCGCGCATGGGTGGTCCCGGGGGGCCGCCGGGGGGACCAGGCGGACCCGGTGGATTTGGTGGTGGCGGACGTAACGGAAGGCCCGGTGGGATGTTCGGCTCATTCATCCAGCCAGGCGACGAATTCGTCATCGCACGCTGGAACGGCTGAGCATCACCAGTCCAATGACGAGGCAAGACCCCGCGACTTAAGCGCTTTTGGCACTGAGCTCAAACACGCGATCCACCTGCGTTAGCATTTCGCTTGATGCACCCAGCGGAATATCGATCCGCATGCACTTGCGATTCCAACTCAACAGATCTCGAAACGCCACCGGATGCTCCGCTACTTGTGCGAGTACACGCTCGACGACAAGCGTGTCGTCCGTTTTAGGCAACCGATAGTGGTTAGGCGCGTCAGTAGTTTTGGATTTTAGAAGAATTTTCTTTTCGAGTAGCGCGTCGAGCACATCGCGGGTGTGGATCGTTAGCACGCCGGGTTCAATTTCCTGCATTGCAAAAACCTGCGTGCGGTATTTGCCGTCGGCGGCGTAGAACTGAATGAACTCTTTGGAATTGACCTTGGCAGAATGACCCGCCAGCGTCATCAGCCGGGCGCAGGTGCGTTTCCACAGAGACAATTTTGCGGGTTCGCCCGCTGCAATCGCACCGGCGCGTTTCTCGGCGTTGGCGCGATCCTTTGCACCAAGTTTGGCAAGGAAATCTTCGTAGGTCAGAGGAATGGACGGGTCGCCTACCGAACCTGCCACGGGTGTTGCGCTCTTATCGCTCAATGGTTCTTCCAGTCTTCAGCCGCGATCTGCGACCGAATCCGCTATTATGCCATATTTCCAAGAAAAAGGCGCGAATCGCGCGGACATCCTGCGAATGTCCTTAAATCCGCACGCCTTTGCTCGTCGTCAAATGTCGCGACATTTTATTTCACCGAACTCAGTTTTACCGGCGATTTATTCTTCGCCGCCAGTTCGATTGCTTCAAGTACACGCTGGGTTTCATACGCATCTGCAAAATCCGGCAGCGGCACTTCGGGCTTTTCCATGCCCAGATCACGCATCATATCTGCCACCTGATTCACAAACGCATGTTCATACCCGCCGGGATGCGCGGTTGGCCAATAGGCGTGCTGGTACGGATGCACACCGGGCACGCTTGCCTGGATCTTCGTCCACCCGCGAACCTGGACCGGCAGCGTGGCGTTGTAGTAGTACAGATTGTTAAGGTCTTCAAAATTGAAGAAGACCGATCCTTTTTCGCCGTTAATTTCGACGCCATGCTTGTTCTCGTCGCCGGTGGCGAAGCGTGTGGCTTCGACGCTGAAGACCGCCCCTTCCTTCATCCGTCCGATCGCGTGGATCGCATCATCGACGGTTACTTTGCCTTTTTTTCCCGATGATTTGGTGCCCGAAGCGATCCCGACGCCCCCGACGCCGGATGGAATCGTGCGCTCTTTGATAAACGTTTCGCTGATCGCCCCGACGATCTCAGCGACTTCATCCCCGGTGATGAACCGCGCCATGTCGATCACATGTGCGCCCAGATCACCCAGTGCACCCGAACCGGCCTGATCCTTGTCAAAACGCCAGATCAACGGGATGTCCGGCGAGCTTGCCCAACCCTGCAAATAATAAGCACGTACATGATAAATCCGTCCCAGCAACCCCTGCCGCGCGAGTTGATACGCCGTCGCGACCGCCGGGACGCGGCGATAATTATACCAAACGAAGGTTTTGCATTTTTTCGCTTTCCTAGCCGCATCGCGCATCTCGCGGGCATCGTCCAGTGTCGCTGCCAGTGGTTTTTCACACGCGACGTGCTTACCGGCCTTGAGGGCTTCGAGCACAAACTCTTTATGCTTATTGTTCGGCGTTGTCACATCAACCAGCCCGATCATCGGATCGTTGATCGCGGTCTTCCAGTCATTGGTCGCTTTAGCCCATCCCCATCGATTGGCAAACTCCTGCAGGCTGGGCAGATCACGCGCAACAATCGTGTGCATGACAGGATTGATCGGCAGATCAAAAAAACGCGGAGCGGACATATAAGCATTGCTATGAGCGCGGCCCATGAACTTTTGGCCGATAAGTGCGACGTTGATGGTTTTGGTGGACATGCGAAAAATCTCCGGGCGACGTTGGATACTACGCTGGCGTCCCTAAACGCCAATCACATATCTGATCTTATCCGACCATTCCCACACTGTTAAGCATCGCCCAAAAAGGTTATTTTGGTTGTCCATGTGATTGTCAGTGAAATGAATCGACCCATGCGTATTCTGATCGCCGCAGACAAGTTCAAAGGTTCGCTCACCCAGCAACAAGCCTGCGACGCTATCGCGACCGGGGTACGGCGCGCATGCACGGATGCAGAAATTGATTTTTGCCCACTCGCCGATGGCGGGGAAGGCACGGTCGAGGCGGTCGTCGCTGCTACCGGCGGCGTGATCGAAACATTCGAAGTCTGCGGACCCCTCGCCCGCATGAAAGTATTTGCACCGATCGGTTTTATCGACGACGGGCAAACCGCGATCGTCGAACTCGCCACGGCATCGGGTTTGTTATTGCTTGATCCAGACCAGCGCGATCCTACCCGTACCACAACTTTCGGCACCGGCGAATTGCTGAAATACGCAGCCGATAAAGGTGCAAAAAAAATCATCCTCGGTATCGGCGGCAGCGCGACCTGCGACGCGGGTATCGGCATCGCTCAAGCTTGGGGCGGCGCTGTTAAAATGATCAACGGCAAAGTCTATTCCCCAAACGATCGCAAACTGACCGGCAATGATCTGGACAAAATCCTGTCGATCACGCGCTATCAGCCGTCATTCGTTAATTACAGCTATCAAAACCGCACCAATCGTCCAAAGCATGAAGCAATCCTCGATACGCGCGGCGTTACATTCATCGTCGCTTGCGATGTGGGCAATCCACTTTACGGACCGGACGGCGCGGCCTACATTTTTGCGCCGCAAAAAGGTGCAAACGACGAACAGGTCGAGCATCTCGACGCCGGACTTACAAAATTAGCAGATCGATTGCAATTGATCCCGATCGCCAATGCACCCGGCGCGGGCGCAGCTGGCGGCGCAGGATTTGGGATGATGGCGTTCTTCGGCGCATCAATGGTCAGTGGCGCAGAACTGATTATGGACGTAACTGGATTAAAAAAGCGCATCGCTGACGCCGAGCTGGTCATCACTGGCGAAGGCAAACTCGACTCGCAAACGCTCGCAGGTAAAGTGCCCGCAGCCGTCGCCCGTGCAGCGCGTGACGCAGGCAAACCATGCATCGCATTCGGCGGCGCGATCGGCGTCGGTGCGGAGGGTTTACTCAGTGAAGGCATCAGCAGCATGCACGCGATCATGGACAAAAGCATGACACTCGACCACGCGATCGCCAACGCCACGAAGCTGCTCAGCGACCTCGCAGAGCGCGTGGTCCGCGAATGGATCAGCACGCCTAAGCCGTAAGCTGCGAAAGGCTATTTCGGCGTGAAAACAAACTGCAATTTACTTTCATCCAGATCGACTTGCACGGTATGCCGCTCATCAAAATCACCTTGCAGTAAACGACTCGCCAGTGGATTTTCCAAGCGTTGCTGAATCACCCGCTTGAGCGGCCGCGCACCGAACTGAGGATCGTATCCTTCGTCGGCCAGCAACTGCTTGGCGGCGTCGGTGATTTCCAGTTTCAAGTCGCGGGCGGCCAGTCGCTTTTCCAACCCGCGCAACTGCACATCGACGATCTTCGTCAATTGTTCCTTCGCCAACGGATGGAAGACGATAGTTTCGTCGATGCGGTTCAAAAACTCAGGCCGGAAGTAATCGCGAAGCTGCGATTTAACGGTCGCTTCAATCTCCCATTCTTCAGCATTTCGGCCAGATAGTTCCATGATCTGCTGAGAACCAATATTGCTGGTCATCACGATCACGGTGTTCTTAAAATCGACCGTGCGGCCTTGTCCGTCGGTGAGACGTCCGTCATCCAACACCTGCAACAATACGTTGAAAACATCGCGGTGCGCTTTCTCGACTTCATCAAACAATATCACGCTGTAGGGTTTGCGTCGCACCGCTTCGGTCAGTCGCCCGCCCTCTTCATAACCAACATATCCCGGTGGCGCACCGATCAAACGCGCGACCGAGTGCTGTTCCATAAACTCGCTCATGTCGATCCGCACCATGCTGTTTTCGTCATCGAATAAAAACTCTGCCAATGCTTTGCATAGCTCAGTTTTGCCGACGCCGGTGGGTCCGAGAAACAGGAATGATCCGATTGGCCGATTCGGATCGCCCAGTCCCGCACGACTGCGCCGCACGGCATCGGAAACTGCGCGTACCGCGTCCTGCTGGCCGATCACCCGCAGGCCGAGATTGTCTTCCATATGGATCAATTTGGCGCGCTCAGTTTCCATCATTCGCGTGACAGGAATACCCGTCCAACGCGAAACCACCTCGGCAATTTCTTCCGCGTCGACCTGCTGCTTCAACAACCGAGGCGGGTTGCTCTTTTTGTCTTTCGCGTCCTGCTTGGGCTGGGCGTCACTTAGGTCGAGTTGCTGTTTCAGCTTCTTCAGCAATTTTTCCTCGGTCGCAACTTCGTGCAGTTCTTTTTCAGAAACGCGACGCCCCTCCCGCATCGCCGTCACGATTGCAGCCTCGCGCTGTTCGTACTTTTCCATGCGACTGGTGAATTGGGCGCGTAGTGTATTGACGTCACCAAGACCCGATTTCTCCAACTCCCATTGACGATTTAATTCCTGCAGTTGTTTTTCAACGGTCTGCAAATCCGCTTTGATCTGCTCAAGCCGCTTTTGCGCGTCAGCGTCCTTCTCATCCTTCAACTGTCCTTGAACCAGTTCCAGTTGCGCCTGGCGACGAATCAACCGATCAATTTCTTCGGGTACGGATTGGTTTTCCAGCGCCAGTCGGCTGGCGGCTTCGTCCATCAGGTCGATGGCTTTATCTGGGAGAAATCGATCTTGGATATACCGATCCGACAACGTTGCCGCCGCGACAATCGCATTGTCGGTGATGCGTACGCCGTGGTGGGTTTCGTATCGCGGTTTCAGGCCGCGCAAGATTGCAATCGTGTCCTCCACGTTGGGCTCGCCGATAACAATTGGCTGAAAGCGGCGTTCGAGTGCGGGGTCTTTCTCGATGTTTTTGCGATACTCATCAAGCGTGGTCGCACCGATGCACCGCAGTTCGCCGCGCGCAAGGGCCGGTTTGAGTAGATTGCCCGCGTCCATCGATCCTTCGGTCTTTCCCGCGCCGACGACGGTGTGCAATTCGTCGATGAACAGAATCACCTGCCCGTCACTTTGCTGCACTTCTTTAACGACTGCTTTCAAGCGATCTTCAAATTCTCCGCGATATTTCGCCCCGGCGATCAACGCGCCCATGTCCAACGCAATAACCCGCTTATTTTGCAGCATTGTGGGCACGTCGCCTTTGAGGATTCGCATCGCCAGGCCTTCGACGATCGCGGTCTTGCCGACACCCGGTTCGCCGATCAATACCGGATTATTTTTCGTCCGGCGACTCAACACCTGCATTGTGCGGCGGATTTCCTCATCCCTGCCAATGACCGGGTCGATCTTGCCCAGCTTTGCCAGCGCGACCAGATCCTTGCCGTATTTTTCCAACGCTTGATATTTATCTTCAGGATTTTGGTCCGTCACCCGCTGGTTGCCGCGCACGGATTTGAGCGCATCGAGTATCTGCTGCGAAGATAATTTCGCGTCTTTCAACAAACTGGCGTGATTGCCGTCTGTGCTGAGCAGCGCAATCAACAGATGTTCGGTCGAAACATACTCATCTTTTAGTCGATCGGATTGTTTCTGTGCTGTATCCAACACTTCCATCAACGCCCGGCTGGCACCGATTTGCGTGCCCGAAGAATGCGGCAACTGTTCGATCAGTTGTTCCGTCTGGGCGATCAAATCAGCAGAACCAACGTTTAATTTCGTTAGCAGCGCGTGGATCGTCGACTGATCGGGTTCGAGCAACCCCCGCAACAGATGTGCGGGTGTCACCTCAGGATTATCCCGCTGGCGTGCGAGATCCTGAGCAAAAGTAAGTGATTCCTGAGCTTTGGCGGTCAACTGATCGAGTCGCATGAGTTATTCCTCTAAGAAACTATATGCAAGCCGGATACCAGCTTGCGATTGGCTTTTTTAGAGAAAAACCACGTCTCGCGACTGTCAATTGCGTGTCCGACTGTCAGTCTGACAACCTGAATTTTGCGCTTCCGCGTTCGTACCACGGGATGGGTGTAGCGATTTTGCCGGTTCATCTGATAAACTCATTGGCGATATGCACAAACTATTTTTGACCACCTTATTCACGATCACAGCAGCAGGTTGCGGGCCTAGCACGCGGTCGTATTCGATTGTTGTAAAGAATGATTCGATGCAGCCTATGACCGTGTGGCTGACCAAAGACGGACCGCCCGCAGAGATGGAATGGCTGGCACCGGAACAAATGGCGATCATGGGCAAAGCGAAAGAGATGCCCGTGACAGGCGTCGTCATCCCGGCAGGCAAGACCGGCGAAATCGGCCCGATCAAAGGCCAATTTGAATCCGGCACCACCGCGGTACTCCGCGTCTATCACGGGCAACAACTGTTCAACGATCTGCTGGCGATCAGCTCCGACTCCGCCAGCCGAAGCGATATCAGACTGACGGAAGGCGCCAATACGGTTGTGATTGATCGCAGCGGGGTCACGAAGAAGTGAGGGCAAAAAGTTTGGAGGTTGGCGTTTGGCGTTTGAAGTTTCAAGCTCGTAATCAGGTCGGTGTCTTTGCTTCAACTATGAACTACTCGCTATAACTATTCCTCCCGACTTAGGAACCCGCCATGACCGAACCTAAGCTGCTTGATTTTTTGCAGACGGGCATGTCGATTGGATTCCCACAGCCACGGCGCAGGCGATGATTAAACAACTCGAAGCCGGTGTGAACCCGCCAAAATAACGACCCACGAAGAGCACAAAGCACACGAAGCAAATCAAAAATCCATTCTTCGCGTTCCGTCGGGTTCTTCGCGTCTTCGCGGTGAAATTTCAGCGGCAAGCATAGCGCGTTGCCGATCGGTCCAGCAGCGGGCGTGGGGGGAAGAGAGATTGGCGCAATGGAAGTGGCTGCGGATCGCGTGGCGGAGTGCGTCGACGCCGTGGCCGGTGGTGGCGACGATGCGGATTGCATCGGTCGATGAAATGATCGCCTCGCTGACGCGGTCGGTTTTATTCACTACCGCAATGCGCGGCGCCGATCGCGTTGCATCTTTCGCAGGCGGCATTACTTGAGGATCGGTCGCATCGATCACTTCGACGATCAGCGAGGCTTGTTCGATGACCTTGGCCGATCCTACGATGGCTTGGCGCTCGATCGGATCGTCGGTTTCACGCTGGCCGGGGGTGTCGATGAGGGTGATGACCAAGCCATCAAGATTCGCCTGTTCGCCGACCCAATCGCGGGTTGTGCCGGGCAAGTCTGCGGTGATCGAATGCTCGCGGGCGAACAATTGATTCGCCAGCGTTGACTTGCCGACATTCGGCCTGCCTACGATCGCAACCGTTGGCGGATTCAATAGATGCTGCAATGATCGATCGTTCAAAGCCTGATGCATCGCAACGCCGCGACGATCTGCGTCGGTATCGTTCAGCATCTGCTGCCAAGCGACCGGCTGGCTGAGCAGGATCGCGATGGCTTGTCGCGTGCGTGCGTGGGGCAGATCGCGAGCGACTTCATCTTCGATTGAAAATGCCTGTAAATCCTGCTGATTGATGATCGCAAACCCGAATGCGACCGCCAGATCGGTACAGCGTTGGATCACCCACGCCCCACCGTGCAGCGACAGATCAAGTGTTTGCGCATCGACCAAGACCGCCACCGGATCATCGATCGGATCGGTGGGGTTTTGTTCGAACAATTCGGTATGAACACACGCCCCAACGCGGGGCATTTTTTTTAGATGCCGCTGACAAAAGGATGTCACCAGCGGCCCGTGCAAGCGCACGACCGCGATCGCTGCGAGGCCGGGCGGGGTGAGAATGGATACGGTGTTGTCCACCAAGGCTACCGCAGATGTCGCTTTCGTTCCCCCTCTCTCATATACGCATGGGAGAGGGCTGGGGGAGTGGGTCTTAGAGATCGAGCAGACACCGCGACTTATCGGCGCACTGCCCTCACCCTAACCCCGCCAGGAATACTGGGAAGGAATAATTTGCCACAAGCGATTGCTCTGGGTGCAAGTGGTTTATTCATCCTGCTTGATCTGGTGTTCGGTATACGCCAACGCGATGCCGTAGAGAATCAGATCAGGCGAGATTGCGTGCATCAGTTCCCAACCGGCGAACAGCGTTTCGGCGTCGCCGCCGGTCGCGATCACGTCAGGCCAGGTGCCAAGCTCAGTCGCGAAGTTTTCGACCACTTCTTTGACCATCCCACGCAACCCATGGTAAACGCCATGCAAAATCGCCTGCTCAGTCGTTGCGCCGAATAATTTTTCGGGAACGGATAAAGTGACTGCGGGTAGTTTTGCGGTGTTATCGTGCAACGAATCAAGCATCATCGCAGCCCCGGGCGCGATCGCCCCGCCGAGAAACTCACCAGCGTCGTTGCAAAGATTGATCGTGATGGCGGTCCCCGCATCGACGACCACGCAGGCTTTTTGCATCTGCTCATACGCGGCTGCGAGCGTCAACACGCGGTCCACACCGGTTTTGTTTGGATTTTCGGTTTTGAGCTTCATCGGCATGTCGATCTCTCTGCCAATCCATTCAACCGACTTGCCGGTCGCCTCTTTGATGACGTGTTCGATGCTTTCCATCGCGGCAGGGTTGACCGATGCTCCGCAGACATCCGCCTGCTGGTTATCCGAGATGCGTCCCCACGCTTCTGCGAGTGCGCCGGGAAGATCCTGACGCTGGGAAAGCGGCATCCGCCGGACGTATTCCAGTTCGCCTTTGACAAACACGCCGATCGCGATGCGAGAGTTACCGATATTGATGGCCAGCAGGTTGATATCCATGATGATGCGGGTTCGTAATGAGGGGTTAGAGTTTTCCGGGTCGTGCGATTCTATATTCCAGCTACTAATCGCGGTTAACTACTGACATTTAGGGCAGGTACCGTGCAGTAAAACTTCTGGGTAGTTGAGAACATAACCGTCGGCCGGTTGGATTTTGTCGAGCAATTTAGGTGGGATATTCGCATCCGCGATGCACTCGACCTTCCCGCAGGCGTCGCAAACGAAATGGGCGTGCTGGTGCTCCTGGGAGTGGGTCAGATCGCCGACAGCGTATCGCCAGGAGCGGTCTTCGCCTCGAACGCGATGAACGAGTTTTTTGCTGACAAAGGTGTTTAGCGTGCGGTAGACGGTGACAGGTTCGGTGAAATTAGGCAGGCGTTTAAGCAATTCCGCCACGTCCATCGGTTCATGGCCTTGCGTGAGGGCTTCAAGCACGCCAATGCGCACCGGCGTTCGCTTCAATCCGCAAGATTTCAGCAGCATTTCAGCGTTAGTGGATGAGGCAGTTACGTTTGACATCACTTGCAATTGTAGTCACACGAAAACGTGAAGCAAGATGAGTCGTTTTTTGGACGTAACGGGAGGAATAAATACCGGTGTCACGGATCAATGTCGTAGCGCCTTTCTCGCATCAGCACACTCAACACCGTTTTATGCGATTTAAGGACAATAATCGAAGGGTGAATTGTGCGATGATGACGATCTATCGGTATACTCGCATGGCTGCATGACGCCAGAAGCGTTTGAATCGAATCTCCGTAACCTCGACCGCGTCGCGACGCTCGTGCGACGCCGCGCCGACCGTGAGACATGGCGGTTTGCATACGCCGACAAACCCTATTATCTACATTTTTATCCGCAAGGTTCCCGACTCGCCGCCAGCGGCGCGCCAAAGGAATACGCTGGACTTAAAACACTCCAGGATTTTAAGATTCCAGCGGTTAAAGTCGTCGCACTGATGTCGGGTTTCCGATTCGGGGATCGCAAGGGCAACGCAGTCATCACGCACGGCATGGAACCTGCGCAGCGGCTTTGCGACGCGACCTTAACGCGCGCCGAACACAAGCAGGCGGTCGATCAGATCGCCGAGTTGCTCAAACAGATGACCCGCCATGATTTAGGCCACGCCGCGTTATCGCTTTCTTCATTTCTCTGGCACGACGGGAAGGTGATATTGCTGGATGCTGCTGGTTTGAAATCAGAAGTATTGACGACCCAACAGTTGATGCAGTTTGCGCACAATGTCGAGCCATTTGCTTCTAAATCGGATCGGATGCGCGTCTGGCGGGCGTTGTTGCCTGATCAGCCGATTCCACAAGATCGCCGCCGCTTGAAACGGTATGCAGCCGATTTGAACTCTGATGCGATCGCACCGATCGCGTGTGGCGAATGGCATGGGTGGTTCAAACAGCAGCACGATCGACCCCTTGCCCACTCGATCGCCAGCCGGTTAGAGGTGGATCATGCCGACTGGCAGCGCGAATGGGCATTGCTCGAACAAAAGCTGCGAGCCGATCAACTAGATATTTTGAAGCGCGATCGTTCAGGCGATATTCTCGCGACGCAGATCACGCTGCTAGGCCATCCGATTGACGTGATCGTCAAACGTCCGCGACATAAATACTGGTATCGCCATCTGCTTGGCGCATTCCGCGCGTCGCGAGCCAAGCGACTATGGGACAAAACCCGCTGGCTGTTGGTTCGGCGGATCGCGGTTGAGTATCCGCTGATCGTGATGCAACGACGTGTGCTGGGATATGTTGTCGAATCAGTCGCAGTGTTCGAGCGCGTGCCGGGCATGACGCTGGATCACGCGGATTTGAACGTGATGACAGATGATAACCGGGAGAACTTTTTCCGATCATGCGGTCGGATTTTGCGAAAGATCGAAGACACCGGCCTCACCCATACCGACGCCAAAAGCAGCAATTGGATCGTTTACAATCCCGACGATGGTAACGCCGAGCCCGTGCTGATTGATTGTTACGGTATTAGACGGTTCAACCTGTTTTTACAGTTGTTTGGTATTCGGCGGTTGTTGCGGGCGATGAAAGATCATCCAGCGTATACGCCGACCGATTCGCTGCATATTTGTTTGGGTTTTGCGCCACGATCATCGCCGGAGGTGGAGGCATGAGTACGATTAAACTGCCGCGCGAACCGCGTCGAATCTTGATCGTCAAGCCATCTGCGTTGGGCGATATCGTTCACACGTTGCCTGTTTTGCATCTGCTACGAAAACGGTTCAAGACCGCTGAGATCAGTTGGCTGGTGGTACCCGCGTTCGCTTCCCTGCTGGAAGGACATCGTCTGCTGGATCATGTGCTGCTGTTCGAGCGCAGACGGTTCGCAAATCTCTGGCGCGACGCATCGGCGGCCAAGGGGTTAATGTCGTTTGCGATGTCGCTTCGAAAGCAACAATTTGATCTGGTGATTGATTTGCAGGGCTTATTGCGTAGCGGCTGGATCAGTTGGCAAACCCGTGCGCCGGTGCGGGTCGGTTTTGCTTATGCCCGCGAAGGCGCGACGACCTTTTACACGCATGTCGTGCAAACGCGGACACACGAACAGCACGCGATCGAACGCTATCTTGATGTCTGCGAAGCACTTGGCTGTGGACGCGGGCCGGTGGTTTTTGATTTTGATCTGCCCGATAGCGCCAAATCATCCGTCACTGAGATGACCGCGAACTGTGGCGACTACGCAGTGCTACTTCCGGGTACGAATTGGGCGACCAAACGTTGGCCGGCTGAGCGGTTCGAGGGGTTGATCGCCCCACTTCGCGCGCGGTTCGGATTGTCTACGATCATCGCTGGCGGCAACGATGTGCGCGACATGGGACGATCGTGGAATGGTGCGTTGAATTTATCAGGAAAAACAGACTTGAAGCAACTCGTTGCGTTGATCGATCGCGCGAAATTAGTGATCGCCAATGATTCCGGGCCGATGCACATCGCGTCGGCATTACATCGCCCGCTGGTAACAATCTTCGGTCCGACCAATCCGATTCGCACCGGTCCGTATGAACGTCTTGAGACGGTTGCCAGGCTCGATATCGCCTGCAGCCCGTGCTATTCACGCAAATGCTCGCACTGCTCGTGCATGAATTGGATTGGTATCGACAATATTCTGACGCAAATCCAGCGCACGCTCGCGAACGAATCGCGTTAACCCCCCACCACACGATCGACTTCATCAAACGTCGTCACGCCTTCTGCCACCAGAGAAAAACCGTGCATCTTCAGCGATTGGAATCGGTTGCCCGCCAACGCTTTCATCACTTCGGCTTGATTGTTCTTCCCGATTGCGGAACGCACATTTTCGTCGACGACCATCAATTCAAACACGCCCCGACGTCCGGCATAGCCCGTGCCGAGGCATTTCACACAGCCAACAGCACGGTAAATCTTCGCCAATTCCTGATACTCGCTGCCCATGTCGCGCAACTGCTCCTCGGTTGGTGCGGAAGACTGTTTGCAAAACGGACATAACGTGCGAATCAGGCGCTGAGCAAGCAACAGATTCAGTCCGCTGGCGACGAGGAACGGTTCGATCCCCAGATCAAGCATCCGGAAAACGCTGCCGGACGTATCGCGGGCGTGAACAGTTGAGAAAACCAGATGCCCGGTCATGGCGGCCTGCATCGCGGTTTTGGCGGTTTCAGCATCGCGAATCTCACCAACCAGAATCACGTCCGGATCCTGCCTAAGCGTCGAACGCAACAATCCTGCAAACGTGCTGCCCTGATCTTCGTTCACCGGCATTTGCGTCACGCCTTCGATCTGGATTTCAACCGGATCTTCGATCGTCACCACATTCCGTTCCGACGCATCAATCGATCGTAAAATGGCGTAAAGTGTGCTGGTTTTACCGCTTCCGGTTGGCCCGCACACCAGCAGCATTCCGGCGTCGCGTTTGATCGCTTTTTCGATCGTGCGAAACATCGATTCGGGCAGATTCAAATCCCACAAATAGCGCGGCGCGTTGGCGCTATCGAGACAGCGAATCACGAGTTTCTGCCCGTAAATGCTCGGCGTCATACTGACGCGATAATCGACCTTGCGATCCGGCACGCGCGCGACAAAGTTGCCCTCCTGCACTGCATTGCGAACCGAAATATCGATGTCACACAGAATCTTCACGAGTGACAACAAGCGTATGCCGAGGTCTTTTTTCAATGACGCAATCGTCACCATCGATCCGTCCACGCGGATGCGGATCAGATATTGATCGCCTTTAGGTTCAATATGAATGTCGCTGGCGCGGGTACGAAAGCAGCAGAGCAACACCAGCCGCAGGATCGTGACCGCTTCGGCGGGCACGTCGCGGCTATCAAGCTTGAAGGCTTGGTGGACGACTTCGCCGCGGGCGTTGATCATTTCGATTTCGTGCATCCCGAACGGTTTGAACGGCAAAGACTCCGCCAGCGTCATCAACTGCCTTGCCGGGGCGACGCCCTCGGATTCGCCGCCGCGCGGGGCTTGTGCAGGGGGTGTAGACGCTTGTGGTTCGATATCTTCAAGTGAAGCGGCATCTACAGATTCAGCATCGGACGTCGCCTGCAAAGTCGCATCCACGGGTTTGCTGCCGATGGGTTTGGGCTTTCCGCCGGGGACATTGACGTAAAATCTAAATGCCGCTCCGCCGATACGAATGATGTCGCCGTGCGATAATTTTTGCTCGACGGTGACGAGTTCGTTATTGACCGCTGTACCGTTGCGTGAACCCAGATCGCGGACGTAAATGCCGTCGCTGCGTTTTTCAACGACCGCATGATTCCGAGACATACGATCATCATTGACGGAAATCAGATTTCCCGCCTGACGACCGATCGTGATCGGCTTATCGCGTAATTCGACGCGACGTGAGCCACGTTCTGTTTGAAATTCCAAATAGGGCATCGGTTATTTCACTTCAATTCTGGGGAACAATACTTCGGCTTTGCCCAACGCATGACCCGCAGGTAGATCGCTATTGAATAATGTCGCCAACGATTGTCCACCCACTTCCACGCTCATTTGCGACAGACCGCTCGCGGCTTTTTCGGGCAAAACAGGCAGCAACGCGACGAGGATTTGTTTACACGCCTGGGCGCAGAGATTCAAAACCGTATCGAGTTGCTGCGATTGAGATGGGTCTTTTGCTAAGCTGAATGGACGTGTCACGTCAATGTACGTATTGGCTGCGCGCGCCAGGTCGGCGGGGAGCATCACGACTTTCTGCAATTCGACATTGGTATACGCCGCCGACAGATCGCTGGGAAGCGCTTTGATCTTGGTAATCAACGCATTGTCAGTGTCGTTCAATGAGCCGATCGCGGGCACTTTCCCTTCACGATATTTGCCGATCATATTTAGCGTACGATTTAGCAAATTGCCGACAACATTCCCCAATTCCGCATACGCCAACGCCAGTTCTGAATCCTTCCAATCCAGATCGCTTCCAAACGGCGCGGCACGAAGCAGGTAATATCGCAAACCGTCCAACGAATAGGTTTGGATCGCGGTGCGTAATTTGTCGATATCGATGAAGTTGCCCAGCGTTTTGCTCATTTTCTTGCCATCGGCGGTCCACCATCCATGGGCGTACACGAGTTTGGGCAACGGCTGGTCCAGAGAAATCAGCATCGCCGGCCAATAGACGGCGTGAAACCACAAGATCTCCTTACCGATCAGATGATTATCCACCGGCCAGAACCGTTTGTATTTTTCACCGTCACGATAACCCAATGCCGTGATGTAGTTGCTCAGCGCATCAATCCAGACATACAGTACATGCTTCGGATCATTTGGAAGCGGCACGCCCCAGGTCAAGCTTGAACGTGAGATCGATAAATCGTCAACGCCCTGCTTCAACTTACTGAGCACCTCATTTTTTCGTGAATCGGGACGCACCAACAGCTTGTCTGATTCGATGGCAGCGATCACCTGCGGGACGTATTTCGACAATTTGAAGAAATAAGTCGGTTCTTTGTATCGCACCAATGGTTTGCCGGAGATGGTCGATTTATAGTCGGCCTCCTTCGCGTTGTTTTCGGTGACAAATTCCTCTTGGCCTTCATCGTACCAGCCTTCATACGCGCCCAGGTAGATGTCGCCTTTGGCGAGCATCTGATTGTAGATCGCGGTCACGCCTTGCTTGTGCCGATCCGAACTGGTGCGAATGAAATCATCGTGGCTGACTTTGAGTTCAGTCCATAATTTTTCAAAAACTGCGACATTTTGATCCGCCAGCACTTTGGGTTCAATTTTTCGCTCGGCGGCGGTTTTGACCATTTTGACGCCGTGCTCGTCCGTACCGGTCAGAAACCATGTTTCGTGGCCGCTAAGTCGGTGATATCGCGCCAGCACATCGGCGCATAGTGTGGTGTAGACGTGCCCGAGGTGCGGCTCGCCGTTGGGGTAGTAAATCGGGGTGGTAATGTAATAACGGTCGTTCATCCAATTCATAGTTATACATAAGATTGATCGCGCGTAGAATGGATCATGATGTTTGATATTCCAGACTTTCTTGCGCCAGTGCTTTTGCGGATCGCCGAACGCGCGCCGAAGTATGACATCGAAGCCCGCTGGCCGACCGAGGATTTGCAGGAATTGTCGGCCATGGGCGCGATGAAATGGGCGATCGGCAAACAATGGGGTGGCGATGATCTAGACCCGATGACCTTGCACGATCGTTACGAAATGATCACGTCGGCATCGCTGGCAACGGCGTTGATTTTGTCGCAGAGAGACGCGGCGGTGGGTTATCTTGAGGCGTCCACCAATGAGGCGTTGCGCGATCGGTATCTGCCGCAACTTTGCCAAAACAAGCTGTGGACGACAATCGGTATCTCACACCTGACGACGTCTCATCAATCCGGCACACTGATCGCAGAGCGTGACGGGCAAAATTATTTGGTGAATGGGACAATTCCTTGGTCAACCGGCGGCGGTGAGTCTGATTTTATCGTCGCGGGATCAAAAACCATGGACGGCCAGCAAATCGTTTTTGTTTTACCGACCGATCGCAAAGGCGTTGAACGATTGCCCCCTGCCCGACTCGCGACGTTGGCCGCCGCACCGACCTGCACCCTTCGCTGTGCTGCGGTGTTAATCGAACCCGAATTGATTATCGCCGGACCAGCAGAAAAAGCGCTGGCGACGCGCAAACGCGGGCTGCCGCTCGGACAGGCGTTCGCAGCGCTTGGATTAACCCGTGCCGCGCTCGGACTCATCAAACACATTGATCTGCCAAGTGCCGCCAACACGTTTGAGACGTTATCGCAGCAGTTTAACGAGTTGTCGCACAGCGTGCGTGACGCCAATACACAATTAGTCGATCGCCACGATCTTCAGTCCGGCCCGTTGATTCGCAGCGAATGCAATAACCTTGCGCTGCGCGCAACCCATGCGGCAATAACGCTTTACAAGGGTTCAGGTTTACGACTCGATCACCCCGCCCAGCGACTGGCTCGCGAAGCGATGTTTTTGCTGGTCTGGTCAAGCCCGATGTCGGTTGTCGATCGGAATCTAGAGCTAATCAGCGATCCGCATTA
>JBBQXB010000055.1:0-23345 GCA_038210015.1 Tepidisphaerales bacterium
TTCACGGGCGAGACGCCCGTGCTACAAATTACGCTCATCCCACGTGGCACGGGTTTTCAACCCGTGGTCTTTCTGCCAAGCCGAACACGGGTTAAAAACCCGTGCCACGAATGCCCCTTCTTAAGGCGGATGACCGAACGACAACAGTCTGCGTTTCCCCGCTCCGCGTTGCTCCGATGCCATGACCGCGAACACTGCCGATTGACTCGACCCACAACCCGTGTCAACATACGCATGTGCAAATTACCCCGATTAAATCTGGATGTCCCTTTTTTCGCTTCCCGTGCTACGTCAGCCCCAACGCACGATGCGGTGCATTTCATCCGTGCGGATCGGTGGGCAGGTGCGTGCATCATCGCAATGAGCGGTGAGGGGCCGCCCAGACCATTTAAATCAGTATTATTTCGAATGCGGGCAATGGAACTGTGAGGCAAGGCTCGCAAGTGTGTTATTGGGGGATTTGGGCTGCATTTAGGCGTGTGAGTTAAATGATCTGTTCGCAGACCATAATCGCCACGCCGTACATTTGCCCACGCTATAACATGGCTTTCGGGTGTGGGTCGCATAGGATTAAGTCGTAACAGCGCATTGTGCATCGTCGGTTCACCCTGTGCGGGCGGGCTGTGACTAAAGTATGGTGCGACTGATACGAGCCGATCAGGCAATGCCTGCGGTGAAGGAGTTTGCTATGATTAATGGATTAATAGGCAACGTTATTGGTGCATCACTTTTGGCGATCGCGCTTGCGGCAGCGGGATGCGAGTCCGCTGGGGGTCATAAGAGTGGAACCCACACCATGCCCGATGGAACGACCATGTCGGGTACGTCGCACGCGATGATGTGTCCCAAGTGCGAAACGGTCTGGACGAAAACCGATGCGCCCGGCGGGAAGGGTCAGCGTCTTGCGAGCAAGGGAGCAATGAAATGCCCCACCTGCGACAAGATGGCAGAAGCCTACATGAAGGATGGTAGTGCAACTCTCCATAACTGTCCCGAGTGCAAGGTCACCCCAGTTGATGTCGCCACGCCGGCTCTGCCCAAGGGCGAACACGGCGAGCACTAAACGGACATGCATGATCATGCGCGGTCTCGAATTACAGCTGGCCTGGCGTTCCGGTCGCCCAGAATCCCGGGCCGGGACAGATCACGCACGGTCATTTAGTAACAGCTAGCGCGACATCTTGATTGACATACACCCCGCCCGCCGTGACAACCCATCACGTGCGGTGTCGATAAGGGGACATCCACATTTAATTTGGGTAAATTGCGCTTAACCCAATACGCCATACGCGAACGATAAACACTCCCCCGCAAACAGGCAAAGACCGGCTGGCAATTCATCCGTGCGGATCGGCGTTTATCGGTGGCTCTCTTTTGCAATTGACTCCAATCTGGTAAAATAGGGGATAGCCATGCCCGACCAACCATTCAAACCCAAGCTGTGGTACGACCAAGAGGAACCCGAAACGCCGCAGGTGAGTACGCGGGATGTGATCGACGAGGCGTTAGCGCGGCAGGCCGCGAAGCGTCCGGCGTCGTCGCCGCCGAGGGAGATGCCGGTCACGCCGACGCTGCCGCGTCAGCCCAAGCCAGCGCGCGATCGCAAGCGCGGGCGTAGGCCGTAAGAATCACATTCAAGGCGTGATCGAAACCTCAATCGTCTGCCTTCCAAATGGGCGAGGCCGGCCTCGCAGCTACACTTGTCCGTAATAAGCTTTGCTGCCGTGCTTGCGAAGATAATGTTTGTCGAGCAGCACTTGGGGGATGTTTTCGATCGCGGGATTGAGTGACAGACTCGCCAGTGCCATCTGGGCGGAGAACTCAAGCACGATCGCGTTTTCGACGGCTTTGTCGGTGTCTTTTCCCCACGCAAATGGCGCGTGAGACGCCACCAGCACCCCGCCGATATCTGCGGCGTTGAGGTTTTGATGCCGGAAGGTTTGGACGATCACCTTGCCGGTGTTCAGCTCATAATCGGTTGCGATTTCGTCGGCGGTCAGCGGCCGGGTGACGGGGATCGGGCCATGGAAATTATCGGCGTGGGTCGTGCCCAAACAGGGGATCGGCTTCATCGCCTGCGCGAACGCGGTGCCGTAGGTGCTGTGGGTGTGAACGATCCCGCCGATGGCATCATACTGTTGATAAAGATGCAGATGCGTGGGCGTATCAGACGATGGACGGAACGTGCCTTCGACGACTTTGCCATCTTCGATCGATAGCACGACGATATCGGCGGGTGATAGTTTGGCATACGCGACGCCGCTGGGCTTGATCGCCATGACGCCTTTGGCGCGATCGACGCCGCTGACATTGCCCCATGTCAGCTTAACCAGATCAGCCTGCACGATCGCGAGATTCGCGTGATAAACTTGCTCTTTAAGTTCTGCGTATGACATCTGCAACTTTCTGTTACTAGATACGGGGGAATATTAGCCACAGATGGACACAGATGGGCACGGATAAAAGAACTGCAATTCATTTACTATCTGCGTCATCTGCGGCATTTGCGGTTCATGTATTTGTCTTCTCTATAACTCTGTGGCGAATCATTCTTACAACCTGCCAAACCCGGGGGCGAGGTGGTAGTAGATTTCGTTGGTGCGCAGGGTTTGTTGCAGATCGACGAGGTTGGTCTGATCGTTGATCCGCACCAATTCGATCCCGGCGATGTCGGCGAAGTCGGCCATGTGCTGCGTGGTGATCGGGTAGCTGAAAACCGTGTGATGCGCGCCGCCAGCATAAATCCAACTCGCACAGGCGGTTTTGAAATCGGGCTTGCATTCCCACACCGCCCGCGCCACCGGTAACTTCGGCAACGGCTTGGGCGGTTTGATGCAGGTCACTTCATTCACCAATAGCCGGAAGCGATTGCCCAGATCAATCAGCGATGCGTTGATCGCCTCACCCGGACCGGCGTCGAATACCAGCCGCACCGGGTCTTCCTTGCCGCCGATGCCCAGGGGATGAATTTGAAGCGACGGCTTGCCGGCAGCGATGGATTCGCAGATCTCAAGCATGTGCGATCCCAACACCAATGGCCGTTTGGGATCAAGATGATAGGTGTAATCCTCCATGAACGAAGTCCCGCCGGTCATTCCCGTTGCCATCACCTTGGCGGCGCGGAGCAATGCGCAGGTCTTCCAGTCGCCCTCGGCGCCAAAGCCGTATCCATCATTCATCAGCCGCTGACACGCCAAGCCCGGCAGTTGCTTAAATCCGTGCAGGTCTTCAAATGTTGTCGTAAAGCCTTTGAAATTGCCGTCCTCAAGAAACGCCCGCAGACCCAATTCCAGCCGCGCCCCATCCCGCAGCGATTCGTGGCGTTTGCCGCCCTTCTTCAATTCTTTCGACAGTGTGTATTGATCGGCATAAGTCTTGCAAAGGGCATCGACCTGCGAATCGGTGACTTGATGCAGGAACTTCACCACGTCGCCGATGCCGTAGCCATTAGTGGCGAAACCGAACTTGGTCTCGGCAGAGACTTTGTCGCCTTCAGTGACCGACACATATCGCATGTTGTCGCCGATGCGGGCGAACTTTCCGCCTTGCCAATCCGCCCACGCGGCAGCGGCGCGCGACCATGTGCCGATTTCGTTTTGTGTCTGCTGATCCGACCAGTGCCCGACAACCACCTTGCGATTCAGCCGAAGTCGTGTGTGCATGTGCCCGGCCTCACGGTCGCCGTGCGCGGCCTGATTCAGATTCATGAAATCCATGTCAATCGTCGCCCACGGCAAATCACGATTGAACTGCGTATGCAGATGCAACAGCGGCTTATTCAACGCCTGCAACCCGCCGATCCACATCTTGGCGGGTGAAAAAGTGTGATTCCATAGCACAATCCCCGCACAGCGGTTGTCGGCGGTTGCCTGCTGGCAAAGATTGCGAATCTCATCCGGCGTCGTCAACACCTGCTTGAAAACGATTTTGACGGGAATGCGTTTTGATCCGTTCAAACCCTTCACCACATCCAGCGAATTTTTCGCCACCTGCTTGAGCACTTCCGGCCCGTATAAATGTTGCGAGCCGGTCAAAAACCATAATTCGATGTGTTCAAATGCCATTGTTTGTTCCTATGAAATATCCGCACAATTCATCACGTTAAATACCTAC
This sequence comes from Tepidisphaerales bacterium, assembly GCA_038210015.1. Classification (GTDB taxonomy): domain Bacteria; phylum Planctomycetota; class Phycisphaerae; order Tepidisphaerales; family Tepidisphaeraceae; genus BPJO01. The sequence continues at coordinate 4,114 of JBBQXB010000055.1, forward strand.
CACTGTCAACAATCGTTCGCAACTGCATAAGTGCTTGCGTCCGCTTTCCGCACGTCCCCGTTTTGGGACGGCTGAAGCCATCCTTACGTTCTAACTGCGCTGCGTGAAATTAATGCCGTGCAATCCATCATTTACTTAATGACCGCACGCTTCGCGCCGTCGTATTCAAAATATCGTTTCAACCCGTTGATCGGCGCTTCGTAGACGTACCACGAGATCGTCGCCAGCAGAAAGGTGGCGACGGTGGCGTAGAGGCCGACCATCCAGGGGCGCAGGGAGAGCATCGTCGATTCATTGGACGTGAAAAGCCAGGCTGTCGATTGCGATAATCCGCGAAGCCCCTGTTCAAACCCCATCCGAAGCAACAGCACATCCAGTAGATGCGGTACGAACATATGCAGCACATACAACCCGTAGCTGATTCGACCCGTATACACCAATGGCTTGGATTGCAGCAGATACCCGACCGGCCCGACAAACCCCTTTGCGGCGATCCCGACCAGACACACCCCCGCCAGCGCAGTAGGCAGGTAAGGCGTTTGATCTGCCATCCAAGGCAACGCCCCCGCACCGGCCAGCGAGATATAGATGAACAAAAGCGGGATGCCGATCACGCCGCTGGTTTCGACCAACGCTTTCCAATAGCGCGTCAGCCCATATCGCGGCAGCGACATCAACGCCAAGATGCCGCCAAACGCAAGCATATCCAAACATCCCGGCGTCGCCCATTGATCGAGCAAGCTTTTCTTATGCAGACCCATGCCGACTTCGTTTGCCTGCACGATCATCCGCCACGCCGGGCCGACGATGATTGTTCCAGCGATCACCCACTTGATCCACTTGCGCGGCGTAAACAGGATCACGAACGGCCAGAACATATAAAACTGTTCCTCCACCGCCAGCGACCAGAAATGCCGCTCCATCGGCTGGGGGATCGTGCCTCTGGGATATTCGGTGATGCTGAAAAGAATATTCGACAGATAACTAAGATGCCACCAAACCCGATCACGAATGCCGGTGACATTAAATAAACACAGCACTGCGATCGTGCCATAATAGAGAGGGAAAATGCGCAAAAACCGGCGCATGTAAAACTGCTTGAGCATTGTCCCTACGGTCGATTTTCCGTCGTCGATTTTGAGTTTGCAATTCAGCAGAATTCGCGTGATTAGAAACCCGCTGAGGACAAAAAATAGCCCCACACCAACCGCGCCAAGCGGTCCGGGATTCAGTGGTGCGAAGTGATGCCACATCACCATTAGCACCGCCAGCGCGCGCACGCCATCAAGTTGCGGCAAATGCGCCATCAGATGCGTTTCGCCGGGATTCGCCAGCAGCGGGTGCTCGCGATTGTACTGATCGGTCGGAACCGACGCGGCCGGGATATGCGGTTCAGGTTTCACGCAGGAAATATTCCTCTTCCAACTGCTTGAGCTTGGTCTGCAGCGACTTGATCTGCTCATTCAGTTTCTTCGATTTGTTCGCATCCTTAAAGGTCTGCGACAATGATTCCTGCTGTGCCATCACATCAGCCTCGGTCTCGGCGATTTGTGATTCCAATTCTTTGCTCGTCAAACGGCCGAAAGGACGGTTGTACGGGTTGTCCTTTTTTTGATTCGACGACGCCTGCGATTGCTTTTTTACTGGCTCGACGGGCTTGGATTGCTGTTTCACAGGTTTTTTGGACTGCTGCTCGGCTTTTAATCGCGCGTGAATGCGGTCATGCCACTCATCAAACGTTCCCTCGAAATCTTCCATGCCCGGCGGATCAATGATCAATAACCGCTTGGCAATCTTCTTCAAAAAGTAACGGTCATGGCTGACGATCAGCAACGTACCGTCAAAATTGCTCAGTGTGCGTTCCAGCGCATCGGCCGACTGAATATCGAGGTGATTCGTCGGCTCGTCTAGCAAAATGACGTTGGGTTGTTCGAGCATCAGTTCCGCCAGCGCCACCCGGGCACGCTCGCCGCCGGATAGATCACCCATGCGTTTTTCAACATCGTCATCGGTGAACAAAAGCGATCCGAGAATATCGCGGACTTTCTTCTCAGGAATCAATCCGTCGTGAACTTCTTCAAGTATCGAATTCTCAGGATCAAACTCATCCAGCCGCTGATCGTAGTATCCAATGTTTAGATTCGTGCCCCAGCGGATTTCGCCATCGTCGGCATCGAGTTCGCCAATCAACGTTTTTAACAACGTGGTTTTGCCTGAACCGTTGGGTCCGATGATGCCGATGCGTTCGCCGGGTTTGACATTGAACTCAATGTCTTTCCAGATCACCCTTCCATCGAATGATTTGGTCAATCCCGCAACGCGCAGCAACTGATCGCCGGCGCGGGCGTCATTGCGAAATCGCACGTGCATCGACTTGCGGCTACCGACGTTATCCACCATCGCATCGCTTTTAAGCAATCGATCTAGCTTTTTCTTGCGGCCTTGCGCCTCGCGCGCACGCTGGCCGGCACTGAAGCGGCGGATGAACTCCGCCTGCTTGGCGATATCTTTCTGCTGCAATTCAAACGCGCGAGCCTGTGAAATCTCCTCCAGCGCCTTTTGTTCGACAAATGCGCTGAAGTTTCCCGGATAGCTTTTCAGCTTCCGCCGGGTTAGCCAGACGATTCGTGTCGCCAGTTTATCCAGCAGATAGCGATCGTGCGAAATCAGCAGCACCGCGCCGCTGAAATTGAGTAGATATTCTTCAAGCCATTCGATCGCTTCAAGATCAAGGTGGTTAGTCGGTTCATCCAGAAGCAGCAGATCGGGTTCTGCGATCAACAATTTTGCCAGAGCAAGTCGCGAGCGCTGTCCGCCGGACAGTTTATCGACGACACTTTCCCACACATCGCGCCCCAGCCCGACGCCCAGCAACGTCGCTTCAAGCCGATGCTGCCACGCGTAGCCGCCTTTTTCGTCAAAATCGTGTTGCACACGCTCGTATTGCGACAAGAGCTTATCGAGTTGATCGCCTTGCGCGTCAGCCATCTTGTGTTCGATGTCGCGCAGTCGGTGGCTGAGATCGTGCAATTCTGCGAACGCCAGCTCGGCTTCGTCGATAACGGTGTTGCCCGGCGCGAATTCGGGGTCTTGCTTGAGATACCCGATTTTGGTTCCGCGCGGGATCGCGACTTCGCCGACGTCTGCAATGATTTCGGCGACGATTAGCTTAAATAGCGTGGTTTTACCTTCGCCGTTGTTGCCAATCAGCCCGACGCGTTCGCCTTTCTCGATCGACAGGCCAAGTTGATCAAATAGCAGACGGTCGCCGAGGACTTTTTCGATGTTATTGAGTTGGATCAGAGGCACGCGTTACAACTTAATGACCCGCAAGGTCGGAAAACGGTTAAAATCACGATCGTTAGTTAGAATTTCATTCACGCCATGACTCAGACAAATAGCGGCGATCCGCGCGTCGTGGATACGTCCGCCTGACACTTTGGCATCAGTGACAATTTTACGGAAATGCCTGAAATAGTCCTGCGGCTCACTCGCCATCACGACGGAAGGCGACGCCAGCCACTCCTCCACCTGCTGCAATGCAATAGCAAGCGGGGTTGGTGGATTGAAAACCTTTGGGTGGGTCACAATCGACAAAAATTCATGCACACAGGCCCACGGCAAAAGCCACGGATCAAATCCTTCCACAAGCGATTTCATCGCCTCGTAGGCAGCGCCGTAATGGGCATGATCGTCGCGGCTGGAATAAATTAAAATATTAGTGTCTACCGCCCTCATTGCTCGCGGCTTTCATAGGCGAGATCGCGGAGTTGATCCCAATTCGACAGGTCGATCCCCGGCTGTACGCCCTTGCCATTGCGGAAAGTGCGGTCGCGCATTTTATGCGGTCGTTTTGGGGATCCTTCATCCAGAAAGCTTTTCAACGCGGTTTCAATGCAACAACGTAAAGTCGTGCTTTGCTCTCTCGCCCTCTTTTTAACTGCGCGAAGAAGGGTGTCAGAAATTTCGACCGTCGTCTTCATATGGGTAACCATATTCATGTCGCCCGATGCTGTCAATCGCATTCGACTTCATGAGACAGGCTTGTATATTTGAGTGTTCGGAGATTCTGAAATTATGGCATACCTTCTCGGCATCGACATCGGCACCAGCGGAACCAAAACCCTTATTTGCGACCCCATCGGAAAAGTGCTCGCCACCGCGATGGCGGAGCACGCGATCCACAAAACTGGCTGAGATGTCGATGCGGTGTTCTAATGCAGCAATGAACCAACCCGAGCCTCAATCACAGCCGTACGAAGTTTTGTTGGGCGACATCGCGAAAGGTCTAGTCAAGATCCCACAATTTCAACGTGAATTCGTGTGGTCGAGAGACAAGTCGGCAGCACTCATCGATAGTATTCTTCGTGGATATCCTATCGGTACGTTCATTCTTTGGCGCACGAAAGAGACGCTTAGAACCGTTAGGAACATCGGCGACGCCCAACTCCCCTCGCCTCCCGATGGAGAATATGTCAATCAAGTGCTAGACGGGCAGCAACGATTGACAAGTTTGTTTGCAGCGTTACGAGGACTAAAGATTTCGCACGACGATGGGCGAGAAAAAGAGGACTTCAGCAACATCCGCATCAACTTGGCCGCGGCAGACGATGAGCCTTACACATTTGTAAATGACGAGGAATGCGATAGTCAGTCCACAATTCGGGTGGTGGATTTGGTTTCCAAGGGACTTAAATTCCTGACCAAGTTTCCTGATAAATACCATGAGCGCATCGAACAGTTCCAGCAGCGCCTTAAAAGCTACCTCTTCTCTGTAGTCTTGGTCAAGGACGTTCCTATTGATGTTGCAACTGACATCTTTACTCGAATTAACGAAGGTGGTAAGCCACTTACGCCATTCGAGATAATGGTTGCAAAGACGTATGTCGAGGATAAATTTGATTTGGCTAAGGCATGCGACGAATTGCTTGAGGAGTTGCGTGACGTCGAATTTGAGACAATTCCGGAAATGACCATTTTGCAACTTGCTGCCGTTCTCATGCGTGGTGACTGCCGGAAAAAAATATTGCTCGGGCTGCCACGAAAGGAATTCATAGCAGCTTGGCCGAAGGTGATAGATGCTGTCAAACATACGGTTGATTACCTTAGGACAACCTTTCGCATCCCCGCCAGTAGGCTTTTACCTTACCCGGCAATGATCATTCCATTGGGGTACTGGTTTCACAAAACGAAAGGTTCTAAGCCTAAACATGCGGACGCTGACAGGATGCGAACCCTGTTTTGGAGGATCGCTGTTGAATCTCGGTACTCCTCTGGTTTAGAAGGCGAGGTGGCGCAAGACATTAGGCGCGTGGATGAAATACTTGCTGGAAGAGAACCAAAGTATGACAGCATGCCTAATCTTACATGGGAAATGATTCGCGATCATGGCCATTTTGGTGTAGGACGTGCATTCATCCGAGGCATACTGTGCATGCTCGCGGCTCGAAATCCGGAATCATTTGACGATGGCAGTAAAGTAATTCTTGATAACGACTGGCTAATTCAAGCAAATAGCAAGAATTACCATCACTTCTTCCCTCGAGCTTTTTTGAAGAAACAAGGAGTGGAGTATTGGGTCGCCAATCACATTGCGAACATAACTATCATCGATGATCGTTTGAATAAAAGCGCTATCCGAGACAAAGCGCCATCCAAATACATGAAAATGTTCAGTTCCAATAAAAAACTCAGCGAGTCGCTCCGAACACATTTGATCGATTTGGAAGGCAGCGGCATATGGGAAGACGATTACGACATCTTTTTTGAAAAACGCTGTCGTCGAATCGCATCAGAAATGCGAAAATTAGTTGGTCCTGAATAGCTCATAACCTGACGATTAGGCGTTTTAACACCCGCGTCGGAATCCGCGACTGTAAGTGCTTATTTTAGTTATCGTCAGCATGTACCAGAGGATTTTGACAATATGGCATACCTTATCGGCATCGACATCGGCACTAGCGGAACCAAAACACTCATTTGCGACGCCTCCGGCAAGGTGCTCGCCACCGCGATGGCGGAGCACGCGATCCAGTCGCCAAAACCAGGTTGGAGTGAGCAAATCCCCGAAGACTGGTGGACCGCCACCAAAATCGCGACCAAAGCGGTCTTAAAAAAAGCCCGCGTCAAAGGATCAGATATCACCGGCATCGGGCTTTCCGGGCAGATGCACGGGTCGGTTTTTCTGGATCGGTCTGGAAAAGTCATCCGCCCGGCATTGCTTTGGAACGATCAGCGAACCGTCGAAGAATGTGCCGAGATCGAACGTAAAGCCGGCGGCCGCAACGAACTGATCGCGATGGTCGCCAACCCGGCCCTCACCGGTTTCACCGCGCCCAAAATCCTTTGGCTGCGTAAAAACGAACCAAAAAATTACGAAAAAACCGCCCAGATTCTCCTGCCCAAGGATTACATCCGCTATCGCATGACCGGCGAATATGCGACCGAAGTATCTGATGCGTCGGGTACGTTGCTGCTGAACGTCGCCAAACGCGTCTGGTCGGATGAATTGCTCGGTAAGTTGAAGATTGACAAGGCGTTACTGCCAAAAGTCTACGAATCGTTTGAAGTCTCTGGGAAACTCACCCGCGCTGCTGCGGCGGAACTGGGACTGGCAGAAGGCACACCCGTCGTCGGTGGCGGTGGCGATCAGGCGGCGGGCGCAATCGGGAACGGTATTGTCGCATCCGGCATCGTGTCGGCCACGCTCGGCACCTCAGGGGTTGTCTTTGCCCATTCCGACAAACCCACCCGAGATCCGCTTGGTCGCGTCCATACGATGTGCCACGCCGTGCCCGGCAAGTGGTGCGTGTTTGGCTGTATGTTGTCGGCGGGTGGATCCTTTCAATGGTTCCGCAACCAGCTCGCCCAGCACGAAATCGCCGAAGCCAAAAGACTAAAAGTAGACCCCTACGAATTGCTGATCGCCCAGGCCGACGCCGCACCGGCGGGATCGGAAGGACTCTTTTTCCTCCCCTACCTCACCGGCGAACGCTGTCCGCATCCTGATCCTAACGCCCGCGGCGCGTGGATCGGCATTTCCACCCGCACCACACGCGGCATGATGATCCGATCCGTCCTCGAAGGCGTCACCTACGGCATGCGCGACGCGATCGAAATCATGAAGGATATGAATATTCCCATCACCCAAATCCGCGCCTCAGGCGGCGGCGCACGCAGCCCGTTCTGGCGACAACTGCAGGCGAATATCTACCGCGCGCCGGTTGTGCTCACCAACGCATCAGAAGGCCCTGCCTACGGTGTTGCGCTGCTGGCGGGAGTCGGCACGGGGGTCTGGAAATCAGTTGAGCAGGCATGCGAATCGTCGATTAGTCAGGCCACCAAAATCGCCCCTCAAAAACGTACAGCCGATTTGTACGAAAAACACTATCAGGTGCATCGTAAACTCTATCACGACCTCAAAGCCCGTTACGCCGAGATCGCGTCGTTGGGATGATATTATACGGATCGCGGATGACACACTATCCGTATTAGAGCACCGCCCTAATGCTGTATTTCGTAGCAAGGGCGTCCCCGCCCGTGGCGTTTTCGCATCGCCAAACGCGGCAATCAAATCTCTCTGCGCCGCAGCGTCACTGCGGCTTAATTGCTGACCCCATTAACGAAAATCTAAATCATTCCCAACGCGATTTTCGCCACATTATGTGCAGCGCCACGGCGATCTAGTGGTTCGATCAGTTTCATCAGATTGTCGCGCATCTGCTCCAATAGCGATGGGTTGGCCAGCAGTCGCAAGGCTTCATCGGCGATCGGCGCGGGGTCGCCGTTCCAGGGGATGTATTCGGGCACAAGATCGATATTCCCCGCAAGGATATTCACCATCGCGATCTTCGGCGTCTTGATCAGAAATTGCCCGGCCATCTTCCATAGCAGCGTATTGATGCGATAGACCACGATCATCGGCACGGCGTAGGCCGCGACGTGGACGGTGCTGGTGCCGGATTTACATAACACCAGATCGCATTGAGGGATCAATCGATCGAACGCGTTCTGGTCAATCTCCACCCGCAAGCCTGATGCCGCTTCAGCCAGTTGTGTCACCACAATACTGTGACCTGCCGGGGTGGTTGGAAATAGAAAACGTACCTCTGGATATTTACCCGAGATGATTTTCATAACCTCAATCAAACCGGGCAGATTCTCCCCTACTTCACTTCGCCTAGACCCCGCCACCACGCCGATGACCGGCGGCTGATTCGGATAACGAACTGTCGGGACACTTTTGAACCGATTTTCGGGCAGTTCGTCAAACAACGGATGTCCGACGAAGTTCGCACGTACGCCGCGGTCGGTGAACCATTTTTCTTCGAACGGAAAGATGCAACAGAGTTGATCGACGTATTCCCGCACCTGCTTGATCCGCCCTTCACGGCTGGCCCAAAGCTGCGGCGCGACAAAGTAGAGTGTCTTGATTCCGTGTGCCTTGGCGAGTTTGGCAAATCTTAAATTGAAACCGGACGAATCCACGCAGATATGCAGATCAGGTTTATCGCCCGACCTGTACCGATCGCGCAGCCACCGTTCGAGTCGGCGAATCTCGGCGATTCGCTTGACCGCATGCAACGCCATCGCGGCTTTGCGGGTGGTTTCATAATGAATGATCGCCCCGGCGTCGGCCATCCGCGGGCCACCAATGCCCTCGACGACGATTGCCGGATCCATCCGCTTGAGCGCGCGAACAACCCCCGCAGCGTGATTATCGCCGCTGACTTCTCCAACCGTGATATACACCCGCTTGGCCACATGACGACTTTTACCAGCAAATGCGTGAGACGGATACGGTGCTATCACGGGCGAACTTTCACCGCGAAGGAGCGAAGGAAACGCAAAGAAAAGGGCGAACCGCAAATTTTGCGGTTCCTGTCTTTTATTCCTGTGTAGTTTGAATTCGCATGCCGTAAAACGATCGGTAGACGAATGCGAGGCTGATAACGCCGAATCCGATGGCACACCACATGCGGATGTTGGCATCCCCGCTGAGCGTCAGCTGATGCCCAAGCTCAACCGCCAGCAGGCCAAACAGGGTGGTGAACTTGATGATCGGGTTCAGCGCCACGCTGGACGTATCCTTAAACGGATCACCAACCGTATCGCCTACCACCGTTGCTGCGTGCAGCGGGGTGCCTTTTTCACGGTATTCAGTTTCGACGATCTTCTTGGCGTTGTCCCACGCCCCACCCGCGTTGGCCATGAAAATTGCCTGGAATAGCCCGATGATCGACACGCCGATCAGGAATCCGATGAAGAAATAATCCTCAATAAATGCCGTCGATAGCGTGCCGAAGAATACGACCATGAAGATGTTGAACATGCCGTTCTGCGCGTATTTGGTGCAAATTTCGACGACGCGCTTGCTGTCTGCGGTGCTGGCTTTGGTCGATCCGTCCAGCCGCATCGTGCGTTTGATAAACTCAACCGCGCGATAGGCACCCGTGATGACGGCCTGACAGCTCGCGCCGGTAAACCAGTAAATCACCGCTCCGCCAGCGATCATGCCCAACAGGAACGGCGCGTGCAGGATACTGATCTTCTTAACGGCTTCCAGATCCTCCAGCCGGTTGGTCAGCATCACGATTAGCGAGAAAATCATCGTCGTCGCACCGACCACCGCTGTGCCGATCAACACCGGTTTGGCGGTCGCTTTGAAGGTATTGCCAGCACCGTCATTTTCTTCTAACAGTAATTTGCCTTCTTCAAACTGCGGCGTGATGCCGAAGTTGGTCTGCATGTCATTCACGATGTCGGGTTCTTGCTCGATTAGCGACAATTCGTACACGCTTTGTGCGTTATCCGTAACCGGCCCGTAACTATCGACCGCAATCGTGACCGGACCCATGCCTAGGAATCCGAACGCGACCAAACCGAATGAGAAGACCGCCGGTGCGATCATGATCGACGCCAATCCATTGGCTCCGCCGATCGTGGAGATGAAGTAGGCGATCGCCATCAACCCGCCGATGGTGACGCCCCCGACCCAGAACGCGCTGAAGTTGCCCGCAGTGAGACCCGACAGGATATTCAGACTCGCGCCACCTTCTTTGCTGGCGGTGACGACTTCCCGAACGTGGCGGGAGTGGGTGGAGGTGAAGATTTTGGTGACTTCAGGAATGATCGCCCCCGCCAGGGTGCCGCAGGTGATGATCGTCGCGAGTTTCCACCACAAATCGGTGTGCCCGCCTAGATCAGGAACGAGGATATAACTCGCGGCATATGTCGCGCCCACAGACAAAATCGACGCGATCCACACCAGCGTGGTCAGCGGCACTTCATAATTGAATTTCTGCACTTTGCTGAATCGCGCTTTAGCGATCGCTTCGTTGATCAGATACGCCGCCCCGCTGGTGATGACCATCAGCAGCCGCATGACGAAGATCCAGACCAATAATTTAACCTGGACGACCGGATCGGCGATCGCCAGCAGAATGAACGAAATCAGCGCAACGCCGGTTACGCCGTAAGTCTCGAATCCGTCCGCCGTTGGGCCGACTGAATCCCCGGCATTGTCGCCGGTGCAGTCGGCGATCACGCCGGGGTTGCGGGCGTCATCTTCTTTGACGTTAAATACGATCTTCATCAGATCGGCGCCAATGTCTGCGATTTTGGTAAAGATACCGCCCGCCACGCGAAGCGCCGCGGCACCTAGCGATTCACCGATCGCAAACCCGATAAAGCAAGGTCCCGCCAGATCAAGCGGCAGGAACAACAATATGCACAACATCAACACCAGTTCCACGCTGATCAGCACCATGCCGATGCTCATTCCCGCGCGAAGCGGGATCGAATAACAAGGAAAAGCCCTTCCTGCCAATGAGGCGTGTGCGGTGCGCGAGTTGGCGAAGGTATTCACGCGAATGCCGAACCACGCCACCGCGTATGATCCGCCCATCCCGATCAAACTAAACAGCAGGATGACCGCAACCTTACTGGCACCCAATCCGTGCGTTGCCTTGCCATCCACCATTTCGCCTTCGGTCAAAAAACCGAAGTAAGCGATCATCGCGACCGCGATAAAAGCCCAAAGCATCAGCAGGAATTTGCCCTGCGTGAACAGATAGGTTTTACAGGTTTCGTATATCAGTTCAGAGACTTCGAGCATCGAACGATGCACGGGCATACGCTGAAGTTGGCGATAAATAATCAGCCCGAATAGCAAGCCAAACGCGCAAACGAACAGGCCGATGGTCAGCAGCGTGTTGCCGCTCATTCCCCAGAACTCCGGGCCGCCTTCGCGCATTTCCTTGGGAAGTCTGAGCGACGCCTCCCCCGCCGCCGATGCAATAGATTGGATTCCGAACACCCCAAACGCCAGTACCAACGCCGCTGCGCGACGTGCCAATAAACTTTTCATGCGTTCTTCCTCGTGCAAACGTGACGTGACAAACAATCCTACCGCTATGCGTGAATGATAATCAGACGACTGCGACATATACAACAAAATCCAGTGGCTGCGCCAGCTTAAACTTTGCCAGCAACGCAACACAACGCTTATCGCAACCCCCTTTGAGGCAAGTCCTCCGGGCAAATTGCATCTGAATAGGAATTCATTCATGCATCATCAATTATTGGTTCGCACGGAAATACAATTTGTCACAATTACAAGGAGCAGACCGTGACCAAGAAGCGAACCATTCGTGAACGTGCCGCTGCGGGCAAGGCATTGATCGTTTACCTAGGCAGCGGCAGCATCGTGCTGGCGATTGTTGCGTATCTTCTTTTTGCAGGCATAGGTTGTTGATTAACACACCTACGATTGGGTCGATTTCCGCGGTGCATCTTCGCTGATTTCATTACTTCCGAAACTTCCCGAATCTGATGCGTTTAACCGATGAACGCCTTAAGATCGAAGCGTTCCCAATAGATGGGGACACGAAAGGGAGTGCCCCATGCGGGCGGAAGCTAATTTGATGCTCGAAACAATAGCTGCCGAGATGCAGGCGGTTAACGAACTGTTTGATGTCGAACTGCGATCCGATTTGCCTTGCGTCAATATTCTGACCAAGCACATCGCGCGATTTCGCGGCAAGATGCTACGCCCGACCCTCGTCTTTCTCTGCGGCAAGGCAATCGGCGAACTCACCCCTGCGCACATCACCATCGCGACCGTCGTTGAAATGGTCCACATGGCGACACTCGTTCACGACGATGTGCTTGATGAAGCCGACATGCGCCGCCGGGGCGCAACCATCAACCATCTCAAAGGCAACGAAGCCGCCGTCATGCTCGGCGACTATTTGATTAGCCATTCCTATCACCTTTGCTCAAGCCTGAACGACCAATCCGCTGCCCGCGTGATCGCGCGAACCACCAATCAGGTTTGCGAAGGCGAACTGCTGCAGCTCAGCAATCGCGATAATCTCGATCTGGATGAAGAAACCTACGTCACGATCGTCAGCCGCAAAACCGCCAGTCTGATCGCCGCAAGTTGCTTTCTGGGTGCGCGGTTCGCCGGTGCGGATGAAAATACAGCCCGCAAGCTCGAAAAATATGGGTTGAGCCTCGGCATTGCGTTCCAGATTCAAGACGACATTCTCGATCTGATCGGCGACCAACGCGAAGTGGGCAAGACGCTGGGTATCGACGTTGAGAAACGCAAACTCACCTTGCCGGTGATCCATTTCTTGCAGCACGCACCGCACGAACATCAGGATCTTTGTCGCTCGCTGTTGGGTGAGCACAACGCGATCGAGCGCATCCGCAACCTGATCGTGCCAAGCGATTCAATTCAATACGCACAAGAGCGCGCCCGGCGACTTGTCCAGCGCGCAAAACAGTCGCTGGCCGACCTGCCCGAAAGCGAAACCAAGCAAATGCTGCTTTCGATGGCGGATTTTGTCGTGGAACGCGCCCGGTGAGGGAAACGCCACGGACGTGAATTCCTCGCAGACCGTGAGTGCCGCAACCATTGTTCGCCTGTTTAGATCGACAGGTTATAAAATTGCTGCGTGTTGGCGGTCGTCATTGCGTCGGCCTGGGCGAGTGTCATTTCTTTGACGGTTGCCACCGTCGCGAGTGTGTATTGAACGAACGCTGGTTCGCAGATTTTTTTATTCCGCACCGGTTCGGGTGACAGATACGGGCCGTCGGTTTCGACCAGAATCCGGTCGTTTGGCGTTTGTCGCACCGCTTCGCGTAGCAGGTCATTTTTCTTGAACGTAATCGGCCCGGTGAAGCCCAGATAATGCCCGGCTGAGATAATGTCAGCCGCCTCGGCAACTGATCCGGTAAAGCAATGAAAAACGCATCGCAGCGAGGAATAATTGCGCAGCACTTCCAGCGTATCGGCAATCGCATTTCTTGAATGGATCACGACCGGCTTGGATAAATCGGTAGCCAAATCGAGTTGCGCTTCAAACACCCGCTTTTGCCGGGACGGTTCGACTTTATCCCAGAAATAATCCAGCCCCATTTCCCCGATCGCCACCACCGATGGGTGGCCAGCCAATTCGCGAATGCGATCGACCGCATCGACATCAAAGTTACCCGATTCGTTCGGATGGATGCCGATCGCGCATTTCACCATCGTTTTTTTCTCACACACCGCTATCGCGTCGGCAGCGTCCTGAGGATCGGTCCCGATCGTGACGATCTGGCTGATCCCTGCGAGTAGTGCGCGATTCAACACGAGATCGAGTTGCTCGAATAATCGCGGGTCGGTGAGATGGCAATGTGAGTCGATCATAGTGTTGTCAGGTGCGTGCGAAAATGAAGGCCGCCACAGAGAGCACAGCGAGAAGAAAGAAAGACAGCCACGAATCGCACGAATGAAGCACGAATCAGAATCGCAAAATTTTTCACGTGAAGCAAACTAAGCCACAATCGCTTCTATTTCGTAGCACGGGCGTCCCGCCCGTGGGCATTTTTTCATCTGCGTCACGTGCGAAATCTGCGGTTAAAACTCTCCGTATCTCCGTATCTCCGTGGTAGTTTTTTCTCACCTAAGCGGCCGATCAAACCGTCGTCTCGAAAGCATTTTGATAATGTTGAATTTGCGGCTCGCGTCCATCAGGCCAGACGATCGCGATAATATCAAACCGCGCCGGTGGCTGGGGATAACCGAAACGACTTAGGTACAAACTTGATGCCTTGCTGATCTGGTGCTGTTTTTCAAGATTGACCTGATCTTCAGGCCGCGGGTTGGACTCGGTGCGGGTTTTGACCTCGACAAATACCAACACCTTGCCATCCCGCGCGACGATATCGACCTCACCGACTTTGGTCATGAAATTACGTTGGAGGATTTTGTACCCAAGCGAAGTCAGATATTTCGCTGCCACATTTTCACCGCGCTCTCCGAGCGGATCGTGCGGCTGGGGGGCTTTGTCGCCGAGCAGTTTTTTTAATAGCGACTGGAACATGGGATCGAGTCTATGCAGAACGAGGCGACGAATAAACGCAGATAAACGCAGATCAGACCAACATGTGGTCCAATTCTGCGTTTATCTGGTTATCGATGCAAGTTGAAAACTACGCGCCGGCGAGTGCTGGTTCTTGCGTCTCAGCTTTGTCGGCGGGCTTTTTGACTTTTTTATCTTGCAGACGCGTGGACTTACCAACGCGATCTCGCAGATAGAACAGCTTGGCGCGGCGGGTTTCACCCGAACGCTTGACGACGATCTTTTCAATCATCGGCGAGTTGATCGGGAAAATACGCTCGACACCTTCATTGGCGACGATCCGGCGGACGGTGAACGACTTGTTCGTCCCGCGGCCTTTGACCATGATCACCGTGCCATTGAAAACCTGCGTGCGTTGCTTGTCGCCTTCGACGATCTTGCAATACACGTCGACGGTGTCGCCTTGGGCGACTTCGAGTTGTTTTTCTTTCAGGCTTGATGCTTCGGCGATATCCAGCAATTTGTTACGCATGTCGTTCTCCGGTCGGTCGAAAATCACGCCAAAGTTGACGCGGTTAATCCAATTTTTCGTATCGTTCCCACAAATCTGGACGTTTTTTCAACGTCTGCGACTTGCGTTGTTCCAGACGCCATTTCGCGATCTTTGCGTGGTCGCCTGAAAACAAAATTTCAGGGACTACCATTCCCTGAAACTCTCGCGGGCGGGTGTACTGGGGGTATTCCAATAGCCCGTCGGCAAAACTTTCATCGGTCGATCCTGATTCGTGCCCCAGCACACCCGGGATCATCCGCACGATCGAGTCGATCAAAACCATCGCTGCCAGCTCGCCGCCGGACAGGACGTAGTCGCCGATGCTCACTTCCATCGGCGAAAGGCCTTCGACGATTCGTTCGTCAAAACCTTCATAATGACCCGCGATCAACAACAACCGATCCTTACAGGCCAACTCTTCGCTTAACTTCTGATCCAGCACCCGTCCTTGGGGTGTCAGGATAATTCGCGTTGCGGGGCGCGGGTCTTGTGCTTCGGCGTGTTCGACGGCATCGAACATCGTCTGGCAGATCATCACCATCCCAGGCCCGCCACCGAAAGGTCGATCATCAACCGACCGGTGCTTGTCTACTGAAAAATCGCGGATATTGGTGTGATGATACGACACCAATCCTTTCGCCGCCGCCCGTTTGGGGATGCTGACGCCGAGGACGGCATCAAACATCTCTGGAAAGAGGCTAAGGATATCAATCCGCAAAGGCATGTTGAGTCAGTAGTTGCAGAGTTGATGGTTGATAGGAGTCGGACGAACCCAATCAACTATCAATTGATAACTATCAACTCAGACGCCTTAGGCCTTGGCTGCTTCAGCGGGTTTGGCCTTGGGCTTACCGGGCCCGCGCAGCTTGAGCTGCTTGTGCTCGACGCCGTTCTTTTTCAAGAGGCTGGAGACGGTTTCAGACGGTACTGCGCCCTTATCAAGCCAGTACCTGCAGCGGTCCAAGTCGGCCTTGAACTGCTTGTCTTTGTCCTTCTCGCAAGGATCATAATGTCCCAGATGCTCGATCACCCGTCCGTCGCGGGGCGAGCGCGAATCGACCGCGTTCAGGCGGAAAAACGCCCGGTGGGAACGGCCCATTCTATTGAATCGCAACTTCACTGCCATGGTCTATACTCCAAATCCTTCAAACTGTAGAGAATCGGCCAATATAGCATTCGCACAGGGTTAAGCAAGCGCGATTGGATCGGATGCCCACACAATTTAACGGCGAGTGGACCAGGTACCCGCGGCTGCGGAACCGCAGATTTCACAGATGACGCAGATTTGAAAGCCCACGTGCGAGACGCCAGTGCTACTTCATAAACTCCAAAAAATCAATTATGTACGTGAAAATGAGCGAATTCGACGATTTTTATTCGTGTTTGATTCGTGTGATTGGTGGCTATCTTAGCTTCGCTCGCGCACGCTGTGTGCGGTGGCTTGCCCGACGCCGGGTCGTCGTCTAATGTCAGTCGCGATGATTTCGCCATTGATTGATGCGCTATATTGGTTGTCGCTTGCAACATGGTTTGGATGCGTGCTGACCAGCGCGATTGTTCCGCCGATCATCATGCGGGTGATTTTACATGCCGACCCGACGTTGCCACGCGTGTTGTCTGTTAATCTGGATAAACAGCACAGCACGCTATTGGCGGGTGACGTGATCGGGGCGATCCTGGCGACGTTGTTTCGGCTTGAAGCGTTTTGCGCACTGGCGTTGGTGTTACCGCTGGTTGGTAAATGGTTTACGATCCATCGGACGGGGGTGAATCTGCTCGTGCCGATCCTCGTCACCGCGTTGTACCTATTGGCGTTGGCATTTTTGTTGTATGGGTGGCGAATCGTTTGGCCAAAAGTGCTGAAGCATCGCCAAACCTATCTCGACAACGCCGACGACCCGGATATCGCCAACGTCGAACTCGACGCATTTGATCGATATAGCACCGAATTATTCTCAGTCGTCCGCAATATGCTGTTTGCATTGCTCGGAGCCATCCTTTTCAGTGCCGCGATGCAACCCACTGCCATTACTTTTGTGGCATCCAACTAAACATGGCAAATATCACGAGAAAAACGCTCGAATTGCGAAAGCAGCGAGTTTCGGCGATTTTACCAATTCTTAAAAAGCTGTATCCGAACGCAAAATGTTCGCTGGATCATTCGTCGCCGTTGGAATTGCTGGTCGCGACGATTCTGTCGGCCCAGTGTACGGACGATCGGGTAAATATCGTCACCAAAACGCTGTTTCGCAAATACCGATCGGCCAAAGATTACGCGCAGGTTGATCAGGATGAACTCGAAAAAGATATTCAATCGACCGGCTTTTATCGCAACAAAGCCAAGTCGATCCGCTCGATGGCATCTTCATTGATCGAGCATCACCACGGCGTTGTCCCCGACACCATGGAACAACTGGTAAAGCTGGCGGGCGTCGGCAGAAAAACCGCCAACGTCGTGCTGGGTAACGCATTTGGAAAAAATATTGGCGTGACAGTCGACACACACGTCACACGGCTATCCAACCGTTTGGGATTGACGAAACACCCCGCCGACGCCGTGAAAATTGAGCAGGATTTAATTCCGATTATTCCGCAAGATGACTGGACGGTCTGGTCGCACCTGCTGATCTATCATGGCCGGGCAATCTGCAAGGCACAGAAACCCAGATGCGACCAGTGTCCGCTACTCACGCATTGTCCTCACGGAAAAACGCAAGTGATCGCAAGCATTTAAGGGATCTCTATGCGGGCAATTTCCTCGTCCGATCTAAAACACACCAGAACACCGCGAAGATTAAAGCAAGGGCTGTCCAGCTTACCGATATGGAGCAACCCATAAAAAGCAGGATCGAGGATTTCCCTTGACCCTGCTTGAGTGAAATTACGTAATAGGTACACATCGAACGGCAAGCTGGGACGGATTTTCCGTTTGTGAGATAATAAACTTACATCCCGGAGCGGCGGGAATGTTGAAGTATCTTCGAGAAGCGGTGAGCCTTGTCTGGAAAACCTTGCTCGATACGTCTTCGGGGACACCTACAAGCAACATTTCACCGCTTGTCAGATTTTTCATGCTTTCAAAAAGTTCCTTGTAAATAGGGACTTTTCGATCTCGTTCCTTAAAAGACACCGACTTGTCCTTTAAAGGCGTGCTGAAAACAATACTTTTTCTTTCTTTTATTTTCTTCATTTTAATCTCTCTTCTCATCCGGTGATCAAACGTTTAGTCGGCCTTCAGAATCCGTTACGGGTTCGGCTTCCCCATACCATCTATCCTTACCACCCACCGTCCGGATGCCTGGGCAAGTTCACGTTCCCTCAATTTTCCGCTACGCAGTGCCAATGCGACACATTCGACGACATCACCTTCTAACTTCATGGTATCGCCGTAGAAATTTTGCGCGCGTATGTTCGCGAGAACCGATGATGCCTGTCCATCGAGATGCGCCTGTGCTATTGCTTGCGTGACTGATTCCCAAGTGCCGCGATTTTGTCGCCAACAATTGGACGAGATCGGTTTGCCGCTCGAAGCAGTCTGTGAGGTCGGCACATATGTCCACGCCATTCGCGACTTATCACCCACGCCCACCTCAACTAGCACACGATCAAACAGGTTATCTTTGTTCCCAAAACCATTAAAGCCCTCGATCCTGTCTAACTCTTTGAGCGCAGCCTCGATGTCGTTAAACTTTACAAACTCACCGTTCACCAGCTTGCCTTGTGGATGACTGATGACCATTCCCGGATAATCATTCAGCTCGATGAGTTTACCATAGCATTCCGCAAGAATTTGGCAGGTGGGTTGATGCTTTTGCACCGCTGAAACGCGTTGCTCGCCTCGCATGAGTGTCCCGTAGAAAAACACGGCGTCGCATAAGCTCGAATCCGGTTCGTTCTTTGCCGCATCCACAACGTGCTGGGTGGGGAGATTGAATGATTTTAGACCATCGCAAACCACATCGACGTATTTCCGGTTGGGTTTGACGAAAGCCTCGCGCTGTTTTTCGCATACGACATAAGTGACAGCGTCCCGCAGCGTTCCATCCGCAAGCGTGACGGTGCAGTCGATCTGCTCGTAGCAACCACTGGCGACACCTTCTTTGGCGTCGAGTGCATCCCAATCCGATACCTCGAATAACACACCCGGAACGTGATGTCCGCATTTTTTAAGAACATCCATAACGCCGCCATTGCGACCAGATGAGTACCGGGTGAACGCAACTTGGTGATCCAATAATTTGGCGGTACAAACGAATTTCAACGTTTCAGGGTTGTAGCCCTTTTCTGCGAAATCCTTCATGTTGAGGTTTGAACCGTAGGCAAAG
>JBBQXB010000056.1:0-22496 GCA_038210015.1 Tepidisphaerales bacterium
TTACAACACTTACTATTAGGTGCAGAAAATGTTTCATCGACTGATTCTTCCTTTGCTTTTCGTCTCAATGTCTTTCGCCGGTGCCGTCGGTTGCGACGATCATGGCCACTCTCACGATGACCCTATGCCGAAGGCGGCGTCACCTGGTCCGACGACGACTCCTAGTGCTACGACCGCACCTGCTGGCGAACACCCACACGGTCCGGGTGGGCACACGCACGAGTGATGCGTCACGTACAAATGATACGTCACATACGAAAGTAACGCACGGGCCGGGATGGTCCCGGCCCGTGCCTGTGCATGCTTTCGCCCATGCCGGAATCATGGCCCGATCCTCGTCCGACACCGCCCTCATGGGCACGCGGCTTGGCCGCGCTTGCGCATCGCGATTTCGCCTGCTATGGATGGCCGCGTTCGTAAGCAACGCCGGTTCATGGATGCACAAGGTCGCCACGTCATGGCTTGTCTACCATCTCATAACTTTTTAGGGCGGGATCTCATCCCGTCCTATTCGGCTTCAGCCCGCCGTCCCCGACGACGCCAATCATGGTGGGCTGAAGCCTTACCCAACAAAACTTTCCGCACCGTTTGCGGCAGCGCCTCTGGGATCGGGCATTGGACATTCATTCGTCATTAGGCTTTCGGATTTCGGGTTTCCTCACTCGGGTTCATCACTCTGGTTTCAGGCTTACAACTCGACCGCAATGTTGATGGATTGGCATGGGCTGGCGGTGAAGAGTTGTGAATCGGCATCCCGCGCGTACATTGTTGGCTGATGGCAAGCCCGACAAACATCCTATCGCAAACCACGATCCCCGGTTCGCTGCGGCTGGCGGCGATTGATGTGGGGTCGAACAGCGTACATATGATCGTCGCACAGGCAGACAGCGACGGCGGGGTCACGACGTTGTGGCGAGTTAAGGAGATGGTCGGGCTGGGGCGAATCAGTTTCCCGTCCAAGGAATTATCCGAAGAAGCGATGAACCGCGCGATCGCGTCGCTGGCGCGGATGAAACAAGCGGCCAACCAACGGCAGGCGGAGAAGATCGTCGCCGTCGCGACCAGCGCGATCCGCGAAGCCGAAAACGGCGGCGATTTGATTGAACGAATCAAACGCCAACTCAAGATGTACGTGAAAGTCGTATCGGCACGCGAAGAAGCACGGCTGATCTACTTAGGCGTACGCAGCGCGATGGATCTGGGCAAAAAGCCGCATCTCATCATCGACATCGGCGGCGGCAGCGTGGAGTTTATCGTGGGCGATTCCCGCGAAGCCAAACTGCTGGAAAGCCGCAAGCTGGGTGCGGCGCGGATCACCGCGCAATTCGTCAAATCGGACCCGATCAACAAGGAAGATCTAGACGCACTTCGCGCACATTATGTTGGTGTGCTGACGCCGCTGCTGGCGAAAATCCAGTCGCTGAAACCCGTCACCTGCATCGGGACAAGCGGCACGCTGGAAAATATCTCACAACTTTGCGGCGGCGATGACCATGTGATTGATCTGGATCGGCTTGAGAAGCTGGAACATCGGTTGATCAAAACCACCACCGAAGAACGCGCCCGCATCCGCGGATTAGACGACCAGCGCAAAGATCAGATCATCGCCGGTGTGGTGCTGGTGGTGGAGTTTATGAAGATGCAGAAGCTGAAGCGGATGGGCATCTGCTCGGCGGCGTTGCGGGAAGGGATCCTTGCGGATTATCTGGCGCGGCATAGCCCGGATATGAAGATCCGACGCGAAGTGCCCGATCCCCGACGCCGGTCGGTGCTGGATCTGGCGCGGCGGTGCAACTGGAACGTATCGCATAGCCTGCAAGTTGCGAAGCTGACGCTGAAACTGTTCGATGATCTCAAGCCGTTGCACGGACTGGGCGATCGGGAAAGGGAGTTGATCGAGTACGGTGCGTTGCTGCACGATATCGGGTGGCATATCGCGCCCAAATCGCATCATAAGCACAGCCAATATTTGATTCTCAACGGCGATCTGAAAAACTTCGCCACAGACGAGATCACGACGATCGCCAAGATCACGCGCTTCCATCGTAAAGCCGTCGCGGATCCTAAGAAGCATAAGCTGTATCGCAGTTTGAAATCCCACGATCGTAAGATCGTCCGCGTCGGCAGTGCGTTGCTGCGAATCGCAGACGGGTTGGATCGCAGCCACGCCAACGCGATACAGAGCTTGAAGTGCTCGATCGGAGAATCAGACATTACGATCCGGTTGACCAGCAGTGTTGATATCGAGTTGGAAACCTGGGCCGCCCGCAAAAAGCGCGGCTGGTTTGAAAAGGTGTTTGCTCATAATCTGATCTTTGAACAGACCCGGCCCAGATCGTGACGTGATGGATGTCGGTGCAAGCAGTCCCCTGCGGTTTCAAATTCGCCAATGAACTTTTCCTTCCTGTTTCTCGGCGCGTTATTTGCCCTGCCCCTGGCGGCGGTGCCGGTGGTGTTGCACTTGCTGTTTCGTAAGAAATCGCCGGTGGTTCTCTTTAGCACAACGCGGTTCATTCAGGCATCAATGCAAAAAACCGCCGCACGCAGACGATTGCAGAAATGGTTATTGCTGGCGGCCAGGGTGTTGATGGTGTTGCTGTTGATCTTCATCGCAGCCCAACCCGCCAGACAGTTGGCGGCATCGCTTGGAGGCGGCACGACAGTCGCTGCGGTCGTTGTCGATACCAGTTATTCGATGATGCTCAATCAAGAGCAGCAAACCCTGCTCAACCGCGCGAATGATACCGTCATCAATCTGCTGCAAAATGAGTTGAACACCGCGACGGTGT
Source organism: Tepidisphaerales bacterium (assembly GCA_038210015.1). Classification (GTDB taxonomy): domain Bacteria; phylum Planctomycetota; class Phycisphaerae; order Tepidisphaerales; family Tepidisphaeraceae; genus BPJO01. The sequence continues at coordinate 2,790 of JBBQXB010000056.1, forward strand.
CGGTCTATACCAGTTTGCCCGATCCGGCCAACGAAGTATTCCGCACCGCCAGCGAGCGCATGTCGAACTGGACGCCGCTTGCACCGCAAGCCAGTCCGCAGCCGTTGCGCGATCGGATCGCCGCCGCGATGCGATCGCTTGAATCGCAGAACGCGCAAACCAAGTGGCTGTTCGTGCTGACCGATATGCAGTCGCGAGAGTTTCCACGATCACTGGATGTGTGGAACGATGGCAATTTTGTTGTGTTTGATCTGCAACCCGCTACGGCACGATCGGCAGGCATCACCGCGATTGCGATGGATCCGGATCAGCCGATCCCCGGCATCGGCATCGACGCGGTGGCGCGGGTGACGGGTCGCACCGGCGACTCGCGCGCGGTATCTGCGGAGGTCGCCGCCGTTGACGAGCGCATCATCAGCACCACATCGCCACGCGTGGTGCAGGTCGATTCGACAGGCGAGACCGAAGTTCGTTTGCCGCTTAAACTGCCCGCTGAACCATTCATCGTCATTCGCGCCAAGGTGGATGGTGACGATGATTTACCATGGGATAACACGCGTCAGATCGCGATCCAAATGCCCCGCCAGCGTCGCGTCAAGCTGTTGATGGATGGCACGCCGACGCAGGCCGAGCGTTTCGTCACGTTGGCGCTCGATCCAAGTGAAGGCCGGTCCGATGCTTGGCCGCTGCGAGTCAGTTCCGGTAAGGCGATCGACGACAACGACGCTGCGGTCGTTGCGCTGCTCACAAATTGGCCTTCGATCGAACAGGCGCAATCGCTTCGCGATGCCGCAGATCGTGGGGCGACGATCGTACTGATGTTGCGACCCGGTTTGCAGGACGCGTGGGAAAAACTCCCCGCTGCCCAGCGCGAAGCGATCCGCCCGTTATTGCCCGGCGATCCATTCGTCGATCCCGCCGCCAATCGCACGCACCGCGCTTCACCCCCTGCCATCGCGGGGACGCTGCTGAAGGAGTTACTCGATGAACGTTTCCAGCTTAATGCGATGACGACCAGCCGCTTGGTGTCGTTCAGCCCGTCGCCGCAGGCGTCGATCCTCGTCGCCGCGGCACCAACTGCAGACGGACCGACACGCGGCTTAGTCTATCGCCACACGCTCGGCGGCGGACGCGTTTACACCTTTGCGACGTTGCCCGATCCGCAGTTTTCGACACTCGCCACGCACCCGATTTTTTTGCCGTTGATCGTGCGATGCTGCTTACCCGACGGATCGATGTCTGCGGCACAGAATGTCGAACTCGGCCAATCACTTAAAATCACGTGGACCGCCGACAGCAAGTTGACGATCACCACTCCAACCGGGGAGCCGTTTGTCATCGAACGCGCCGCTGGTAGTCGCGAGTTTCGATTCGATCGCGCGGCCGCACCGGGTTTGTATCGCTGGACCAATGCCGCTGGCGCGACAGTGGGCGTATCGAATGTGCAACTGCCCGCAGGTGAAGCGATTCTGAATTACCGCGATGTGCCCAGCGTCATCCCCGGCGAACGCGTCATGGTCGCCCATACGATCGAAGACTTCCGCACCAGCCTCGCCGGTGCAACCCAGCCAAGCCCGCGATGGTCGCCGTTGATAGCATGCGTACTGGTTCTGCTTTGCCTCGAAGCGATGCTCGGAAATTCGACGCGATTGTGGAAGTTGATCTCGCGACCGTGATCTCAACCTCTGAAGAATATTTGCCACCGATGGGGCACCGATTTACACCGATAAAGCAAGCCGATTCGCATTCTATTGGTGAATTTTCTTGTCCCGGTAAAGCAGTGGCATTCGCATTGCATCGGCGATCATCCGTGCCCCATCGGTGGCTAACATCCTTATACGCTGCAAGTGGGGGCGGATATGTAATTCGCCGCGTTCGTGGTAAATATCATCACATGACTCCGCCCGCTCCATCTTCGCCTTACGATGCCCAGGAGGTGGTGCGCATGCTGCGAGATGCAGGGCATGTTGCGTATCTGGCGGGCGGTTGCGTACGGGACATGCTGCTGGGGATCGAGCCGAAAGATTTTGATGTCGCAACCGACGCCCCGCCTACGCGAGTGCGGGAACTATTCAAAAAAACTCAGGCGGTCGGGCAGGCGTTTGGCGTCATTTTGGTCCGCACGCGAATCAGCGTGATCGAAGTCGCAACGTTCCGATCCGATGGCGACTATACAGATGGAAGACACCCCGAATCGGTGCGTTTCGCGACGGCTGAGGAAGACGCCCGGCGTCGTGATTTTACGATCAACGGATTGTATTTTGATCCGATCGAAGGCAGTGTGATTGATTTTGTTGGCGGCAGAGATGATCTTGAAAAACGCCTGCTGCGCGCGATCGGCAACGCTGAGGCGCGGTTTGCCGAAGATCATCTGCGGATGCTGCGAGCGGTGCGATTTGCGGCGCGGTTTGATTTGACGATCGAACCCGCGACGGCAGAAGCGGTCCGCAGAGATGCCCATTTGCTGCCACGCATCAGCGGGGAAAGAATCGCCGATGAGCTGCGTGACATGCTGGTGGCGGATACACGAAAACGCGCCTTCACGGAATTGTGGTCGCTGGGGCTGATCGGGTTCACGCTGGGCATCCATGAACCGATCCCGACGTTGAATGTCGAGCGGTCGCTAGTGATGGCGTTGCCGGTTAAGGGGTCGGCGAAACAGATTTCTTTTCCTGTTGCGTTGTTTTGCGCGATGGTGGATCTGCGCTGGCAAGCCAGCGGTTTAACGCATGATATTTTGGGGAATCTAACTCCGCCAGAAGTTAGCAAAATCGTGTCGTTGGCGAGGCATACACTCAAATTAAGCAACGAAGAATCAGACGAAATGCACGCGATTGCCAAATTGTCGCACACGCTACTGAACACGCGCGACCATCCGGTGGCGATGCTGAAGCGAACAGTGGCGCATCCACATTATCTGTCGATGCGGCAATTGCTATCGGCGATCCATACCACCGGCGTCGCACGAGAACGGATTGAGGTGATCGATTCACGCCTCGACGCGTTGGCTGATATCGACTGCGCCCCGATGCCATTTTTGACCGGCGCAAATCTGATTGAGGCGGGGTTTCAACCCGGTCCGGCGTTCAAATCGGTGCTGGAGCAGGTCTACGATGCGCAGCTGGAAAATCGCATCGACTGTCACGAAGAGGCGATGGCGCTTGCGACAAAATTACTGACCTGACATCGGCAAATTGCGAAGGAGGTGTCAGTGGCCAAGCGATTTGATGATCGATTTGACATCACCGATTTGGACGATTTTCAGACCGAAGTTTTCCCCGACTTTGACGGCTTCGCCGATCGCAATGGTTTTGTTGTTGATCATCAGCTCCAGCGGTTCTTCGCTGGACTTGGAAAACTCGAGAATAGAACCGGTCTGGATGCGCAGCACTTCGGCGCAGGCGAATTTACGTTCGGCGAGTTTGACGATGATCGGGACTTCCAGGCGCAGAATCCGACGGACTTCAGCAAATTTGCTGTGCGAGGCGGGTTGATTGGCTTGCAGAACGGCCATTCGAGCAATCCTTTGCTCATTGTTATCGGCCCGATGGGGCAGAAAGGATGAAAATCAAATCTTCTTGATCAGCAGGCTGGCGTTATGCCCGCCAAAGCCAAAACTATTGCTCATTGCGTAATCGACTTTTGCTTCCCGTGCGACCTTCGGCACATAGTCCAGGTCGCATTCGTCATCGGGGTGATCGAGATTAATGGTCGGCGGGATCAGATTCTTGCTGACCGCCAGCGTGGTAAAGATCGCTTCGATCCCGCCGCTGGCGCCAAGCAGGTGGCCGAGCTGGGATTTGGTCGAGCTGATCATCAGTTTCTTGGCATGATCACCATATGTGCGTTTGAGGGCTTTGGTTTCAGCGATATCGCCCAGGGTTGTGCTGGTGCCGTGTGCGTTGATGTAGTTAACTTGATCGGGGTTGACGCCGGCATCGGTTAACGCCAGTTGCATCGCCATTGCGGCACCTGCGCCATCGGCACACGGGGCGGTAATGTGATTTGCGTCGGCACTCATGCCATACCCAACTAATTCCGCATAAATCCGGGCACCGCGTTTTTTGGCATGTTCATATTCTTCGATAACGACAACGCCCGCGCCTTCGCCCATGACAAAACCGTCGCGGTCTTTGTCCCACGGACGGCTGGCGAGATCGGGGGCTTCATTACGGGTGGATAGCGCACGGGCAGCGATAAAACTCCCCATCCCGACGCGACACAATGCCGCTTCTGATCCCCCCGCCACCATCACATCGGCAAGTCCATTTTCGATCAAACGAGCGGCATCGCCAATCGCATTAGAACCAGTCGCACAGGCGGTCGCGACGGCGGTGTTTGGGCCCTTTAATCCGAAGAGTATTGATACGTTTCCGCTGGCGGCGTTAACCATCAGACGCGGGACGGTGAACGGGCTAACCCGGCTTACGCCGCGGGTGTTGAGGATTCCACATTGTTCTTCAAGTGTTTCGATCCCGCCGATGCCCGACCCGATCAGCACGCCGCAGCGGTGACCGTCTTCGGATTTGAAGTCGATGCCCGAATCCTTCACAGCCGAAACCGACGCCGCCAACCCGAACTGGGCAAAGCGGTCGAGGCGTTTGGCTTCTTTCACATCGACGCCATAATTCGCGACGCTGAATGACGAGCATTCACCGCCGAATCGAACGGGGAAATCGGAAAAATCGAAGCGTGTGACGTTATGGATGCCGCTTTTCCCGGCACACAATGCGTCCCATACTCCGTCAACCGTTTCGCCCAGCGACGTGACCAAACCAAGACCCGTAATGACTACGCGGCGTTGCTTCATAGCATTGGACAGCAGCTCGGGGCAAACAATCCGCTCTGCGCAGGAATAGAATCCTACCGCAAGCGCACTACCTGCCGCTGAGAATTACTTGCCTGAATGGGAATTGATGTAGTCGATCGCCTGACCGACGGTCTGAATTTTTTCAGCCTCATCGTCAGGGATGGACAATTCGAATTCGTCTTCGAATTCCATGACCAATTCAACGGTATCGAGTGAATCAGCGTTCAGATCGTTGATGAAGTGCGTGTCACGGGTGATTTCACCCTTGTCCACACCCATTTGTTCGCTGACGATTTCGATGACTTTTGTTTCTGTTTCTTTGTCGTCCATGATGCTATCCACCTCACCTGACATTATATCTCCTACCACTCGGCAGGGGATGACCGCAGACTATAGCCGTGCGGAAATGTTTTGCAAACTATCGCACCGTCAATGTAAAGCCACCGATGTACGCACTGCGTTGGCATCGGGTTTGTCACGAAGCACCTAACGTATATCCGCCGCGTCATTTTATGTCGTTAATTGCGTGATTGTCACGAAATGGCACGCACTGCCCGCCAAGACCATTAGATGCCAAAGGTCGTGCGATCCGAAAAATCCAGGACAGAGTCGTGGACGATTCGTGATGAAAACGACCGCGCCGAGTGAATAAATCATTCCGCCAATCAGTAGCAGCAGCAGGGATAAAGTATCCATGCGCGACACAAGCGGTGCGGCAGCGATCAGAACCATCCAACCCATTGGAACGTACAGTAAAACCCACATCCGCTGCGGACCACGCCATAGCACCATCGTCGCGCCGAGCAATGCGAGTCCGTATTCGACTCCCAATAGCGACCAACCCCATGCACCGTGCAGTGTATTCAAACAAATCGGCGTATAAGTTCCCGCGATGAGGAAAAAAATCGCGGCGTAATCGAAACGCTCCAACCGATTTTCAGTTCTCGCCGAACAATGCAGCGAATGCACGAGACAACTCGCCACATACAACGTAATCATTGACACGCCGTACACACTTATTCCGACGATCGCCGAGGCATCGGGGCGTGCATAAATCAAGAGCAGGACGAGGCCTACGACCGAAGCGATTGCACCGAATCCGTGCGATAACCCACAAAACGGGTCTTTGACCCATCGGCCGATCCCTCGTTCTGGCCGGGGGACGGGTGCTGGTTGCAACTGCGATGCCACTTCATCCTCCGCTGGTACGACGTGGCACACCGGTGCGGCTGTGGTTAGCGCCGATGGTCTGGTTGTGACCGACCTGCTTTCCATACCCTGTGTTCTGTTGCGGTTTGCCTGATTGGATGCCACCTAAGATCGAGGACGTAACCGATCCACTGGGGGTGAGGATGCCGGCCTTCAACTTTTTGAAATCCGACGATTCGGGTTTTGCCGATGTCTGATTTTGCTTCACCCGATTAACCAGAAACGCCGCCGCCGACTTTGCCGCCAAGTCGGTGTTGATCCCTCCGGCGTTAACATTGGTGTTGTCGGCTTTTGCAGGTGCCGTTTTTTTGGTTGTCTTATTCGCTTTTGCCATTTTCCTATTATATGGGGCTTTCCCCGGCGTCAACAGCAGTACCCGACGAGTTATCAAAAAGAGGCTTCAAGATGAACCTACATGAAAAAGCAAGATTATTTGTAATGGGCCGGACTGGGTGTCGTTCTTTAACAGGTAAGTGCCCAAAACTTGAATTTTCATGTCATTTTTGGAAAGCACCGATACTTATTGCGAGGGTGTCATAAATAGACTACCTTTCCTGTATTACCAGTTCGCCATCTGTCTGTTTTCGCAGGCAGAATAAGTTCAGGCGACGGTGGTGACAGGTGGATTTGACTATCGCCTAGTTGTGATAAAAGCTGTCCACTCGCGTTGACTTTTGAAAGGACCACGCACCATGCTTCGCCGACTGTTTGGATCAACCAATAAGAGTTCTAACAAACAAATTGTTTCCACCGCCGCCTGCGCAACGTTTGAAAACCTTGAGGAGCGCCGCCTGATGGCCGCGATCCAACTGCCCCTGATCGGGCTTAAGATCGCCAAGCGCCAGGACGTTGACGGCACGGCGTTGAACAGCAATCGCATCACGATCGCGTTCACCAAGACAGTACGCTTGGATGACGCGAGTCTGATGCGTTCATTCGGTTACGCCGAAGACCTCGCGAATGCCGGACAGCAACGCAAAGTCACAGTCGGCATGTCGATCACCCGCGACCCATCAGATGGGCGTGTGCTGACGATCATCACCGATCGTCTAATCCGCAAGGGCAGCCGTATTTTCATCTACGCTGGCGCGGTGTCTGATACCGCTGGCAACCAGGTTGTTTATGATGGTTCGTCAGCTGACAAGACCATCACCTTTGGCGTAGGACAGAACAAACCCCGTTTTACCTTGTCCAACCGCAACTGGGCGCCGACGGATCTGAGCTACTTCACCAACGACGTATTCACCTCCGCTCCGGCGACAATAACCGCCAGCACCGCGCCTAACGCTGTGACCGTTCGTGCAAACTTGGATGCCTTCCTGACTGCCAAGATCAACAAAGGCCTGATCACTGCCGGCACCAAAGCGACCGCATTGGCGCTGTTCGACGATCCGAACAATGCTCCCTATATTCCGTCGGCAAACATGCGTGCCGCGTTGGCGTCCCTTTATGGAACCGTCGGCGAACCAGCGATTGCGTCTTACATCGGTAAGACCAATGTCACCGGGGCGCGCTACACACTGATTGACTTTGATGGCACGATCAGCGCCAGCGCCCCGATTGGGGAAACAAAAATCAGCACAACCTCCGGTCGGTTGTCATTGAAGATTCGACCGACATTCGCAGGTGAAGACTTCAAGGCGCTTTCTGCGGTTCTTGCCCACGAAGCGATGCACCAAGATCTCGCTGCCAGCGCTTCGCCCCAAGGCGTTCCGCCAAACTCGCAGGACGAAGAAATCATCGCCAACGCGGTGCAAGTCAACGTCTACATCCAACAGTCGCAGACCGATGGCAGCTTCGTCGGTAACAGCACGGGTCTTGTCAACAAGATCAACGAACAGGTTCTGGCGATGCTGAACTCAGGTGACGGCTTGTTCCCCTACGGCGGGATCAAAGTAGCTCCCGCGTTGACCAACAACGGCAACGTGTTTGTTGGTGCCAAAACCAACCCCGGTGCCTTCGGCAACAACACCCCGGTCAACAGCTTCTCCGATTGGTTGCGTCGCGAATACGTTTCGCGCGGCTTCACCTCCGGCGGAACTTCGGGTAACGCCATCTCAACCGCGATCCTGAAAAATATCGTCGGCAATGATGGTAACTTCACAACCCTCGGCACGGTCGTTCAAGGTTTCCTCGATACGCGAAACCAAATCCTCACCGACGTTGCCTACGTGCGGATGGCTCAACTGTTGAAGTTGAACTACTAATCCCCTCGCAGCTGCAAATATCAAAGCCCGCCGAGCTTGCTCGGCGGGCTTTTTTGTTGGTGCGCATCCACGGAATACGACGCACAAGCGCATTGTGCCTTTGAACAACCCCGCACTCCTCTTCCTTGTCCTGCTGAGAGCCTGTGAATTAATTGTTTTGACCCCCGTTTATTCAGGAATAATGATGTTTTTTAGGAGGTTTTTTGAATTAATTCACAGGCTCGCAGGGTGACATTCGTGAGTGTGTCCGGTATTCAGAAGTCCCACGTAGGTTTTTCAAGGTGTGATAACCTGTTGAAAACTTGCATTCGCAGATAAATCGGTCAAGCTACCGTATCAACCGCCGTTTGAAACGCGGCGATTTTTTATAGAAAGCCCCGACGTATATGGGACTGTTTCGACATGTAGGATCGCGACGGGCTGAGATTCGCAAGAACAGGCCTGATCGAGACGACACGCTGCTCGGACGACTGACGAAGCCGGAGAATCAACTCCCGCTTGTGATCGCGCTGGGTTTCGTCGTTCTCACCACTTCCATCCTGATGCTGCGCCCCAGCGTGATGGCTTGGCGGGTGGGTCAATATGCGCCGCACGACATCGTTGCGCGGGTCGATTTTCAATGGAGCGATCCCGATTCCTTAAACGAAGCCCGGATCAACGCCCGACAGATCGAACCTCGCGTTTACAAAGCTTCCCACAGCGATCCATTCAAACTTGTCGCTGAAACGCTGAACGACTTGCCCGACATTGTTAAAGATCAGCGACCTGAGCAACTCGCCGAACCTTACCGCGGGTTGCTGGATGGCGCGACGGTGTTGGCGTTGCAAGAATTTCTCGAGCCTTCCATGCGAAACACGTGGAAGAATGCGGTCGAGACTTACATGGAACAAATTCGCCTGCAAAAGCTGGTGGTGATTCCCGCTACAGATCGCGAGCAGGAGCGTAACCGGATGATCCGCGTCCCCGGGCATGATGCGGTACGCGTCGAAGAAACATTCACGCCGGAGATGAAAGACGAATTGCAGGCGAAGCTATCGCGGCCTGCACAGCAGAGTTTCACGACGCAATTATTCCCGCGCGTGGTCGCGATTACACTCGCGAAACTATCGCCAAACTACCTTCTCGATCCTCTCGCAACGGCTGAGGCGCAGAATCGCGCGTCGTCGAATGTGCCTGAATCGCAAGGCGATTCGGAGTTGCGGGCGAATATGACGGTCGTGAATAAAGGCGAAATCAAGGCCGCCGACTTCATCAAACTTAAAGCCGAGCATGACGCCTATCTTACGTCCCTGGGCGGACTGGTCTGGTTTCAACGATTGGGACTGGCAGCAACCGTTTTAGTGCTGACATTGGTGGGCTGTGGATATGTCTCGCGTTATCAGCCGCGTGTTGTACGAAATCACAACCGCGCGTTGGGTTTGGTCGCGCTGTTGGTTTCGATGCTGCTTCTAGCACAGTTGACGGGTCTGGCGAGCATGCGGTCGTATGTCTTTGGAATCGCACCAACGATCATGGTCGCGATGATCCTCGCGATCGCCTACGACCAACGGTTCGCGATCGGCATCGCGGCGATTCATGGCATCCTGGCAACGCTGGCATTGGGTGAAAATCTGGAGTTCTTCCTGATTGTCATTACCGGCGTAACAACTTGCTGTTATTTGTTGGAAGATGTCCGCAATCGCAGCAAACTGGTCGAGGTCGGCGGTGCATCTGCGATGGCGATGATGGGCGCGACCGTCGCGGTCGGCTGGCTGACGATGGACCCTATGCCCTTCATCATCAAAAACGCGATCTACTCCGGTGCTGCGGGTCTGGCTGTCGGTTTTCTAACGCTCGGCATTTTGCCTTTCATCGAACGAGTATTCCGCATTACTACGAGCATGACGTTGCTGGAACTCGCCGATGCATCCCATCCGCTTTTACGACGCCTGGCACTCGAAGCGCCCGGCACCTACAACCATAGCCTGCAAGTCGCCACGCTTTCTGAAGAAGCTGCAGAAACGATTGGCGCGAATTCACTTTTGTGTCGCGTCGCGGCCTATTACCATGATGTCGGCAAGATCAACAAAGCTGAATACTTCGTTGAAAATCAGTCCCAGCCCGGGGATAGTCGTCATATCAACCTGTCGCCGAGCGTCAGTCTGCTGATCATCATTGGACATGTGAAGGATGGCATCGAACTGGCGAAGGAATATAATCTGCCGACCAGCATCATGCCGTTTATTCAGCAGCATCATGGCACGACATTGGTGGAGTTTTTCTATCATCGCGCCCGCAAAAATAAGGATTACACCGATCCGCTGGAACAGGAAGTTCAGGAACATCAGTATCGTTATCCCGGTCCCAAGCCACGGAACAAGGAAGTCGCGATCGTGATGCTTGCAGACTGCTGCGAGAGTGCGTGTCGCGCTATGGAAGACCCGAATGCCAGCCGCATTGAAACGCTCGTGCACGACATGGCAATGAAACGCCTGTTGGATGGGCAATTCGATGAAAGTGACCTGACAATGCGCGAGTTGGAACTGATCGAGCGATCGCTGGTGAAAAGCCTGCTTGGGCTTTATCATGGTCGTATCGCCTATCCGAATGATAAACCCCACGCTAATGCCGCGACGCCGCAAGTCGTATCCGCCGAGCAAACCGCAGCAAAGACCGCATGAGCCAATCGACCGTGCGAAAACCGATCAAACGCAAAAAAAAGCCGGCCACGGCATTATCCGCGCGCCCCGCGATCATAATCGCCGCTTCGGTCGGAATGCGATATGTGGTTTTTCTGGAATCAATGCTTCACAAAGTCGTAGCTTTGATACCCGATATGCCTCAGGAAATCAGCATTGCCTTGGTGAACGATGCGAAGATGAGTGCGTTGCATCTGCAGTTTCTGAATATTGCAGGTCCAACGGATGTGCTGACATTTGAGTTGGATCATGATGACGCCGGGAAAATGATCAGCGGCGAAATCGTTCTTTGTGTTCCCGAGGCTAGGCGTCGCAGCAGGGATCTGGGGCATAAGATTGAGAACGAACTTTTGCTTTATGCGATTCACGGCATATTGCATCTATCCGGTTACGACGATAGAACCGATGCCGCTTACCGCCGAATGCACCAGGCGGAGGATCATATTTTAACGCAACTGGGTATTGGTGCGGTATTTGCAGTGAAACAATCAGTCTGATTCTATGACACTTACGATCGCCATCTTCCTCACGTTTATCGCTTTGATCTTGTCGGCTATTTTCTCCGTGCTGACGTACACCCTGCGCGATTATTCCCGCTCGCGGCTGGAATCGGCGTTAACGTCTCGCAACAAAGAGAAATGGCTTGAATCGACCATTCAGCACGCCAGCGAACTTGCGTACCTGTCGTCATCGTTGCGACTGATGATGAACCTAGCGGTGTTGCTGCTTGCCTTGGACATGGTGCGCGATTCGGGATGGCCGGTCTGGACGCAGTATTCAGTCGGTGCTGGTGCCACGGCGATTGTGACGCTTTTCACGTCGGTCATCATCCCGCACGCGATGGCAACACACGCAGGCGAACCGATCGTCGCGGTGTTGGTTCAGCCGCTGCACGCGTTGCGGGTGATTTTTCGTCCGCTCATCAAATTACTTCACGCCGCAGAGCACATCATACAACGTGCAACCTACAACGCCGATCCTGAAGACGCTCAGGATAAAGCCGAAGAATACATGCAATCGGAAATTCTTGCTGCGGTGGAAGCAGGCGAAAAAACCGGTGCGGTCGATGAGACCGAGCGTGAGATGATCGAGTCGGTGATCGAGTTCGGCGACGCCACCGTCGATCAGGCGATGACGGCGCGACCCGATATCGTCGGACTCGCGGTCGATAGCGGGCTGGAAAAAATCCGTGGGCTGATCGAAGAATCCGGCCACTCACGCATGCCCGTGTACGAAGGATCGCTGGATCACATCATCGGCGTACTGTACGCCCGTGATCTGTTGCGATATGTCGGTGAAAAGCCCCAGGCGTTCAATATCCGCGGCGCGATGCGCCAGCCTTATTTCGTGCCTGAAACCAAACCGCTGCGTGATTTACTCCAGGATTTCCGGCTCCAAAAAATCCACATTGCGATCGTCCTCGACGAGTACGGCGGTACTGCCGGGTTGATTACTATCGAGGACGTACTCGAGGAATTAGTCGGAGAAATCAGCGACGAACACGAAGCGATCGAACCGGCGATCTTCAAGCGCATTGACGATGCAACCGCTGAGGTTGATGCGAAAATTCATATCGATGAATTGAATCGGCTGCTCGGTTCACACCTGCCCGAAAATGATGGCTATGACACACTCGGCGGTTTCGTCAGCACGCATCTGGGACGCATTCCCCAAGCCGGCACGCAGTTTGAACACGAGGGTACGCAATACGTCATCCTCGAAGCCGAGCCGCAGCGTGTGATGCGCATTCGCGTCCACGTTCTGCCTCCGGTGATTGCGTAATTCTCAAATGAATCGGTCGGGTCGCTGAAGTGTTAGAGAACGACTACGACATCGCCTTTATCATCCACTTCGACAACGTAGGTTGCGACACGACTTTTGCGGTCGTACAAGCCCTTGCCGGTCACGATATCAAACTCCCACGCATGCCACGGGCATCGCAAAATCCTTCCGTGATAACCCGCATCAAACTGGCTGACGTCGCTGGGTTTATGCGTTGCGTGTATCGTTCCGCGACATAGCTCCGCACCGGCGTGCGGACAGACGTTTTTAATTGCATAAAACTTGCCATCTATATTAAACACACCGATGCCCTGCTTGCCGTCTGCAATGATGCGGCGATCGCCGGGATTCAGTTCGGACTGGTGGCAAACGGTCAGGCGTTTTCCCGATCGCGCTTTGGGTGGCTGGGCGTTTTCAATGAACTTAAATGCGTAACAGATGCTGGGATCTTCCTGCCCGTAACCGGTGGGGATCAGTTGCGAAAGTTCGGTGGGTTTATTCGCGTTTTCATCCGCCATCTCACACCCCCGCCGTCTGCATCTGCGCCATTTTTTCAGTCAGCGAGGGCAATCCAAACAATTCAGCACTGTTTTCGTACATGATTCGCCTGAGCATGTGATCGCTCATCGCTTTGGGGAAAACGCGATCGGGATGGTCAAAATCCCAGTGCGGGAAATCGGTGGCGAAACAGACTGTTTTTTCAGCCTTTACCATGTCAAAAATTTGCAGCAGATGTTCAGCACGCTGCGGTTCTTCCAGCGGCTGGGTGGTAAGACGGATATGATCGAAAATGTATTCGCTGGGCAGTCGTTTCAGCCAAGGCACGGTGGATCGAAGCCCTTTGAAATTCTTTTCCATCCGCCACATCGTATGAACCAGCCACGCGATGCCGCCTTCGCAAAGCACGAACTTCAACGTCGGGAACTTTTCAAACACCCCTTCAGCGATCAGACTCACCAGATGCGCCTGGTAGGTCAAGGGTATTAAGGTATGCCATTCGAAATAATTACTGACCCGTCCGACTGGCGTACAAGAATGCAACGCACCTTCGTTGCCGGGATGGATCGTAATCGCCAGCCCATGTTCTGCCGCGGCTTCGTAGATGGGGTGATATCGACGATGCCCATAAAGATCGTCACTTTCTCCGCAGATGCACAGTTGCACGTTCTTCTTATGCTGCGCACATCGTTTGATTTCGCGAACCGCTGCGATGGGGTCACGCATATTGACACAGATCGAGCCGAGATAGCGTTCATCCGCCGACAACCAATGCTCGATCTGCCAGTCGTTATAGGCGATCGCCAACGCACTGCCGACGTCAATTTGATTGGTCAGCGACACCCGCATACCCGGCGATTGGATGACCGCATAGGCGATGTTCATCGGATCAAGGTGATCGATTGCGACCTGCTTCGGATCGAGGCACACCGCGTCCTTGCGGTCGGCGCCACCGCGCGGATTGGAGTATCCCGTGCCGGGCTGGCCTCCTAGGTATTGTTTGATCGCTTCGCGCGCATATTCAGGTATATGCGGCTCAAGTGGGCAAAGCCGCGATTCACGCGGATGAATATCCATGTCAATGATTGGAAAGTCTGGCATGTTAATCCTTCAGTCTCAATCAGTATCTTGACGATCAATCTACACAGCGCTAAACACGAAAATGTTTAACAAGATTTACGAACATCCGCACGCCTACACCCAATGCTGCATCGGTGAAATCAAAGCGGTCATTGTGTAACGACGGATAAGTCGTGCGTCCTTGCGGGCAAACGCCAAGCAAGAAGAAACAGCCGGGAATCGCTTCGAGATAATATGCGAAATCTTCTCCGCCCATGGCAGGTCGCGACGCAGGGAAATAGCAATCGCGTCCGATCGTGCTGCGGGCGATTTCTTCGACATAATCGGCCATTGCAGCGTCGTTAACCGTTGGCGGATAGCCTTCGATCCATTCAAACTCCACGCGACATTCGTTCGCAGCGGCGATCATTTCGCATCGACGCCGGATCGACTTGGCTACCAAATCCCGCGCCTCGGGCGACAACGTGCGTGCCGTGCCGGTGATGCGTGCCTGATCGGGGATGATATTCGTCGCAGTGCCCGCATGGATCGTGCCAACGGTGACAACCGCCGGTTCGGTCGGATCAAGCTCGCGACTGACAAATTGCTGCAAATTGACGATCGCCTCTGCGGCCGTCACGATCGGGTCGTGTCCCAAGTGCGGAAATGCCCCGTGACAACCGCTGCCGATAAAGTTAACGGCAAATCCATCCGTCGCCGCCAGTACCGGACCAGCTCTAGAAGAGACAATCCCGACTGGCAAGCCCGGCCAACCGTGCAAACCAAATATCGCGCGCACCTTCGGGCCAATCGTGCCGTCCAACACGCCGGCGCGCACCAATCGCCCGGCACCACCGCCGCCTTCTTCTGCTGGCTGAAAAATCAATTTGACGCAGACCGGCAGTTGATCCGCCTGCTGTCGTAACACTTCCGCAGCGCCAAGCAACACCGACGTGTGTCCGTCATGCCCGCAGGCATGCATCATCCCATCGTGCGTCGACGAATATGATAACCCAGTCCGTTCAACAATAGGCAAGGCATCGATATCCGCGCGCAGCGCGATGCAGGGTTTATGCGGATCGCCAATCGTCGCGATGGTTGCGGTTGGCGCGTCAGGAATGCCGTCGATGAAGCCGATCTTGAGCCGATCCAATTCTTCGCGAATCACTTCAGCCGTTTTGAATTCTTCGTACCCGATTTCGGGGATTTGGTGCAAACGGTGTCTGAGCGCAATCAATCGAGGAACATCGAGGGTGGAAACGCTATCGGTCATGTGCCTAAGCCTACGTCTAGGCGTGATTTGGATCAATCCCGAAATTCAAGCGAATCGCTCGATTGCGCCGCCTGCGGTCCTGGCAAACCGCCTATTCCACCCAAAGCGCATACGACAAGTGGGTCCCATCCGGTTGATCCGAGTCCCAGGAAATTCTTCCATTGCTCATCACAAAAGTCCCCAAATATCCGGCACCCATACCCCGCCGACCGCGCCGCTAGATTTAACCGCTCGGCGGCGATTCCCGCTTCCAACAACGCCAGCCGATATAGATCAGGTCCGCCATCCGTTAGCAGTTTTTTGAGATTAACCACCAGCACGCAAATCGCAGAGGCATGAACGAACATCTCCTCGCGATGTCTGGTCAGCGCACCGGTTTCGTGCTTGTACTGCCCGTGGTTGAGCTGGGCCCATTTGTCGATCACCGGATCATACCACCAGATTCCGGGGTCTTGCCCGGTCACATCCTGCATCACCCAGAACGGACGCACCAACGCGGTGTGCGGTCCTTCGGGTTTAAGCGGAAAAAACGATCCGCCTCGAAACGCACAGCGGGCAAGCCGGACGATCAGACCGCGCGACATCGCTCGCTGATGAAACGCCTCAATAAAATCTGCATCCAACATGACCTGCCGCAATGATTTACCGCCGCCGGCATCGCCGCTGACGGGTAATCTTGCCATCGGGACGCTGGCGGGAACCGGTGTCAGATCCGTCAATGGAGGCCGCACATCGCGGATCGCAATACCAGTCGCGCTGACCTCTTTATGCACCGCCAGGATCGATCCATAACCCAAAACCCCTTCGCATGATGGCCGGGGGATCGGTGATATGCCGCTTAGATTTGCCGGTGCAGGTAACTGCGATGGCGTTGTCGATCCGTCCGCCCACACCAGCATCGCCTGCACGCTTTCAGCCTGCGCATACTCCGTATCTTCTGATATCCCAACCAAATCCCGCATCGAGCTTTCCGTCATCCGCAATCGCGTCACTGTACTGATGCCAAGCCCCATCGCGACGGCATGCAACGACTCGACCAGATGCCCGCAATCGATCACAGCCTGTCGATACCCGCGCTTGCCTTGTAGCCAACTCGATCGGCAATAGACCGACGACACCAGCAACGCCCCCGGAACTGTCGCAAGAAAGTTCAAATCGGGTCTGCCCCGCCTTAGCAAAGCCAGCGTCTCAGGCCCGTCCCGCAGGTGCCGCAGCGCGTGTTCCTTCACGCTGTAATGATGCAACCCCGCTGGCAGACCCCCGATCGAGAATGCCGCGACGTATATCTCACCCGGATACGCCATATCCGCAGATGGGATCGCTCGTACCATCGCCGGGCCCCAAGGCATCTCAACCCGCTTCCGTTGCCCCGCCGCCAAGTGCAGCCACGTCGATAGCGTCCGCAAATCCTGAGGCGGCATGTGCATCGATTCAGGGATCGATTCCAGCCCCTGCTCCAACAAAGTCAACACCGGCGCTGCCACATCCAGCAACTGATTCGATAGCGGCGTTTTGGGGACGAAATCAAATAAATGCCCCGTCGGCGGGCGCGCAGACAAATCTGCTGCGATCGGTTTGGTTGATTCCTCAATCCGGCTGGCGCGGTGATAATCCATCACGCGTTCGGACGATTGGAGAATGTTCGCTGGTAACGCCATGCCCGGTTCCGCATCACCCCGACCAATCAACCGTCACTAAAACATCTGATCCAGCACCTGTTCGATCGGCATCTGAATCGCGGTATACATCGGCGTGTCCCGCTGGGTGTACAGGCTGGCTTCGGTCTCGCGTAACTCCATGACCAGATCGAGAAAATCTTTAGGCTCATCGGTTTCAAACGCGACGACGAAATCCTGATCGTCCACCCCAAACGAATAGGTTGTGTTGAGCTTCACCGATGGATATTTGTTGCCCACGCGAATGTGGTTGTCCATAAACTCCTGCCGTTTTTCCATCGGCAGCAGATACCACGGCCTCGTTTTGACGAAGGGATAAACGAACAGATACTTCCGCTTGCCTGGGATGATATGCGTGCGACTCTCAGCCGTGTGGAACGGATCGACTTTATCGATATACATACTGCGTTTGGTCATCGACAAAAAACTCTGCGATGTCGTCAAATACCCGCCCAGCATAGTTTTATTGATGAGCCTCGTTTGCTGTTGGAAGGCTTCGGCGGTGAGCGCGATCCGCCAGAGGATGAAATCAACATCAGGCCGCAACCCGGTGACGCTGTAGGTCAGGCAGATCAATCCGTCGATTTTAGTGTTCAGCGTATCGATCAATTCCTTCCGCGCAGATTCTTTGTCACGCTGATCAAGCCGCCGAAACGCCGGATCAAGCCGATAGCACGCGAAGTTAACGAACTGCCTCTGTACCTGCAGCCCAGTCGATGCGGGCGGGTTAGTCATCCAATCCTTTCTGTTCCGCCTGATTGTACGCCCTGTCCAGCAATAACAAAGCCGCTGCGATGAAAGGCATCGGTCGTATTACAGGAAAAAAGAGTATCACTGCAGAAACACAGACCACACGGAGAGTAGCCAGATTGTTCAAACAATCGCGGAAACTATTCGCCTTCCCAATAATCTTTGGTGCTTGGTTAACGCGCACCACTAACTAAGTCGCGGGCGTAAGCCAGCGTGGATTTAACGGCTTATCACCGCGAATCGACGCGCGAGCTTACGCTGACGGCTTTAATAATCTTTCTCGCAACTCGCTTCAGGCAACTCGCAGTTCCTGACGACTACGCTTTAGATAATTAAGCGGTTGTATCACGCAGGTCTTTAAGGATGGGTACTTCGACCCGTCATGGGAAATGATACGGGGACGCACATCGTTTTCACGTTATCGCCTTACTCGGTCGGCCTTGGGGGCGCACGGTGTGGCTGAGGCCGAGTTTTTTCACGGTGTGCGCGACCCACTGATCGCTGCCGAACGGGCGGCTGCGGGTTTCGCTGGTTTCAAGCTTGGCAATTTCCTTCGGCATCAACGGCGCATTGACCGTTCTGACCCAATCGGCAGGCAGACGTACAGGCCATTCGCATAGCATCGAACGCAACGACTCGTCCCCGCGTTTGCGTGCCCAGAGGCTGCTCCACCGCCAACGTTCGGCCTTGCGAACCAGTTCGGCGGCAAGCGGGTTCCGCTCGACGTACCGGCAGACGGTCAGCAGATGTTCATCACACTCGATCGGAAAACTCTTGAACCGGCCCTGATACAAACGTCCGTACCCCACCGTGCGGTGCGACACCCGCCATCGGATCGCGTGGGTATTGGTCAGCCAGCGAAAAAAGGCCGTCAAATCTCCGTCCCGTTCCGGCCAAGCGACAAAATGCCAGTGGTTGGGCATGACGCAGTACGACAAAATCCGTAGCGGAAACCGCTCGTGCGCCTGCAACATTGTCCGCTCAAACGCGGCGAAGTCCTTGTCGTCCCGAAACATTTTCATCCGCCCCGTGGCGCGGTTCATGACATGATAAACCAACCCACCGGGCGCAACGCGTGCT
Organism: Tepidisphaerales bacterium; assembly: GCA_038210015.1. Lineage (GTDB taxonomy): Bacteria > Planctomycetota > Phycisphaerae > Tepidisphaerales > Tepidisphaeraceae > BPJO01. The sequence goes on from JBBQXB010000056.1 coordinate 21,812, forward strand.
TGACGTGCCATGTGCAAAAGTATATCCAACCCGCAGATATTGTCAAAACTATGTGCGTCCCCGTATCATTTCCCCGGGCTTTGCTTGAAGAGGAATCCCCGCAAACCGACGCGGCTGTTAACTACATCAGCAGCGAGGTTCGAGGTCTTACGGGGAGGCTGCTGCTACTGCAGGTGGTGCGTCTGGCGGACGGGGCCGGCACGATGCCAGCCCCCACGCTTCTTTATCTATGCGCGAGGATTCCGAACCGGTTGCTTTCGCGGTGCGGAAGGAACCGGGCGGCGCGGGGGCACGCGATCCCCTTTCGCTCTGGTATCCGCAACGGTAAACTATGCCCGAGCTTAAACGAGCCTCAAACCGGAGAACCGAACATGATGAAGACCTGTGCCGTGGCGTTGCTGGTGGTTGGAACGTTGGTGGTCGCGCTTGGCGGCGATAGGTCAGAGGTACAAGCGCAGCCTGCGGGCGCCGGCGGCACTGCTAAGCCCAATGATGCCAAGCCCAAGGAACTGGTCCTCGACCTCGGCGACAAGGTCACGCTGAAACTGGTGCAGATCCCGGCGGGCAAGTTCCTCGTGGGCAGCCCGAAGGATGAGAAGGATCGCAGCGACGACGAAGGTCTGCCGCCCGGCAAGTGGGTCAACGGCAGTCCCCAGTTTGAGGTGACGATCAGCAATCCGTTCTA
>JBBQXB010000057.1:0-21896 GCA_038210015.1 Tepidisphaerales bacterium
CCCACCCTCGCGACGTCACCCTCTACCCGACTCTTTTTTGCCGGGGCGGCTTCTGCGGCGGGGGTGGTTGGGTTCCCCCGCCCCGGGGGCTCCCCCCGCCCCTACGGACTGATTTCGCAGATGGAAATCAGGCCACGGGCGGGGACGCCCGTGCTACGAAAATAGGAGGCAGATGCTCCGGGGTACATCAGCATGACTATTCAGGTGGTTCAATTGAAGATGTGATTCGTGCGGGATTCGTGCGATTTATGGCTGGCTTTGTTATGTGTGATCTTTGGGTACGCGGTGGCTTATGCGGCTTCTGCAACATGATGTCGATTCACGCGTTATGTGCGTCGTGGGCGTGTTGACGGTAGGCTATGGGTAGGGAGCAGGCCGATGGATGAAGCACTTTTACGCCGGGTCGAGCAGATCGAGCGGCGGCTGGCGACGATTGAATCACAGTTGCAATTGCATACGCAATCGCCGGTTGCTGCGCATGCGGAATCGCCTGCTACGCCCCCGCCGCTGCCGGATGTAAAACCCGTCATTCCTACGCGAGTCGCGCCCATACCGGTTCAGCAGGCGGTCGCGCCGCGTCAGCCGATTGCGTATCAAGCAGCGCGTGCGCCGGATGCGTCGCAGCCGACGCTGGAACAGACGATCGGTTTGAAGTGGGCGGGTTGGATCGGGGCCGTCGTGCTGGTGATCGGTGCGGCGTTGGGATTCAAGTATGCCTACGACATGGGCTGGCTGGGCAATCTGCCCGATCCGTTAAAACTCGCGGCGTTATCGCTAACGGGATTTGCGCTGATCGGGGCGGGCGAGTGGGTATTTCGTCGAGTGAATAGCGCCGCGGCAGCGGGATTGTACGGCGCGGGTGTGGCGATGTTGTTTGTCGCCAGCTATGCAGGACACGCCTGGTACGGATTATTCGCACAAAATGTCGCGATCGGATTGTCGCTGGCCTCAGCGGTTGCGGGCGTGGTGCTGGCGGCGCGGGCGGATCTGGTATCGATCGCGGTGCTGGCGATTGTCGGCGGGTCGATCGCGCCGATTCTCATCTCATCGGCGCAGCCAAACGTCGGGGGATTTTTATCCTACCTGCTTGGATTGCAATTGATGGCATTGGCGCTGTGCTGGTGGCAGGCGAAGGGCAAGTGGTGGGTGTTGCGGTCGGTGTCTTTGGTGACGTTGCTGTTCTGGATGCCCGCGACGGTTTTCGGGATGGATTCAGAAAGTCTGCATGTAACGACGCTCACCCTCTTCGCGATCCTTTTTGCGGTTCTGTACCACGGGGAATTGATCCTCACCACTTCACGCGCCCACGCGTTCGGCCGATCGACGATGGCGCCGGCGGCGGGCGTGATCTTTTCCGTCTTGGTCACAGCGGCATTCGTCATATGGATGCTGATGATCGAACGCGACAACACGCATGTCGTCCGCGGGATGTGGGTGCTGGGCACCGCAGGCGTATGTGCAATTCTCGGATTTATCCTTAAAGCACGCGATGCGGTCTTCGCCGCGATCAGCCAGAGTCTGCGCGTACAGGCGATTATGCTGATTGTGCTGGCGGTACCGGTTTTGCTGGATGGATCGAACATCATCTGGGGCTGGGTCCTGCTGGCGGTGTCGCTGGGATTGATCGGGCACTTTATGAAATTACCGATCAGCCTGATCGGTGCGGCGTGCGTCTGGGCGCTGGCGGTCGCGGCGTGGAGCGGATGGCAAATTACGCGAATGGGCCGAAGCGACTGGTTCACCATTCTGGGTACCGACATCGAAGCACGCGTGATCATGGGCATCGTACTGACGGTCAGCGGACACCTGATTGCGCAAATCCTGGCGACGCCGATCATGTCGTTCCGTCTGGCGGTACGAGAGAGGCTGGAGCAGTTCGGCGCGATCAATCAAGTCGCCGCCGCCAGCGTACTGGTCGTTTCATCGGTAATGCTCGCGCCGGTTGCGGGGACGATACTGTTGATCGGGTACGTCTGGTGCTGCATGATCGTTTCGCTCGCGCCGCGGTTGCGATTGCTGGGGTATGTCGCACTTGGCGCGATCATCGCAACCGCGATCAAATGGCTGGCGGTCGATATCGCCGAGCCACTGTCTAGAGCGGTCGCCGATCCCGCCTCAGCCTTTGCGAATTGGCGATTCATCTGTGGCATCGTGATTACACTCACACTCTTTGCACAAACGCTCGCATCCAAATCGCAGCTTCGGTCGGCTTTGACCATCATCACGGCGATCGTTTTGCTGATGGTCGGATCGGTTGAACTCGATCACTACGCCCGGCAGCAAACGGCAGGCCCGGAGTGGATCGTGAGGCAGGTAGGCTGGAGTATTTTCTGGGCGGTGTGTGGCGTGGCGTTTGTGATCCTGGGTTTCAGCTCGCACAATCGCGTGCTACGTATTTTCGCATTGTCACTGCTTGGACTGACGCTACTGAAAGTGACTTTGATCGATCTGTCCGGTGCGGGAACGGGCTGGCGAATCCTGTCGTTCATCGGGCTGGGCGGAGTGCTACTGGGTACAAGCGTTTTATACGGAAAATTCGGAGCGCCAAAATCTGAATCAGCCAAAAGTTGACGCGCAAATCGTAGGCAAAATGGCTCCGACCTGGCTATAATCGCGTCCATGAGTCCCGCCGTCGCGACAACCCCTAAGCGATATTCCATCAAGGAATATCTTGCGCGGGAAGAATTGGCGACCGACAAACACGAATACGACAATGGCGAGATACTCGCGATGTCGGGTTCGACATTTGTGCATAGCCAAATCGGAATTAATCTGTCTCGCGAGACAAGCACGCGATTGATGGGTAAGCCATGCCAGCCGCTGAATAGCAATATTAAAGTCCGGTTGAACGCGGCAGGAAAGTACGTCTACCCTGACGTAACTATTTTTTGCGGATCACCTAAATTTGATCTTGACGATCCCAATCAGACAACCATCACCAATCCAAGCGTCATCATTGAAATTTTATCCCAAAGCACTGAACTCTATGATCGTGGCAAAAAATTTGAGGGTTATCGCACCCTGCCCACGTTGAAAGAATATGTGCTGGTATCGCAGTGGGAGGCTTCGGTCGAAACATTCATGCGCCACGAGGATGGTCGCTGGACGATCACCAGTTTTAGCGGCATGGATTCGGTCCTAAAATTGCCCAGCCTCGATATCGAAGTCCCACTCAATAAGATTTATCTGAACGTCGTTTTTCAACCCCGCAAAACAACCATTGAGGAATAACTGATGTCTACGCACACTAATGTCGCTGAGTTCAAAGACAACGCCCCGCCGATTGATTACGACGAACCCCAGCCGCATATCCATGTCGAAGAGCGCACGCTTCAGTTGCGCGATTTCCTCAAGACGGTGATCAAGGTCAACGGATCGGATTTGCACCTGCAGGCCGGATCGATCCCGATGATCCGCGTCGATGGCCGGGCGCGGTTTCTGGATTGCGCGCCGATCAACGACGAAAACATGGGCGAGTTCGTGAAAGAACTTGCCGGCGGCAAAGAGGAAGTGCTGCACAATCTCGAACACAAAGGCGCCGCCGACTGCGCCTACGCCATGCCCGATGGATCGGCCCGTTTCCGCGTCAATATGTTCCACAGCCGCACCAAATACGCGATCGTCATGCGGCGAATCGTGACCAAAATCCCCAACTTTACCGACCTAAATCTGCCGCCAATTGTCGAAAGCCTCGCCGATTTTCATCGCGGCATTGTCGTGGTTGCAGGGACGACCGGTTCGGGTAAATCGACCTCGCTGGCTGCGATCATCGGCAAGATTAACAAGACCCGATCCGAACGAATCATCACAATCGAAGACCCGATCGAATACCAGCACGAGAACATCAAGTCGCTGGTCAGTCAGGTTGAAGTGGGCACGGATACTGAAAGTTATGAGTACGCATTGCGGGCTGCGATGCGTCAGGACCCGGATACGCTTTTGATCGGCGAAATTCGCGATACCTTCTCGCTGCTGACCGCACTTCGCGCAGCCGATACGGGTCACTTGGTTTTCACGACGATCCACGCGACCAACGCATCAATGGCGGTGCAGCGTATTGTGTCGCTGTTTGATCCGAATCAAAAAGACCTGATGCAGCAGCAGTTGGCGCTGAATCTGAACGCGATCGTCTGTCAACGTCTCGCAAAAAAGCGCACCGACAAAGGCCGCGTGCCGGTCATCGAAATCATGACCAAAACGCCGCTGGTGCAGAAATACATCCTCGACGGCGAGTTCGACAAACTCAAAGGCTGCGTCGGCAACAAAGAAGCGGGCAGCCAATCGTTTGATCAGCATCTGGTCGAGTTGTTCCAGAAGCAGATCATCGACGTCAACGAAGCCAAACGTCTTGCCAGCAATGTCGATGCGCTGACACTCGCGCTACGCGGTATCGGCAACAGCGACACCAAGCTACGATAAATCGCATGACGCCGGATCGGATACGCATCAATCTAATCACGCCGCAACCCTGGCCTGCGACGCCGCACAATCAGCAGGCGTTAGCCTCATTGGAATGCATACCGCTGACCACGGGTACGCACATATCGTTCACGCCGCAACCCACCGATACCACACTGGTATTGGCGTCGGCATTCGATAAACGTGAGCCCTGCCGCTTGCGGCTGCAATCGGGCGACTGGTCGTATTTACTAGATGTCGGATATTGCAGCATCGCACAGCGGTTTCATGTCACGATTCCTGCGGGGGTGTGTGATATCGCCGTCGCCGCATTGGATGACGATGTAACATTCTGGGCATTGGACGATTCTTCGCATCTACCTGACAGCGTGCCATCGGTTTGGATCAATCGAACGGATGTAAATCGTCTGGATCGTTTTTATCAACGACTTGAAAAGGATTGCGTCGCCGAGTTTGGCTGGATGGGCGGTTGCGTGCTGGAGGCTTACGATGCTCTTGCGCTGTGTGGCGATGCCGCGCGATGGAATGCCGCGCGCGATCGCTGGCTGGGCTATTTTCTCGATGACCAGCATCTGACGTATCAGGATCGATTCGGAAAGCAGTGCGTCGATACCTATTCGATCATCGAAGCGACGCTTCCGGTTGCGAGCATCACCCGCTGCCGACCGTCGCACCCGATCATCAACATCACCGCCGATTACCTGCGTAAATCCGAAAGTACCGATGCCACCTGCGAAGGCTGTTACACCGTTGCCTACACGCTGATGCAGATCGCCACCGTCAGCGGGCAATCGGATCTGGTCGATCTGGCGATGCGGGAACTTTCACACCGGCGTGAAAAACTGTTTGTCGATGGCAATATCTATCTGCGTTATCACGGTACGCATCACACCTACCGAAACTGGACGCGCGGCATCGCGTGGTATCTGCTGGGAAATATCAAATGCCTGCAACTAGCCGGATCAGACCCGCGTTGGGCCGATACAGCCAAACACATTGCTGAGCGTGTGGCGTGGGCGATGCAATATCAACGGGAAGACGGTTTGTGGGATAACTTTTTTGACGAACCCGGCCCGCCCCCCGATACCGCAGGCTCGGCGGGCATTGCCGCGGCGCTGATTTATGCAAACGAACTGGGTTTGGCGGGTGACGATGCGGTCGCGGCTGCAGAACGATGCTGGGATCGCCTGCCTGATCATCTGTTCGTCGACGGTTGGCTTGGCTGTGTCGCGCCGAGCAATAAGCGTGGTGAAACCGCCCAACACGGCAGCAGCCGCGCCAGTGAAACCTTCGGAATGGGACTGATGGGCATTCTCGCCGGTGCAATCGACCGCCACACGACAAATGCCTGAACCGCGATGCGTAGATGTTTACTTTCCGGCGATTTTACGTCGTGCCAGGACCGCCAATTCATCGCAGCGGTTGTTGTGCGCGTCAAAGGCGTGGCCTCGCACCCATTTCCATTCGATGTGATGCGGCTTGGTCAATTCAAGCAGTTTTTCCCATAAATCCTGATTCTTCACCGGCTGGCGTCCCGCAGTTTTCCACCCGCGTTTGATCCATCCATCCAGCCATTTCTGTGTGAAGGCGTTTTTGACGTATTCGCTATCGGTAACAAGCGTGATGATGCACGGCGATTTCAGCCGCGACAACGCTTCGATCACGGCGGTGAGTTCCATGCGGTTATTCGTGGATTCTTTTTCCCCGCCAGAGATTTCAGTTTTTTTGCCGGTATCAGGATGGATTAAGATCGCCGCCCAGCCGCCAATGCCGGGATTGGGATCGCACGCACCGTCGGTGTAGATGATGACCGTAGGTTTATCGAGCATGTCACTTCAACTGGCACTAAGCCGAACTACGCATTTTCCAATGTCATCGCAGGCAAATGCGTCACGACACCGCTACTTGGTTTCTTGTACCGGGGTCACCGATGCATCTGCCGGCGCGTCGATCGGTGAGTCGATCGGTGCGGGTTCATCCGCTGGCTCGGGAATCGAGACGATCTGTTCGTCATCTTCTTCGATATCCACGCTCGATACAACGCTGGCCGCCAACAACTGACGCGGCACGGGGGCGGCAAGATCGGATTTAGTCTTGCGCACTTTCTTTTCCTTCGGCTTGTGCACCGCTTTTTCGGGCACCAAGTCTTCAGGGATATATAAAATACGGCCACATGAAGGGCAGAAAATCAGCTCATCGCGGCTGTGCAGGCGGTTGTAAACATCGACCGTCAGATCGACGTTACAGATCATCGCGATGTATTCTTCACGCTTGGGATGGGGTTTGTCGATCGGTTCCATCGCTTCGCCGTCGTAGCGTTCGGCAAGACGATCAAAGATCACCCGATACCGATCCGGCACTTTAGAGGCCGCTTCATCCCGGGCAGGGCGCAACGAATCGACCTCGGCGGTCAATTCCTGCACGCGCTGATCGATCGATCCCTGCAGGTCAACCATCTTCGCGCTCTCGGCCGTCAACTGCGACGCCAGGGATTGCGATTCGGCCTGCAATTTCTCGATCTGCTCGAGCAATTGCAAAGATTCTTCTTCGATCTTGCCTTTATCCACCTTGTGGGTGTTGATTTCGACGAGAAACGCCTGGTATTCGCGATTGGTCTGGGCCTGCGATTGCTGGGATCGCAAATGCTCGACCTTTTCATCGCGGGATTTGATCTCTAATTCCAACTCGCCGTTTTTGGCTTGCTGGGATTTGAGTTCGCTGGTGTTGGTCTGCTGGCGGGCGGTCAGGTCATCGACCTTGCGCCGCTGCAGACGGACATTTTTCGTTACCGCTTCGAGTCGTCGTTGAGACTCTCGTAGCTGGGTTTCGGCCTGATACAACTGGTATAGGGCGACGTTAGTCGGGCCCATCGCGCTCCTCGATAAGTTTAGGACGTTGCATTATGCCGATTTGATCGACAAACGGAAGCGCTTCGACAAAAACTCATGATTGAAATTGGCCCAACGCCCAAATCAGTCTGAAAACGCCATTGAGCGCGGAATCATCCATGGATCACCAGCCCGCTACATGATCGACCGGTACATCAGCGTTCGAGACAGATCGACGCCGACCAGATTGTAAACCCGTTGGAGTTGCCAGGATCGTTGCATTTGAATGTGATCCCCTTCAGGTCGTCGAGACCGCCGACGTCGATGGGGATGTCTTGAACCAGCGACGCCCCCTCATTGCTTGATGAATAAGGCAATTCGACATTCTTCCCGCCAATCACCGCGACTGCTTCGCCGCGATGCACGTCGCTGGTGACAACACGCAGCCATGCCTGCTTGGTTCCAGTGTGGTCGCCGCGCCACTTGATCGTCGATTCCAGAGGTGCGTTTGGGCTTACCTTTGCCAGCACCGCATCGGTGAAGTGCTCGTCGATCTCACGTTTGCTTGATGCGACGTGCCCGGCCTTGACCAGCGTCCAGCGCACGGCACTGCCACGCGGCAGATTGATCGCAGCCGGCAAATCGCCAATCGTCGTCAGTGTCGTTTTACCCGCCGCCGGTTTGGGGATCGCCTGGCCTTCGGTGTCGCGCAGTTGCAGCTCGTTATCCGGTGCGTCGGCCAGCATCATTTTAACTTCGCGGATCGTAAATCCCTCAGGCACCGGGAGCGTCAGTCGCTTGTTAATCGATCCATGGTTCAACGCGACCACCACAACCTCACCCACTTGGGGTTGAGTCGCAACCACTGTCACTTCGTCATCGCCACTAGCGGCATCCAGCACTTTGCCACGGAGTGTCGCGAGCAGATCGAAGCAATGCAGTTCGCCCTCGTCGTTGAGATACCCATTCCACAGCGCGTGTACCGCACGGCCTTGAGCGATGTCTCGCACCTGGCGAATGCAGGTCAGGATGTCGAGCATGTTGTAACGTGCCTTGCCCGCAGCCGAGGCACCGAGGTCATTGCATTCGGTGTTATAGATCGGGATTCGCCGGTCGTATTTCACATCGCACCATCCCTTGGTGACCTGGTAGCTTGCCGCGAAGGTTTGCGGGTCGCCGCCGTAGTGGTGTTCGGTCAGAAAGTCGATCTTGTCGTGAACGCGATCGAGGATTGGCCCGACGAAATTGGAAAGAGTCGCATAATCCTGCCCGCCGAACTCCGCCGTGCTCGGCCCGCCAAGTAATACATGCGGGTTGGCGCTCTTGGCGCCTTCCACCGCGGCGAGGAAAAATGTCGCGTACGCGTCGGCATTCATCCTGCCGGGCAGATATCCGAACTGCGTCGGGTCTTCCCACGCTTTCTTGCCCACAGGATTCAGCTTGCCCATGTTTGTGTGGCGTGCCCACATGAATGGCTCGTTCCAAACCTCAAATCGACGTAGATAATTCGTATCGTCGCCCGGACGCCACGCCCGACTCGCGAGATCCCGATAAAACGCCCGTACACCCTCCGCAGACTTTTCGATGCCCGCATCCATCCAAGCCGGGCGGTTCCACAGGTCGTTTGTGTGGGTCATCACCACATTGTCGATCGCATCGCCAGCGAGCGCCCGGCGTGTGAAAAGGTCGTCAGGTTTTCCGTATTTCTCCGCGGCTCGATTCGCGATTTGTTCATCGGTCAGGGCTTTTGCATTAAACCCGACATGTACTAGAGGCCGGAGATATCCCGGGTTGATGCGCTTCAAATAGTCGAATGGGTCTTCTTCTCCGGGTTTGGCTACGCGTGGCTGGGACTCGCCGACATCATGGAAGCCGAACAACCCCTTGGGCACGTCGGTCGTCGCGTTGAGACTCACAACAGTGTTTGGGTCGAATGTGATCGTCACGTCGGTCTTGGGCAGACGACGCGCCAAGCCCAGGTTTACCAGCTCAATCTTGCGAACGCTAAACGACACATCGCCCACACCGTGCGGGTTATCAACACCGATGCCGACCGCCGTCAGTGTCGTCGGATCGAAACGGCCAAAATCATCGAATGGCACATCAAATGTTGCTTCGCGTCCAAGTAGAAACGCGGCACTGGAGATTGTTCGCCACTGCCCGCCGGTCTGGAGAGCGAGCATGACAGATACATCATCCCGCCGGGCCTCGCTTGTGATGGTCACGCGCACCGCGTCGAAATCGGTCACATTCAAAGTGCCCAGCGGTTTGATCGCCATCGCCTGATTTGATCCCACTCGTTTTGGAGACATCCTCGCCAGCACTTTGGCACCGCCGGCGGGATCGGGAGATAGATCGATGTTCCCGCGTCCGCCGATTCGGTTGCCGGTGGGGTTCGCCTGAATCGCGCCGAGGATTTTCCCCCGGGTCTCGATTGTACCCCGTTTGGCGACGTACGTGCCGGTGATCAGTTTTCCTGCTGCTTGAGGTTCGTCGCTGCGCCAGGGAGGCATGAAAGGCGTAGCTTCGGGTTGATAATCGATCACCTTGGACGGATCGACCATGGCGTCGATCTCAATCTCAAACTCATCTGCGGGGTTTGGAAAACCCACCACGCGCGGGCGAGGGGCATCGGGACCGATCTTTACTTTTACCGTTCCCTTGAGCTTGTCACCATCGAACGCCAACGTGCCGACTGACACGGTGTTGTCACTTTTCTGGTTGTAATCCGCCGCCGCCGAACCTCCGGCTTGCGCCAATTTCCCGCCAGTGCGACCAAGGGTCACAAACACATCCCCAGGCGCGGCCACCTTAGGAATCTCGCGGATTGCGATGAACCGCAACGTCACCGTCGCATCCGGATAACCTGATTCGGGTAAATCGTTGCTGAAATCAGTCAACAGCTTCGACGATCTCGCCTGCTGCCCAACACATAAGTTGAGCGGAATGAGAATCGCTATCAGAAGCACGATCAGTTGTTGCGGTCGAGTCATGTAATTTATCTTACAGACCGACATGATTTACGTTGCCAAATGAGCAAAAACAATCCCAAAAACGTTCACGACCAGCGAGAATCTACGCAAAATCGTCTTTATGCGTGCGCGTAATCACTATCAGGGCATCTTGATACCCAGAATCGATGCGGCGCGGTTACGCACATTCGGATCGGGATCGGCGAGACAGTCGGTTAGAAAATCGTCATCGGCCAGCAGTTTTCCAGTGTCGCGGGGGTCATGCGTGTTCATGGTGATGAACTGCGCGATCCTATCCTGAGCCTCGGGTGGAAGTTTCGCACGGTCAATCTTCATCGCCGCCTGCACCCCGGTTCGTCCCAACGACGACAATTCTTTCGATGCCCGGTTCCGCACCGACACATCTCTGTCCGAGAGGTCGGGCACGATCTTTGCGACCGTCTGCATCACCAGCGGATCGACCGTTAAATCGTCGAACACGCGATACACATCCCCCGCCGCCGGTTGAAGTACCGACGCATCGGCGGCCAATCGTTGCATTAGCGGGACGAGGTAGGCCTTAGCGTCAGCGGGATGATCGCGAAGCATTTCGCGCACGCTGGGCGCGCGAAAAATGCGATCCGTCTTCGCCTGCCCCAATGGCGCGATCGCCAATTCGACCGCATTTTGAGATAGCACCAGCAATATCGCCCGCGCCTTTCCATCCGCATCCACCACCGCCGCCTGCACGGATGCTTGTTGGGGGGTGATATCGATCTTCGTCAATCGAATCGATGAATCGGCCATCGCATCATCGGTCGCGGCCACCAGTTGCAGGTGCTGCGTGCCATCGGCGCGCCGCTCGTCCCATGTGCGACCTGTGCAAGACAGCTTCCACGCGTAATCGCTATCGTCGATTTCGATCACGCTGGTACGCCAGTTTCTCAGCATTGGCTCGATCCGCGTTGCTGGCTGGGCGATCAGCCGATGCACGCCATCTTCATCGACGACGCGCACCAATTCCGTCAGCGCCACCTTCGCCTGCGGCTTGACCCACCCGCCATCGACCAATCGCCAGCCTGGGCGGAGGTACTTGCTTTTGATCGCCGGGGAAACCGCCGAGAGATCGGTAGGTTTTGTCTGCCCGAAAGCCAATGAAATAGTTGACAGGCAAATAGGAAGGATCAACCGCACGCTCCGCATCGTATCAGGGTTATCAGTGTTAAAAACCCTCGGCTGATATTTTTCACAGTGCGTCCTAAGCGGATCATTGCTATACTCACGCAGCAGTGATTTTTCGTACGACCATGTTCATGCTTGCGTTCAGCGGGATTCTATTCGCGCGGATTGTGTGTCCGTGCGTTGCAAATCCGACCAAACCTGTCCAGCAGGTTCAAGCGCCGCACGCGTGTTGCGAAAAATCTGCACCGTCGAATCATTCGCAGAAACCCTGTGAAAAACACGGCGCGAACTGCTCGCATTGCACCGCAACGCAGATCGTGCCCGGAGATAAAGAATCGCACACTACTTCGGTTGCGGTTATGGCATTACCGCTTTATTTGCTGCCTGATCCGATCGCCACTGCTTTCCATGCATCGTGGCAACCCACGCCTCGATTGCTTGATTCTTCCCCGCCTGATTTGCTTTCCTTGCATTGCATGTTGGTGATTTAGAAGCTCACAGCTGACACGTTTTTCCTCCGCGCGACATTCTGTGCGCGGGCGGTTGTTTCGTTTGTCATTCGTGGAGTTCTCCCATGAAAGTGATTTTGATTTGCGGTCTGTCGCTACTTGCGACCGGCTGCGTGCTGAAACCCGATGCCGCCAACCAAACCCGCCGCGCGATGACCGATGCCGGCGCCCCCTACGCACAGCTGCGCGATAATCGTCAAATCCCTGATCTGCCAACATCGCCTACCTGGCAAGACGCACTGGACCGTGCGCTACACGTCAACGGCGATCTCGAAGCGGCATATTTTGATTGGGCGATGGCGGTATCGAAAATCGACCAAGCCGGTTCTTATCCGTCGCAACCGGTGGAAATCGGATTCGATTACATGCTCGGTGGCGGACGGATGAAGTCGTGGGATCGCACCACGGTCCGCGCAGGGTTCATGGACGCAACCGCCTGGCCAACCAAAACGTATCAAAATGCGAAAGTCGCGTGGCGCGACGCACAGGCGACCGGGGACAGATTCATCGCCGCGAAGTTCAAACTGCAACGCGATCTACTGGTGGCGTGGAATCAGTTCGCGCTGCTCGGGGAGCAGGTGCGTATTCAGGAGCAGAATGTGCAATTGCTGCAGATGGTAAGGGACACCGCGACCGGCCGAGTCCGCGCCGGCGGACCGCAACAGGATTTGCTCCGCGCCGATTTGCAGCTTCGACTCGCAGAAGATCGCTTGGCGTCGATGCGGTCGCAGCTTCGACAACAGCAAGCACGATTAAATGCGATCCTGATGCGCGACGGCGACGCACCGCTGGACAATGTGAAAATTGTTCCAAGACCCGTCGCGGTTTCCGATGCGTCGTTGTTGGCGATGGGTGTTAATAATAATCCGGAGCTACGCGCATTGGCGTCACAGATTGATGGCCGCCACGATGCGATCGAGCGGGCGCAAATGCAGTATCTGCCTGATTTCAACCCGATGGCGGGCTTCACCGGTTCGGTGAGTCAATTCGTCGGTGCCGCAATCGTGTTGCCGACCGAGTTACCTAAAATCCGTGCGATGATCGAAGAATCACGCGCCGACCTACGCCGGGTGCAGGCGATGCGCGATCAGACGCATTCAAACACCGCCGCCGAATATGTCGCTGCGATTGTCGCGTTACGCAACGCCGAACGACAAATCGATTTCTTCAGCATAACCGTCGTCCCACTCGCCGAGCAGACCATTGATGTCTCTCGGCAAAGTTATTCATCGGGCACGAGTGGGTATCTCGATTTGATCGACACCCAACGAACGCTTTTGGATGTGCGCCTTACCCTCGTCGAAGCCCGTGCAATGCGCGAGCAACAGTTGGCAGAGATCGAACGACTCGCTGGCGCCGACCTTGAAACAATACAAATTACCCCCACCACTCAGGAGATGCCATGACACGAACGATCCTCATACTACTGATCGCTGTTGCAGCATTCGCAGCAGGTTTTTATGTCCGACCGATGACAGCACGTCACGATCACGAATCAGCTGCCGTCGATCCAGCAAAACCCAAGCAACTGTGGACCTGCTCGATGCACCCGCAGGTGATTCAGGATCATCCGGGTAACTGTCCGATCTGCCACATGGAACTCACCCCGCTGAAGTCCAGTCACGACGCTGCGGGCGTTGTGACGATTGATCCGGTGGTGGTCCAGAACATGGGCATTCGCACCGAAGTTGTCACCGAAGGCCCGATCACTCAAGCGGTGCGCGCAGTGGGGTATCTGAATGAACCCGAGCCGACGCATCGGGATATCAACCTGCGTGTCAGCGGTTGGATCGAAAAACTGTACGCCAATATCGATGGCATGGATATCACCGAGAATCAGCCTCTGTTTGATCTTTACAGCCCTGAATTGATGGTCGCGATTGATGAACTCATCGCGGCCCATCGGCAGATTACGACATCGCCGGACGATCGCACGGCGCAGACGTTGTTTGATTCTTCGCGTCAAAAACTGACGCAGTACGGACTGACCGAAAAGCAGATCGCATCGTTCGTGACACTCACCAAGGCTCCGGCGACAATCCCGATCCTCGCACCGATCACCGGACACCTGACCGCGAAGATGGTTTATGACGGTTCGGCGGTCAAAGCCGGCGATCTGGTGATGCGGCTGGCGAATCGACACGAAATGTGGATCGACGCACAGGTGTTCGAGCGCGACTACCCGTTGGTCACGCTTGGCGCGGCTGCCAGCATTTCGGTCGCCGTCCATCCGGGAAAAACCTACACGGGCAAGGTCATTTTCATTCATCCGCACATTGATGCCCAAACGCGCACCGCGATGGTGCGCATCGAAATCCCCAATCACGATATGTCGCTGAGACAAGGCATGTACGCAAAAGTGGAAATCGCATCGGATGACCGACAACCCCTCAAACTAATCCCGCGCGAAGCAGTGATTGATACGGGCGTTCGCCAGATCGCTTTTGTCGCAACCGGTGAAGGCCGCTTCGAAATGCGCCCATTAAAACTGGGTCTTGCGGGCAGCGAACGGGTGCAGGTGTTGGACGGACTGGAACTTGGCGAGCGGGTCGTCACCTCTGGGCAATTTTTACTCGATACCGAAAGCCGCCTGCGCGAATCCATCGCCAAGCAAAATGGTCAGGCCTTGTTGGTAGCGGATGAAAAAGCATCGTCTACACCGACAACCGCACCCGCTTCCCAAGCAACACACATCGAAGTCCCTCACGCCGATGAAATCGTCGCGGCCTATCTTTCGATCCAGAAACGTCTTGGCGAGAAACAAAAAGAAGAGATGCCCGTCGATCTCGCACCGCTGATCGCTTCTAGCCGCATGTCTGCCCAACACGCACCCGATGCCGGCAAACCCTTTGCCAATGCCGTTTTAGCCGCCGCTGAAGCAATGAAGGATCAACCCCTTGCCAAACAACGCGAGTTATTCATGGCGCTAAGTGATGCGATGATTGATCTGGCAAAATCCGCGCAATTGTCTGTAAAAATGGCAGGAAAGCTGTACGTCGCGAAGTGCCCGATGGCGTTTGGCGATCGCGGCGCACGCTGGCTGCAATCATCTGAAACGATCGCAAATCCATATTACGCCACCGAAATGAAATCTTGCGGCGAAATTGAATCAGTCATCGAACCGGCTGAGTAACCCCGCTGTGGGCACCTGATCTCACGAGACAAAACCATGATCGCAAAAATCATTGAATTATCCGTTCGGCATCGATTTCTCGTCCTGCTTATATGCGGACTGGCGACCGCACTTGGCGTCTGGGCGAGCTTTAACATTCGACTCGACGCGATCCCCGACCTGTCGGATGTTCAAGTGATCGTCGTCACCGATTATCCAGGACAAAACCCCCAGGTCGTGGATGATCAAGTCACCTACCCATTGACCAGTGCGCTGTTGAGTGTGCCGGGCGCAAAAGACGTGCGCGGGTTCAGCATGTTTGAGCTGTCTTTTGTCTATGTCATTTTTGACGACTCGACCGATATCTATTGGGCGCGATCGCGCGTGCTGGAGTATCTCAATTTCGCTCGCGACCGGCTTCCGGCCGATGTGCAGCCAAAACTGGGACCGGATGCGACGGGGCTGGGCTGGGTTTATCAGTATGTTTTGTACCCCGGATGGTATTCGCCGGAGCATCCCGAAGGGATCTGGCACGATTCGCAGCGCGACAAGTGGTACGCCAATCCAACCGACGCCCCGCTAGACCAGCGCGATTCGCTTGAACTCACCCGCGCGTTTGAAAACCCCGGAACTTGCCCCCTCACCGGCAAACCCCTCGTATCGGCCAATCAGGATTTATCACAACTGCGATCGCTGCAGGATTGGTATTTGCGATATCCACTCAGCAGCGTTGAAGGCGTCAGCGAAGTCGCGCCAATCGGCGGATTCGTCAAACAATACCAGATCACACTCGATCCACAGCGGCTGCAAGCGTTCGGACTGTCGATCGGCACGATCTCCGAAGCCGTCCAGCGATCCAATAACGATGTCGGCGGCAGCGTCATCGAACAGTCCGAGAACGAGCTAATGGTGCGCAGCCGCGGGTATCTGCAAAGTGTCGCGGACATTGAAAAAATTGTCGTCAAAACCGATGACCGCGGTACGCCGGTTTTGCTTACCGATCTCGCGAGTGTAACCGTCGGCGGCGAAGCGCGGCGCGGCATCGGCGAACTCGACGGACGCGGCGAAGCCGTCGGTGGAATCATCGTCGCACGTTTCGGCGAAAATGCCTTCAAGGTCATCCAAAATGCCAAATCAAAGCTCAAAGAACTCGAACGCGGACTGCCCCCCGGCGTATTCATCAAACCCACTTACGACCGATCAGCGTTGATCGACCGATCCGTCGATACCCTGCGCCGTGCGGTGATCGAATGCCTGATCGTCACCGCCCTCATCTGCATCGTTTTTCTGATGCACATGCGTAGCGCGCTGGTCGCGATATTGGTGCTGCCGATCGGGTTGCTCGCGTCGATCCTGGTGATGAACATCCTCGGAATCAACGCCAACATCATGTCGCTTGGCGGACTAGCGCTGGCGATCGGGGTGATGGTCGATTCAGCGATCGTGATGATCGAAAATGCCCACAAGCATCTTGAAGAAAACCCCGACGCCCCACGGCATGAGACCATCCTCCGCGCTGCACAGGAAGTCGGCCCAAGCCTGTTTTTCTCGCTGCTGGTCATCACCGTCAGCTTTTTGCCGATCTTCGTCTTGTCCGATCAATCCGGGCGACTGTTCAAGCCACTGGCGTATACCAAAACATTTGCGATCGCCGCCGGCGCGATTCTGGGCATCACACTCGTGCCGGTGCTGATGATCTACCTGATTCGCGGCAAAATCCCCTCCGAAGATCGCAATCCCATCAACCGTCTTTCGCAAAGACTCTACGAACCGGCCTTCTGGTTTGTCATGCGACATCCCGCGATAACGTTGATCTCAGTCGTGCTGCTTGGCCTTAGCACGATCTATCCGATCAGCAAAATCGGCACCGAATTCATGCCGCCATTGGATGAAGGCGATCTGCTTTATATGCCAACGGTTGATCCGAGCGTCTCGATCACCAAAGCCAAAGAATTGCTGCAACAGACCGACAAACTAATCAAAACCTTTCCCGAGGTGAAAACCGTTCACGGCAAGATCGGCCGCGCCGAAACCGCCACCGATCCTGCGCCGTTGTCGATGGTCGAAACGGTCGTGCAGTTGGAAACCGACCGCGCAAAATGGCGCACCCGCACCGTCGATCGGTTTTTCAGCAATTGGCCGGGCGCGATTCGCGCGCCATTGTCGTGGGCTTTGCCGTTGTCGCGACCGATCACGATGGAGGAATTAAAATTCGGTTGGACTGACGCCGACGGCACGGCCCACGGCGGACTCAACACCGCCGTCAGCTTCCCCGGAATGGCCAATGCCTGGCCTTACCCGATCGAGAATCGCATCGCGATGTTATCCACCGGAATCAAAACACCAGTGGGGATCAAAGTGCTGGGGCCTGATCTCAATGTCCTGTCCCAGTTAGCCGAACAATCAGCGAATCTCGTCCGCACCATTCCCGGAACGCTTAGCGCCTATCCCGAGCGCACGACCGGCGGATATTACCTTGACATCGATATCAATCGCACCGAAGCCGCACGCTACGGGCTTACCACCGGCGATATCCAAAACGTCATCCAAACCGCGATCGGCGGCATGAATGTCACCACCACCGTTGAAGGGCTTGCGCGATATCCGGTCAATGTCCGATACGCCCGCGAGTTGCGCGATGATCCTGAATCGATCCGCAGGGTGCTGGTGTCCGCACCAGGCGGCGTGCAGATTCCGCTGGGGCAACTCGCCAGCATCCAGATCAATCCCGGCCCGCCCATGATCCGCAGCGAAGATGCCCAGCGTGCCGCGTTTGTGTTTGTCGATATCGCCGGGCGCGATCTGGGCGGATATGTCTCCGAAGCGAAGGAGAAAATCGCCCGCGAGTTAAAACTCCCTCCCGGCTACCACATCGCCTGGTCAGGCCAATTTGAGTATTGGGAAAAAACCCTCCCACGATTGATCGGGGCGCTGGTCATCACCGGCATCGCGATCATACTGCTGCTTTACATCAGCAATGGCAGTTGGTTCCGCGTCGGCGTGATCGTGCTGGCGGTGCCATTCAGCCTGATCGGTGCATTCTGGTTTCTGTGGGCTTTGGATTACAACTTCAGCCTCGCGGTGATGGTCGGCATCATCGCGCTGCTCGGTATCGATGCCGAGACCGGGCAGGTCATGCTCCTCTACCTCGACACCGAATACGATAAGGCCGTCAAAGCCGATCGCATGAAAACGCGTACCGATCTGCTGAAGGCGATTCATCACGGCGCGGTGAAGCGGATTCGTCCCAAAACGATGACCGTCGCGACCGACATGATCGGGCTTTTACCATTGCTCTGGGCCAGCGGAACAGGCGCCGACGTCACCCGGCGGCTGGTCGCGCCGCTGATCGGCGGGATCGCAATCAGCTTTTTGATGGAATTGCTGGTTTATCCGGTCGTCTTTTATCTATGGAAAAAATCGGGCATCACCGACGACCGGACCGACGACCGGATCGACGTGCCCCCGCAACCGGCTGGGTGATTGATTCAGCCTTCGATAATGCTTTTTTCGATCGGATCGACCTGAATCTTCGCATCTCGCAAAAACTTCACCGCCCCGATTACCTGATCGGCTTCGCCTTCGAGCAACATCGCCATGATGCCGATCTCACGCTGCACGCTGGCTTGGCGGATATCGAACATCACATCGGGAAACGCCCGGCTCATCTCCCAGATGATCGGCCGCTCGACCTCGCTGCGGGAGGGAAAGGTGATCCAGACTTTGCGTGATATCTTCGCCATGCCGATATTATGCCCGTTGGGTGAAGAAGTTGCGAGATTCAAGTTGCGAGTTGCGAGTTGCGAGATTCGAGTTGCGAGTTGGCGGATCGTGGGATTCTTAAAAATGGATTGACCGCATACGCACAGAGACCCAGATAAAAGAACCGCAGATGACGCGGATTTCGCAGATTTTATTGGCATTTAATCTGCATCATCTGCGTCATCTGCGGTTAAAAGCCTGCTCGTCCCGGCTTAGAAGCCGTGCGGCAGCCGTCCCATCAGGACCAGTATGATCAGCACGATCAGTATCACGCCCAGCACACCGCTAGGGCCGTAGCCCCAGTTTTTGCTATATCCCCACGACGGTAAACCGCCGACCAGCAACAACACAACGATAATCAGTAGAATCAATCCCATGAGCCGTGCTCCTTTCAAAGGGCGTTAGGCCACACTCCCCCACGACCAATTATAAGCCCCCACAAACGCAAACCCGCATTAATTCCCCTTAACGCCTCCCCCACCCGCACAAAAGACAGGCCGAACCCCCACAAAACACCAAATACTGCGCTGCAAAAATGTTATCTTATATTAATGTATGAATTTGAATCGGTACCCGTTAAATTCCCGCTTGCGTAAAATGAAGAGCGATTTATTTCCTTGTTCGCTTAGACTAAGGTTCCGGCGGATTTTTCAACTGGATTTTGTTCAATGCAACTGCAAAACGTACTTCAGCTTCTCTGCCGGGCCGGTTCGCCGAATGCGCCTGTAAAAATGCCCGTTTACGTGCTGGATTCCACCCTAAATAATTGCGGCCACAGCGATGTCCCCGAACTGCTGACTGAGCTGGAGCGTCAGGGTCTGGTCACGCTGGAGCGGGATGAGACCGGCCACATTCTCTCCGCCGCCCCCACCCCCCTCGGCCAAGCCAGCAGCCATTCCCCCGCCCCCGAACTCCTCACCCCCACCGGCTAACCCGCCACGCCCGATCCCCTCCGCCTCCCCATTCCTCATTCACCATTCCTCATTCCCCATTCATCATTTCCCCCTCCCCGTCCGCTAATATCCCCCCGCAATTCCCCGCAATCGCGGTTGATGCCTTTTTCACCCCGATCAACGATGGCGCAGAAAGTTTCTGCGCCATCGTTCCTCCGTCCCACGCCATCGTTCCTCCGTCCCGCGCCAACGTTATTCCGCTCTGCGCCAACGTTGCTCCGTCCCACGCCAACGTTACTCCGTCCCGCGCCAACGTTATTCCGCTCTGCGCCAACGTTGCTCCGTCCCGCGCCAACGTTCCTGCGTCCCGCGCCAACGTTACTCCCTCCTGCGCCAACGTTATTCCGACCCGCGCCAACGTCACTTGAAGCTGCGCCAACGATACTTTCTGCCTCGCCAGCGCGTTTCTCACCAACGCCACCGCAGAACCTTCACCAGCACGCTATCCACACAGCCGGTGTATGGTTACACTTTGCCACGCAAGATACATGACAGTGGGGCATGGCATCGGAAGAAGGGAACACATGGCGAGCACAAAAACAGACGTCACGCTTCATACAATACTTGATCAATTCCGTGAAGACGCTCGAACCAATCGCGACCTCGGCGACCGCTTCGAGCGGATGATCCAACAATTCCTCCGCATCGATCCCGTCTATGCCAGGCTGTTTTCCGATGTCTGGATGTGGAACGAGTGGTCGCTCTAAGAGTTCATGATCAGCATTCCCCCTAGTCGATAATGCGTATACTTCGCCAAGCGAGTCGGTTATTTTTGGAAGCCATCATCGGAGTACGTCATCGCCTCTGCGTCCTTAACAGCTGATTCTCTCAGGGCCTACCTGCCGCAGTGCGGGTACGATTCGTCGTTGATCGATGGCGACCGCGTCTTCACCGACGCGGGCCAGCAGCGAAGTGTTAAGTGGGCGGCCTTCTCACAGCGCCCGCATGACGCGCGGTCGGCATGTCTTGCGGCAATCGACGTAAAGAATCCCGACGACGCGTTCGCGCTGCAGTATCGCCACCTTGGCGCACCGACGCTGTTCGCCTGCACTGGTCGCGAGCTACTGTGGTATGGACATGATTCGTTTGGGACAAGACTGATCGAGCCGATTCCAGCGCGCGACGTTCCGGAATTCTTCGCCCGGCACAGTGATCAATTTTCGCCTCAGCGCATTTACCGGGCGAAGACGACGGCGAAGTTTGAGCCTTCGCACCAGTTGACGTTCGTCGACGCGGCACTGATGCCATTACTGGAGCAAGGGAGCGGGGAGTGGCTCGGGCGGCAAGTCGAGTCGTTGATCGCAACTATTCACGGGCAATTGCCGGGTGAAGCTCATTCCAAAGCGAGCGCAAAATGGGTGTTTCAGTCTGTCTTCTGGCTGCTTGCCGCGCGAATGCTTCAAGACAAGGCTGTGCCGTCGTTTAAGAGGATCAACATCGCTGACCCGAACGACGTCTTCGACCGTGTCGGACGCCATTATAATGCAGTCGCTCCGCCGTTAGCATCAAGGAAGCACTTCATTGCAATCGAGGCCGCAGCGAAAGTGGCCAGCGAGTTTCCATCACTCGTGAACATCACGACGGAGTCACTCGCATACATCTACGAGAACACATTCGTCACTCAGGAGGTTCGTGACGCACTCGGCACACACCGTACGCCTTCCTGGCTGGTAGACTACATTCTGTGGCAGCTCGCGCCGTGGATCGATGAAATACCAATCGAGGATCGCCACGTTCTTGAGCCGGGGTGTGGACACAGCCCGTTCCTAGTGGCGGCGCTACGCTTCCTCCGGCAGTTCAGCACATTGGATACTGACGAGAAGGGTCGGCAGAAATACCTGCGCACCCACATCCACGGGATCGAGACGGACGACTTCGCCCGCGAAATCGGCCGTCTGTCGCTGACGCTCGCCGACGTGCCCAACCCTGACGGCTGGGACCTGATCGATTCAGACATGTTTGCCGGCAACGATCTGGCAAAACAGGTCAGACGCTCTAGGATCGTCCTGTCCAACCCACCCTTTGAGAACTTCGCGGAAAGTGAACGTCGCTACTACAAAAAGCAGCCCGGGCTGGGCATCTTTCACAACAACAAGGCCGCCGAGTTGTTCTCCCGGGTCGTGAGAAATCTGCCCGTCGGGGGTGTCTTTGGCTTGGTGTTACCCGATTCCGTGTTGTCG
>JBBQXB010000058.1:0-21752 GCA_038210015.1 Tepidisphaerales bacterium
GAGTTCAACTGCCAGACCGTTGTTCTTTTTCAGGCTACCTTCGACCAGCAACTCGCCTGCGGTGAGGGTGATCGCAAGCAGTTTGCGCTCTTCGAGCGTTTCGACAACGCTTCGCGATGCGTTTTGCATCAAACTTTTTGCGCGTTGGGTTTTGAAGAGGGATCGGGCTTTACGATTGAGTGCAGAATCCATGGTGAGTCCTTCTGAACTATGTAAACCCAGCGAGACCGGCGGGTTTGACAGTTCCAAACAACAGTGGTGCGAACAAAATTTTGCGTGCAGATGACGATAATTCAGGTGAGGTCGTCAACTCACGCCCTTCCAACATTTTCCACCCGCCACGGGGTGGGCGATCCCTAATCTTGAGGCCGGACCGATCAGGGTACACCTGTATAAAGCGAACAGAGTGCTACTAGCAAGCTTATTTACGTCCAAAGATGAAATAAAGTTCACGCGACAGACAAATAAAAAACTAGAGGAAGGCAGACAAATCCGTTTAATGCCCATGCCAATCCGACGCATGCGGATCATCGTTATGAGGACGATCTATCCATACGACGCGGCAACCGCGACAAACTAACCGAAATCACAATCGGGTCCTCTGAATAACCCGACCACCCAACGAATGCCACCCTAAGGTACCTCGAAGGGTCTCCTTAGATAGTCAAAAACCGCCTCAATATGCACTGTAAGTAGATGCTTCGGAGTACCGCAGCATGACAGGTGTGATGAGATTGAGGGTGCTCGGCGGTTCCAATCAAACAAAACGGCATGGCGCCGGTGAAAAAATTTCCCATGGGAATGGGCATCAGGTTGAAAGAACTCGCAAACCCGCGATAATCAACCCGGAACAATCATTTGTCGGCGTGTCTCCGCCTTGCCGACTGGAATGCAGTATAGTCTAAGCGTTCCATTAAAATCCAGATAAATCGCCTCTTGCGTCATGTATTTTTAATGAGGATAAAATAGGCAACTTTTAACGATTAATTTCGCATCAGGAGTTCACCATGGTTGAAATCAACATCGCCTACGAAGGCCAACTGCATTGCAACGCCGTTCATGCACCAAGCGGGCAAAGCGTTCAAACCGATGCGCCGATCGACAATCAAGGCAAAGGCGAAACATTCTCCCCCACTGATCTACTCGCCACCGCGCTGGGTGCATGCATGTTGACAATCATGGGCATCATCGCAAAACGCGAAGAGATCAATCTTGAGGGCGCCCGCGTTAAAGTACTCAAGGAAATGACCACAACCCCGCCAAGACGGATCGCGAAATTAACCGTGCAGTTTGATGTCCCGGTCGTCTTGAACGAGGTGCAAAAACAAAAGCTCATGAATGCCGCCCACACCTGTCCGGTACATCGCAGCCTCCACCCCGATGTCGAAATTATCACCGATTTTCACTGGAAATAACCCTATTGTGCCCGCAGCGCGCTCGCGTAGCTTTCGGCGGCGACGATTGACCGGGTGAAGCACATTTCCAGATCGTTGACCCCTTGCTGAAGCGTCGATCGATCCTTTTGCCCGGCGAGCATTTCGATCTCCTCTGCCTGGACACGCAATTTTTCGATCGCCAGATTCGCGGCCGATCCCTTGAGCGTGTGCGCGTGACGTTGGGCGGCGATTAGATCACCCGCATCCGCAGCATCTTTTAACGCCGCCAGCGTTTTGGGTGCGGTATCACAAAAAACCGCGAGCATCTGCAGCGTAAAAGCCGTGTCGCCCAGACACCGCTGGAATAACTCGTCACGATCCAACATGGTATTCAATTCGTCCATGGCACCATCTGTGAAGCTTGCGCCCACACTAAAAGACAACTTTGTCTTGTAGTACCACGCCGTGCAGGGAGATGTTGCGTTAAAAAAAATCAGCCAAGGTGGATTAGCCCCGGAAACAAATCTGCAATATGTCGAGTTTGACAACTCAAAGTTATTCTCTGTATACTCAAAGTTAATAGAAAACTGTATTCAAAATCGATGGAATGTCGATAGATTTATACCAAGGCAGCAAGATGGTCATGCAAAAAATGGGTGGAATCTGGGCGATGTTCACATCGCTCATCGCGATAATAATCGGTGGATGTGGCAGCGAGACCGAGCCACACAATCCGTCTGGAAAAGCGACCTATCAGGTCGTTTGCACGGTCGGGATGGTCGCGGATGTCGTGCGCGAAATTGCTGGCGAACACGCCAAAGTCATCCAACTGATGGATGCCGGCGTTGATCCGCATGGTTATAAAGCCACCCGCGACGACGTGGTTAGGCTGCAACAGGCGGATATCGTTTTCTATTCCGGGCTGATGCTCGAAGGCAAACTCGCCGACACGCTGATAAAAATCGGCGCATCCAAGCCCGTTTACGCCGCCACGGACGGCATCGATCACGCGGTGCTGATTACCCCCGAAGGTTCGCACGCAGCTTACGATCCGCACGTTTGGATGGATGCGTCACTCTGGGCAAAAACCGCCCCGGTTATCGCCGAAAAATTGGCGGCATACGATCCGCCCAACGCCGAACTCTACCGCGCCAACGCCGTCGCATACGCCAAACGGTGTCAGGAATTATTCGATTGGGGCAAACAGGTGATGGCGACCGTGCCGCAGGATCATCGTCTGCTCGTGACCAGCCACGACGCCTTTAACTATTTCGGCCGGGCTTACGGCATCGAAGTGATGGGCGTGCAAGGCATCTCCACCGAATCCGAAGCCAACATCCGCGATATCAATCACCTGGTTGATCTGCTCGTTGATCGTAAAGTCAAAGCGGTATTCGTCGAAAGCTCGGTCGCGCCAAAAAACCTGCAGGCCGTCATCGAAGGGGCCCGATCACGTCAACATCAAGTCACCATCGGCGGCGAGCTGTTCTCCGACGCGATGGGACCGGCTGGCAACTATGAAGGCACTTACCTTGGCATGATCGACCACAACATCACCATCGTCGTCACCGCCCTAGGCGGCCAGGTCGATCCGAAAGGCTGGCAAGGGAAATTGAAATAAAAATCGGGGTTCGCGATTCGTGAGAATGCAATCGGCGTGTGCTCTGCATTTTCACTTCACGAGTCACGAATGACGAATGACGAATGACAATGCTAACAAACGCTAAATAACCATCTCCCATGACCCTCCTAGACGTTTTCAAATCCTCATCCACCCCTGTTGGCCATGAACATGATCCTGACGCGCCGCTGTCGATCCACGACATGACCGTCGCTTATGACCGCAAGCCGGTGTTGTGGGATGTAGATCTGGATATCCCTGCCGGCAAGCTGATCGGGATTGTCGGGCCAAACGGTGCGGGTAAATCGACGCTCATCAAAGCGGTGCTGGAACTGGTCCCGATGCTGGCCGGTGAGGTGCGTGTGTTTGGGCAATCGTACCGACAAACGCGATCGCGGGTTGGATATGTGCCGCAGCGGGAGAGCGTGGATTGGGATTTCCCGATCAGCGCCGTCGATGTCGTAGCCATGGGTTTGTATGGCAGGATCGGATGGCTAAGACCCGTGCGGGCATCGCACAAGAAAAAGGCGTTTGAAGCACTCGATCGCGTCGGACTCGCAGAGTTTGCCCATCGGCAAATCAGCCAACTCTCCGGCGGGCAACAACAACGCGTGTTTCTCGCTCGCGCACTCGTGCAGGATGCCGATCTGTATCTGATGGATGAACCATTCGCTGCGGTCGATGCGTCGACCGAGGCGGCGATCGTGCAGATCCTCAAAGACCTGCGCGATGCGGGCAAGACCGCGCTGGTCGTTCATCACGATTTGCAAACGGTGGCAGACTATTTCGATCACGTCATTCTCATCAATGGCAGGATCATCGCGCATGGGCCAACCGCAACCACCTTCACCCCCGCGAATCTCCACACCACCTACGGCGGCAAACTTTCCCTCCTCGAAGAAGTCGCTGAGAAACTAAAGGAGAATCGCTAACGCCAAAAAGCTTGTGCGCATTCCCCACCAAGCCCTAACCCCCAGTTTATGCACGATCTGATCCGAACCATCACTCTTCAAGACTATAACACGCGCGTCGTCGTGTTCGGCGTGGCGGCGCTCGGTATCGCCTGCGGGTTGGTCGGAACGTTCATGCTGTTACGCAAGCGAGCGCTGATGGGGGATGCGCTATCGCACGCTACATTTCCGGGGATTTGCATTGCATTCATCATCTTTCAACTCGCGTTCGGCACTGGTGGCAAGCAATTGCCTGTTTTGCTATCGGGCGCGACGGTGACGGGCATATTGGGAATCGGTTGCGTGTTATTAATTCGCCATTCAACGCGCATCAAGGAAGACGCTGCGATGGGAATCGTGCTGAGCGTGTTCTTTGGATTCGGCACGGCATTGCGGGGTGTGATCCAGAAACTCCCTGCCAGCAATTCCGCGGGACTTGACAGTTTTATCTACGGCAAGACCGCATCGATGATCGCCAGCGACGCATGGACAATCTGCATCATCGCCACACTATCAGCCGCGGTTGTGCTGGTGCTTTATAAAGAACTGAAACTGTTATGCTTTGACGATCATTTTGCACGCGGCATCGGTCGATCGGTCGTAGCAATGGATATCGTGCTGATGGGATTGATGACGGTTGTAACGGTTGTAGGACTTCAAGCGGTCGGATTGATTCTGGTGATCGCGCTGCTAATCATCCCACCGGCGGCGGCGCGGTTCTGGACGGATCGGCTGGGTATGACCGCATTGCTATCCGCGATGATCGGCGGGTTTAGCGCGGTGTGCGGAGCGCTGATCAGTGCGGTTGTGCAAGACATGCCCAGCGGCGCGATTATTGTGCTGGTGGCAGCGGGTGTGTTTGTTTTCAGTTTGATATTCGGCGTGAAGCGCGGCGTCGTCGCCCGGGCGATCCGTCGCGCCAAGGCACGAGAACATCTCGATTCAGACAATCGCACGACGGCGAGTGTCGCATCCTAGCAAAACGATGATCTTCACCTGGACCATTCTCGATACCTGGATCGTCGCTACCGGCGCCGCCTGCGCGATGGCGTGCGCTGTGCTGGGGAACTTTCTGGTCTTACGCAAAATATCGTTGATGGGCGATGCGATCAGCCATGCGCTGTTGCCGGGGATTGTGACGGCATTTCTGATCACCGGATCGCGCGCCAGTCTACCGATGTTTATCGGCGCGGCCTGCGCGGGCATTTTGACCGCATGGCTGGCAGAGTGGTTGCGAGGCCAGGGCAAAGTCGATGCGGGGGCGTCGATGGGGATCGTTTTCACCAGTCTGTTCGCGCTGGGCATTATCCTTCTGAGTCGTTACGCCGATGCGGTCGATTTGGATGTTGATTGCGTGCTTAACGGCACGCTGGAAACCAGTGTGATCGGCGACACGGTGACCTGGTTTGGAAGAAATGATATCCCGCGCGTGTTTGTCGTACTGCTGACCGTGCTGACGATCAATCTTGGCATCGTGACGCTGTTGTATAAGGAGTTAAAGATCAGCTCATTTGATCCACAACTGGCAACGACGCTGGGCATCAACTCCCGGTTCATGCACTACCTGTTGATGTCACTGACGGCGCTGACGACCGTGGCGGCGTTTGAAGCGGTCGGTCCGATCTTGGTCATCGCGATGCTGATTGTCCCGGCGGCCACGGCGTATCTGCTGACCGACCGATTGCCGGTGATGATCGGATTAAGCCTGTTGATCGCATTTTTTGCCGCGATCCTCGGACATATCGGCGCGACAGGTTTGCCGCGACTCGTCGGATTGAATGACTCGACGACAACCGCGGGGATGATGGCGTCGGCGACCGGCGTGATTTTTACGATTGTGATGCTCTTATCCCCAAAGCATGGCGTGATCGCTCGCGTCTGGCGAAGACGATCACTGTCGCATCGCATCGTCAGCGAAGACGTGCTGGGGGTGATCTATCGCGCAGAAGAGGACGATCGCATCGCGACCCCGCAGCTTCTGATGCAAATCATCGGGCGCAGCGGACATACGATCGGTAAAACGGTGCATCGACTGATCCGCAAGAATCTGGTTGTCAGCGACGATCAACGCACGATGCAGCTCACCGACACCGGCCGCGATGCGGCCAAACTGCTCGTGCGATCGCATCGGTTGTGGGAACAGTATCTCAGCGAACACACCACCGTCGCCGCAGATCACGTTCACTCAACCGCCGAGCGATTGGAACACGTCACCGATCAGGTTTTGCGCAACAAACTCGCCGTCGAAACCCGCAGCCAACTCGACCCACACGGCCGGCGCATCCCGCAGGAGTGATCGAGTGTCTTAAAAGGGGACACAGATTATCACGGATTGGCCACGGATTGACACGTTTTCAGCGTGAGTTACGCGCCGGCGAATACCCTGTAGGTGCGACGCCTGCGTCGCCCATTTCTGCGTTCATAATCATCGAATTGGCGACGCAGGCGACGCGGCTACAGGCGCGAGCATCACTCACGATCCGTATAAAGGGTCACTCCCAATGCTGGTCTTTTATGTGTCGGACGTTGAGGCAATCGCACGTTTTTGCGATGCCTGATGCGGATTGGAGTTGATGAGAACGGTGTAGCTGCGACGCCTGCGTCGCCCATTTTTGTCATTTAGGCCTACCGTGATCGCCTTCGCCGAGCATCGGAATGGGCGAGGCAGGCCTCGCAGCGACATCTGTACGCGGACTCCATGACACCAATCATTCGTGCAAACGCCAAAACCCACGCTTCATCAGCGTGGGTTTGGAGTTGGACTTGGTGATCCGCCGCTCGGACAAGCCGGGCGATGGATCGGTTATTCGGCGTTCTGGTAGGCGTAGTAGGTCTTGATGTTTCGACCGTAGTAACCGCCGCCCCAGTTTTGCACGCCGTTGAGAACAACACCGAGGTTTTCGGCCTTGATCTGCTTGAGCGTGTCGCGGACGCGGCTGAGCATTCCGCGGCTGTTCTTTTTGGCGCGGACGACGGTGATGACACCATCGACTCGTGGTGCAAGCGCCACCGCTTCAGAGACAACCAACAACGGGCCTGTATCGAAGATGATATGATCGTATTCTTCGAGGGCACGGTCGATGAAATCGCTGAAAAGCTGGCTTTCAAGCAATTCCGTCGGGTTGGCGGCTTTGGGGCCGGTGGTGAGGATTTCCAAGTTCGGGATATCGGTTTTCTGAACGGCGGAGTCGAGATTCGAGACGGAATCCAATACGCCGGAGAAGCCGACATCGTTGGGCAGATTAAACATCCGATGCAAGTCAGGGCGACGGAAGTTGGCATCGACGAGCAGGATTCGACGCCCATTGAGCGCCAGACCGGCAGCGAGATTACACGCAACGGTTGATTTGCCGTCGCCGGGGGACGCCGAGGTAACGACAATGGTTCGCGTCGTATCCAACGATGCGGCGTGCTGCAATCGCGTGCGGACCTGACGGAACTGTTCTGCCATGATCGAGTGCGGCGCCTGACTAATGATCAGGTGCAGTGGCACACCGGCAAGTTGCGGGTCGTCGCCTTCGCTGGCGATCATACCCAGGACATTCATCGGGCCGACCTTCAACACATCGCGCGGCGAGCGGACGCTGGTGTCCATCAATTCTCGCAGGAACGCCAGACCAAGGCTCAGCGCCAGGCCAAGCATGATTGCGACGGGGAGATAGATTTCCAGTTTCGGCGAGCTACGCGTATCGGGCTTAACCGGCATGTTCGACCAGCGAATGCCTGAGGTTTCCTGACGCAAAGCGTTTTGCAGCAATGCGACACGTTCGCCCATTTCACGTTCGAGCACTTTGTAGCTGTCGTATTCGTCTTTGAGGCTGAAGTATTCGGAGATTTGTGAGCTGATTTCGCCAAGTTCGTTTCGCTTGGAATCAATCTGCTGGACTAAAGATTCAGACTCGGCGCGGTTAGACTGCACCGCAGAACGCATTGAATCGAGCAACTGATTGCGATAGGTCGCGCGGGCTTCGGCTTCGCGGCCGGCGAGCTTGGCTTTGGCGGCGTCGCGCTTGGCGGTCATTTCCTGGCTGAAGCGGCTTTCCGGACCCTGAAGCTTGATGGAACTTTCAAGCATCAGGTCGTATTCATCGACCATCGCTCGCAGACGCGAGACGGTCGGATCCAGTTGTACCATCTGATTGACCTGCGCGGGATCGTTTCCGGCTTGGATCAACTGTTCAACCGCAGCGAGTTGTGCTGCGGCTTGATTGGCTTCGAGACTGACTTTCATCTGAGCGCTGACCAACGCGCCGATTTCCATTTCTTTGACGTTCAACTTGCCCAGATTCAGCATGCTGCCGCCGCTGTTCAGAGAACCCTGCAGCGAAGACATGCGATCTTTTACGCGATTCATGTCACGCGTGTAGCGCTCTTTCCATTGCTTGGCGGTTTCGAGTTCGCTGCTGGTGCGATCGCGGGTGGCTTGCTGTTGATTGTTGATATGAGCATCGACGATGAACTGCACGATGTCGCGGGCGTCGGCAGGGTTGCCGGTGATCATTGAAATTTGCAGCAAACGCGATTCAGGACGCGGGAGAACGCTAAACGATTCGGCCAGGTCTTCTTTAGCGAGCATCGAAGCGGTTTGCACGCCTTCAAGTTTCTTGAATGATTTATACCAATCGGTTTCCTGAATCTTGGGATTGCTGTCCAGAACGGCGGACCACAGACCTTCGTTTAGCAATTTTTCCGCTTGCGTGCGCTGTTCGACCTTCAGATCGAAAATGCCCTCGTTCATCATAACTTGCGTGCCCTTGCTGGGATCCTGACGGACCTGAGGCAATACTTCGACCCAGCCCTTGGCTTGGAAGCGAGGATTGGTTTTTAATTGCCAGTACCACAGCCCGCCACCGATAATACCGGCGACGACGCAGGCAGCAAGAATGATCCAGAAGTTACCGCGGATCACACGCCATGCGTCGGCGGGTGTGAGCATTGGTTGTGCGGCCTGCGGCATCATCGCGCCCATTGGGCTTGATGGCATGGCCAGCACCTGTCCACCCGGACCGCCTGAACGAGGCAGTCGGATGCTAGAGGTCGTGGGTAACGTCGTCATTTTCAACTCCTACCGGAAAACACCATGAAGCTATACGTCCAAACAATCACAACCCGATGCGTGGGAAAAGTAATAATTCCGTATCAATCTACCCACTTATGCGAGAACGCAATCGTTCGCACATATGAATCTACACCATTCATCGCCCGGTTGACAACAAAAAATGGGAATATTCTTGTCGCACCGTGACATCCTGTAAAGATGGGCGAATTAGACAGTTAAAGTTAACTAAACACATTATACAACCCTTACAAATTGCTAATATTTACTGCCCTGCACCCGTCGAAGACTTCGCCATCTTGGCGATGTCCGCCGAAACACGCTCGTACCGCGACCGAATGGTCGGGTCGATCGGCAACTTTTTGCTCTCCAGGCTTTCGATGATCGACTTGGCTTCATCCAAAGACCGCTGAGCAAGATCAATTTGGTTGTCCATCATGTAGGCTTCAGCAAGATGGAGATAAACTTCTGGAAATTTTGCCTGCTCTGCGGCACGACGAAGCAAATCCAGACCTTCGAGCAACTTCTTACTCTGCACCAGAATATATCCGTGCGTATCCAGCACATAGGGAACCGACGGGTCCAGCGATGAGATAGTCTGGCTGATTTCGTACGCCTTGGTGCTGTATTCCAACGCCTTTTGCATCGTTCCGCCGCTTTCAGGGATCGTGTTCACGTAAGCGAGATTATTGAGTAAGAGCATGTCTTTGGGCATCAGCGTTAGCAGTTCTTCGTAAGCGGCTTTTGCTTTTGCAGGCTGAGGCGGGGTCACCTGTAGATAAACGACCCCCAGATTTTGCAGTAGCGACCGCAATTGATCTGGACGCAGACGATCTTTATCGGTCTGCACGCGTTCCAGCTCCGCGAGCGACCTTTGGGGGTCGTTGGCGTTTTGGTAAAGAAGGGCGAGCAACAGTTTGGCATTGATGTCGGTTTTGGCGAGAGGCTCGACGCGTTTGATCGCCTCGGAAACGCCGATTTCCTGAGCGATGGTTCTGGCCATCAATCCGATCGCCTGTTCGTTTTGCGCCGCCGCGACGAGATTAAACGCGGCATCAAACTCCGCCAGTGCCTCGGTCTTTTGGTCCAACCGTCGATACGCCATCCCGCGCAAACGGTACAGCCACCACGCCCCGCGATCCTGCTGCAGGATTGGTTCAGATTCCTTGATGACATCCCGATTCGCACCGGCGCGGACCATCAATTCAAAGTAGCGTTGACGCAGCACCTGATTATCCGGCGCGACCGCCAATGCCTGTTTCGCTAATGCGATGGTTTTAGCGTTTTGATTCATCGCAAGCTGGACGTTTGCTTCGAGCAGCAGCACATCGGCATCGGAGGCGAATTGAGGCACATTTTGCTTCGCCAGATCGATCGCTTTCTGCGCGTCGAACCGGCGCGGCTGGGTGCCGGCAAGATAGGCTTCGACCAGTTTGATCAACACGGGCTTGGAAGACGGATTGTATTTCCATGCGTCTTCCAGTTGACGTACGGCCTGGTCGGACTGATTGCGACGGATCATGATATCCGCCATCGCAAGCCGGGCTTCAATGTTGCCGGGATTGCTGACGAGCACTTTTTGGAGATCATCGCGGGCACCGTCCACATTCGACGGAACGGTATTCAAGCGTACCTGCGCGCGATAGAACAACGCCGCAGGATCATTGGGGCGCTCTTTCAACACCGACGCCAGAAATCCGTCGGCTTTTTCCCAGTTCCCGTCGCGCGATTCGATAAACGCTGCGAGTAGATTCAGTTCCGGCGTGGTTTTGGTCGCCAGCGCCTCTTCCACTGCGTTCCGCGCCGAAGCCAGATCGTTGGCCATGATCAGCAGTTCGATGCGGGTTCGGCGAACATCCGGGTCTTCTTTCTTCAAATCCAATACCTCAAGCGCCGCCTTGAGTTGTTGCTGATCGATATACAGCAACGCCAGCTTCAACAACGTGCTGGTGGGCATCGGTTTGGTTCGCGCCAGGAAATCCCGCAGCACCTGCTCGGCCTGCTGGGGTTTGCCCGATCGCTGGTACTGAAGCGCGAGCAATTCGATGACTTCAGGCTTATCCACCCATGCCGCCGACGCTGCGAGTTTTTCAATCGCAGCCTCGGATTCGGTTGCTTTACCCGCACGACGCTGGGCATCGGCATACGCGGAAGCAAATCGCAAATCAGCGGGGAACTTCTCCATCGCCTGCGCCCAGAGAGCGGCTGCACGATCGTTAAAAGTTTGCGCGCCGGTCTGGTCATTTTTCTGAGCCTTGGACGCCGAGACACGCTCTAACGCGTAACCCAATTGCGCCCAGGCTTGCGGGCTGTCGATGTTCTTGTCGCGCATACTGGTCAGCGTGTCGATGACCCGCACCGGATCGCCGTGATCCAATTCCAACGACAATTCCAATTGACGGAACCCCTCATCATTCGGAGCGTAATTGCGGGCGGCTTGCAGGATGTTTCGGGCTTCATCATATCGCTTCAACGCGATCATGCAGTTGACGACGCCACGGGTTGCTTCAACGTTATTCGGCTGTTTATCCAGTACCAGCTGATACTGTTCAAGTGCTTCGGGAAAGCTGCCTGTGTCCTGAAGCAGATTGGCATAGACCAATGCGGGCTGGGCAAGCTCGGGATACTTTCGCGACACCGTGGACGCCTTTTGCAACGCATCGTTGACGAGTTGGGTACGATCGGTTGGCGAAGTTGATTCCTGGGCGCGGGCGACCATCAGCAACACGCGTTTGGTTTCCAGATCGGCTTCATCGGTCTTGAGGGAGGCAAGTTTTTGCAACGCTGTATCGGCTTCGGCGACCTTTCGCTGCGCCAGCAACAACTGGAATTGCGCTTCGATCGCACGGTAATTTTTCGGGTCGATCGTCTCGGCTTTTCGCAGCGACGCGATGGCTTCGTCCACCTTGCCCTGCAATCGCTGGACTTCGGCGCGGGTCAACTCCCGCTGATAGGGGTCTTGAATGTCGTCGATTCGTTGATCCAGCAATTGACGGCGTTCTTCAGGCGTTTCAGCCGCCAGCGATTTGCGGAACGCTGCGAGTTGTTCATTATTAGGCGATTCTTTTGACGCGGCATCAATCACCAGCATCGCTTCGTCGCGTTTATCCTGCCGTAACAACATCTGCGATAACGCCATCGCAAGTTGCGCGTTTTTCGGGTCGAGCTTCAGCATCGTACGGGCCAGACGCTCCTGCTCATTCAGATCACCCAATCGCCCGGCGACATCCAGCTTAATCGCCATCTGCTGCTGGGTGGTTTCGGGGTACTGGACATACTTTTCGCGTAGAGCATCCTGACGACCGGCGTAGTTGGCAATATCCAACTGCTGTACAGCGGGATGATCTTTGCCCAAGAATTTCGCCAATTCCTCTGTCTGCTTAATCGATTCATCGAACTTGCGTTCGGATTGCAACACCTGCACCAGTTTGACACGGGCGATCATGTTGATCGGATCGCGGGTAATCAGTTCCAGCAGCGCAGGACGCGCCTTGCCGGTTTGACCGATCCGCAGATGAGCGTTGGCGTACTCCATCAGCACTTCATTGCGGATTTCGGATTCGGATTGCCCCGCCGCATCGGCGGGCAAAAGTTTGAGCGCGGAATCGAAATGCTCGATCGCTTCGCTGACGCGACCGCGTTCCAGCGCGATCCCGCCTTGAATGCGACTCAACCACGGAACCAGCGACCCACCCGGCGACGGAATAGAAGCAAGACGGGCGTACTGAGCTTCAACTTTACTCAAAACGGCTTCGCGCTCAGTAGAATTGCTGATGTTTTCAAGCGATCCCAGCCAGATGGCGCACAACCGCAATTGTTCCTGAATCTTCAACCCCTCCTGCTGCATCGATTCCATACCGTGCAGCGGCTTGGTCGGTTGCCACTGTGCTTCAAGCACCTCGGCGGCATCGGCGCGACGATTCGGAATCTTCGCAAGGAACTGCGACAGCAACAGTCTTGGCCAACGGTTGTTGGGCATCTCCTGAACAAGCTGACGATACCGCGCTTCGGCCTCTTTATTATCGCGCAATTCGATCATGCGAATCGCAAAGGCGCGGATATTCAAAAAACGCTCGTCATCGGTGGGGAAGTCTTCGGGTTTCGCAAGCTGATCGGCCCGTTGCAAAAACTTGTTGGATTGTTCTAAGAATGCACGACGCTGGTCTTGAGTCTGGTTCACACTCAACGATCCGAGCGCGCGATACACATTGAACGCTGCGAAAAATGCCTCGGCGTTCTCAGGTGTTTTCACCATCGCCTGATCGATGAACGTCTTGGCTTTTTGCATCGCCTCGGCGGTCGCGGTCGCGTCGCC
The DNA here is from genome assembly GCA_038210015.1 of Tepidisphaerales bacterium. GTDB lineage: Bacteria > Planctomycetota > Phycisphaerae > Tepidisphaerales > Tepidisphaeraceae > BPJO01. Next base: position 13,319 of record JBBQXB010000058.1, read on the forward strand.
ACGGGCGGCGGCGTCTTTGGCTTCTTCAAGATGGAACCGCACGCTCATCAAAACTATTTCGCCGTCGCTGGGATCTTGTTCGTACAGTTTCTCAGCCGATTCACGTGCGTTGCTCACCTCTTCTGCCGACACTTCCAAGTTCCGCTGGTACGGTTCAAGCACCGCGACAATCTTGGCTTTCAACGCCTCGCGATCATTCGGAACCAATGTCAGAAGGCGGTCGGCGGTCTCGTTCAGCGCACGCAGCGCCGGTCGGTACTGCGGCGCGCCACGGACATCATTTAATTGGGCGCGAAGCATTCGGCGCACGATTTCGACGTTGTTCGGATCGGTCGCGAAGATCGTGCTGTAGTGCTGACGCAGTTTGTTCATCTGGTCGCGATCGCCGCGAACGGTGTATTCAAACGCATCGACAAACTTGATCTGCAATGGGATGTCGGTACGAGCGCGGAACGCAGCACGCCCGTATGATTCAGCCGCCTGATCATAATCGCCGGACGCCAGTGCTTCGTCACCGCGTTTTTCGAGCGAGGCAATGCTGGGACGGAACAGATCCTTACCGTAGATCAGCCCCACCACGCCGCCGGCGACGACCAGCGCCGCAACGCACAACAAGATAATAAACTTGATATTCAGTTTCTTCCGTGCCATGTCCGGCCATTCCTCACTCGCTTATTTCGCGACGGCGTTTGCCACCGCGACCTTCGACGATTCGTTGTTATCCTGCTTCAGTACCTTCTGCCAATCCGGCAAAACCCGTTCAATTTCAGGCATCGCGTGGGTTAAAAAATCCTGCATCACGGGCCCGGCTTGTGCGACTTCTGACAATCCCGTGCCCAGTTCAATTTTTGCAAAATAGGCATGACGTTCAAATAGATTCTGTAATTTCGCGCGGACGCCAAAGATCGGGTCCTGCTCGTAAGTGCCATTGACCTGGAAAAAATAGCAAACCTGACGCGGGCGGTAAGATCGGCTGCCCACCTGATCTTCAAAATTCATTAGACGCACATTCGTATTACGCGCTTCAGGTTTTTCCCTTGGCAGGATCGGCCAATTCGCGATTTCAAAACTTGCGGGCTTCCAACCGTCGGCGACAAAACACCGCTCGGAAACGTGCGGCACGGTATCGGCGGATCCGGTGTAATAGGTCAACGCGAACCGCACGAAAGCTGCGGGACTTTCGATTTGCAACGCACCGGTTTGGATCATCTTTTCGCGTTCATCCAATGTAGCGGATTGGAACTTTTCGCGATCGGTTTCTTTCAACAGACGCGTATCGACGTAATCGCGAAAAACATATTCTTTCGTGCCTAGTTCGTGTTCGATATCAGGATTGATCGTGCGATCAACGCTCGCCTGAACCCACGGGCCAAGGATCGGCTGGATGCTGATCAGCGGCGATGATAATTCAACTGGCAGTTTGCGAAAGGTGATCTGCATCTTCGCGACGGTCATTTTCAAACCGATCGCAGAGACGATCAGCAGCATTGCGACGACGACAAACGCGGTGGTTCGGCGTGATCGGGAAATTGCAGTTGCGGTTTGGCTCATGTCGCACCTCCAGCTTGTGTCGCCGATTCGCTGGAAGCAGGCGTGGGGGTGGTTGGATCGTCGGCTTCTTCGATAACCATCTGATCGACAATCCAGCAGACCAGCATAATCAGGAAAAACGCCGGTAACAGCAGCACCATGCCCGCGAATTGATGCGCAAAACCCTCAGACCAGTCGCGCCCGGCGTATTTGTCCAATAACCCAACGCCTGCAACGCGGAGGACATTACAGAAAATTGCGATCGGAACCGCCGACGCGGTGATGACAAGTTTTTGCCACAACGCCCGGCTGGACAAAAACGCAACCGCCGCCGAGATCGAAATGAAAGTCATCAACGAAACCAATCCCGCACAGGCTTCGGCGACATTCAATGCGCGGTCTGCGAGTTGGCGTCCGGTACCCGGATCGTATTGGGCGATGAAGATTTTTGATCCGCCGTGCGATGCTTCAACACCAATGAGGTTCATCATCGCGACCGAAGACATTGCGGCGATTTTCTGCAGGGGTAACGCGACCTGGCTATACACCAGAGGCGGCCACGGCAACGCACACAGTAGGAATGCAATTGGAAACCACGCAATCCGCATCACCTGCCAGCCGCACATCGTTAGCACAATTCCGAACAACGTAACGATCATCCCCACATCCCACACAAAGTCATTTTGTCCCGGCCAGATGCCGAAAGCCGTGAGCAATAAACCGCCCACGAGCGTGCCAAGTCCCCAATCCAACAGCAACGCCAATCCCGCGAGGATCAGCAACCCAAGACCCAGCTTGGAAACGATCGCCGAGATCTGAATCGTCGAATCAATCGAAGGCACAACATACGGCGCCAGAACCCACGTCAACGCGCCGATCGCGGAGGCGATCAGGACCGAGATCAGCCGATTTTTGGTGAATCGGTCGCCCAACAAAGGCACGACGGGCGTAATTTTTAGTTCATCGCGATGCAGCAATAAATAGTAAATGCCGATCAGCGGAATCGTCATCGCGTGCAGCCAGTTTTTGTCGCCGGTGAAGAAATTGGTCTTCTCCCACAATCGGGTGAGATTGTTCCAATACAACCATGCAAACGCCACGATAATTAAAACGACTTTAAGCCAAGCAATCCACGCAGGCGCGGACGCATCCTCGGAGGATACCCGAACAGTCGATGGCATGGATTGAACGGCGGTTTGCACCAACATCCTCCGTCAGACAACAGAACTCAACAACGCCAACCTCATCTCCCCCTGCCTCTGCCCTAGGCTACATTTAGCACATCACTATACCACAAAAACCAAACGCAAATATGTCGTTTCATTAGACGCCGATGATCTTGCACCCGACCGTACCGGTCCGATGCAAGATCATCGTGCGTCTGGATTGACTACTTTAGCAACTCATCCCGCAATCGGGATGTTAGTTGCCATTATTACGCGGGGCGTAATTCCTGTCATACAGGAATCCGAACCCGTAGGTGAGACGGAAACCATTGCGAAAAGCCGCCAAAAACGGGGCAATCACGTTGGTTCCGACATTAATGCGGTCGTCAGGTTTCAGATAAAGATCGGGCTGTTCGCCTGCGAAAATTTTATCCAGGTCAACCCGCACGAACACCTGCTTATCACCGGGCAGACGGCGGACGATTTCCGTCCGGCTAGGCCAGGCGACATCGTTCAAACCACGAGCGGCGACAATTGCCTGGGTTAGAGTGATTTTGCGAGCAGCGAGGCTATACGCGCCGGGGGCTTGTACGTTTCCGCCCATGTAATACTCACCCGCGACCGGTCCGGGGACGAAAATCAGGTCGCCGGGCAGGATCACGATGTTGTATTTCAACTGACCGGATTTCAACGCTTGATAAGGCACCTTGATGACCTCGCGATCGTCCGGTTCTTTAAGCGAATTAAACTCAAACTTGCCCGCGGGGGCATCGGGCATCGGCTTGGCTTCGACCGCTGCGTCTTGGGTGGCGGCGGTGGGTTTATTGATGACCATTTCCTTGCCGTCAACGGTGACAATCCCGCCCGCGGGGGCTTGACCATCTTGAAGCATCACGCTCTTGCGAGGCAAAACAGTGGCTTTGGATTGCGGGGCCAGCGGATCAACACCGGGATTTGCTTTAGGCGCTTCCGGTGCGGCGTTGTCGGCTTTTGCCTTGTTTTTACGGATGACGTAGATCGTTTCCGTGCCCACTGCACTGCTGACATCGCGGGCGGTGACCAACGCATCGAGCAGACGGAAATCGGTGTCGTAGATCGCATACAAGCCCGGCGCGCCAACCGCGCCAAGCACGCTATAGGTACGGCCACGTGCTTCAAGCACGCTGACCGATATTTGTGCATTTTGCAGAATTTGCGCATCACGATAGGCATCTTTAATCGCGGTTTCGACCTGTTGTTCGGTCTGGCCTTCGACCTTAATCGGCTGTTGCAGCAAAGGCAGGCTGATTCGGCCTGTCTGGGTGACGCGGATCGTGCGATCGCTGACCGTATTCGGGCCAAGCAAATCGCTGATCGACACCGACAACACGTCGTTCGGCGAAACTGAATAGTCGCTGGCGGTCGCGAGCATGTCGGCTTCGGTCACATCGCGTGAATTGGCGAACTGGGCTTCTTCCTCATCCGTACCCGTGCTAAGGCGGCTGAGAATCGGCACGACCAAAGGCTCGTGTTTAATGCGTCCGACTTGCGACGGATCGAGAAAGCTTTTAGGCTCTTCAATGCCCTCACACCCCACTGCGAGCGTGAAAACACCAACTAAACCGGCACCCGATAGGATGCGAAGAAACGTCCGAGAGAGAGTATTAAGAACCAAGGCCAGCTCCTTTCCACATGCTGCTGTGTGGCTTCTATCGTATTATTCGATAGTCCGTCGCGATATCACACCTCAACAACCGCTGAGGGATCTTATCGCATTAATTGTCTATCCTACACCAAAGCCACGGTGACAAACAAGTTATGATTTTCCATAAATATCACGATTGTTAACCCCCCTGCCCAATGCGCTTCCCGTGCAGTGCATGCTCAAGACGTCAATTTGGGTTATTTCGTTGTTTTCTTGTGATCCCAACACCCCGCAACGCAACCTCCGACGGAAACCCCTTCTTTAATACTGTATGCGCCTGCGGCATTACGCCACACCCGCCGGCACGGATTTCCCATCCGTGGTCGGGTGCTCGTCATGCTTTCGCAACCGCAAGCGTGAGCCTGCGCGTTGGCCACGCTGTAACGCGCGTGCCGCGCGGTTCGCAGGTGCAAATGCTATGGATGTCGCGATTCGGAATTCTTTCCCAATTCAGCACTCCTCACTCATCACTCATCATTCAATTCCTACCGTCCCACGCTCGTTCGAAACCGAAAACTTTTCCGCATCTTATTCAGCCCCCACAGGATCGGAACCGCCAGCATCGCGGTGTAGAATGCCGTCAACAGATCGGTCCATAATGACGTGCTGATGTCGTGCCAACTATTGATGATTTTGACGACGATCCCGACCACCACGCCGCCAAAGAGGGTAACGAAGAAATGCGTGAAGGGATGGTCCACCGACATCGACCGATCCGCCCCGGCCACCAACAGCGCGACGCAACTGTACGCCAGTGCATACATCCCGATCGGGCCGACGCCGATCAGATCGTGCAGCAAACCGAGCGCGAAGCAGGCGATCAACGCCGGATCACGCTGAGCGTTGATCGAAATAAAGACGGCTGCGATCAGGACGAAATTGATTGCAGACGATCCCGTCGGCGCAAACCCGCCCAACCCGACCTGCAGGCCGAGCATGACATAAGCCAAGAGGATGAAGTTCAACCATCGCATGAGGATCAAAAGCATTCGCCACGAATCACACGCATCAAACACGAAGGCGGGTAAGAGTTAAAAAGTTAAAAGATTGAAGTTTGAAGTTTGTAGTTTGTAGCACAGGCGTCTCGCCCGTGACATTGTTTTAATCTGCGAAATCTGCGGTTTCCACTCTTTGTGTTTCTGTGTCTCTGTGACCAATCCATTGCCGCGATTATTTCACAACGAACACTTCCTTCAAGCTCACCAGATCGACGGTGGGTTTGATATGGATTTCCGCGTGGCCGGCGTCGGTCGGGGGCAGGTCGATGCCGGTGACAACGCCCATCCGCACGCCTTTTAGCGCGGGGATCGGAAACTCATCGGCGTCCAGTTCCACAATATCGCCAACCTGCAATACGTTTCTCACCGTCGCGGCGGGGATTTTGCGGGCGACCATCGCGTCGCCGGTGCCTTCAACCAGCGGCTGTTCGTTGATCGCCAGCCGGATGACATCCACGCCGCCATCAGCGCGGGTGAGATAGCGCACGAATCGACCTTTCAACCGCGAAGTCGGGTCGATGATCAGCAATACTTGTGCGTTACCAACGCCGACGGAGTTGATCGTGCCGACAAACCCCAGCGGATGAAAGACCGCCGAGCGGGGTTTGACTGTTTCAAGCCCGATGGTGGAGATCGTCAGCGTCTGGCGTTGATCGGTGCGTGCGGAGGTAACGGTCGCGATCTGGCTTTGCTTGCGTATGTTTTCCCCGAGTTGGGTGTAAAGCTGCGAGAGTTTTTTCAGGTCTTCGAGTTGCGCGGCGAGATTCTGTATTTGCACCAAGAGGACGGCGCGATCCAGCTCGTTCGGATTTGGAGAAAACAGCGGTTTTTCATCGTGCGATTTTGTAGCACGAGTCAACGCCAGGCTGACGATACGCGCCGGATAAGCGACTGGCGAAAAGAGGCTGCGGATGCTGGTGCGGATCTGGCTTTTAGCTTCAGGCAATGTAAACGCCGCCAAGAGCGCGACGACGGGGAGGATGAGCGGAGTGGATTTCATCCGAAAGAATCTGGGCTGGTGCAGGTGGACACTATGTTTGGTCGAACTTAACTTGCTCGCTTGCGACGTTTCGATGCAGGTGGCTTACCGAGTGTCTGATCCAGTTTATCCAGCAGCGCAAGTGCGCGATTGCGATCTCCTCTTGCTGCCCGAGCGTGGAAGCGCACTTCGGCATCAAACTGCGCCAATGCCATGCTTGCCCATTCGTCAACAAGCTTGTTAAGACTTACGCCATGACTTTCTGCCAGTCGTCGTAGACGGCTGTGCTTCGAGTCTGGGATTCGAATCGTCATGGTGGTCATGTTGGATTCTCCGTTAGGCTTCCCGCGTGCGCTTTAAGAACTCGCCTGGAGTTTCGACACGCAGTTGCGGGAACCGCATTTCACCGTCTCGGAAGTCCCTTACATTATGGGTGATCATAGATGTCGCTGCACCTGCAACGGCTAATTCCACAATGTGATTGTCCGACTCATCCGGTAAGTTGGGACGCCAAAGAAAAAAAACCTGAGTCCACTCACAAACACTCAGGAATGCGTCGAGTAACTCGGACCGCTCTTGAGACGATAACGGGCATCGCTTGAACGGAACGGCACGCGAACAGACGTCTTCATATTCGCAAAATAATTTTTCGCCAATCAGAGGCTGACAACGATCTTCAAGGCACATACGCAAGACAGCCCGCGCCCCGCCAGTGCCACTGTTCATCGCCGCAACGATCACACTTGTATCAACGACGATCCGTTCCGCCATCGTCAGGGGATGATATCACGGGTGCAGTCATGGGACAAGCGGTGCAAAAGTTGAATCGTAGGGCCGTCACGATTACATATCATCCGCGTCGGATTCCATCGTATCTTTCCAGAGTTCGAGATTCTCCAGATAAACCGCCGTGCCGCGGGCGACGCAGGTGAGGGGGTCTTCGGCCAGTCGCACTTCTAGGCCGGTGGCGTTGCTGATGACGGTTGTTAAACCGCGAAGCAAGGACGATCCACCCGCCATCGTGATCCCGTTATCGACCAGATCGGCGGCGAGTTCAGGCTCGGCCATTTCAAGTACGTGGCTGACGGCTTCTACAATCTGCGTGACCGGATCCTGCAATGCTTCGCGGATTTCCCCGGCGGCGATCGCCATCTTGCGGGGATGACCGGAGATCATGTCGCGGCCTTTGACTTCCATGCTCGGTTCATTGCCGCCGGGATAAGGCGCAGCTGATCCGATCTCAACCTTAATGCGTTCGGCCATCTGTTCGCCGATCAGCATGTTGTAGGTTTTTTTCATGTGATCGACGATCGCTTGATCGAAGTCATCGCCGGCCACGCGCACGCTGTCGCAGACGCTGATGTCTGCAAGCGAGATAATCGCGACTTCGGTCGTTCCGCCGCCGATATCGACGATCATGCTGGCGGTCGGTTCGGTGACGGGCAAGCCCGCGCCGATCGCGGCGGCCATCGGTTCTTCAACCAGATACACGCGACTGGCACCGGCGCGCTCGGCGCTTTGGATCACCGCATGTTTTTCCACACCGGTAATTCCTGATGGAACAGCAATAACCACCCGCGGCGCAACCCACCGCTTACCGCCGGTCGCCCGACGGATGAAATACCGCAGCATCGCTTCGGTGATATTGAAATCAGAGATCACTCCGTCTTTGAGTGGCCGCACCGCTTTGATCGATCCGGGGGTACGCCCCAACATCTCCTTGGCGACCAACCCGACCGCCATCCCGTTTTGCATGACCTTATTAGTGCGTGCGTTGACAGCGACGACAGAGGGTTCGTTCAATACGATGCCCTGCCCGCGAATGCAGACCAGCGTGTTGCAAGTGCCCAGGTCGATACCGAGATCGACGCTGAACATGCCAAAAATTTTCTGCAAAAACACGCTTCAGACTCCTTCTTACAGGGAAAAGCATCGCGACAGATGCCAGCGGCGTAGAGTAACCCGGTAGCAAATTGGACGCAAATAAGTTGGGGGATCGTGGTTCGTGGTTCGTGGTTCGTGGTTCGTGGTTCGTGGTTCGTGGTTCGTGGTTCGTGGTTCGTGGTTCGTGGTTCGT
>JBBQXB010000059.1:0-21683 GCA_038210015.1 Tepidisphaerales bacterium
GGCGGTGCTGACGTTCGCTATGCTGGTCAAGCCAGATTCGCCACCGGCAAGAGAAACCGCGGTACACTGCAATGGTGGAGCAACGGCTCGGGGCACTATCAGCCGGAGGCGCACTTGGCTCATCAAGCCGGGTTGCCGATACAGCTCTTTCAGGAGATTGCAGAATGAACGAGCAAGCCATTGCAAACCTTATCGGAAACAAGCAAGTCTTGGACCCCGAGACCCAAAAGCAGCTTTTGCATGAATTGAAACAAGGAACCGAATCCGACCAGCTTCATATCATTTTCCGTCTGCTTGAGCTCGACGCGATCGCCGCATTTGCAATCGCTCGTCGGTTACAGCATTCGCGCGTGTTCAATCAAGCCATCGTTCGGCACGGGGTTGCATCCGCCAATCGAAGTACGATTAAAGACTTTCTTGACTATGGTAAGGCAACGATGGGAGGCAAGGCTTTAGTCGCGCTATTGCAGGAGTATCGAGCCCATCGGTCTGAAGCGATTGAAGGTGTAAAGTACTGGCTGCCGAGTTACGCAGACGACGACGATCATCGATTGCAAATAAGGAGTTTGATTGAGGAATTGAAGTAGCTTGGCGACGCGAATATGGCCGGTTTAGCTCATTCGGCGTATCAGCCAATCAAGATGTTGGCGGCAGATACGTCGTCTTTTCCCGCGATCAGAACGCTCCCGATGGCCAGCTGGCGAAGCGTGTGATCGCTGCAATTCGGTGAGACCTACTTGGGAGCCGCCGCCCGAAAAAATCTCTCTTTCTTCCTCGAAGAGAGTCTCCACCGCTCTACTTGTTGATTAGAAAGGACTTGCAGCAATGCGAGTCCTTTTCTTTTGCGCCGAAGATCGGGCAGATGCACATCACGCCGCGAATGTGCGGTCTGCTTACCCAGTTTATGCGACAGATTTGATCCAACGATCGGGTGAATCGCCGCTTCGGGTCGGTTAGGGTGGCTTCGCGTAGTTCGATGCGAATTAAATGTTGAAGCTCAACACGACGCCGGCGGTACGGGACATCCAACTTAAGGGGCAAGATAAGAGGACATCCAAATTTAACTTGGGTATAAGAGTAGCGATTTACACGACGCGGGTTGGAAGCGGTGCGATGAATCGCACACTACCCGATGGCACTAAAAACGAAATCCGAATGACGAATGACCAAGCAATGGGAAAATGCCAAACGACCCAATGAATTGCGCATGCGGGATTGGGTATTCACTCGTCATTCGGATTTCGGATTTCAGCTCGCATGGTGTGACGATCTGCGGCGGCGGGCTTGCGGGCTGGGGTGCAATCTGGCGGCGAGGATTGGATTGCATCACGGGGTGACTCGACAATCGCGCTGTAAAACTCGACACTCTCTGACATGCTGTTGACCGCTCGCAATTTGGTGAAACATTATGGCCCGCGTCTGCTCTTTTCCGGCATCACGCTGGGGCTGGAGGAGAATGATCGTATTGGCTTGATCGGGGCGAACGGGTCGGGCAAGAGTACGCTGCTGCGGATTTTTGCAGGCCAGGAACAATCGGACGAAGGCGAGTTGATCGCCAAGCGCGGGCTGCGCGTGGGGTATGTGGCACAGGACGACGCGCTGGCAGCGGATCGGTCGGTCATTGATACGGTCGCCGATGCGGTGGATCATCATCTGGACGACCATGAGCGGCACATCGCTGCGGATATATTGCTTGCTAAAGCAGGGTTTGGCGATGGGACGGTGCTGGTCGGCACGCTGTCGGGCGGGTGGCGTAAGCGGCTGGCGATTGTGACCGAATTGGCGCGCGAACCGGACTTGCTCTTGTTTGACGAGCCGACAAATCATCTTGATATCGACGGGATTGAATGGCTGGAGCAGACGATCTCGTCCGGGCAATTCGCAACGCTTTCGGTCAGCCATGATCGGCGGTTTCTGGAATCGATTGGCAATCGCATCATCGAACTGGATCGCGCCTATCCTGATGGGTTTTTAAGTCACCGAGGCAGCTACTCCGCATTTTTGGAAAAGCGGGTGGAGTTTTTATCCGCCCAGCAAGGCCGCGAGCAATCGCTGGCGAGTACGGTGAGGCGTGAGATCGAATGGTTAAAGCGCGGGGCAAAAGCCCGGACGACCAAAGCCAAAGGCCGCATCGACCGCGCCGGCGAGATGATGAGCGATCTGGCCGACCTGCGATCACGCAACGCCACCCGGGGCGCGGCGGCGGTGGAGTTTTCAGCGTCTGACCGGCGGACCAAAAAGCTGATCGAACTGAAGCACGTCGCCAAAGCGATGGGTGGCAAGCCGCTGTTTAATGACCTGAGCATCGTCTTATCCCCGCAAAAAACCGTTGGATTGCTCGGCCCTAACGGCAGCGGGAAATCGACACTCATCAAACTGCTCACCGGCGATCTTCAACCCGATAGTGGCACGATCTTTCGGGCAGAGGCATTGCGGATCGTGCTGTTCGACCAGCATCGCGAGCAACTCGATCCGGCACAAACGCTGCGTGCGGCGCTCTCCCCCACCGGCGACACGGTCGTTTTTCAAGGCCAATCCCAGCACGTCAACGGCTGGGCGAGGAAGTTTCTATTCCGCAGCGAGCAGCTCGATCTACCGCTTCGCGAACTATCCGGCGGCGAGCAGGCGCGCGTGCTGATCGCCCGGCTGATGCTGAAAGAAGCCGATGTGTTGATCCTTGATGAACCGACCAACGATCTGGATATCCCAACGCTGGATGTGTTGGAACAAAGTCTGGAATCGTTCCCTGGCGCGGTGGTGTTGGTGACGCACGATCGGTATTTGCTGGATCGGTTATCGACCGAGATATTGTCGCTGGATGGCAAAGGCAACGCGGCGATCTATGCGGAGCTATCGCAATGGGAAAACGCCAGGCGAAGTAATCGACAGGAAGAAGCCCGGCAAATCAAAGCCGCCAAGGCCTTGCCGGGGACGTCTTCGAACAAGAAAAAGAAACTGTCGTGGAACGAGCAAAAGGAATGGGACACCATTGAGGCGACGATCCACGCCGCAGAGGAACGGTTGTCACAATTGCAGGTCACTATGAATGATTCGAAAACGCTCGCGAACCGAGTTCGGCTACGGGAAGTCTGCGATGAAGTGGCGGTCGCGCAAACTGCGGTGGATAATCTGTACGCGCGGTGGACGGAGTTAGAGGCGAAACTCAAAGAGTGAAGGGCGTGATTCGTGGGTCGTGATTCGTGGAAAGCCGCGAACGTAAGCCCGCGCGTGATGATCTTCATAGTGCTCGACCATCACGCGCGAGATTACGCTCGCGGCTTAGATGACACTCTCCCCCTCGCAGCTCGCAACTCGAAACTCGCAACTCTTGTCTCATCCATCAGGATGGGTCATTCGTCATTCGTTCTCAGCGTCCTGTTGTCATAGACCAGCCGATGCACGATAATCCCCCGCCTTATGTCAACGATTGTCACACGCTTCGCACCCTCGCCCACCGGATACCTGCATGTCGGGGGTGCGAGAACGGCATTATTTAACTGGTTGCTCGCCCGGAATACCGACGGGAAATTCCTACTTAGGATTGAGGATACCGATCTGGCTCGCAGCACCGAAGATGCGACCCGACAGCTATTAGAGGATCTGAAATGGCTGGGACTGTCATGGGATAATCCTGAATTGGTTTATCAATCGAAGCGGCTGGATATCTATAACAAAATCATCGACCAGATGGTGGCGGACGGGAAGGCGTACGAGGCGTGGGAAACAAAGGATGAGTTGGAGCAGTTGCAAAAGGCCGCCGAGCGCGCCAAACGGCCATTCCGGTATGTAAAGCCCAACTACACCGCCGACAAAATCCAGCAATACAAGGACGAAGGCCGCCGCGCGGTGATTCGCTTTGCGATGCCGGTCAAGGAATATAAGTTTCGCGACATCGCACTGGATAAAGAGGTGACGATCTCGCCTTATGAGGTTCAGGATTTCGTGATCCGCAAAACCGACGGCATGCCGACCTATCACTTTGGCGTGGTGGTGGACGATGCCGAAATGGGCGTGACGCATGTTTTGCGGGGCTTGGAGCATCTGCTCAACACCGTCAACCATATCGCGCTGCAAGAGGCGCTTGGATACGCCCGCCCGACCTATGCGCATTTGAGTGTGATGTTAAATCCTGAGAATGGCGAAAAATTAAGCAAGCGAGATCGCGACCGCCGCATTCGTAAGCGGGCACAGGAATGGATGCGTAGCACAAAAAAGACGGTTGCCGATCTTGCGACGCCAAGCGGGCTGACCGAATCGCGCCTCAACGACTGGCTGACCACCGATACGATCCAGCTTGATCTATCCGAGCAGCCCAAGGTGATGGCGGTCGTCGGATTGAAGGAATACGACCTGCCTGAAATCATGATCCACGACTTCCGCAAGAACGGATACGCGCCGGAAGTGCTGAATAATTTCCTGGCGTTGCAAGGCTGGAGTCCGGGGAACGATCTGGAGCAGATGACGATGCAACAGATGGTAGAAAAGTTCTCCACGGATCGGCTGGTTTCAAGCAATCCGAAGTTCAATCGCGAGAAATTGAAGAGTTTCAGCACCGATTGGTTCGCCAAGGCGTCACCGGAAAAACTCCTTGCCACCATCAAGGATTTTTTGCAGGCGAATCCGGCATCGCCACTTAATCAGGCAACAGATGAGCAGTTGGTGCATTTGCTGAAAATGAATGAAGGATTTCGAATCCTCAGCGAGCTGGAAGAGAAAAGCCGGTTTTTCTTCATCCCCGCCGACCAGATTGCCTACGACACGGCTTCAATCGACAAAGTGCTGGTCAAAAATGATCGTCAGGGGGTGACGGCATTGAAACAGGTGCGCGATTTGCTTGCGGTACAGAATGATTGGAGTGCTGCGGGATTGGAAACGGCGGTCAAATCATTTTGCGAGCAAACCGGACTTGCGTTGGGCAAAGTCGCGCAACCTTTGCGCGTTGCGCTCAGCGGGAGTGCGGTTAGCCCGCCTATTTTTGATTCACTGGCGTTTCTCGGTCGTGAGCAGACACTCAGCCGAATCGATCGCTGCCTAACTGTGGTCGGATAATATCCGCCAATGCGCCTATGATTGGCGTGCGTAAATATTTTTGCAGAACGGCCAGCGGAACGTCGTCAACTTGATTACCCCCCTGACCGATCTACAATCACTTGTTGGATCAATGTTCGGCGGTGACGATTATTTATTATCACCCCCCGCACCGATGAACCCTTTCGAGGGGCAAGCGTACTAACCACTGCTTGCTAATGAGGAGATGGACATGTTTGAGCGATTCACGGATCGAGCCCGCAAAGTCATGGCGCTTGCCAACCAAGAGGCACAGCGTTTCAACCACGAATACATCGGCACCGAGCACATTCTGCTCGGGCTGGTCAAGGAAGGTTCGGGGGTTGGTGCAAACGTACTGAAAAATCTGGATGTCGATTTACGCAAAGTGCGTCTGGAAGTCGAAAAACTGGTTAAGTCCGGTCCAGAGATGGTCACCATGGGCAAACTGCCCCAGACCCCGCGCGCTAAAAAGGTGATCGAATACGCGATCGAAGAAGCACGAAATCTGAACCATAATTACGTCGGCACAGAGCATCTGTTACTCGGCCTGCTGCGTGAACACGACGGCGTGGCGGCGCAGGTGTTGATGAACCTGGGGCTGAAACTTGAGGAAGTACGCGAAGAAGTTCTCAATCTTTTGGGAGCCGGTGTGGAAAACGAAGAACCCGCAACACAAGAAAAACAAGGCGGCAAAGGCAAGAGCAAAACCCCCGCGCTCGATTCGTTCGGACGCGACCTGACCGAACTGGCCAAAGAAGGTCAGTTGGATCCGGTCATCGGACGCAAGAACGAAATCGAACGGGTGATCCAAATCCTTTGCCGACGCCAGAAAAATAACCCCGTCCTCCTCGGCGAAGCCGGGGTCGGTAAAACGGCGATCGTCGAAGGCCTGGCGCAGATGATCATCTCCAGCGACGTGCCGGAGATTTTGCATGACCGCCGACTAGTCGTGCTGGATCTGGCGATGATGGTAGCGGGCACGAAATACCGTGGACAGTTTGAAGAACGCATCAAAGCGGTGATGAACGAAGTCCGCCGAGCGAAAAACGTCATCCTCTTCATCGACGAATTGCACACGCTGGTTGGCGCGGGCGGCGCTGAAGGCGCGATCGATGCATCCAACGTACTGAAACCCGCGCTGTCGCGTGGCGAAATCCAGTGCATCGGTGCGACAACCTTTGATGAGTATCGCAAGTACATCGAAAAAGATGCAGCCCTTGCGCGCCGATTCCAAGCCATTCAGGTCAATCCGCCGGGCAAAGAAGATGCGGTCTCGATCCTCAAGGGTCTGCGCGATCGCTATGAAGCCCACCATCGCGTGCAGATCACCGATGCCGCGATTCGCGCTGCGGTTGAATTGTCGGATCGGTACATCACCCAGCGTTTTTTGCCAGATAAAGCAATCGACGTGATCGACGAAGCCGGTGCGCGAATTCGACTCCGAAGCATGACCAAGCCGCCGAATCTGGCGGAATTGGAAGAGCAAATCGAACGGCTTTCGATCCAAAAAGACGAAGCCGTGAAGAATGCTGAATATGAAGAGGCTGCACGCCTCCGCGATCAGGCCGAGCAACTTCGCGCAAAGAAAGAAGACCTGCAACGCCAATGGCGAGAGCGCTCCAAGGAAATCGACGGCGTTGTCGATGAGGAAGTCGTGGCGGAGGTCGTCAGCAAGATGACCGGCGTGCCTCTCACCAGACTCGAAAAAGAAGAAGCCCAGCGGCTGCTCGAACTTGAGAAAGAACTTCACAAAAAGGTCATCAGCCAGGACGAAGCGATCAAGGCGATCTCCAAAACCATCCGCAGAAGCCGTGCCGGTTTGAAAGACCCGCGCCGCCCGATGGGTTCATTCTTGTTCCTGGGTCCATCCGGCGTCGGTAAGACATTGCTGTCCAAGGCGATCGCTGAATTCATGTTCGGCGAAGAAGACGCGTTGGTGCAGATCGACATGTCCGAGTATATGGAGAAGCACAACGTCAGCCGTCTGATCGGCGCGCCCCCCGGCTATGTCGGTTACGAAGAAGGCGGTCAGCTCACCGAGCGCATCCGTCGTCGTCCGTATAGCGTCGTGTTGCTCGACGAGGTTGAGAAAGGCCACCCCGATGTCTTCAACATGCTCCTGCAGATCATGGAAGAAGGCCGGCTGACCGATTCGTTCGGCAGGCACGTCGATTTCCGTAATGTCGTGATGATCATGACCAGCAATATCGGGTCAGAGTTGATCAAAGGCGGCGGTCAATCGTTCGGCCTGCACGCCAAAGGCAAAGGCGCCTCAGAAGAACGCAATTATCAAGCCATCAAAGAGACCGTGATGAAGGAAGTGGAACGGTATTTCCGTCCTGAATTCATCGGCCGTCTCGATGAGGTGATCGTGTTCCGTCCGCTGGGCGCGGAACATTTGAAGTTGATCATTGAGTTGGAATTGTCCAAGGTGACGCGTCGATTGGTCGAACACGGCATGCGTCTTGAACTGACTGATGAAGCGAAAGAGTTCTTGATTGAAAAAGGCACGAATGCCGATTTCGGTGCTCGTCCGCTACGTCGGGCATTGGAACAGCACGTTGAAGACCCACTTTCTGAGGAATTGCTGCGGGGCAATTTCAAAGGCAAGGATTTGATCAAGATCACCATGACCCAGGAAGAAGGGGGCGAAAAGCACCTGTACTTCCAATCATTCGACGCCCCGCCACCGCCTGCCAAGCCTGAATTGGCACAGGCGACCAGCGATGCGACGTGATTGTGTTTTGTGTTTTGTGTTTTGTAATTCTAAACCGTCCCGCGCTGCTGGCAGCGCGGGACGGTTTTGTTCATTCCCGGCCGATTTTTGCGAGGAACTCATCTTCAGTCAGCACCGGTACGCCAAGCAACTGGGCTTTTTCCAATTTGCTGCCCGCGTTTTCGCCTGCGACGACGAAGCTGGTCTTTTTGCTCACGCTACCTGCGGCTTTTCCGCCGAGGGTGACGATCAATTCTTCGATCTGATGCCGGTCATATTTTACCAGCGTGCCTGTCACAACAATCGATTGGCCGGCCAGTAGCAAATCCACGCTCGAAGCGGCCTGCGTGGGATCAATCCCAACCGATTGCAGATCGGCGATAATGGATCGACCGACGGCTGATTGGAAGAAATCGAAAACGGCTTTGGCGATGATGTCGCCGACCCCATCGATCGCTGCCAGTTGCTCGACCGATGCTGCAGCGATGCCGGCAAATGATCCGAACGCCGCTGCGATCTGCCGCGATACGGTGTTACCGACGTGTCTGACCCCGATCCCCGCGATTACGCGATCCAGAGGCCGATCCTTCGTCCCGGCGATCGACGCGATCACATTATCTGCGGATTTATCCCCCATCCGTTCCAATTCCAGCAGATCATCCCGGGTTAGCCTGAAGATATCGGCAAAGGTTTTCACTTTGCTCGCGTCGACGAGTTGATCGATCAACGCATCGCCAAGGCGCTCGATGTTCATCTGCGCTCGGGCGGCGAAATGTCTGAGGCGTTCCTTGAGTTGCGCCGGGCAGGCGGGATTTTCGCATCGGATATACGGACCATCCAATTCTTTCTCGACCGGCGACTGACACGACGGGCAGAGCTTGGGAGGCAGCACCGCCTTGGCGTTACGTCGTTTGGTCGCGTCGGCGGCCACAACTTGCGGGATGATTTCCCCGGCTTTCTCAACCGTCACCACGTCGCCGATGTGTAGATCGAGCCGTTGGATTTGTTCGATATTGTGCAGGCTCGCCCGCTTGACCGTCGTTCCTGCCACCAACACCGGTTCAAGCTCTGCCACTGGTGTTAGCGTGCCGTTCTTGCCGACTTGCCACGTCACGTCGTTCAGCGTCGTCTGCACCTGCTCAGCCGGATATTTGTAGGCGATGACCCAACGCGGGCTTTTACTGGTGTAGCCGAGCGCATCGCGCTGTTTTTGCGAATCGACCTTCACCACCATCCCATCGGTGTTGTATGCAAGGGTTGTGCGAAGCGAAGCGAACTCACAAATCCACTTGGCCACCTGATCGATCGAATCAAATGCACGCAGATTTTCAGCGATCGGCAGGCCAAAACTTTTGATTTGTTTGAGCGCCGCTTCATAGCTGTCATCCAACAGTGGATCGATCTGACCGAACCCGTGCGCGACAAACTTCAACCGGCGCGACGCGGTGATCTTCGGATCGAGTTGCTTCAGCGTACCTGAGGTGAAATTGCGCGGATTGGCGTAGGTCTCCTTGCCTTGGTCGATCTGCTTTTGGTTGATCCGGTCGAACTCTGCATTATCCATGTAGACTTCGCCGCGCACCTCAAGTACCTGCGGCGGATCACCAAACAGTGCATCGCCGGGCGTTTTAAGTTTCAACGGTACACTTTTGATCGTTTTGACGTTGGCCGACACATCATCGCCGCGGCGGCCGTCGCCGCGTGTGACTGCGTACACGAACACCCCGTCTTCGTACCGGATGCTCAACGCCAATCCATCCACCTTTGGTTCGCAGACGTATCTCACATCACCAGCTTGGATCGTCAACTGCTTGCGAAGGCGTTCATCCCATGCCCGCAATTCGCCTTCATTGTAGGTGTTGTCGATCGAATACATCGGCTGGGTGTGCTCGATGGTGTTGAACCCGTCGATCGGCGCTCCGCCCACGCGCTGGGAGGGTGAATCGGGTGTAAGTAGATCGGGATTCGCCTTCTCTAATTCGATCAACTCTGCAAGCAGTTTGTCGAACGCGATATCTGATAATTCGGGTTTGTCCTGCTGATAATACAGGTCATTGTGGTGATTAATCTCAAGGCGTAGATCGTTGATTCTCTTTTTAATTTGCTGCCCCGTCATATCAAGATTATATCGTCTCATATGCGATGCGGTACAGAGGAGGGTATCTCACTATTTTTAGCATTGGGCGCAGATGCGCCCCCGACGTAAATCACTGACTTGCATCGTGCCCTGTGATCACTGCATGCGTTGTGGCTGGCCGCTTGGCGAAGCGCCAATCGCGAAACAGTGCGACTAAGAAACATCTGCTCAGGTCAGTCCGAGCGCTTTGACGTTTTTTAGTGAACGTTCGACGCACTCGAAGGGGTCGACGCCGTTGCAGTTGTCCTGCTCAATGATGTACCACTTCGTCCCCGCTTTACGGCAGGCCTCAAGTATGCGCGGCCAGTTCAGGTTGCCTTCGCCGATCTCACGCATCTGCTGCTGCTTATCGGCGGTGATGCCCATGTCTTTTAAGTGCACGCACGGCACTCGTCCGGCGACTTTTTCGATCCACGCGGCCGGATCGCCGCCGCCGTGGGTGATCCAGTAACAGTCGATCTCAAACCAGATATCTTTGCTACAATTTTGGATCAAGATATCCAGCGCCGTTTGCCCGTTATACTTCACCAACTCATGGCTGTGATTGTGATAACCGATCGCAAGGCCCGATCCCGCAAATTTTCTCGCGAGTTCTGAATAATCAGAGGCGAATTGGTTCCAGCCTTTGGCATCCACATCCTTCCAACCCCAGCCACCGATGGCGGTGTATTCGCAGCCCCATAGCTTGTGATTTTCGATCACTTCCTGCGTCTTGTCGCGCATCGCATCCATCGGAATGTGCGTGGCACAGCAGGTCAGCCCTTCCCCTTTAAGAATGTTGGAAAGCTCTTTCGGATCAATGGGACCCATCGCCGACGATTGGATCGCGTCGTAGCCGATCTTTTTCGCGCGGGACAATGTTTTGGCGATGTCGGCAGGGGTCTTGGTGAACTCTCGAAGCGTATACATCTGCAAGGCAATTTGGGTGGACATACTGGTTTCCTTTCGATGCAACACGCTAGATCATCCGCGTGCACGTTGCAAGTGATTCAAAACAACTCCGGCTGATTCGGATCGCGCGCGATGCTTTCGATCTGTCCATCCGCGAAGCGGGTAATCAGCACCACCCCGGAGCGCACGTCACCGCGCGATCGCACAATTTTTTTGCCTTCTTTCAGCAGCGTAATCGAATATCCTCGCGACAAAACACCGCTGGGATTTAACGCTTCGAGTTGCTTCGATAACATATCGATTTGTTGATGCCGCGACTTAATCGAGGATTGGTGCGATCGGTCGATCAACGCACCCAACGTATGCATTTTTTGTCGCAGCATTGCGACGCGAGCGCGCGGGTGTTGTGCGGGCAGGCGCGATTCGATCACCCCCAGCCTGCGCCTGGCGCGACCGGCGATGCTCCCCAACGCAGCGTAAAGTTGCTTCTGGCGATCATCCAACAACTGTCGCGCGCGGTTGACACGGTCGGTCGGGCGTCTGAAGAATTCGTGTCGTTCGATGGTGGTCAGACGCTGACGCGCGGTACTGAGAAGCTGTTTTAATGATCGCGACAGCCGCGCGCGGGCGCCATCGATCATTGTCGTTGCGAGTTTCCAATGAGCGACTGCGACCTGCGCCGCTTCGGTCGGCGTATGCGCGTGATAGTCGGCCACCAGATCGGCGATCGACACATCCACCTCATGGCCGATCCCCGTCAACACAGGAATGCCTGATGCCACAATCGCCCGGGCAACAATTTCCTCATTAAACTCCCACAAATCCTCCAACGACCCGCCGCCTCGCGCCAGAATAATCAGATCGGCGCTTTCTTCCCGGCTAATTTTGTGCAACATCGCAGCGATCTGCTCGGCACTGCCTTCCCCTTGCACGGGCACATGACTCAGACGCACGCGCAGCCACGGGTATCGCGACAGCACTTTCAACATATCCTGCAATCCCGCCGCCTGACGACTCGTGACCAACGAGATACGCTGCGGATATCGCGGCAATGTCTGCTTGCGATCCGCAGCGAACAACCCTTCCTGCTCCAACTTGGTTTTAAGTTGCTGAAAGCGCGCTTCCAGCGCCCCCTGTCCGAGCGCCGTCATTTGCGTGACGTACAACTGATACCGTCCCCGCTGCACATAGACACGGACCGTCCCAGTGGCGAGGATTTCGTCCCCGTCCTTCGGTTCGATTTGCAGTTTCTCCACATCGCCGCGAAACATCACGCAATCGATCGAAGATTTTGCATCTTTCAGCGTGAAATACAGATGTCCGCTGGCGCGATGATTATTTAGATTGCTGATCTCACCCTTGACTAAAATCGAACCAGGCAATCCCGCTTTGACGGCGGCATCAATTTTCCCGGTCAGTTCTGCAACTGATATCGCCCGCCCCGCCTTGGCGGCGTCACTTTCAACGCCCTTGGGACGCTGGGCGCGGGCACGAAAATCAAAGAACGATTCTGTCATTGCAAACCTTACCCATTATCGCGCCAAACCTTTGCTGCGCAACCAATTCTCGCACAGTGTAGGCCAGGTTGAGAGCACCGGATCATCCGTCGCCAAGCCCACACCATGCCGGCCTTGTTCATAAAGGTGCATCTCAAACAGAACGCCATTCCGCTTTAGTGCCGCTGCGTACAGCATTGCATTTTCAACTGGCACGCCGGGATCGGTGACGGTATGAAAAATAAACGCAGGCGGCGTATCGGCAGTGACGTGCAGATCATTGCTCAATGCGTCGATCTGCTTGGGATCATTCGGATCAACCAGTAGGTTATTCCGCGATCCTGTATGCGCCGATGGCGGATGCAGCGTGATGACCGGATAAAGAAGAATTGAAAACGCCGGACGCGTATCCGCTTCATAATGCGTGGAAAGTGTGGACGCTAAATGCCCGCCGGCGCTGAACCCCAACACGCCAATCTTGCTTTGTTCTATCCCCCACTCGGCTGCGTGTTGCTTGGTTAATCGCATCGCCTGCGACAGATCATTCAACGGCTGGGGGTGTTGATACGGTTTAACGCGATAATGAACGACAATCCCGGTAACGCCCACTGTGTTCAACCATTGCGCGACAACGCCAGCCTCGTGCGGCGCGCGGCATTGATATCCACCGCCCGGACACACGAGCACGGCTGCACCGGTGGGATTGGGGGCGCGATAGACTTCAAGCGTTGGATTATCTTCAACGGTATCGCCGCGCTTTGCAGGAACGTCAGACCAGAGGGGCATTTTCTGGTCGGGATTCTTGTTTGACATCAGACGGATCGTATCACAGGTGCCTGCTCGCGCAAACTCACTGCATACGACTGTTTTGCCGACGCTAATATGCCCCGCAGCCGCAGGCCGGAATATCAAGCATGGTCTTTAATCCTCGCGGTGCGGAAGGTAACTTTCTTGCGACATTCACCAACGCAGCAACCGTTGCGGTGTCGCCTGGTGTTGAGCCGGGGATGAGGGTAGTGATCGTGCGATCGCCGACGATTTCAATCTCATCGCGTGGATTATCCGCTGCCAGCGCCATCGTCAGATCAAGCTCAATTTCGATCCCCCCGCCGCTGTATTTGCCAGTATTGTGCATCCCGCAAACCTGTCCCGGCTCGACCACGCCCACCGCCGATTCAATTTGACGTTGCGCAATAACCGGTGTGAGTGTAATTTTGATGTCACTATTCATCGGATGCCGCCCAAGTCCTTGGGCCAGCATCACGACACTTTCGCCGATACCCATATGCCCGATCTTATTTTCCTTGGCGAGTTGCTTGAATTTTTCGACAGTCATCGTCGATCCAATTTTCCGTTGCAAAGGCAACCGGCGCGTCAGTGCATCGACCACGCGCGTCGCTTTCACGCTCTGCACGCGTGACAACATCGACGACAACACTACCGGCAGTAAATCCATCACAAAACCGGGGTTCACACCCGTACCGACGATTGTGATTCCTGCTTTTTTGGCTTCTTCATTGATGACATCCGACAAATGCGGATGCCTGAACCACGGCCAGGCCATTTCCTCGCAACTGCTGGAAACGTGAATGCCGTGCCGCATCAACTGCCTGAGCGTGGGCGCGATGCGGTCGAAATAGGAAGCAGTGGATAGTATCGCGACATCGGGCTTGTCTTTCAGATCGTCGATATCTGAAACGACCGCGACATCGTCCGCATCGGCCTGCGGATCAAGCTCGATCAACCGTTTACCGCGCTTGGCAGAGTCGATATCGACTAATCCCGTTAATGCAAAGCCCTGATCCCGCTGCAACATCTTCGCCGCTGCGATGCCGATGGGTCCCATGCCGATAACTGCGATCTTAATCATGTGGGGAATGTAGGGTTATTGGGGTGCGATGACAATATGGTTGACGTGACTCGTGATTCGTGGCTCGTGATTCGTGGCTCAACCTTGCCCTCACGAATCACGACCCCCGAATCACGCTACTCATCACTCATCATTCAGCATTCACCATTTCCATCACGCTCACTCGCTCACCACCACAACCTTCTCAAGCAGTACATAATTCCGACCGCGGTATTCTGTGACCATACCGGTGACGCGGAACTTCAGATCACGGCGGGTTTCCTTGATCTGATCTTCCATTAACATCAGCTTCAGATTCGGCAAAATCACCACCGGCGGATCTTTCATCGCCTGGCCATCGGCTTCAAACGCAAACTCGGAACCAGTCGAATCAGGGCCTTTGGTTAATCGTCCGACACGATCGACGATATAACTGCCCTCACGCATCACATTCAGTTGCGGCGCGCCCGGTGCAATCGCAGCGGCGCCGGTGGTGGCATCGACTTGCGGCCCGCCGGTCGAGGGTTGCAACGGTCGCGCGGCGTTTTGGCCGGTGGGTTTGAGCATATTATCCAGAACATCCTTCGCAGGTTGCACCGGCTGGGTTGTCTGGGCATACGCCAGCATCATTGAACCGCCCACTACTATCATCGTCGCGATTGCGTGTCGTTTTCGCATATACATTATTATATCAGTTGCCGCCGTGGACGCGAACCGGTGTATGCCAGTGGACACCGACAACGCCATGGATAGCATCAGCAACATGAGCATTGAAAGCACCCGTCAAAAATTGCAATCCATCGGCCAGTCGCACGTTCTTCGCTTCTGGGATGAGCTTGATCCAGCCGGGCAATCCAAGTTGCTATCACAACTCGACGCGTTGGATTTCGATACGCTTCCCGCGTTGATCGACGGGTACGTTCGCAACAAGCCCAAAATCGATCTGCCCACCGCCATCGAACCCGTGAAGGCTTATCCGCGCCACTCCGACGATGATCTGTATCACAAGGCCGTGGCGCGAGGCGAACAGTTGCTTCGCGAAGGTAAAGTTGCAGCGTTTCTGGTCGCCGGTGGCCAGGGAACGCGGCTGGGGTATGACGGACCAAAAGGCGAATATCCCGTCACACCGATCAAAAATAAACCACTTTTTCAGGTTTTCGCTGAACAACTGCTCGCCCATAGCCGCCGCGCCGGCAAACCGATTCCCTGGTACATTATGACCAGCGATATCAACGACGCCCCCACCCGCGCCTTCTTCGAGAAAAACAACCACTTTGGCTACGACAAATCGCTTGTGCAATTCTTCCCGCAAGGAATGATCCCCGCGTTCGCAAGTGACGGATCGCTATTGCTTGGCGCGAAAGATTCGCTCGCGCTCAGCCCCGACGGGCACGGCGGATCGCTACGCGCGCTGCGCAAGTCAGGTGCACTCGACGATATGAAAATGCGCGGCGTCGAACACCTCTCCTACTTTCAAGTCGATAACCCGATCGTCCACACCATTGACCCGCTATTCCTCGGCCTGCACGATCTGACCGGATCGGAAATGTCCAGCAAAACCATCGCTAAAGCCCACGCACTGGAAAAAGTCGGCAACTTCTGCATCGGCGACGGCAAATTGCAGGTGATCGAATACTCTGATTTGCCCGAATCACTCGCCCAACAGACCAACGCAGACGGCAATCGGGCTTTTGATGCCGGATCGATCGCGATCCACGCACTGCGGGTTGCTTTCGTTGATCGCCTCACCGCGCCGGGCAGCGATCTGAATCTGATCTGGCATCGGGCGGACAAAAAAGTGCCGTATGTTGATGAACAAGGCAATTTGATCAAGCCCGAAAGTCCTAACGCGGTGAAACTGGAACAATTCGTGTTCGATGCGATCCCGCTGGGCAATCAGTCGATCGTTTACACCACCGATCGCGCCGAAGAGTTCAGCCCCGTCAAAAATGCCGAGGGAAGCGACTCCCCCGCCACCAGTCGCCGCGATCAGGTGCGGCGTCATGCCCGATGGCTTGAATCCGCCGGCGTCGTTGTACCGCGTAAATCAGATGGAGAACCAGACTGCACGATCGAAATCTCACCTCTGTTTGCCGCCAGCGAAACAGAATTGAAGTCGAAGAATCTGATGCTCAAGAACATTGAACCGGGGCAGAGTGTTTATTTTGGGTGAGGGTGAATAGTTGATGGTTTGTGGTTGATGGTTGATCGTTTGTAGATGCGAGTTGCGGGAAATGCGTTAAAGCCGCGAGCGTAAGCTCGCGCGTGACTTTGATAACACGCACATCCATCGCATAATCGGTGCCGATGAATCCCGAACTGTTAAAGAAAATCCCCCTGCTTTCGCGGCTGGACGACATCGAGCTGTCGCGCCTCGCAACCTTGCTGGAACACCGCACCTTCCCATCCAACCAAACCATCATTTGGATCGGCGAAGCTGGAGAAGAACTGTTCCTCATCTCGCGCGGCGAAGCGGTCGTCTATTATCCCGATGAGCAGGGCAAAGAAACCACACTCGCGACACTCAAAGAAGGCGATTTCTTCGGCGATGTCGCGCTATTGGATGGCGGGCCGCGCAGCGCGAGCGTGCGAACTTTGTGCGAATGCGAAATGCTCGTCTTGAAGCGCGACGCGTTCTACCAATTCCTCAGACAAAACCCCGAGGCCGCGATCGACGTGCTGACGACGATCGGCCACCGCCACCGCGAAACGCTTGACAAACTCCGCGGCGTCGCCAACGCCAACCAGATCATCGAAGCCAAAACCACCCGCTGGGAACACATCGCAGACACCATCGCCGCCGTCAGCGCCAGCCAGCAGTTTGTGCTCATCCACATCATCTGGTTCAGCACGTGGATCATCACCAACCTGATCCTCGGCAACAAAGGCTGGGACCCGTTCCCGTTCGGCCTGCTCACGCTGATCGTCAGCCTCGAAGCGATCTTTCTCAGCATCTTCGTGCTCGTCAGCGCCAACCGCTCCGGCGACAAAGACCGCATCCGCGCCGATGCCGACTACCAAGTGAACCTCAAAGCCCAGTACGAAATCATGCAACTGCACGCCAAGCTCGATAAACTGCTGTCGCGGAAAAACGAATAATAAACCACAGATTTCACAGATGAAGAGAAGCAGCTAGAAGTTTGAAGTTTGAAGCGAAAGCAGCGTAGTTCACTCCAAACTCCAAACCATCCGCCTTCTTAATCTGTATGATCTGTGACATCTGTGGTTAATTCTTTCCCTTGCTAGTAGGATGCGAACATCAGCCAAGGATGGTCATGGATTACCGCGTAGAGCTTGAGAATTTCAATGGACCGATCGACCTGCTTCTGTATCTAATCAAGCGGGACGAGCTGGATATCTACGACATCCCGATCCACCTCATCACCGACAGCTATCTGGGTTATCTCGAACAGATGCGTTCGGTATCGCGCGAACACGGCTTTGATATCAACATCGCCGGTGAGTTTCTCGTGATGGCCGCCACGCTGATGGAAATCAAGTCGGCGATGCTGCTCCCGCGTCAGGAAGAAAAGCCCGCCAAAGACGGCCAGACCACCGCAGCCCAGGATTTATCCGATCCGCGATTTGAACTCGTCCAGCAACTGCTCGAATACAAACGCCTCAAGGACAATGCCGGCCTGCTTGAACGTCAGCAATCCGATCATTTCAATCGTTTCCCCCGCATCCCCGCCACGCTCGATGGCGACGACGAACCGCCGCCGTTGGATATGGACGAGGTGCAGATCTGGGATTTGCTCGAAGCGTTCCAACGGCTGATGAAGGACATCGGCACGCGCGGCCCGAAGCAGCACGAGGTCACCTACGACGAAACCCCCATCGACCTCCACGCCGCCGACATCGAAGACCGCCTGAAGCGCGAGCCCCGACTATCCCTGCGCCTGATCCTCACCGAACGCACCAGCAAATCCGAGATGATCGGCATGTTCCTGGCGCTATTGGAACTGATCCGCGAGAAGAAAGTGCTGGTCGAACACAACGCCGAGACCGACGATTTCGAGATCGTCGATGCCCCCGAAGAACACCGTAAAACGTTCATCGGGGCGTCGTTGGAATTGTCGGATGTGGATGACACCGTCGAAGGTGCGGGCGACGCCCGTACCGACGACATCGAATCCGCAGAGCCACGGGTGTAGACCCGCGTGTCTTTAATGCTGACGGCGCACCGCTCCCCGCCCCCATCGCCGCCGGCCCCAACGCGTTCCCTCCGCACGCTGGCGACGCATCTGTCGTCGCTCCGCGATTTCGTCGCGGTCATGCACACATTCGCCGCCAAGCGTAAACATCTTCGCGGAATCGACCACCCCGCCGCCGCATAAAAGCGACGTATCACCCCAGCATGCGCATTGCCGATCAATCCCAACATTTGACACCGCCGAGATTCAACGAAACAATCCATCTGACCGTGCGACTGCTTTTTGTGATCACGATCGCTTGGCTCAGCGGTGTCGCGGCCTATGTTGCGGCGCTGGCTATCGTTTGGGTCAATCGATGGGCCAAGGTCACGACCGGGCCGTTCTTTTTTGGTCTGCAATCGCCACGGCGGTCGTCGCGCCGATCGTTTACTCTCCGGCGCGGACGGCGCTGGCACATGTGTTGAAACCGCGTTGAGTACCAGCAGCGATAGCGAACCGTAGCAGAGCCATCTCAAGAGACAATCATTGAGTGCATTTCTCTGCGGCCGCCTTCGTTCCTTCGCGGCTTCGCGGTTCCACGTTTACGATGCGTTCGCGAAAGCGCACTGTTTTCGCGTGCGCTATTGTCGCAGCCGGTAGAAATAGGCAATACATCCCGCCTAGCGTCGTTCTGTAGGAAGAGGAGTATTTCGATGAAAACGAAAATGGTCTTGTGTTCGATCGCGGCGGGTGTGATGGCGTCAGCGTCGCTGTTCGCAGGCCCGGCCGCGCCGGGCGACGCCGGCGGCGCGGGGTGTGGTGGCGCTTGTTTGGCGGCAACCCAGCCCGCCACCCAACCCGTCGGCACGCTGAGCGACACCGACAACGCCGCATTGGTCTACATGCGCGAGGAAGAAAAACTGGCCCACGACGTTTATGTTGCGCTCGCGAAGAAGTTTCCGCTCAAACCGTTCCAGAACATCCCGAGGTCCGAAAAACAGCACCAGTCCGCCGTCGCGGGATTGATGATGCGATACGACGTGCCTGACCCGGTCAGCGAGATGCCCGACGGCAAATTTGCGACCGACGCCATGCAGAAGCTTTACGACCATCTGGTGGAGAAAGGTAGCGCGTCAGAAATCGCAGCGCTACAAGTCGGTGCCGAGATCGAAGAACTGGATATCAAGGACCTTCGCACCCGAGCCGAAGCGACAGACCAAGCGGATTTGAAAGCCGTTTTCGCGGCCCTTGAAACGGCGTCAGGGCATCACTTGCACGCCTTCATGCGCAACCTGCAAGTACGGAATGCAACCTACGCCGCGCAGCACCTGAGCCAGCCCGAGTTTGATATGCTCCTCACCCCGCCCGCGCCTGCACCGGCCAGCGACGCCGTGCCATCACCCAGGGCGCGGCCCGGCCGGCACGGTCAGGGCAAAGCTCCGTAGGACACAATACCGCGTGCCGTTCCGATATTTCAAGCACCCGTCACGCAAGAGCGTGCGCTTCAAAAACGTCACGAGCCAAGTCCACACGCTGCTTCGCGTCCGCCTACGACCTTTCGCGACGTCGCGATTCTGAGCCTGTAACCTGTGCATCAGCCCACCGCGTTCTAAACGTGCGGGATCGGTGGGATGTAGATCGCCCACATTTTGCATTTCTACCGGCTCAGCGCCGCGGTCCGGATGAAATCTGACAGCGACTGCCCCGCGGCTTCGGCGAGGGCTTCGGCGGCGGCTTTTTCGTAGGGGGCGAAGCGGACGTTCACCTGCACATTCCGCGCAGGTTGCTCCGCCAGGGGCGGGGTCTCGCCGCGCTCGAGCATGTGCATGACGATCGCCCGCATGTTGCCGCGAACCTCCTCGATGCATTCGGCCTCAGTATCGGCGGCACCGACGGCGTTGGGCAACTCGACGCCCTCACCGACGTAGCACTTATCCTCGGGGCTATACGAAACGAGCACGCGGTATCGCGGCACGAGCGACTCGGCACGCTTGATGATTTCGCGAGCGAACGGGCGATCGATCGAGAGTGCGTCACGCTTGCGAGAGTTTTTGAGCTTTGCGGACATAAACAAACTTCACCTTTCCGCCATGAACCGGCACCGGGAAGCTGCGGTGTCCTGCTTTGACGAAAATATGGTGCGACCCGGCCACGCGATCCATCTGCCACCCGGCCGACTCGAGCATTCGCTTCACCTCGGCGAATCGAACAGGACTTGGCATGTCTAGATCCTACTATTTTCGTATAGCGAACTCAACACCCTTCGCTATACGTTTATGCTGCCAGGATCGTTTCGATCATCTTCAATTCCTCATCGCTGAAATCCGGCTTGTCGCGGTACTTGACGTTTTCGATGATCTGTGAAGGCCGCGACGCGCCGATGAGGGCGGTGGTGACGGACGTGGGGCCCTGGGGGCGGAGGGTCCAGGCGAGGGTCATTTGGGCGAGGGATTGCCCGCGTTCTTGCGCGAGGTCGTTCAGGGCGTTCAGCTTTTTTTGCAGGTCGGGCGTGATGCGGTCTTCCTTCAGGAATCCGCCGGTCTTGGCGCGGCTATCATCGGGGATCGTCTTCAAATACTTATCCGTCAATAGCCCCTGTGCCAGCGGGCAGAAGGCGATCGTGCCGATGCCAAAGCGGGCGGTGACGGGCAACAGATCCTTCTCGATCCCGCGGTTGAGCATGGAGTAGTTTGGCTGATGGATGATCGGCTTGACCAATCCGTTGGCTTCGCAAACGCGCACGATGTCGGCGGTGGTTGCGCCGGGGTAGTTGCTGATGCCGGCGTAGATCGCCTTGCCCTGCCGAACGATGGTGTCGAGTGCGCCGAGCGTTTCTTCCAGCGGCGTAACGGGGTCGGGGCGGTGATGATAGAAGATATCGACGTAATCGAGTTGCAAACGTTTGAGGGAGGCCTCGCAGGAGGAGATCAGATACTTGCGGCTACCGAAGTCGCCGTACGGACCGGACCACATGCCGTAACCGGCTTTGCTGGAGATGATCAGTTCATCGCGATAGGCGGCGAAATCTTCTTTGAGGATTCGCCCGACGCGCCCCTCGGCGCTCCCGGGTGGCGGGCCGTAGTTGTTGGCGAGATCGAAGTGGGTGATGCCGTGATCGAACGCGGTGAAGAGCATCTGGCGGCAATTCTCATGGAACGATGCCTCGTCCGAATGCCGGCCCGCATCGGTGCCCGGTGCGCCGAAGTTGTGCCAGCAGCCGAGGCTGATCGCCGGGAGCAACAGCCCGCTATTGCCGCAGCGGCGGAACCAGGATTTCGTATCTTTGTAACGAGCGTCGTTGGCGGTGTAGGTGGGCATGGCGACATCGTACGCAGTGCGAAGTGGTCAAGCTAGTGCTCACACCCGCTTCGTGAATGACGAAACAAGAATGTCGAATGACGAGTGAATGACA
>JBBQXB010000060.1:0-21671 GCA_038210015.1 Tepidisphaerales bacterium
CCCGGTGAACATGACCGCAGAGATTCGCGGCGGCCTCACCCTCAATAATTTCACCACCATTGTCGCGCCGACCGTCTACAGCATCTCGGGTAACGCACCGCCGACCATCATCCTTCCCGCTACGAATTTGAACTACCTCCAGATCGTGATCTCGGCCTCGCACAATGGCTACGGGAATCTGTCGGAAGTGGAGGCGTATGGACAAAACGTGCAGCTCGCGACTGCCCCTGCCGCGCCTGCGGCCCTGGCCGCGGCCGCCGTCTCTTCCGGTCAGATCAACCTGACCTGGACTGACAACTCCAGCAATGAGACCGGGTTCAAGGTGGAGCGAGCCACAGACAGCGGTTTCACGCAGAACCTCACGCTGGTCACTACGACAGCGGCCAATGTCACCAGTTACAACAACACCGGCCTGAGTGCCGGCACGACCTACTACTTCCGCGTGCGCGCGACCAATATTGTCGGTGACTCGGCCAACACCGCGACCGCGACCGCCACCACCACCACCTCCAACGCCGAGGTTCGCCTGACGCCTACCGGCGGGGATAGCTTCCTTTTCAACGGCGATACCGCAGAATGGCAGCAGAAGTCTCCCCTGCCTTACACCTACAATCTCACCTTTGACAACACCGTCGCGTTGGGTCGACTGGTGTTATGGATGCCCTCTGGCTGGGGTGGCCCGGTGAACATGACCGCAGAGATTCGCGGAGGCCTGACCTTCAATAATTTCACCACCATTGTCGCGCCGACCGTCTACAGCATCTCGGGTAACGCACCGCCGACCATTCTCCTTCCCGCTACGAATTTGAACTACCTCCAGATCGTGATCTCGGCCTCGCACAACAACACCGGGAACCTGTCGGAAGTGGAGGCGTATGGACAGAACGTGCAGCTTGCGACTGCCCCTGTCGCGCCTTCGGGCCTTAGTGCGACCGCTGCGTCTCCCAGCCAGATCGACTTGAGTTGGACGGACAATTCCAGTAACGAGACGGGTTTCAAGATTGATCGAGCGACCGACAGCGGGTTCACGATGAATGTCGTGACCAATACGGTGGGTGCAGGCGTCACAGCGTATCAAGCGACCGGGTTGGCCGCCGGCACGACCTATTACTTCCGCGTGCGCGCGACCAATACTGTCGGGGACTCGGCCAACACCGCGACCGCAAATGCGGCCACCAGCGCTATTGGGGGCGTGCTTCCTGCCATTACGACGGACAATGCCGATGCCATTATCCAGAATGGCACCGATGTCGACGCTTCCTCGGGCGAAATGCAGGTTGGATTCCGCTGGGGTTCTCGCGTCACGGGGTTCGTGTTCCAGTTGCCTGCATTGGCGCCGGGTCAAACCATCACCAATGCGGCCCTGACCAGCGAGCTCTTAAACGTCATGGGTGCGACGTTCAATGGTGACCTCTACGCGGTTCGCATCACCTCGGGCACTCCCGGCGTGCAAGCCAGCGACTGGGGATACGGTCCCTCGGCCGGCAACGGCACCCTCATTCAGGCGGGCTATGTAACACCGACTTCTTCGGGGTCCATAGTCACCAGCGGCGCGAGCGGAATCAGCCTGGCCGCGTTTATCCAAAGCAACTATGTGGCCGGAAGCTATCTGTATCTTCGCGTCAATCCCAACGTGGCGGCTGGATCAGAAGGCGGCACGAACTACTACACCTTCTACTCGAGCGAGTGGGGTGGCGGTGGCCGCGGTGCTTCTCTGACCCTGACCACCTCGGCGGCGCCGAGCATTCCAACCTCCCCCAGCGGTCTGTCGGCGACTACCGTTTCCAATAGCCAGATCAACCTGAGCTGGACCGACAACAGCAGCTCCGAGACGGGTTTCAAGATCGACCGCGCCACCGACAGCGGTTTTACGGCCAATCTGGTGACCAACAACGTCGGCGCAGATGTAACGTCGTACCAGGCGACGGGATTGTTGGCCGGCACCACCTGCTACTTCCGTGTGCGGGCGACGAATACCGCAGGTGACTCGGCCAACACCACCACCTCCAATGCCGCCACCCGAACCACGGTGACCCTTGCCGCCACCACTCCCAATGCCAGTGAGACGGGACCGACCAATGGGATCTTCTCCGTGACACGCATCGGGTCGAGCGGCGACCTGACCGTCAACTACGCCATCACCGGGTCGGCCATCAACGGCGCTGACTACACCGCCCTCACAGGCAGTGTGATCATCCCCAATGGGCAGTCGTTTGCCAACGTCACCGTGACCCCGGTGAATGACACGATTGCCGAACTGACGGAGAATGTCATCCTCACGCTCAGTTCCGGCGCGGGCTACACCATTGGGACAAATAATGTCGCCACGGTGACCCTTGCTGACAATGACACCGTGGACTTGCCTGCAAGTCTGACCGCCCTCTGGCGGTTTGATGAAGGCTCGGGCACCCTCGCGTATGACACGGCCAATGGCACTGCCCAGAACGGCACTCTGACCGGCACCCCGACATTCGTGCCAGGGAAGATCGGCAACGCGCTGCAGTTCAACGGTACCAGTCAGTGGGTCAGCGTGAATAGTGCAACGGATATCAACCCCACGGCCGCCATTTCGCTCGCCGTCTGGGCCAAAGCCGATGCCGGAGCGACCAACTGGAACGCCTCTCAGACGTTCCTGTCCAAGCGGAACGCGTACATTCTTGGCCCGGTGAATGCCACCTCCAAGAGCATTCAGTTGCGGCTCCACATTGGTGGAGCCTGGAAGACGGCCACCTTTACCCCCACGTTCGACCTTACCCAGTGGCACCACTACGCCGCCACCTACGATGGAGCGAATATGAAGCTCTACGTGGATGGGGCACTGGTCAGGACGCAGGCCCAGACCGGCGCGATCTCGCCCGACACGGGTGTTCTGGCCATCGGTCGAGACGACGGCCAGGCCCGTTACTTCAAGGGCACGCTGGACGAAGCCCGCGTGTACAACACGGCCATCACTGCGACAGACATCAACGCCCTTTTCAACCAGCCGGCGTTGAGCGCCACCGGCCTGAAGGTCAGCAGTGGCAATAGCCCAAGCTACAGTTTCCAAAATAACGCCCTGGCGGTCGGCGCTAATCCATACGGTAAAACGACCGACACCTTCACGAAGATTCCCGGTAAGTATCTGGGCAGCACCTACCTCAGGACCGCCAACGCCGATGGCTTGACGACCGGCTCGAACGTCTTGAGCTTCACGGTGAATCAAAGCGTGACGGCGTACGTGGTTTACAGCGACACCTACGTGACCCGGCCGAGTTGGTTGAGCGACTTCGCGGACACGGGTGACAATATCCTAAGCAGCAAAGGTACGTTCAGCGTGTACAAGAAGACGTTGTCGGCAGGCAAGTTCACTCTCGGCGGCAATACAACTAACGGGTTGACCAACAACGGAATGTTCAGCGTACTATTGTGGCCGGTGTTGTAGTCAGTGCTAATGTTCCTACTGTGATCCCGACAGTCTTAAGGCGCGTGTATATGTGTACGACGCGAGATCCTCAGTTGGTATGGACGTACACGTAAAAAGGGTCATGCGAGCGATTGGGTCGACGTCCCATACGGCATCCGTGCATAACGGCGGACACACAGGCGCTATCAAGTGATGGTCGAGGAGGACGCGTATGCGAACGTATGGTGTAATTGTGACAACCGTGGCCCGATCCGCAGCCGCTGCAGCGGCGCTAACCCTATTGTCGACCCTCGCGCTGGTCGAGGCGGCGGACCGTGTCCCGCCGTCATCGCCGGTCGTCGACGTGCCACGCGCCACGACTCGCCCAACGCTGACGGCGGCGGCAGATGATCCGGCTTGGGCACGTGCCGCGACGTTCTCACTCGCGCCCAACCGCGCGACCACCGCCCCCACCGCACAGTCGACCCGCTTCTGGTTGACCTACGACGACGCGGCCCTGTACGTGCGCGTCCGCTGCGACGATGACGACGTGCGAAGCGACTTCACCCAGCCCGACGACCCGCTATACAAGGCCGACGCCGTCGAGCTGTTCCTTGACCCGGTCGGCGACGGCCTGCAGTGGTACGAGGTGCAGGTGTCGCCGCGCAACGTGGTGTTTGATTTGTCGACGACGGTGACGGCGCCGCCGGAGCTTCAGCCGGACGAGACGCTGGCGTGGTCGTTCGTGGATCGCGAGGTCTGGCCGAACCCGGGTTACCAGATGTTGGGCCTCCGGACCGCCGCCGCACGCGTCAAGGCGGATTCGACGGGCGGCGCGGGGTGGATTGTCGACATCGCCGTACCACGCGAAGCGTTGCTGCGTCGCATGCCAAAGGACGCCGCGCCACGCGGTCGCTCGGTCCGCGCCAACTTCATCCGAGTCGACCACCCGGCCGGGCAAGGCGCGGTCTACAGTCACTGGTCGGAGGTGCGCCTCGGATGTCCGCACGTGTCGCCCGCGCGGATGGGGACGTTGCGTCTGGGAGATTGACATAAGTTCGACGCAGCATATGCGGTCATGAACGGAGCCGGTCGAGCGAGCAGTAAACCTCCCCACCGCGCAGACGGAGTTTGCCAAGGAGCTCGCCGGGTGCCCCGGCAACACCGATGGACGGCGCGATCAACGTCGCAATGTTGAACGGCGTAGCGACCCCGACGATCGAGCAGGTCGATCCGCCTGCAAATCAGCTTGGCGTTGGGTTCCGTGATTACATCGACTACGGATTCAGCCTGGGCGAATCGTTGGCCGCGTACAAGTCAAAGGGTGCCGCTTAATAGACGTTTGTGCTTTGGGTTGGGGCGTGCGGTTTAATCCGCCGCGCGCGCCTTTTCTCTGTGGCTTGCGGGTGCGGACTCCTTCCCCGCACGCCAGAGTTAAACCGATAGGGCTGGCAATCTATCGGGCTGAGAAACCGCCAAGTGATACGTCAGGGAACCCGGGCGTATTGCTTTTAACAGGAGATTCATAAATGGTTCCAGCAGGACGTGAAAGGTAAGGACGGGCCTGCGTTCGGATGATCCGTCACATCGAACGGAACGAAGTGAAGTCCACTATGGAAATCCATAGTGACGTTGTTGATACACGCGACGGGCGAACGATGAACACCGCCAACATCGGGATGGGGCGTCAAGATCCCCCACCGGCAAACCGTTCATTGCCCCACCCCGCCCGGCTGGGGTTTTTTGTAGGAAGGGCGTAGGAAAGACTTTTTTGCGGATTCGTTACAACTTGCGTTTTCTCGTTTTTCCTGGGCTTTTCAATGTTCCCGACAGGGCTCGAACCTGTAACCTTCGGCTTCGGAGGCCAACGCTCTATCCAATTGAGCTACGGAAACGTACGCAGAGATTATATCACGGCGCATCGGACGTTGACAAACGATGCGCATCAACGAAAACAGATGCACTATGAACACGCAGCTAGAAGGTTTGAAGTTTGACGATAATGGCTTGATCCCCGCGATCATTCAGGACCACGCCACGGGGCAGATTCTGATGTTTGCTTTCATGAATAAGCTGAGCGTGGATAAGACAATCGAGACGGGCATGTGCCATTACTGGTCGCGATCGCGTAACAAGCTGTGGCTGAAAGGCGAAACGTCGGGGCATACGCAGAAGGTGAAGACGATTCGCACCGATTGCGACAAGGACGTGCTGCTGTTCACGGTGGAGCAGCACGGAGCAGCGTGCCACGACGGGTACGAGAGCTGCTTTTATCGCGAATTTGATACGGCCGGCGAGGATTGGAAGATCGTAGGCAAGAAGGTGTTTGATCCGGACACCGTTTACAAGAAATAACACGTGAAGAAGCAATCGGCAGAGCCTGTTGTGATGCCCGTCGGCGCGCCGGACGTGGCTGCGCGGTCGGTGGCGCTGGTGAGGTGGCTGATCGTGGTATGGGTGATGATGGGCGTTCTGGGTTTGCTGACAATCAGCATGCCCGGCGCGTTGGCAGCCCGGAACACGATCGCTGCGGATCGGGCGATCTTCACGGCGATCAATACCTCGACGCTGACAGGCTTCTCACAAACCTTCGCAAATCCAAATGAGTTTTCGGCGATGGTGCAGATCGGCTTATTTTTGCAGACGCTGACCGCCACCCTGCTGGCATTGATCGGCGGCGGAGTGCTGATGAGCCGGTTACTGAATCTACGGCATACCGACCGGCAGATCGCGATCACCGGACTAGTGATGATTGCTGTCGCGGGGTTGATGGGCATCGCGACGTGGCAGTCTGGGGAATCGGTGGTGATCGCAATGGCGCGCGGCATCAGCGCGATCGGCGGTGCGGGGATGACAATCGCGCCGTTATTGGGGACAGAGAACCCGTTGCAGACTATACTGGTGCTACCGATGGGGATTATCGGCGCGATGGGGACGGTCGTGGTGTTGGAAGTCTGTGAAAGCCTTTTCCAACGCAGCAGGGTTAGTGCGTATAGTTGGATGGTACTCGGAATGGGGTCGGGGACGTACCTGTTGGGGATGTTGTTGTTGATGCCGGTGTTTGGTGAATATAGTCAGACGAGTTTTTTGCGGGCGAATGAGTTGATCGCGACAACACTCGGACTCGGAGCGACGACGCAGAGCATCGGGCAGTTGCCGCGCGGGACGGACTGGATTTTGATGGGCGTGGCGGTGATGGGGATCGGCACGATCTCAACGACTGGCGGGCTGGCGTTGGCATGGTTAAAGACCGTTCCGTCGGGATTGGTATCCAAAATGCTGACATGGATCGGCGCGGAAATGGTTCTGATTCTGATCGGGCTGATCTTGCTATTGCAATCGGAACCGGCATTACCCGCCGACCGGGCGGTGATGTTGGTCGTCAGCAGCATGATGAATATCGGCCTGTCCCATGGAGCCATATCGATCACAGGCAGCGGGTTGCTAATTTTAAGCGGATTGATGGTCGTCGGTCGGCTGTTGCCACTTCTGGTTGTGATGTCGTGGGTGACAGACGCCAACCGCAAGATTTAGCGTTTTTTTTGGGCGTACCACGACAGATTGTGGATAACCCGTCACTTGCCGAACAATATTTTGTGAGATTGGGATGACTCGTTAATTTAGGTGGAAAGGAAACGCGTGGCCGAGTTGTATAAGCCGTATCTGTTTGGGATTGATCTGGATGGCACGCTTTTGAACCCTTCTGGTGCGGTTTCGGACCGGACGAAGAATGCGGTTCACGCGCTTCTGCACGCCGGGCATAAGGTGGCGTTTGCGACGGGTCGCAACTACATCGAAGCCCGTGGGATCTTTGACATCATGGAACACCAGGACCTCGCGGTGCTGGTCAGCGGTGCGGTGGTCGTGGATACGCGATCCAAGCAGACGATACATTGCGAAACAATGGATCCGACGCTTGCAGGTGAATTGTGTGCTGCGATTGAACGACTTGGTCATGCAGCGGTGGCGCTTCAAAACCGCCAGCATACGGGACGCGATTACGTCGTCTCCGCCGACCCGCAACTGCACGATGCGTTGGGAAGTTGGCTGGCGTTGTCGGATCAGGTGTTGACGACGAGTGCGAATCTGTCGGATGAAGATCACACGCACACGTTTCGGGTCAGCACGGTGTTGGAGTATGCCGAGGCTGCGAAGTTAAAGCTGGCGATTGAAAAGCAGTTTGCAGGTCGTGCGTATGTACATGGGATCATCGTCGCATCCGAAGGCGTCGAGATCATCGAAATGTTCGACCGGCATGTGAACAAATGGCTTGGCCTGTCCCGTGTGGCTGATTTGCATGGCGTGCCTCACGAGCGCATTGTTGCGATCGGTGACGATATGAACGACATTGCGATGATCCGTAACAGCCCCTTCGGCACGGCGATGGGCAACGCCCGTACGGAAGTAAAAGAGGTCGCCAAACAGGTGATCGGATCGAATATCGACGACGGGCTGGCGGTGTTTTTGGAAGATTGGCTACAGAGTTGGTAGTTTGTGTTTTGTGTTTGGATCTTTTGGAAGATGATTTGAGGATATTTTGATTTTGCAGCGATGCTTTGTGTCGCCGGGCTGAGTTCGGAGAACCGCTCGATTTGATGCAGGGAAGTTGCGAAAGGATTCGCAGGCTCTTGACGCCCGGCGCACGCAAGTGCGTCGGGCGTCTAACTTTATATAGACGAAGAATAGGCACCAGATCGCGCGGATGGATTCACATTGGCACAGATAAAATGAGGCAGGTGCTCGCGTTTCCTGTTTTTTGATGAATGTGAGGCAGTTAGAGCAAATGCTCACCACCGAGCTGACTGGCCCGTCGTAATATTGCATTTTCTCTGGGTCTATGTGTCTCTGGGTCTCTGGGGTAAATTCTTCTTAAAGCACTGAGATATTGAGAACTTACCCCAAAAACGCGGATGCATTGGAGATGATCGTGGCGAGATCGGCGCGGGTTTTTTCGATGATCGCCGGATCGATGCCGATCAGTGCGGGCAGATCGGCGGAGATTTGCTGGGTATGGCCGGTGAGATCAAAGCCCTGTTTGGCCTGGCAGCAAAGCGTATCGGCTATGTGAACGACGCCGACCAGCGTGCGCGAACCATCGGTCAGCGACATCGGATCATGATGATGCCCGGCCACAAGTTGGCATGATTTGGGAAACTTCCATCGCTCTGCCAATGCTGCGCCGAGCGCTTCATGGTCGACGCCGATAATTTCGCGTTCGACTTCAACGAAAGACTGGGTGCCTGATTTTGCTTTCTCGCAAACGTCGCGCAACTGTTCCGGCCAGGTTTGCAGCGAGACCAAAATGCCGATGTCGTGGATCATTCCTGCTAAAAATGCCTCATCCGCAAGAGGCAATTTCGCCTGCTTGGCGATTTCCCGGGCAGTCACGGCGACGCCGATGCAGTGCGTCCACAGATCGCGGGCGGTGTAACCATCGCAGAGTTTCACGCCGCGAAACATCTGGCCAAGACTGGCGGCGACCGCGATATTTTTAACCGCGTTCAATCCCAGCAAAACAATCGCACGTTCGACAGACGCAATCTGACCGGGCAGGCCGTAAAATGCGGAATTGACAACTTTGAGTATACGAGTGACTAGCGCCGGATCGTGCGACACGATCTTGTGCAGTTGTGCGGCACTACTTTTGGGGTCTTCTACAGTGGTGATGATCTTGGCGGTGACTTCGGGAAGCGTCGCGATCGCGTTGAGTCTCCCCAAGGCCGTTTTGATCAGTTCCTGCGGATCGTGTGCGGTGGCTGTTGACATAGTTACCCATTCCTACATCGAGCAATTAGCCACAGCACTTTATTACGAATCAGTACCGAATCAGTTTCTTTCGGAGTTTGTCGTCCAACACGACGTCCGACAATATTTTCCCGATACGTTTGCCTGCGCTCCCGCCACCATACACATTAACGCCGCTGAAGCGTTTTTTGATCGCACTGCGGATAGCGGATCGGATTTTCGCATCGTCCCACGGCATGTCGATGACATTGCCGCTGCGCTCTCTGCCAAGTTGTCGGTCGCCGATATTGACCACCGGCGTGCGCAAGCTTGCCGCTTCAATGATGCCCGCTGAGCTGTTGCCGACCAATACCCGCGCTGACGCGAGCAACCCGATAAATTGCTCGCGGGGTAAATCTTTTTCGATCCGGATGCTGTGAGCCTTCGCTTCTTGCTCCAGACACCTTGCGATTCCCTGCCACCCCGGATCGTTATTCGGATAGACCGCAACCATCGAATCGCCGCAAACCGAACGAGTGATTTGGAGCAGACGTTTCGCTTGATCGAATTGTCGCACCGCGTCTGGCGAATCAGGATGCAGAACGATCAACGCTTTTACGGGTTCGGATTGATGCTGTTTCGCGATGCTGCGAATACCGTCCACGCCGGGCGTGCCGACGCAATGGATACGGAAACGATCTTCGCCGAGGTTGTAGATGCGATCGGCACTTTGTTTTGTCGCACCAAAGTGCAGATGCGACAGTTTGGTAATGGCGTGACGCAGTGCGTCATCAACCTGTCCCAGTGCACGGTCTCCACCATGCACATGCGCGACGATTCGCCCACCCAGATGCGCGGCGCTGGCAGCGGCGAAGGCTTCGACTCGATCGCCACACACCATCACAATATCAGGATTGAGTTTTACAATCTTCCGCGCAATCCTCACTTGCGCTTCGGCGGTTGTCAGTGACAAATCATTTTGACTCGATGGTGTTCGCCACGGAACAAAAGCATTGACTTTATATCCCGCATCTAGAATGACGTTGACCGTGCGGCCATGTTTCATGCTCAGATGCATGCCGGTTGCGATCAGTTGTAATTGCAGTTGAGGGTGCTGGCGAATGGCATCCAGCGTGGTTTGCATTAAGCCAAACTCGGCGCGCGTACCAGTGACATAGCAGATTTTCCGGCGGTTATTCGACATCGTTCACTCCGACAAATACCCCCGCCGCCAATCGTTGCTTCGGGTGATGGCCAATGACCGCATCAAGCAATGCCTGCGATACACCATCGCCGGGGCGTTGTGTGGTCAGGTCTGAAAGTTCAATCTGGCGATTCTCAACGGTATTTTTCACGACAAGTCCTTGGCGGCTTACTTTACGAACATCGCGCTCACAATCGAGCACGCGACGATTCGCCATGCCACGCATTTGCTCAGCCAATCGGATGAATCGCACATATTCCGCAAAACCTGTCGGATCAAAACTAGCGGAATGATCCGGGCCTTTGGCGGTGGTGTCGTAGGTGAGATGCTTCTCAATAATTCGTGCCCCCGCCGCCACCGCCAACGCCCCGGCGAGGATCTGATCGGTATGATCGGAATATCCGACCGGCAATCCTAACCGCTGTAAGTCGTTGATCCATAATAAGTTCGCATCCTGTGGCGGCGTCGGATAACTGCTGATGCAATGCAAAAGCGCCACGCGATCACATCGCGTTTTTATCCAACTAACCGCCGATTCGATCTCGTCCGAAGTGGCTGCACCGGTGGAGACGATCATCGGCAATCCGCTTTGGCAAGCGTGATCGAGTAACAAACAATTCACCAAATCTGGCGACGCGATTTTGATCGCCGCCGCATTGATTGAGACCACGCGCGAAACATCTTCTGGCGAAAACGGTGTCGCGATTGTCAGTAAACCAAGATCAGTTGCGACCTTCGCGATTATTTTCAACGCTGGATCGTCGAGTTCATATTGCTTCAACATCTGGACCGGATCAGCCGCATCGGTGCGTCCGACCTGATAGGCCGCGAACCGTGCCGAACGGTTCATCAACCGCTCGGCGACAAAAATCTGCAACTTAATCGCATCGGCACCGGCGTTTTTTGCGGCATGAACCAGTTCGATCGCGCGATCAACCGATCCGTCGTGATTCACGCCGATCTCGGCGATCACCAGCACCCGCTGCGATAGATCGTGCGAACCGACTTTCATCGTCCGCGCTCCCGCAAAACCGCTTCTGCCCAGTAAAGATCACGCAGATGATCGACCTCAACCGTTTCACCCATCTCGGTATGAATGCCGCGCCGATCAATTCCGAACATCGCGTGGGGGTCATCGGGATGATCGATCCCCCGCCGCAACGATCCCAGTGACATCACCACCGCTGCGCCATCGTGCAAATATAGCGGTTCGAGATCCTGGCGACGATGAATTGAACCCGGCCGCAGCGGCTCGACGACATCGCCATTCAGTTTGCTCATCCAACCGGGATGCCATTTTCCGACCGGGCAAAACGTTCGCACGCTATCGCAGCGGGTATCGATCCAGTGCTGAATCGCACGATCGATCACATCGGCCCCGCGCACCGGCACGTTGCCGTACAAAATGACTACAGCATCGGGCGAAAAATCATCGGCGATATGTGCAACGGCATGCAGCATCACGTCCTGCACGCTGGCGGTATCGGTGCAAAGCACGGGTGGGCGTTCAAGGGCAGTCAGTCCGTGTTCTTTCGCGATCGCAAGCACAGCCTGCGAGTCACTTGATACTACCGTGCGCGACAGCAGTTTCGAGGTTGCGACATGATCGAAGGTGTAGTCGATCAGCCGCCGTCCCAATAATGGTAAAACGTGCTTGTCGGCCAGGCCTTTGCTGCCTGCCCGCGCCATCACCACGCCCAGCACATTCGGTCGAATATTCATGGCCTAAACCATTCCCGACAACCGCCGCACAAAACCGGCAGCGTCACGCCGCCACGATGCATTTCACGGATCGAACTCATATGTTTCGACCACGTTTCTGCGATTGCCGTTAAATGCTGGTCGTTTTCGATTTGTCCAAGCGGAAACTTCCCGGCTGCGTCTTGTTCACACATTACAATCGCGCCATTCGATAAAATCGTTATTCGCGATTGAATCCGATTGCACGGCCGGCGTATCGCAGGGGTCATGTCTGCGACAGCATGATCGGGGATTTGCTGGGCGTAGTCGCTAGGCCCATTTATCACCGCACTGCCCACAGCGCGAAGCCATGTATCAAACCACTGCTCCATCTCATCCAGATTGACCGGCATCTTCATAAACGTCGGCACGATTAGCGGCGTGCCCTGCCCGGATTGTTGACGCATCCCGATCAGCCGTTTGACGTTGTTCACCACCTGCGGCAACGCATCAATACCCATTACACTCGCGTAGGTCGCGGGCGACATTGCAGGAAGATGAATCGAAACAACATCAACATTCGCACGAATGATCGCTTGCAACTGCTCGTCGGTCGCGTCGATCAAGTCAGTTTCGATGCTGACGGCGGGCAACTGCGCACAGCGATCCAAGATGTCGATAAAATCCGCATGCAACAACGGATCGCCCACCCCCGCCAACACAAGACGCAAATCGTCGTGACGCGATGCTTCTGCGACAATCGCATCGAACTGCTCAACCGATAGATCGGGTCGATCAATCGATAGGTGGGTTGCCGGATTGAAAATCGGCTTGCTGGCGCGGCGAGCGGTTAATTCGACCGTAATCTCACGCGGGAAAGCACCGCTACGATCACACGATGACAATCGTTGGATGATGCCCTCGGCCTGGGTCGATATAAGCGTACCATTCAATGGCTCGGTCGCGCGGGCGAGTCGTGTGATCTGCCGCGACGAATCGAACGTTAACCGCTCGACCGATCGCGACACTGCCAGCGGCAATTCGATGCAGGCATCGCTCGTCACCGGATCGAGCACCGGTGCATCGGGCAGATAATGCACCACCCGCCCCGGATGCGTATTGCCATCGACCAATTTCTGCACCATAGCGCGTTTAAGCAACACGCCCGCCAGACCCGGCGGTGCTTGCGTGAAGTAATAATCGCGCGTCCCTCGCTCAGCCGATTCGATCAAACGATCGATGATCGCAGCATCAACCAGTGCGGATGATGGATCGACCAGCACAATTGCGTCGGCATCGGCAGCGACATCGAGTGCGACTGATCCGAGATAGCCGCGATCGTACGCACAGGTCGATAGCAATCCGCCACGCCAGCCGTCGGCCCATTTCTGTGCCGCGGAAATTGCGTCAAGCGTCGGAACCGGCTGACGATGACCAATCGTTCTAACCGTTACATCCATCCCCATTTGACGCACGGATTCAATCTGGTCATCCCACGCCGCGATGACAATCCCGTCTAGGCGAGACGACTGATTTAATCGGCTGACCGTCCAACCCAACACCGGATCGCCTCTGAAAACGCGCGATGCGCTGTGCAGCGTCGCGGATTCGTGCAGCATTGAAATCAGCGCGATCGTTTTCATTTCTCGCGCTCCTCAAATCGCTGCGTTATGTCGACGCACTGTTTCATCAACACGATGAACTCCCCCGCTGCCCGGATCATGTGCTCGACATTCGCAATATCCCGGTCGATCTGGCGTTTTTGTTTTTCGGCAGCGTCGATACCAAGCGCTGCGATGCGACGATCGGCGGCGTATCGATCCAGTTCGCTCTGCTGCGTCAGTTGTGTGATCAGATCATAGGTCGCGCCGAGTTGATTCATCTGCGATCGCAACGGATCGATCTGCGCGATCAACTGATTAACTTGATTTTGATTTTCCAACGCCTCTCGCACGCGTCGTAACAGCGGCAGGGTCAATCGGCTGATTGATTCGATCTGCTCGGCCTCGGCGAGTCGCAACGACAGACTTTGCTTTGCCGCAGGCAATTGATCCCACTTCATGCCCTCATGTTGCGGTATCATTTTCTGCAATGGTTCTGCACAAAATTCTTCCAATGCCTCTGCCAACCGCATCACCCGCGTGCCGCGCTTGGCGACACCGCCTTCGGTGGCGTCGATGATCGTTCGATCGCTTTTAAGAAAATCCCGCTCGAATTGCTGAAGGTATGTGTAGAGGCGTTCTTCGGTGTAGGTCGTGCCGCCTCGATAGTCGGGCACTTTGCGGAGGATCGCGCGGTCGCGCACGATGCGCTGCCATTGCATCATTTCGACGGTGTTATATCGCGACAGTTCCGGCTGCCACATCTGGTCGTAGCTCGTCCCTGGCGAATAGGCCAGACCGTCGCTGAAACCCAAATCCTGCCCGACAAAGATGATCGGATCGCATCCCAAATGCTCAGCCAGATAAAACGCCAGATGCGCCACCGTTGCCCCGGCAGGCAAGGTCGGACGATCGGGTTTCATTTCCTTGATGAGCTGCTCGATAAAAGGGCTGCCCAATAGCGACACTGGCCCGGGGTTCAGATCAAAAATCTTCGGCGTCGCTTTCGGCTCGGCGACCAACTCGGTGCGCACGTGTTTG
The DNA here is from genome assembly GCA_038210015.1 of Tepidisphaerales bacterium. Taxonomy (GTDB): domain Bacteria; phylum Planctomycetota; class Phycisphaerae; order Tepidisphaerales; family Tepidisphaeraceae; genus BPJO01. The sequence continues at coordinate 14,633 of JBBQXB010000060.1, forward strand.
GGGACGTGTTGAAAGAACTGCGTGCAAATATCGTGATAATCCAAGGACGTGACAAAGTTCGGCTCGACGCCGACATCCAGCAATTGCTGAAACGCCGTCTGGACTGAGATAATCACCGACTTGCCAACCGCCTGTGTCAACAGATGCTTATTTTTCCGCAGGCTCGGCCCGGCCGCGACGATGATCGCAGGCTGGCCTTTCATTGTATTTTTTAATCGTCCGATGCCGGGATTCGCGACATACCACGGGATATTCTGTGCCAGATTTTCGCAGGTGCGTTTGCTATTGACCAGCAGCGTGTTGATCGTGGTTTTCCCAAACGCGAGAAACTCCTCAACCAGACTCCGGGCGCTGGCAAGATGATCGGGATGCAGTTGCAGGCTTGGCGGATGATCGACGATCTGATGCCCCATCGACATCGCGGCCAGATGTGGCATCCAGTCAGCAAATAATCGACCCTTATCAAATTGATGGATGATCCGCAGTCGCTTTTCGAGAATCGCATCCGACAGATCGATGCACGCCATCGCAGCGCGGATCGTTCGCAACTCAGGTTCAAAAACCCAGATGGTTGCGTCACTAAACCGCTTACGGATCGCATCGACGTGATATCCCAAACCCATGCCCAGCACGAACAACTCATACCGTTCGTCTGCGATGCGGTCTGCGAGGCGATTCGCTTCGTCGATCGGATCATACCTGCTCGCCAACGCGATCGGTTTTGCATCGGTTTGAAGCGACGCACTAAAATGTCCCGATTTTGTCGTAATGAGCGGTATCAGTTGCTCATCATCGAGCGTATCGATCAATCGCGCCAATTCAGGATCGACCGCCCACAGTGACGATAGATTTTCCACCAGCGGATCAAGCGTCGGCTGCGGAGGATGAATGAGCGTGTTGGCGATTGCAGTCATCGTGCGCGGTTGCTAGGCTTGGACGTTTCATGCGAACCGCATCATCGCCCATGACGTACTTATCGGACGTGACGCGATCGATTCGTTAATTTTTTGGAGCGACTTGTAATGGAGATCATCGCCAACCCGCCGTGGTATATCCCGACGATTCTTGCTGCCGTCGCGATCATTTTTTTGTTTCAGGGTAATAACCGCCAGAATCGAGGCCTTAAACGCGGCGGGCTGGCGTTCGCGGTTGCAGCGGTCTTGGTTTATCTGGTTTCGTACCTACTTGAATCGCCGCACGAAAAAGTGATCCGTCAGACGCAGCAAATCGCCGCTGCAGTCGATGGACGGGATTGGAAAACCTTTGGCGATATGCTCGATCCGAAAGTGCGGTTTTGGCAATACGATGGTTCGGAAAATTTGAAAGCCGGTGCGGAAAAATCAGCCGAGCGTGTCGATGTCAAAAATATCGTGCTAAGCGATATACATGTGACCGATGAGCCGGGCGCGTATCGGGTAGATTTCCGCGCCACCACCGACATCGCATCAATGCCGCACCGCCTGCCCACCAACTGGAAGTTTTTCTGGTACGCCAGCGACTTCAAACTTTATAAAATCGAATATGTCCCCGACGACAAGTACGGCAGCGACGCGGTCTTCTCGCGGCTTATCAAACCGTGACGCGATCTCACGTTTCTTTGGACGGATTTAGCAAAGTCCAAACCGCTTCCAACAGCGGATCAATGCCCTGTCGCGTTGCGCCGGAGATCGACAGAACGGGGATCGGTGCCAGATCGGCACGCAATTTTTCGATCGCATCGTCATCGAGCGACAAATCGGTTTTGTTGGCGGCCACCACTTCGGGCTTGGCGGCAAGTTCGGGGCTGAAGGCTTCCAACTCCGCGCGGATCGTGCGGTAGTTGTCGGCAGGACTGGCGAAATCACTCGGATATAAATCCAGCAGATGCACGATCACTTTCGTGCGCTCGATGTGTTTGAGAAAGGAATGTCCGAGTCCTGCGCCGTGCTGGGCGCCTTCGATCAATCCGGGGATGTCGGCCATCACCAGACGGCGTTCGCCGATCAGTTCGACAATGCCGAGTTGCGGTTCGAGCGTCGTAAACGGATAATCTGCAACCTTCGGGCGGGCCGCACTGCAGGCGCGGAGAAGCGTGCTTTTACCGGCGTTGGGCATGCCGACCAGTCCGACATCGGCGATCAATTTCAGTTCGAGTTTGAGATTGCGTTCCTGGCCAAACGTACCGGGTTCGGCATAGCGTGGGGCTTGGTTGCTGGGATTGCGGAAGTGAAAGTTCCCGCGTCCGCCATGCCCACCCTTGGCGACGGTGATCTTCCGACCCGGCTTATCGAGATCGGCCAGCAATATTCCGTGATCGGTATCAAAGATTAGTGTGCCAATCGGGACGGGGATGACTAGATCCTCCCCGCCTTTGCCGTAGCATTTTTTGCCCATGCCGTTCTGGCCTTTGGGCGCAGTCCAGTGGTGCTTGCCGGCGAAATCGAGCAGGGTATTTTTGTTTTCGTCGGCGAAGAAAACGACCGATCCGCCGTACCCACCATCACCGCCATCCGGGCCGCCTTTGGGGACGTATTTTTCGCGTCGGAATGAGACGCATCCCGATCCGCCGTCACCGGCTTTGACATGTATAGTGGCTTCGTCGATGAACATGAGGAAGGGTTCTTTGCGGGATATCTGTATAATCGACAACGTATAACGCGATGAGTGTGTCGTGAAAGCGATCAATGCCTTTCACGACACACTCATCACGCCACACGTTGCTTGGCGTATCGTATAGTACGATGATGGACTGCTACTGTGCCGCGACTTCGCGCACATGGATTTTTCGGCCTTGAAACTCGACCTTGCCGTCGATCAAAGCGAAAATCGTGTCGTCCTTGCCGATCCCAGCATTGAAACCGGGACGAAATACCGTTCCGCGCTGGCGAATGATGATCGAACCAGCGGGTACAACCTGTCCGCCGTAGGCTTTGACGCCCAAATATTGCGGATTGGAATCGCGACCGTTCTTAGAACTGCCGCCACCTTTCTTATGTGCCATGACTTCACCTTGAAAAACTCTGTCCAGACAAAAATTACTATAGTTCCTTAATCTACCAGTCCCTGCGTTTTCGTCAAGGCACGCCGATTGGCGCTTGCCCACTTTCCTAAGACTTTTGAATAACGACAAATTAACTGAGGAATTGGCGACAGAGGCACAAAGACACTGAGAAACCCACTCTGATCGCGTGAGCGGCAAGGACATCCTTCCTCAATTTTCCTCACAAAATCAAGGTTTCACGACCACCTTATTTTTTCTCCGTGCCTCTGTGTCTTTGTGGCAAATTGTGTTTTAAACCAGCTTGATCCAGCAATGTTATTCAGATGTCAATCCAGCCCCGAAGCTTGCTACCAATCGTTTTCATCTGATTTTTGCAAATACGTGAAGAAGCACATCTGTTCCACTCCTTCGCGTAAACCACGCAACAGAAAGAGTTTATAGAACCATGCGCGGTCTTTTTCGGATGGATTGTCAGGCGGTGCGTTGTTTTCCCCGACAATCTCAGCCGCCGCTACGCTCATCACGTGCTCCGACAGATAATTAATATCCAACTCATCAGCGGTCTGCGTAGAAAGCACACATATGCCTGTTTCACGGATCAGATCCCGCAAATACCGATCCGCCAATTTCACTTCGATTTTATCCAGCGCATCGAGATACAACGTCGTCTGTGGATCGTTTTTCCATTCGGTGGCAGCCCGTTCTTCCTCGCGAAAATGATTCAGCGCCGCATCAAAATGCGCCTGCAACCGTTGATAAAACAAATCCACTTCGTCCCCGCCCAGCCACCGGACAAGCATCACCTCGCCGGGACGACGATGCACGTGATAGTGATTCGTCGGCAACTCCCGCGATTCCGGCATGTTCAACACTTCGGAAGCCTGTTCAATGGCGGTTGGCGGCAGGATCGGGCTTTCCGGCGATCGGGATTTATCGAGCTTGCCCATCGCGCGTTGAATGTCGCGAGCGAGGTTGGGATCAAGTCCTGCGATGATTTCCGCATCAAACTTTCGTGTCGCTTCAAACACCGCGGCGATTTCAGCATGGATGCGAAACTGATTGGTCTGCTCGATCGCCCGCTGTACTGGATCGAGCAATTTTTCGGTCGGGTTGGTGTCACTTGGTTCGTCAAACATGTGCTTACTCTGGATGATTGTAATCTAAACTGAATCCACCACTGAGGCACCGAGAAGCAGAGAAGAAATAGCGTGTGAAAAAATTGCTTATCGTAGTGTCGCTAGATTTTCCGATGCACAAAACAAATCCGCGATCATATAATGCAGGGATTTTCGCTGTGTCTCTGCGTCTCTGTGACACATTTTCTTAGTCTAAGCCTTACGATCGTAAATCCATTTGAATGGATATTTTGGTTGCTTCTCAAGGTGTTCGGTCACTTCATCCGCCAGCAGAATATAGCGCTCTGCCTGCTTGCAGAGATACTCCTGCGCTTTGGCCGCTGCGCCGGTGACGGTGAGGTTGGCGATATCCCAGGTCCTAACCAGATGCGTCAAAATCGCGGCGTAATCATGAACGGTGTAGACGCCGACTCGTTGCGCAACAACCGCAAAGTGATCGAACAAATCAGGATCATGCCCATCATACATGAGTCGTCCCGGCATCGAGATGATGCCGCGAATCATCCGCCTAAATGCCATGATGCCGCCTTCAGGATCAAGTTCCATAATCTTGCCGGTCATCCGCGTGTAGAACGTTTCATGGCGTGATTCATCGCCTGCGATTTTCTGGCAAATACGCGCCAGATTGGCATCCCCAGCACCGTTGGCGAGTTTACCGACATTGCCATGCGATACTTTCGTCGCCCGTTCCTGAAACGAGGTGTAGATCAATCCGTTATACGGATCGGGATAGGTCCGCGGGTTAAATCCATCCGCCAGCAGATGCTGGACGGTCACTTCAATCGATCGCATATCGACCCTGCCGGTGAGCCTTAGAAAAGCGTTGAGCAGATCGCCGTGACGGTTTTCTTCTGCGACCCATCCGCGTAACCACTTCGCCCAAGGCAGCGGGCTGTCGCCTTCATGATCCTGCACGATGTGATTCAGCTGCACCGCATAACTGGGCAATGCTTCTTCTGTAACCATATCGCCGACAAGCACGACAAGAATTTCATCGGTCAGCGCTTGGGCCTGATCGCGCAGGTCTTGAATCTGCTCGCGCCAGTCGTCGCGGGTCAGATCGGGTAGAAAATCGGTGGGCTGCCAGATTTTTTCGACCGACCCGAGCAGATTCAGATTTTCGCCGACGAAGTCCTGCATCGATCGCAGGATTTCGAGGTGCCGGGATTGCATTTCATCGTGTTTGTTCATGGATCTCAAGCAACGCCAAAGCAGAACAAGGAGCGTCAACTGGCGCACAAGCCAACGCAGTTCGGGTCAGAATGTCCGGCAGGTGAAAAGTCGGCAGATTTCAGACAAAGCGTTTCACGCCGTCGCTGGATCGGTCGCCGGTTCACCGATCAATAGTATCGCAAAATTACGCCAGTTTGAGTAGGCCAAAAACGATTGGTGACAAGAATTTAATGGTTCACGACTGTCGCCCACTTGCAGCCAATTCAAACAGCGCGTGTACGATCGCACCATGATCGACACCGAAGCACGCATCATTTCACGCATCAGAATCGTGACCGTGCTCTTCATCATCGGACTGGTCGCCAGCGGCGCGACGGCGATCCCGATCCAAGGGCAACTCGATCTGCTGATGAATTGGACTAACTTGTCGGGAGCCTCCCTCGAACAATATAACCCGTCCGACTGGCAGCACTGGTTATTGCGAATTGACCAAGGCGTACGGCTGATGAACCGCGAGCACGCGTTCCTCGGCTACGCGGGGGATTGGCTGGCGTTCGGACACTTCGGGATCGCGCTGGTCTTCTTCTGGGCCGTCCGCGAACCGATCCGATACCGGTTTCTATTTGATTTTGGCTTGCTGATGTGCCTCCTGGTGATCCCCTACGCGATGATCGCCGGCCACTTCCGCGGCATCCCACTCTTTTGGCGCGGGATCGACTGCTCGTTCGGGCTATTAGGCGGTGTGCTGATGCTATTGTGTCGCACCTGGGCCGGACGGGTGAGGATCGAGTGAAAGTTGCCGCCGCCGATTATCTCGCCAAGGCATGCACATTAAATCGAACCGCGCCAAAAGCGACTTAACATTTTATTTGCTTTTTTTGCAGTCGAAATATCGCTGACCCCAATTTTTGCACGTCCGAATAAGCAAATCCGTGTTTTTACGGCATAATCGCGGCATAACGTCCCAGAACTACTTCAAAGTCACGTCCATTCAGAGCAAACGCGGGCAGAGTCAGAGCAAACGGACGTCCATTCAGAGCAAACGCGGGCAGAGATTTCGTAGATTCGACCCTTTTCAAGCGCCTACTGCGCGGCATCAAAGTAGCTTCCTTGCGTGGCGCAGGTTTTTTACAAGCGATTTGCCCCCCGCCCCGACACACTATATAGATAGAGTCTGGTCCGACGGCATCCCCGGCGAAGTCACCCCCTCTTCGCCAACCGTCGGACCTTTTTCATGCGCCGGGAAAACCGAAAAGATAAAATCCGGATTCGACAACGTCCGTAGGCCCGAAATGCTAATGCCCTTTTATCCCGTGCCCTGCGTATATGTAAAACCGCTGCCCAACGATGCCGGTCTTGCGACCGCGATACTCCACAGTCTTGATCCCGCGAAGGATTTCCTCGGCGTAGGGTTGGCGGATGGAGATCGCGAGCATGGTAGCATCATTAAATGGCTATAGACCATGAGTGAGTCGAATGGGCGGAGGAGAGCGCGAGCCAAAGACTCCCGACCCCTTATCCGCGCCCGACCCCTTATCCGCGCCCCGATTATCTCGCCAAGGCATGCACATTAAATCGAACGGGTTTAAGTGTGACTTAATATTTTTGCAATTTTTTTGGAAGGTCCCATTACTGCTATCCCCAATTCTGGCACGTCCGTTAACGCTTTTCCGCGTTTTCAGCCTAAAATCGGGACAGCGACTCGATAAACCCCTTCAAACAATCGAGCATTTGCCTCAGATGCTCGATT
>JBBQXB010000061.1:0-21260 GCA_038210015.1 Tepidisphaerales bacterium
AGTTCAAGGCGTCATGGATGAAATCGAACCAATACACGCCATGACTGTCCGGTCGTGGCAAACCTCTAACGGGAGTTCACAATGAACGCGACAACAAATCGATGGCTTGGTTTTGTGGTTGTTTTGCAGGTTTTAGTTCTGGCGTCACTCTGGACTGCTCATTCAATTCCGACCGCGCAGGCACAAATCCCTGATCCGGGTGCGCAGCGCGAACGTCAGTTGGATGAGCTGAAATCGCTGAACAGCAAAATGGACAAACTGATGGACTTGCTGGCGGGAGGCAAGATTCAGGTGCAGGTGGTTGCTGCGGATAAGAAATAGGATCATTCAGATCAATCGTAAGGAAGATATGGGCACACAACGATCACATCATCATGGTTTCACCCTCGTTGAGATTCTGATGGTCGTGGTGATCCTCGGGATCGTCGCGGCGATCATCGTGCCGCAGATCGGATCACGTGACGATCTGAAATGCGCCGCAGCGGCGCGGGTGATGATCGCCGATTTGTCCTATGCCCAGAGTCGGGCGATCTCCGCACAAAAGAAACAGTATGTGGAGTTTGACGACCAGCAATACACCATCAAAAGCCGCATCACGCCGACCGATCCGCTCACCGCGATCACGCATCCCGTAAACCCCGGCAGCTACGTCACGAGGATGAATACCGGACCACTCACCGGTGTGATGATCGACCAATCCGTTTTTGGTACCGCCGATAGTGTCGCGTTTGATGAGCTGGGTTCGCCACTATCATACGATCCTGCGACCGGTACAACCTCAACACTTTCAAGTCCGGGAATCATTCGCATCCAAAGCGGCGACCGAATTCTGACGATCTCTATTGAGCCGTACACAGGTGAGATGTCGGTGAGTGAAGGATAAAGAATGATTTTTCTCAGGCGCGCAGAACATCTTCCGATCGGAATTGATCTTGGGCATCAAAACCTCAAGATGGTGCAGATCAACCAACGCGCCGAGACACTCTCGGTTCAGGCCGCGGCGCAGCGTGCGTGTGAAACCGATGGACTCAGCGGCATCAATCGCCTAGGGGTGCTGATTCCGCAGGTCAAACGACTGATTCAGACCGCCGGTTTTCGAGGGAAGAATGTCGTCGCGGTTTTGCCGCGCGAATTAGTTCAGATCAAAACACTCCGCCTGCCCTCATTGCCAGAAAGTGAAATGAAGCTTGCGATCGAGTCTGAAACACGCGACCTGTTTTCGGTCGCGGCGGGACAGCTTGCGATTCGGTTCATTCCCGCAGGCGAAGTGCGACAAGGCACCGAAACACGCCACGAAGTGATCGTGATGGCGGTGGAAACAGCGTTGATCGAGCAAATCCTCGAACAATTTAATCACGCAGGTTTAATCGTCGATTCTCTCGATTTTGAACCCGCTGCGATGTACCGAGGCCTCGAACGGTTCGTGCGGCGTAAGGAAGATGAAAACGAAGTCAGCGTGATGGTGGACATCGGTGCCGAGCAAAGCCAGGTCGTCATCGGCAAGGGCAGGGAAGTCACGTTCGTAAAATCCATTGAAATCGGATCGCGTAAGATCAACGATTGCGTAGCCAGAAAGTTAAGCCTGGATGTCACCGAGGCCGCAAGCCTTCGCAGGCGGTTCGCAGCGATGGAAAGTCCTGATAAAGACCCGGTTCGACAAACCGTTCTCGATGCGACGCGAAACATGATCGGCGAACTGGCGCATGAAGTATCGCTTTGTCTTCGCTATTACTCCGTCACTTTCCGAGGCCAGCGCCCCGCAAAGCTCCGCTTGCTTGGAGGCGAGGCGAACGACCCGGCGATCCGTCAGGCAATGACGCAATCGCTTGCCGTCCCGGTCCAAATCTATCAGCCATTCCAAGGGATCGATATCGGTCAGACGTCGCTGGCGACATTGGACGGATCGCTTAGCGAATGGGGCGTTGCATTCGGTGCGGCGCTGCGGCGGATCAGCGGGTCGGTGCATCGATCCGCGGAAGAATCACAAAGTTTCGGACGCCGCAAAAACGATGCATCGGTTGTTGAAGTCGTTGATCTATCAGCCGAAATCAAAACTGCTGGCGTGATGGAAGCGCCCGACCGCCGCAAAAGGGCATCGGACGCAGCCTCTGTTGAGGAGGTGGCCCGTGCGTGAAATCGAATTCGTCCCGCCGTGGTACACCGCCACCCACCGAAAGCGCAAATTGCTGAAATTGCAGCTGTACTGCACCGTCGTCGTCGGGTTGGCGCTAGCGACATGGAGCATCAGCAACGCGCAGCAATTCGATAAATCTCTCGTCACCCTCGATATCCGCAAAGATCAACTCGCGACCAGCGCGTTTCGCGTGCGGGAACGTCAGGAACAGGATCAATTGCGAGCGCAATATCAGTTGCAGCAACAAGTTGGCGCCTCGCTTGGGTTGAATGTTGAATCAGCGAGGATTGTTCAGTTGATCGATTCGATGATGCCAAAGCAGATGTCGCTTTTGGAACTGAATCTTGAAACCAGCGAACGTCCCGTCTCATTTTCCCAGCGCGCAGCGGCAGTGAAAACCGGCGCGGTGCGACGTGAAATGGAACGCACCTTGAATGTGCGGATCAAAGGGGTCGCCCCAACCAATGAAGACATCGCGTCGCTTCTTGAAGGATTGGGGACCGTGGGCTTTGTCGATGATCGCAAGCTGGAATATGTCAAGGATCGTGTTGACGGTGATTATCTGATGCATGAGTTTGCGATTGCGTTTTCGATCAATCTTGATGCTGCAGGAGGCTCACGATGATCCCATTAAACAAACAGATCGAGTGGCTGCGCCGATGCCAGAAAGTATTAGCAGGGGTTGTAGGCGCTGTCCTGCTGCTGTTTTACGCTGTTGTCTATCGCCCTTCGACGCAACGCATTGTTGAAATACAGAACCAGATCGCAACGACAAACCAACAGATCAAAAGCAACGAATCCGCCGCGAAGGATTTGGACAAGATCAAGCGTGACGTGCAGCAACTGCGTGACCAGATCGCGCGCAGCCGCAAGTTGACGCGGGATCAGGATTTATCGGGATTTTTGCGTGATGTCACCGATCTTGCACACGGAACGCGCGTCGATCGCTTTCGCTGCGAACCAGAATCAGTGCGCAAACTGGATTTATGCAGCGAGCTTCCGATCAAGCTGAAGTTCGCCGGTCCGTTCATGGATGTCGCGTCATTCCTCCGCCAAGCCGAGGAAATGCCGCGCATGATGCGAACCCGATCGCTGACATTGAAATCGCGTGACGGCAAGGATGGGGTTGTGAATGCCGAATTGTCGGTCAGCATTTTCTTCGGAGGGGATCAATGAGTGGACACAACTCGTCATTACCAGAATGGTTGCCTGAATCGCTTCGCGATGATCCTAAGAAAGCGGGCATCCTCGGCGTACTGTTATTGGTATTGGCTATTGCAGTCGCGCGGTATTTTCTAGTGGGCGGACCCGCACCTGCGCAGGCGAATCTAGCTAAGCCCGATAAAAAAGTGGCGACCAGACAATCGAGCAAAGCGGTTCCATCAAGAATTATTTCGCCAGAAGCGTCCAAGGCGGTCAAAAACTGGTTGGATGCGCCGATGGCGTCAGTCTCGCGCAACGTTTTTGCGATCCGCCAAGAGTTTTATCCGTCCCAAACCTCACAAACGTCAACAAAAGTGCCTGAAGAAAAAGGATTTTGGGACGAGATTGAAAAGTCGCGTTCCATTCAAGCCGATCAGAAAAGACAGCGAGAGATTCTCGTCGAGAATCTGCAACGTGAAGCCGCCAAGCTTCACCTGCAAAGTACGGTGATGGGGCCTGAGCCACAGGCGATCATCGGTGGGAGCCTTGTTAAGGAAGGCGACGTCGTGGCGTCGGACGGCCTGAAGTCAGGCGTCCAGTTCCGTGTACTCACGATTGAGGCACGGCGTGTGATCATCGAGCGCGAGGGCATCAAGCTCGAACTTCGCATGACAAAATGACCACGATGCCCGTGAGGGTCTTTGGTCTGCTCATAATTTGCGGCCAAGACCGACCACCGTGCTTGCGCACGGTCCCTTTTTAGGAGTTGCTCCCATGCACCAGGCTTTCAAAAATGCTGTTATCGCTACCGTATTGTCCGCAGTGTCCGTTTATTCCGTTCAGGCAGACCAGGTAAACCCTGCCGCCCCGAACCCCGTCAAACCCCTTCCAGATGTCGTCGCCGATCCATTTGCTAATGCCGAGGCGATCCCCGTCCCGCAGGCCGAGGGAAAATCCGTCAAAACCGGCGATGTGAAGTACGACGACGCCCAAGGCACCGTCGAAATCCACGTCAATGATGCGAATGTCGTAGAAGTGCTGCGTATGCTCTCGGCACAATCGCAGAAAAATATCATCGCCAGCAAGGAAGTGCGCGGCACAGTCACCGCCAACCTCTACGGCGTCACCGTTAAAGAAGCGCTCGACGCGATTCTAACCTCAAACGGCTATACCTACCGTGAACGCGGCAATTTTATCTTCGTGTACACGACCAAAGAAGCGAAAGAAATAGAACGGGCTGCACGGGTGCTCAAGACCGAAGTGTTCCGCGTTTTCTATACGCCCGCCGCCAACGCCGTCAACATGATCAAGCCGGTTCTTTCGTCTGAAGCGCAGGTGTCGTTCACCGCACCGGCGGTCAGCGGAATCAGCAGCGGCACAGGTGACGTGGGTGGCAATAGCCATGCGATCGAGGACATGATCGTCATCACCGATTACACCGAAAATCTCGATGCGGTCGGCAAGGTGCTCAAAGAAATCGATAAACGTCCCCAGCAGATTTTGATCGAAGCAACGATCCTGCGTGCCGGCCTGAACGAAGACAATGCCCTTGGCGTCGATTTTAATCTTCTCGCCGGTGTCAAACTCAGCAACGTCCTGTCCAACAACTCCGGCCAGATCACCGGCGCCAATGCAGGCACGGTCGCACCAAGTTCCGGCGGGGTTGGATCGGTTGGATCAGGTAACTCGTTTTCGTCCTCCGTCCCCGGCGGGATGAAAGTGGGATTTGTCTCCGACAATGTTTCGGTATTTCTGTCCGCACTCGAGGGCGTGACTGATACCGTCGTGCTGGCAAACCCCAAAATTCTCGCGTTAAATAAGCAAAAAGGCGAAGTGATCGTTGGCCGTAAAGACGGGTATCTGACGACGACCGTCACCGAATCCAGCACCGTGCAAACCGTTGAATTTCTCGATACCGGCACACGGCTCATTTTCCGTCCGTTCATCGGTGATGACGGGTACGTCCGCATGGAAATCCATCCCGAAGACAGCTCCGGCGGTCTGACCGGATCGAACCTGCCGTTCAAAATCACCACCGAAGTCACCAGCAATATCATGGTCAAAGACGGGCATACCGTCGTGATCGGTGGATTGTTCCGTGAATCATCCGATTCAGCGCGATCGCAAACGCCCGGCCTGGGCAATATCCCGATCGCAGGCATGTTGTTTCGCCAGCAGCGTGATCGAACGAGTCGTGAAGAAATCATCATCATGCTGACGCCGCACATTATCAAAGATGATGCCGCCTTCAGCGCCGCCGCCGAAGAGCTTGCCAAAGACGGTGAAAAACTGCGCGTCGGCGTCCGTAAAGGCATGATGCCTTGGGGCCGCGAGCGTCTGGCGGAATCGGCATACGAGTGCGCCGAAACTGAATTGAAAAAACCGAATCCCGATTTGGATAAAGCGATGTGGCATTTGAACTGCGCCACTAATTTGAATCCCAAGTTTCTCGAAGCGATCAAGCTGAAAGAAAAAATCACCGGCCAGACCTTATCCGCCAATGACAACAGTTCGATGCGGTCGTTCATCCGTCGGCAAGTGATGGCCGAGCGTGAGCGGGGCACGCCTTTTGAAGCAACGCCGCGTCAAACGTCGATCGAACGAATCGGTGCGGAGAATCAATCCTTGGTCATGCCAGTTCGCCAGGCGGGAATTAGTCCTGCCGATCGTGAAATGACCGTTTCGCCCGCATCGGTGCAAGCGTCGCCTTCTACACAACCCGTCGCACCAAAACCGGTTGCTGCGAAACCAGTCGATCTTGAAGCCTTGTTGACATCGATTCCCACTAAGACGCCCGAAGCGGAGCGTACTGAATCGACCAACGATACGACCGTCACCGTTCTGGAAGACGGCCAGAACTAACCCATGATCTCGGAGACAACAGCCATGATAAAGATGAATACTCGCACTAAAGGCCTGCTGTTGATCGTCGCAGCCGTTGCAGCCCTCACCGGCAGCAACCGCTCGGCCTCCGAGCAGAAAACCCAACGTCAGGCCGCGACCCAGCAATGGAATCAAGCTCGTGCTGGGGTGATGCTGAGCCTGGCGAACGACCAATACAAAACCGGTAACTTCGATAAAGCGCGATCAACCGTTGACGAAGCGCAATCGATCGATCCTGAAAACATCAATCTCTACATTCTGTCTGCGCAAATCGCGCTCGAGCAAAACCGACTCGAATTGGCTGATAAGCAGTTGGCTGAGGCGCGGAAGCGCGATCCGAAGAACGCACAGGCGCTGTATCTCTCAGGCGTGGTCGCCCAACGCTGGCAAAAGCTCGAACTGGCGCTGGATTGTTACACACAGTCATCAGACAACCAGCCGTCGGAATTGGCGTATTTGCTGGCGCGAACCGAAATGCTCGTGATGCTAAACCGTCGTCCTGAAGCATTGTCTGCGTTGCAGGACAAGGTGATCTACTTTGAACACTCTGCAGCGCTGCGGGATGCGGTGGGACAGTTGTTGATGCAAGACAAGAAATACGCCCAAGCAGCGGATCTATTTCGTCAGGCGTGCGTGCTGGCATCGGACGACTTAAGCTTGCGCGAGCGATTGGCACTTGCACAGTTTTATAATGCTGACTATCGGGCTGCGTCAGAAACACTCGAAAAGTTAGTTGAAAGCGAGCAGTTTTCTGCTCGTGGCGACCTGTTAGCGGTGCTGGGTGAGGCGCAGCTTCAGACCGGTCGGAATGTTGAATCACGCCAGTCGTTCCAAAAAGCCACCGATCTGAATCCCGCCTCTACCAGTGCATGGCTTGGGTTGTGCAAAGCCGCGATGGCGTTGAATGACTATCGTCGCGCCGATGGGGCAATACGCCGGGCGATTTCGTTGGCTCCAGAAAATGCCGATGCACAGCTTTTGCTCGGATACCTGCGATTAAAACAGGATCGTCCCGATGATGCGATTCGCGCGTTTCAGATCGCAAATCGGCTTAACCCCGCCGATTCGTCGCCGGTGTGCATGATCGGGCATGTGCTGGAACGTCAAGGCCGACATGATGAGGCGCTGGTTTGGTACGGCAAAGCATTGAAGATCAATCCGCAGGACGAGTTGGCACTTCGTTTGATGACGATGGCGCAGATCGGGGAATGAACATCCGACGAAGGACGTGGTGAGCCGTGTTTCGCAATTCATACGTTCTAATTATCTTTTCAATCTCACTGCTGCTGGCAGGCATCGCATTGGTTGCGCCTGAGTTTGTCGGCGCACCCATCAACGCCTCAGACCGCATCCCCGTCAATCTGTGGGCTGCCATACTGGTTCTCATCGGTGCGATCAGCGGATTGATGGCGCACCGGCAAATCCGCCTGGCATGTCAGCGACTCAGCCTTCAGATCAAACAGTATGCGGTCCACACCGATGCCGAGCCGCTGTTCGTCTCCGATTCGGCACTCATGCCGCTCATCCATTCCACAAATCAATTGTTGGATACATCCAAAAAATCAGTAGGTGAAGCCAGCCGCAAGGTTCGCGAGTTGGAAATCCAATTGAAGGTTGTCGAGCTTGAGCGCGAACATGCTGAATCCATCCTGCATTCGATTTCAGACGCGGTGTTGGTGACTGATCCGTGGGATGATCTGGTACTGGCGAATGAATCAGCCGGACGGGCGCTCGGATTCGCGGCGTTGTCCGAAGGGCGTCAGCCAATCGAAAAAGTGCTCAAAGATCAGAAGTTGATCTCATTAATTCGCGAAATGCGTGCCAGCAATTCCAACGGCGGGCGTAGAATCGTTGAACTCAAGACCGATGGAGATCGTGGTGATCGCACCTATCGCGTCACGCTGTCCTGTCTGACAGGTGATCGTCATGATGGCAGCGGGGTGGTCGCGGTGTTACATGACATGACCCACGAAGCTGAAGTCGCGCGGATGAAAAACGATTTCGTCAGCCATGTCAGCCATGAACTGCGCACGCCGTTGGCGAGCATCAAAGCCTATGTCGAAATGTTGATCGACAACGAAGCCGACGATGAAAAGCAAAAGGCCGAGTTTTATGAAGTCATCCAGAATGAATCGAACCGTCTGAGTCGATTGATCGACAATATTCTGGATATCAGCCGGATCGAATCGGGCGTTGTTAAAATCAACAAACAGCCGTTGAGCATCACCATCGTAATTAAAGAAGCGTTGGAAATTATTTCGCCTCAGGCGTCCGGTAAGCAGATCGCGATCAAAGAAAATATCGCCCCTGCGATTTATCAGTCGCTGGCGGACAAGGACATGATCCACCGCGCGATCCTGAACCTGATGAGCAACGCCGTCAAATACACGCCAGAAGGGGGAACATTATCGGTCAGTACGGATGTCGATGAGGCTGCAAAACGGATCACCGTAAAAATTTCGGACACAGGTGTAGGGATTCCACCAAAGGACCTGCCTTATGTGTTCGATAAGTTCTATAGAGTCGAGGCGAACAACCGCATGGCCAAAGGTACAGGGCTGGGGTTGTCGCTTGTGAAGCACATCGTTGAGACAGTGCATCACGGACGCGTGTTCGTGGAAAGCACCGTGGGAAAAGGCAGTACGTTCGGGATCGAACTGCCCTTGTGTTGAGAATGTCAGAGTCGGGTCGGATTTGAACGCGGGAGTGTTCGCCAATGGATGCACGCACAATACTGGTTGCCGACGACGAATCGCACATTTTGAATGTTGTATCGTTGAAACTGAAAAATGCAGGATTTCGCGTTGTCTGTGCCCGCGACGGGCAGGAAGCGCTGGATCTGGCGTATCAGGAACAACCCGATCTTCTCATCACCGATCACAACATGCCTTTCCTGACAGGGTTGGAATTGTGTCAGAAATTGCGCACTGAGAAGCGCTTTGACACCATGCCCGCGATCATGTTGTCAGCCCGGGGTTTTCAACTCGAAGAAAGCGACACCGCCGCCAGCGGGATCGTGATGATGATCAGCAAACCCTTCAGCCCGCGCGAATTACTCGCGGCGGTGGATAAAGTGCTTGCAGCATGAGGGATGTCGATGAAAACAGAAACTACTCAAAATATCGCATCACCCATCCCGATTCACGCATTGGATTCGCTGGCGACGCGTTTCCGTGAAACAGGCCTGTGCCTCGCGGTTTTGAATGCCGATGGAACGTTGAATTATTCAGACAAGCAGGCCACAACCTTCTTTCAGCGATTTGCCATCCCTTTGCTTAATTACAGCGAATGCGGGCAGCAATTCTTTGGCGCGGCCTTGCCGATCGTTTCGCTTGATGGGCGGATCAATGTCTGCGAACCTCTCCCCGGCACGATCATGGCGTCGTTTGCATATGTGGAACGCAAACAGTTGTCGGCCATCGTGACGCTTGTGGCGCGAAGTGATCAATTCCAACTCGACGAGAACACACTTTCGCTTTGTCAGCAACTCGGACTTGATGATGAATGGCTTGCACAAGAAGCGAAAAAAACACCCGCTTTTAATGAATCCACCATTCGCCATGAAGCGCGGCAACTTGCGAATATGTTGCGCGACCAACTCAAACTCAATGGGTTGGAACAGGAAGTCGAAACGCTTTCAACGCAATTGTCCAATACTTACGAAGAACTGAATCTGATTTACCGCTTGTCCAGCGGCATGAAGGTGAATCGTTCAGCGGGTGAGTTTTTCAAACAGGCATGTCTGGACGTGATGGAAGTGATCGAAGTGCGCGGCATGGGAATCGAGCTGCGGGCAGAATCGCTTCAACATCGCGATCCGGTGATTTACGGATCGACCAGCCTGCCCCCAGGCGGGGTGCATCGGCTGGCGAACCAATTGATCGAAAATCTTCAATCCCGCAAAACGGCAATTGTCATCAACGACCTGCGCAATGATGCCGGCTATGGGTGGCTTGGCGCCTACGCCGAAAAACTGCTGGCCGTACCTTTACAACGTGAGGACCAGGTGCTGGGCGCGTTGTTTGCATTTGACAAGGTCGGTGGCGACTTCGATTCGATCGACGCACGGCTGCTGACATCCATCGCGAACGAATCGGCGATTTACTTGCAGAACGCGATGCTGTTCGAAGACGCACGCGGATTGATGATGGGATTGGTGCAAAGCCTCGTCAGTGCCGTCGATGCCAAGGATGCCTATACCTGCGGGCACAGCGAGCGTGTGGCATTGATCGCGCGGGAACTGTCGCAAATCGCTGGACTGTCCGTTGCGACGGTCGAACGCGTTTATATGGCGGGTTTGCTGCACGATGTCGGCAAGATCGGCGTCCCCGAAGCCGTGCTGCAAAAGCCTGGAAAACTGACCAACGAAGAATTCGATCTGATGAAACAGCACACCGAAATCGGTGCGCGGATTCTGCGCGACGTGAAGCAGCTTGAAGATGTCATTCCCGGCGTGTTGCACCATCACGAACGCTTTGATGGCAGCGGTTATCCTGGAAAACTGGCGGGGGGCGATATTCCGATGCTGGGACGTATCATCTGCCTCGCCGATAGTTTTGACGCGATGACCAGCAACCGCACCTATCGCCGAGCGCTGCCGTTTGAAGTCGCGATGATGGAAATCCGCAACGGTGCCGGCACGCAATTTGATCCGGCGCTGACAGACGCCTTCATGCGAATCGGCGAAAAACGCCTGCGCGAACTCACCGCAGGACACCACGAACAGGCGTCACGGTTGATCGAATTGCACGCGAACCAGTTGAGGGTCGCATGATCAAGTCAGACGAATACAACGACGTATGCGTGCTGACCGTCACTGGCGATCTAGCCGGCGTGCTGTGCGATGAGGCGAAGCAGATCGTTGAAAAGCAAATCGAGACGCGGCAGATCGCGAACTTTGCGATCGATCTCGAACAATGCGGATTCATCGATAGCGACGGTTTGGAACTGATGCTGTGGATGAAATCCCGGTGCGATGATCTGTTCGGCATGATGAAGGTCGTAAAACCAGACGAAAATTGCCGAAAAATTCTCGAAATTACACGGCTAGAAAAGCGGTTTGACGTGGAAAATGATTTGTCGTTTGCGCTCAAGAGCATGAGATGATCGCCACCTCCATACGAAAACCTCTCGGCCAGGCGCTGGTAGATCTGGGGATCATCAGCGACGAGCAACTGCAACGTGCGCTGGACGAACAGCGACTCAGCAACTCCCAGAAATTGCTTGGCGAAATCCTCGTCGAACGCGCGATGGCGACCGAAGAGCAGATTTGTGAAGTGCTCGCCGACGGATATGGCGTACCGTTTGCACGAATCAATCCGCGAATCACTGATCCCAAAGCCATTGAGATTCTTCCTCGCGCATTCTTAGAGCAGCACACCGTTTTACCAATGTTTTTGGTGCAAGGCGTACTAACCATCGCGGTAGCGGAACCATCGAACGTATTTCTGGTTGAAGAAATCGAACGCGTGACCGGGCACGACGTGCAGATCGTCGCCGGGACGAGCAAAGACATCCGAGCAACGCTGCAAACCTATCTGCCCGATGACAAGGTTTTCGTCATTGACGACATTATCGAGGAGGTGAAGCCCGAAGATTTTACGCTATTGGAACGGCGTAAAATTGAAGACATCGCCGATCTTGAACAGGCCGCAGGCGATTCGCCGGTGATCAAGCTGGTAAATTACTGCATTTATCATGCGGTGAAAGATGGTGCGAGTGATATACATATTGAACCCAGCGACGGTTTCTTGCGGATTCGTTATCGCGTCGATGGCCGACTGATTGAAAAATTACGCCCACCCCATCAGATGGCGGCGGCGATTTCATCGCGCATCAAGATCATGGCCGGTCTGGACATCGCCGAGCGGCGCGTCGCACAGGATGGCGGCATCCATGTGATGATGGATCGACGTCCGATTGATCTGCGTGTCAGCACGATGCCGGGACGGTTTGGAGAAAAAGTCGTCATTCGTGTGATTGATAACGACAAAGCCTCCGTCAATCTCGAAAAACTGGGCTTCGGCTACGAAACCCTCAAACAGTGGCGAAAGCTGCTCGAGCTGCCCAATGGGATCATTCTTGTGACTGGGCCGACCGGATCAGGCAAAAGCACCACGTTGTATGCCTGTTTGCAGGAGATCAACGCTGAAGACATCAACATCTGCACCGTTGAAGACCCGATAGAATACAACCTGAATGGCATCAATCAGTTTCAGGTCAACGACAAGGCCGGCTTTACGTTTTCATCAGCGTTACGAGCGTTATTGCGCCAAGATCCTGACGTGATGATGATTGGTGAAATCCGCGATACCGAAACCGCGCGCCTCGCGACCCAGGCGGCGCTGACCGGGCATCTTGTGTTTAGTACGCTGCACACCAACGACTCTCCCGGTGCGATCACCCGACTCTATAATCTCGGCATCGAACCCTACCTTGTCGGCGCGACGGTCGTCGGCGTATTGGCACAGCGGTTGGTGCGGAAACTTTGTTCGCATTGCCGTGAAGAGTATGAACCGACGCCGAACGACAAACGCCAGATCGAAAGATTTGCCGGGCCGGTTGATAAATTGTATCGACCCAAGGGCTGTGCGAAGTGCCGACAGCTTGGGTATGCCGGGCGGGTGGGCATCTACGAGTTATTTGTCCCAGACGACGCAACAATCGACAAAATCAGTTCTGGCGCGACCTTGAACGAGGTTCGTCAGGCATCGATCACCAGCGGCATGCGCACGCTACGCATGGACGGGCTTGAAAAGGTGAAAATGGGAATCACCACATTGGAAGAAATCTACCGCGTGACCGCGTAATTCAGCCTCTTTCACGCAAAACTCGCGTTGTGATCAAGTCGATAAAGAAATAACGCCTCGCGCATTGGCGCGCAGGTAACGGAGATGATATGCCGAGTTTTTCCTACACCGCTCGCGATTCGCAAGGACAATCCACCAGCGGCACGTTGGTCGCAGCGACGATTGCGGATGTGGGCAAAACGCTGCGCGCCGAAGGGCGATTTCCGATCACCGTTCAGCCAGTTGTAACGAAAGAAATTTCCAAGCGTGCTGCAGGCATCAAAGTTCCTCGAAAAGACATCATCCAGATGTCCACCCAGCTTGCGATCATGGTGGAAACCGGCGTTACGATCTCCGAGGCACTCGATTGCATCGGCCAGCAGGCGCACAACCCCAAATTGCGTCGGATGCTGCTCGACATCGCCCAGCAGGTGCAGTCCGGCGTTGATTTTAGCACGGCATTGGCGCGGCATCCACGCTCGTTTCCGGTGCTGTATATCGCGTTGATTCATGCCAGCGAAAAATCCGGCATGATGCACAAGATGCTCCATCGTGCCACCACCTACCTGCGCGATGAGGCAGAGATTGTTCGCAAAGTGAAAGGGGCGCTAACCTATCCCGCGATCATGTTCGCATTCGCCTGTGTCACTACGTTGTCACTGCTGATTTTTGTTCTTCCACGATTCACCGCGTTATATGCAAGCAAAAAAGCGGCATTGCCGTTGCCCACGCAAATGTTGATGGCAGTCAGTGACGTGCTGTTGGATTATTGGATGCTGATCGTGCCGCTGACGCTCATCACCACAATAGGTCTGTTCTGCTGGGTTAAATTTACACAGTCGGGCAAGCTCGCATTGCACACATTGCAAATCCGCGTGCCGATGCTGGGGGGGATGTTTCGTCAGATGCACCTTTCGCGCGGGCTGCGCATGGTTGGCACGATGGCAGGATCGGGTGTGCAACTGCTCGATTGCGTGGCGACTGCACGCGAACTTTGCGCCAATCAACATTTCAAAAATCTCTGGTCTGAAGTCGAACACCAACTGCATCACGGCAAGCAACTTAGCGAACCGCTATTCAATAGCCGCCTCGTCCCGCGCGCCGTCGCGCAGATGATTAGTTCGGCTGAGAAGAGCGGTAAATTGGCGGTCGTGATGGAGCAGGTCGCCGGGTATAGCGAGCAGGAATTGAAAGAACGTATCGCTGAAATGACCCGATATATCGAACCGACGATGATCGTGGTGATGGGCGTCATCATCGGCGGCGTCGCGATGGCGTTGATGCTGCCGATCTTCACGATCAGCCGGGTGATGGGGCAGTGAACGCGACTGTAGCCGCGACGCCTGCGTCGCCCATTTCCATACCCACACATAACCAATTGTAGACGCAGGCGTCGCAGCTACTGTTGCATTTTCTGTACGCCTCTGTGTCTCTGTAGCAAAAATCCAACTTTATAGACACCGAAGTGTGGGATCTACACGCCCAATGCGTTGGCTAATACCTCGGCAGGATGCAGGCCATGCCGCCCGGTGCCGTCGATAATCTGGTGTCGGCAACTCGTGCCGGGAACAACAATCGTCGTATCGCTGGCGGCGGCGCGGATCGGTGGGAAGACGCTTAATTCGCCGATCTGCATCGACAGGTCGTACCGATCTTTTGTATATCCAAACGCCCCGGCCATACCGCAGCAGGTGGACGGGATCGCCGTCACACGTCCGCCGGTCAGCCGCTTGAGCATGGACAAGGTAGTCGCTTCGCCCCAAAGCGCTTTTTGATGGCAATGACCGTGCAGAATCATATCAGTAGCGTCGGATTTGATCGCGGGTTTGGTCGGATGCTTGTCCCACCGATTTTCAACAAACTGCTCGATCAGCATCGCTTTGGCCGCCAATTTTTTGCGAAGGGATAGGTCGGTTTTGAGTTTCAACTTCAGCCATTCGTCTTGAATCGCACTGAGACACGACGGCTCAAACACGATGATGGCTTCAACCTGCGGATCTTCGATCAGATGCCGCAATTTTTCGAGCGTCGCGTCGGCGGTGCGGATTGCGTCGGCGAGCAGTCCCGTAGACATCATCGGTCGACCGCAGCATCCACCGGCGGGCAATTCGACCGCGTAGCCAAATGCTTCCAAAGCCTTGGTCGCGGCGATGCCGATGTTCGGCTCGCTATAGGTCATGAAACAATCCGGCCACAATGCCACACGCGGCGCGGCCGCCACTTTCTCTCGTTTGTGTGATGCAAACCACCGATACAACGACCGCGCAAACGGCGGCAATGATCGCTTCGGCGACAGATTCAACACCCGGTTCATCACCGCCCGCACGGGCTTAAGATTACCAATGAAATTGGCGATGCCCGGCGTGATCGTGCCCAGTTGATTCAAAAGCCGCACATGCCCAAAAACCTTTGCCTGAAGCGGTGCGCCATGCAACCGGTACGATTGTGCGTAGTACTCACTTTTCAGTTGCGCGATATCCACATTGCTCGGACATTCTGTTTTGCAGGCCTTGCAACTCAGGCAAAGATCGAGCGTTTCCTTGACGGCTTTGTCGTTCCAATCGGGTTGCGACTCATTCGTGACCGCGACGCGCACCGCATTGGCGCGTCCGCGCGTGCTGTGGCGTTCATCCAGCGTTGCGCGATATGACGGACACATCACACCCACCGCAGTCTTGCGGCAAAATCCTGCGCCGTTGCACATTTCCACCGCGCCGTTAAAGCCCTCTTCGGTCGGGTAGGTGAAGAACGTGTCGATGTCGTTGACGGCGTGCGGATCGGTTTGTGCATCAAGCCTCAGATTCTGCGTGATCGATTGAATCGGCCCGGCATCGACGATGTTGCCGGGATTCAGGATGCCGGCGGGATCGAAGATGTTTTTGATTTGCTTGAAAGCCGCCGTGATGATCGGTCCGTAATAGGCTTCAAGAAGCGGGCCGCGCACGCGGCCATCGCCGTGCTCGCCGCTCATCACGCCGCCGCAGTCTTTGGCGAGTTGTGCCACTTCAACTGCGATCGCCTGCATTTTGTCACGCTCGGCCGGTTGATGCAGATCGATCATCGGACGCACATGCAGCACGCCCACCGACGCGTGCGCGTAATAAGCCGCGATCGTCTGGTGCTTGGTCACAATGTCTTTGAAGCTCGTGACGAACCGGCGGAGGTTTTCGATCGGGATCGAATTGTCTTCCACAAAGGTGATCGGTTTGGCATGGCCGGGCAGACCGTGTAGTAGCGCTTCACTGGATTTACGAAGCGCCCACGCCCCGGCCATTTCAATCGGGTCTTCGTAGGTGGCGATGGACACGTTTTGCACGACGCCACGCATGCGTTCAAAGCAATCACTCAGCCGTTCACCTGCGTTTTCAATTTGGTATTCAACATACAACACTGCTTCAGGTGTTTTGCCATTCACTTGCGGCAACATCTCGACATATTTCCGACATTCGGTGTTGCCGAGTGCGGCGCGGATGACCGCATCATCCAGCAATTCGACGGCACACGGTTTGGTCCCGACGATGCGGACGACCGCTTCGATCGCATCATCCACTGACAAAAATGAAACGACCGCCAACCCGCGTGCATACGGCATCGGGTGCAGTTTAAGTTTAGCCTGGGTGACGATCGCCAGCGTGCCTTCGCTGCCGCAGATAAGCTTGGACAGATCAAGGTCGTCGGGGGTGATGCCGCGCTCGAATTGGTCGAGAATCGGATCGAGTTCGTAACCGGCATTTCGGCGGATTAATTTGGGGAATCGTAGACGGATTTCCTCTGCGTTGTCCTGCACCACCTTCGCCACCTGCTCTGCCAATCGACGTGCTATCTCTGATCGCCGACCCGCACCCGATTCAAGCCAGACGCGTTGTCCGGAGGTCAGCACGACTTCGATTGCCAGCACATTCTCGCTGGTTCTGCCATATCGGATCGACCGCGCCCCGGCGGCGTTGTTACCAATACAGCCGCCGATTGCACACTGATTACTCGTCGCGGGGTCGGGCGCGAAAAACAGCTTCAATCCACGCGATGCCAACTCGCGATTCAACTCATCCACGCCGATTCCCGGCTCGACCAACGCCGTCATTTCGGTTTCGTTGACTTCGATCAATTTTCGACAGGTGGCTGATAGATCGACCACGATCGCGGCGTTCGTGCACTGTCCTGCCAGGCTCGTCCCGCCGCCGCGCGGAAGAATCGCAAGCTTATGACTGTTGGCGTAGTTGACGATCGCGGGAATGTCAGCGGTGCTATTGGGTACGACCACGCCGATCGGCATCACCTGATAAAGCGATGCGTCGGTTGAATAAAGCTCGCGATCATGTTTGGAGAATCGCACCGTGCCGATGTTCAAGCGCATCAGGTCAGATGCGATCTGGTTGATGTCCGCCGGTGTCGCGGTAACAGGGCGGTCTGAATGAGATCTGCGAACGGGTAACGCGATGTCTGCCATGAGAAGTGCGATCTTACCCGATCAAAAAAACAGGGGATAGCGCAGCCGCGCGGGTCAGGACAATTCGATACGGCGTTTTGTCGCAGCGGAAGCAAAATTATTCCCATGCGGGCGTTGTCTTGCCATCCGAATCGCGCCAACTTGGCAGCCAGGTTAATGCGATGAGACGCGGTTTAACGTCTGTTTTACGGGGGCGAACCGGATAAAGTGAAAGTTCGACGGATGTGGCGTCGTACTTTGCGGTTGCAGCGGCAACGTCGTCGTTAAATTGCTGTTCAAGTTCTGCGCGTTGATTTTGCAGCGATTCAAGTGTTTCTTCGGCAGCATCGACATCGGACGATTGTTTCATCGTCCGTCCGATCGTGCGTGAAGCCGTCGCGACCCTGCCGACATTGGTGGCGGTGAGTTTTTTTCGACCGAGGAACGCGCCCAGGAGCGACGCGCCGACTTGCAGCACCGCTGTCCACTTGCCGGTCGATGCTTCCTCCGCTTCGCGCTTTCGGCGTTGCTCTGCCGTGCGGATTTTATTCTCCAGCGTCGTCATTCTGCCGGCATATTTACCGCGTAATTTGTCGGATTCCGCATCCCGTTTTTCGCGAAATGCGTGCGCTAATCGTGCGCGAAAATCACCTTCGCGCTCATCGGCTCTACTGTAGAGATCGGCTTCGTCGCAATAGTACAAATCGACTTGGCTGTTGCGGTACAGATGATCGACCAGCGATTTAGACCAAGCATCATATCCCTTCGCCTGCATCGCGGCGGGGGGAAGTTGGCTGAATGACGCGGCGGAATGGGGTTCTTTGTCCAAGTCTTCTTCGGGCAACACGCATTCGCCTGATCGATCCCATTCAACCGGCACAGGCGAATCGGTGATCGCAGCGAGTCGGGCGAGATGCTTTTCCAGATCAACCGCAGCTTTTTTGTCTTGAAAATAGATGTCTGCGGTTCCGAGTAGATAGGGTTCGTAATGCAGCGTTGCGTTATCGGGTTGCGCCCCGCGCACGGGGACAAAATATTGCTTGATCGCGGGCGGCAAAACCGGACGAGAGCTAGACGACGCGGATTTTTGCGCTGCAACTTGTGTTGGCTGAGATGCAATCTTTTGCGTAGTTGTGGCCGCCGGCGTCGGATTGGTGGTGATGGACTGCTTGATCGGGTCCATCAATTTTTTGATTTCATTGCGACCCAGCGGCCCGCGGAGGTACGACATGCACCACCGCGTTTCAAACGTCACCGGTTCGTCCTCGTGAACGTTATTCATCAGGAAAACGCGATTCCCAAGCCCGGCCAGTGTTTGTTCCATCCGTGAACGATCAAATTTCTGGCTCGCACCCGCGGCAGCGCCTTCGAGTCCTTCCAGCACACGCTGTTTGTCGCGTTCTGTTTGCAGCCGACCAATGAACCATGTGCCGCAGTTGGATAGGCCTTTGTAATCCAGATCGACCGGATTTTGCGTTGCCAGGCACACGCCAAGCCCAAACGCCCGACCTTGCTTGAGGAGCGTCAACAACGGTTGCTTTGAAGGGGGATTGGCGACGGGCGGAAAGTATCCGAAGATTTCATCCATGTAGAGAATCGCGCGCAGGCTGGTCGTGCCGCCTTGCATTCGCATCCAGCCGAGCACCTGATTCAGCAGCAGCGACACAAAAAACATCCGTTCGCTATCACTCAGATGCGCGATCGACAGGATCGCGATGCGCGGTTTGCCTTCGGGTGTGTAGAGAAGGGATTGGATATCTAACGGCGTGCCTTCCATCCACGATGCGAATCCCGGCGCGGCCAACAGATTGTTCAGTTGCATCGCCAAGGCGAAGCGGTTTTTCTGTGCAAAGAACGATTCCAAATCCATCACCCCAAGGCGTTCCATGGGCGGTTGCTGGATTTGCTGGATGAGTGAGGCGATATCCAGATCTTTCTTGTTCTGCCAAGCATTCATGAACAGATGGCTTAGGAAAATATGCTCGCGCGATTGGATCGGGTCGGCGTCGATTCCCAGCAATCCCAGCAATGACGTGGCGGTTGTGCCGACGCGTTCGCGAAGCAACTCCTCATCGTCGAGAATCGCTTGTTCGGGAGCGGAAAATGATTTGACGATCGAAACCGGAATACCCGCGGATGACCCGGGGGTGTAAATACTAAAATCGGCAGAGTTACGGAGTTTCTCAATCCGAGCGCCATCCTGCCCCCACTTGCCAAGCCCGTTTTTCCACAAATCCGCCTGCTGTTGGGCAAAGGTATCGACATCAATATTCTTCTTGCGGGCGTCGTCTGCGTTGACCCACGGCCTAAAATCTTCGCCACGCAATTGGGGGAATGTCAGCATCAGATTGGACAGATCGCCTTTGGGATCAATGACCAACGCGGGGATGGAGTCGATGGCGGCCTCTTCGAGCAGGCCGATGCAAAGCCCAGTCTTGCCGCTGCCGGTCATGCCGACGCACACGGCGTGGGTCACAAGGTCTTTACTATCGTAGAGGATGAGATTTTCGGACGACTTTTTTGTCGTCAGATCGTATTCGCGGCCGAGATAGAACTTTCCAAGAATTTCAAAATCTTGCATCGCCTGATCTTATCAACCAAACCGGTTTGGCTGTAGGGCGTGGAATTGCGAAATTAAAAGGCTGAAACGTAAACTTTGTCATTACTTTCAGCGTAAAGTGGAAGGGTAGCCGACTGATCGTTTGTCCGGACAGGAGTTGTATTGCGGATTTCGACAACGCTTTTGTATGTTGTGCTTTTTGCGGTGCTTGCTGCGTCGTCGGGGTGTCGCACACGTGCCAAGCGTCTCGACGATTTGCCGCCGCCCACCACGCGCGCCATTGAGGTGCTGCAAAAACCCGCGATTGATCTTGCCCGAGGCGGGGCAGGGTTTCCACTCGATACTGAAAAACCGCCTGCAACAATAGAGGAATTGGAGTCGATGCTGAGCAAGGCGTACGCCGCGCGGCTTGAAGCCGATCCAAACATCAAAATTACAGCCGATGGGGAAAAACTTACCGATTTACAGCGACTAACAATTGATATCACCGGTAGCACGGTTCGGACGACTTTTACGCCCAAGTCGCAACCCAAAACCGCTTCTGCGACGCCATTTTTGCGGGTGGCGCATCTGCAATATCTAGCGAATCCGCTGAAGTACCAGAATTACGACGCGAGTATGACATTACAAGCGACCGAAGCGCGGCTGGCGCTGTTGCCGGATGAAGATAAAAAATTGTCGTTGGCGTTGTATGACTGTCGCGAAGGATCGGCACGGATCAGCATAGGAATTACCGATCTGGAACAGGGTATTACCGCCGCCGCCAAACTTCGCGGGGGGGTGGCGATGCGCATCAAGTCAATCGAGGCGCGAATGAGAAGCCAGTCGCCTCGAAACCTCGAAGCCGAAGTGACCGTCAATGCGAATCTGCTGCTGATCCCCACGCGATTTCGAATGGTGGGAAGGGCGGATGTGGACACCGAGTTCAACATCCACTTCACCAGCCTCGCCGCTGAGGGTGATGATCCAAGCGGGGCAGTCATTGCAGCGTTAATCCAAGGCAAACTCGATAAATTAAACAACAAGGCCGCGCCACTTTTGAAAATGCCCGGTGATAAAATCCGCGTGACGGATCTGAAAATCACGCTGGATCAACGATTAACGGTCGAAGTGCAATTTACCGGGACGCAGTAAGCGGGTGAAAGTGGTACCACGAAAAAACCCCGTGCGATGCACGGGGCATTGATAATAATTTCAAAAAATCGGTGACGGTAAAATCAGACGTTGATCGCGGTGATCTTGACTTCGGTGTAATACTGACGATGCCCGATCTTCTTGTGATAACCCTTGCGGCGGGCATACTTTACCGTCGTAACCTTCTTACCC
>JBBQXB010000062.1:0-21118 GCA_038210015.1 Tepidisphaerales bacterium
AGTTTAACTTCGCGGCTTTACCACTCCATACCTCAGCCTCAAGCCGTGTCGGTGGGCTGAACGTGCTGGTCTTGACGAGTAGTGATGATCCGCCCGCAGCATCGATTTCGATTGAGTAGTTGCCCGCAGCAAGAGGACGCGAGAACACCGATCCGCTGGTCATTGTGACATTATTGCGCTGGATGCTCGCAGTGCCGTTGCTGAGTGCTACATCCACGGTAGCGGCTTTGGCAAGAGAGAAGGTGTAGCTGTTGTTGCCGTAAGGCGTCGCGAAATCGGAGCGATACCCCAAAGGGATTTCGCCTAATGCGATCGTGGCGAGTAGGCGGCGTTGTTCTAATGTTTCAATGGCAGCGTTATTAGATACAGCACGACGCACAGAATTAAGAATTTTTCATAGCTAACCCCGATAGAAAACTTTGCGACTCCGAAAGTGTCTGAAACACGCACTTAAAACGGAGTGTAGGAGTTATACCCATGGGCTGATTGCGGCGTCAAGAATAAAATTTGTGTGCGGCAAAATTGCCGTCACCAATCCGATGTGCGATCAAATAACTCGCGATGATTGGCGATAATAAGAACATAACTTATCCTTCAGTCCTAAAATGGAATGAAATCGTTATTCTGTTACCCAATTTCTTGCATCAACCCCATTCGTGTAACACAATGAATCGCATGAACCACCGACCCTATTCGGCCGTTCTCGTTGCCGGGATGTTGTTCGCGATCACCGGCTGCGACAACGCGCAGGATCCCATCCCGGCGTCAGCGCCATCTGTCGCGACCGATCCGCCTGGGCCTAAAGTGCCTGCCACCACGCAGGAAGTCCTTGATGCCCCTCGCAAATCGCTGCCGCTGAAGCTGATTCCATTCACGATTGAAGCGCCGGAGAATTGGCAAATCGTGGCATACGACGACCGCGTAAAACCCGTCACGATGATCGAAGGCAAGATCATCGACGATGAAGTGCGTATCTCGCTTGGGCTGCGCGAGCCGATGAGTGGGGAAATTCTGCGTAACTACCTGAACCGGCTGCAAAAAGAAGATGCCGAGCTGAAAAAAATCGGCGGCAGCGTGAAGGTGACCGAGGAAAATGGTTACCGAATCATTGATTTGCGTCGACCGCCGACAAAAACTGACCTGCCATCGTCCGAGCAGTCGATGGATTGGCGCATCACAGTGCTGTATCCCAGCGGAATCGCGCACGATCAGTACGTGCTGCAGTTCATCGGGTTGACGTTGGAATCGTACGAAAAGAACAAGGAATATCTGGACGGCATCCTGAAAACCATCCGCTATGAAAATGCCGACGCCGCACCTTTGCCGCCGCGCCGTTAATTCATTGTGATGAAGCCCGACACCGCCTCAAAGCCCAGGTCGCGGATCACCCGACTCGCCCCCTCACCCACTGGCGCATTGCATCTGGGTAACGCCCGTACGTTCCTAGCGACGTGGGCGACTGCGCGTCGAAACAATTGGCAGATTATTCTACGCATCGAAGACCTCGACGGCCCACGCATCAAACCCGAATCAACCCAGCAAGCAATCGACGATCTCAAATGGCTTGGCATGGATTGGGACGAAGGCCCGACTGTGCAATCACACTCACTCGAACCGTATCAGCGCGCGATTCGATTACTTGTAGATCGCGGGCTTGCCTATCCGTGCGTCTGTACGCGAAAGGAAGTTGATCTCGCTGCCAGCGCACCGCACGCGGAGGATGGATCGACGATTTATCCAGGGACATGTCATGGACGATTTACATCGGTTGATGACGCGTTTCGCCAGACCGGCAAAGCGCCTGCGATCCGTTTTCGCGTGCCGGATGAAACATTTCGCTTTGTAGACGATTTTGCCGGCGAGCGATCCTTCGATCTGTCGCAGCAGATTGGTGATTTTGTGATTGCTAAGCCGGACGGATCACCGGGATATCAATTGTCAGTGGTGGTGGATGACGCGCAGGCGTGCGTGACGGACGTGATTCGCGCCGATGACTTGATTGATTCGGTTCCGCGTCAGGTATTGATCTATCGCGCTCTCGGGTTAGAGGCTCGCATCCCGCGATATTTTCATCTTCCCCTAGTGATCGGCCAAGACGGC
Source organism: Tepidisphaerales bacterium (assembly GCA_038210015.1). Classification (GTDB taxonomy): domain Bacteria; phylum Planctomycetota; class Phycisphaerae; order Tepidisphaerales; family Tepidisphaeraceae; genus BPJO01. The sequence goes on from JBBQXB010000062.1 coordinate 2,101, forward strand.
AGACGTCTAGCAAAGCGTCATGGCGACACGCGTATTTCAGCTTATCGCGAAGCAGGCGTTTCGCCCGATCGGCTCCGCGCGCTTTTGGCGCGTTGGCTGGGGGTTGAGGCGGGCAATTCGATCACAGCCGATGCGTTTGTTGAACAATTTGATCTATCGAAGATCTGCCACGAACCAACCATATTCACATCCGCCGACGACGATTGGCTGCGCAGCATTGCGTTGGCGTAAAGAATGTTTCTAATTATGGCATGAGGAAACGGGGCATTTCAAAAATCTATTTGTATCCGTCGATTTTTCTGATCGCCTGCGTCGGGCTGGCATCCTTTCGGTTGATCTCCGCAAGATGGGGCGCCCAGCACGACCTGCCGCCGGTCGTGACGGTTATTCCCGAACCTGCGACGTTGCCGACGTCGTTGCCGGCTATTGAAACCCCGTCGGCACCTGAGCGACCCTTCGTTGATTTGCTCGATGTGGTTCTCGATGCAGACCCAAACTACCCCACCACCCAGCCGCTTGACCTGCCCGCCGACCTGCACGACGCAGCCAAGATCGTGCTAGACACACCAGTTTACTTCGACGCCTTGGGCCGACTTTGGATCACCCACCCGAAAGGCCAATCCATCGCCGACATCCTTCGCAAGCCGATCAAATCCCGCATATTGATCGTCAATGAAGCCGTGTTGTACGTGCATTATCCGCTGAACCAACCGAAACCGACCGTATTCGTGCCATTTTTTGAAGGCGGGATTCAGCGTCTCACCGATAGCGGGCGCGAAAGTATCCTGTTGCCGGAAACTATTCGACTCTTTCGGGCGACGCGTTTTGGCACAGACGGCGTGATTGCGCCATATGCCGACGGCGCGACCATTATCACGCCAACCGAAATTCGTAACATTCCTTTGCGAGAAAAACCTATCAATGACGCCCCGCCGTTAGACGTTGCGATTCTTTCCACTGGCGACAGCGCAGTGATCTGGGCGCCTGCAGATGGAGATTCTGACGGATCGCCGCTGGCGGTGTATATAGATGCTAAGCAAACGCGTCCCCTTACTTCCGAAACCGGGTGGTTTGATAAGCCGATCCAGTTTATCATTCTCGCGGATGGCAGTATTTTGGGAGTTGGTAAAACCGCTGACGGGATTGAATTAAAACTTACTTCGTTCGATAAACCGCCTGTCAAATCGCCACAGCAGATCGAAAAAATCGAATCAACCGCTCGGCGTCTCGCGGACCGTGACCCGCGCATACGCGAGAAGGCGCAGCTCGACCTCGAGGCGATGGGGCCGGGCATCTATCCAGAACTGGACGCTTTGCGAGAAAAATTGCCCGCAGAAGCGCAAGTTCGCATCGAAATCATTCTCGGCCAGCGCTTCGCGCCCACTCTCGGCGGACTAAAACCACTACCCGGGATGGTGCAAACTGTCAGTCGTTTCTCCGATGGTGGCTGCGTGTTGCGACTCACCGGCGGTGGCGTGGTGCGCAATGATGCGGAAGATCAAACCATCATCCCTGCATGGATCGCGATCCGCCCGGGGCAATACATCCAGCGGCTGCCCGATGCGATGGTCGAAGGATTTGTCCCTGGCAAGTACCAATTTTTCACCTTCGCCAACGAATGGGTCATCTTCGATCCGGTACTTGGTGTTCGGCGATGGATCGGTGCGAAATATGAAACGCTCTTACCCAAACCGCTCCGTCACTTCGATACATTTGTCGGAATTGACGCGCAAAATCGTTGGATATTCCGCTCGTCCTCTCAAATTGGCAAAACGTTAATCATTGATCCGTCGCTCCCCGATTCCACGCCACGACTGCCGGTCTGGACGATGGACGCCCCCGACGGCGCGGGCTGGACGGATACCGCCTGGCCGGCGCTGAAACGCGGTAAGCAGGTCTTTGTGCTGGGCGAAAAGAATTGGCGATTGATTGACGATAAAACTGAAAAATTCGATCACGTTGCACCCAAAGTTTTGCAGACGACAGTGCAAACCCCGCATCAAGTTCGCTACGAATTATTAAATAATCGCGTGACAAAAAATGGCGCAACGGTGATCGACAACGCGATGGACGCCAATTCGTTGTATTGGGCTGAAAATTACCTGTTTTTGGTCGGTACCGGGCAGGTGCATCGATTCAGCGCCGACGGCAAACCAGAAGCCACCTTCACCAAAAATCTGCCCACATTTGATCCCACTCGTGCTTGGATCGATCCGGCTGGGCGGTTGATCTTTACCAGTGATACGATGCTGTGGATCGCGTTTCCGACTGGCCGCATCCCACCGGCGATCAAGTCATTGATGTTGGTGCAACCCGAAGACGAGGATTAGCGCGGCAACGGTACGACAACGCATGACACGGATTAGGGTTGATGCACGCGCTTGTAGTTGCGACGCCTGCGTCGCCAATTCGTGTCTCGCGCACGGACAAATGGGCGACGCAGGCGTCGCAGCTACACGTACGCGTCGCTTCTGGGCGCGCGATTTATGCCTCAATCGCATTAAATCTGCCAATCCGCCAGCACTTTTTTCACCGCGGGTGTGATCGACTTCCAGCCCGCATCGGGCGTTTTGCTGACGGTGATAAAATCGTTCAAAATCAGCAGGCTGCTGACCCCTGCAATCTCAAACAGACGCGACGCCAGCGGATCATTTTTACCCGCAGCGGCATTGAAAAAGCTCAGCGGTTTGTCGCTAATTGTGCCCTCAACGATAAATTTTAGGGCATTGGGGTTCGGCGTGGGTTGAACTTCTGAAACGATCATATTTTTAAGCCTACCGAATCCAAAGTCGTTCGTACAATACCGTATGACCACACGACTTGTATCTGGCGTCCTTGGCTTATCTGCTTTCACACAGGCGGTAATCGCGCAACAAGTGTTTGATCCAAATCTCACGGTGCAAAGCTATGTCGGTGGCCTGTCCGCGCCGACCGGCGCAGCGATCGTGAATTCGCGTAACGACTTTTTCGTGATCGAAAAAAACACCGGCAGAGTGCAGCACGTTCGCGACCGGCGCGTCCGACGCACATTGCTCGACCTGCCCGTCTCCAACGACAGCGAGCGCGGTTTGCTCGGCATCGCCCTTTCCCCCACCTACGCCCAGGATAATTTCGTGTACCTCTATTACACCGCGTCCGATCGCGATGGCGGTACGCCGATCTGCAACGCCGTCGTGCGGTACCAATACGATGGGGAAAAACTGGTCTTTAATCGCAAGCTCAAAACCATGCCCGCCACGCCCGGACCCAACCATAACGGCGGAAAACTGGCAATCGGCCCGGATGGAAAAATCTATGTCGGTGTCGGCGATCTGAACATCAATGAAACCACCAGCAACTTCAATACCCGAACCGTCAGCCGCCATTCGGTCATCATGCGGCTAGAACCGTATGGCGGATCACCAACCGATAATCCATTCTACTCCACGCGCAACATCGGCACGCGCAATGAAGCCCTCAACGACATCTACGCCTACGGCGTGCGCAATAGCTTCGGCATGGCGTTTGATCCGGTCACCGGCAAACTGTGGGACAGCGAAAACGGACGCACCGAATACGATGAAATCAATCTCGTCGAACCCGGCTTCAACAGCGGATGGGAGAAGATCATGGGACCCACCAATCGCGTCGGCACGCCCGATCTGATTTCGCTCGGCGATAACGCTGCCTATTCCGATCCAGAGTTTAGTTGGAAAGCAAACGTGGCGCCCACCGCAATGACGTTCATGCCCAACGGCAGACTCGGCAACGAATATCGAGGTGATCTATTCGTCGGTACAACCCGCGGCGGAAAGATCATGCGGTTTGATCTGAATCGCAATCGCGACGGATTTATTCTGCCTGCCAATCTTCAAGACTTGGTGGCCGACTCAACCGACGCCAATCGATTTCTGGAAAGCGAGGCAATCACCTTTGCTCAAGAATTTGGGACGATTAGCGACCTGTTCGCTGGTCCAGGCGGGATGTATGTGGTCGGATTCACCAATGGGCAGATTTATCGCATCACCGAATCGGGTTCAGGCTTATCCGCACAATCACTTGGCAGCGCTCGTTTAGTGGATGCGGTATTGCCTGAACCGATGATCGGAGCATTCCTCGCGCCTCTGGTGCTAATCAGTCGCCGCCGCAGACTGTAAACGTCGCTTCCAAACAAATGTCCGAATTATCTTTATTTAATCCCCTTGCCCAGTAAAGCGGCCATAGCATTGGACGTTGTTTAACTAAGGAGGCAACACTATGGGTACGAAAACAAACGAGACAGGTACGAGAACAACCGACACCAAATCGGCGATGCACAGCCATCCAGCCACTCAGCGCGAACGCGATGAGGAAGCTGCCAACGCAGATGCGATCACCGGGGCACCGGGATCACATCCGGTGGGCACGGGTATTGGCGCAGCAGCGGCAGGTGCTGCCGGTGCGGCGATCGGATCAGTGGTTCCGGGTGTCGGTACGGTCGTCGGTGGCGCAATCGGTGCGGTCGTGGGCGCAGTTGCAGGCGGGTACGCGGGTAAAGCCGTCGCCGAAATGATAGACCCGACCGACGAAGATGCTTACTGGCGAGAGGAATATAGCAATCGCGATTACCACGACGAAGCACTTGATTACGACCGCGATTACGCTCCGGCCTATCGGATGGCCGCTGACAAATATAATCTACAGCCGGGTGCGCGATGGGAAGAATCCCAGAAAGACCTGCAAGCCAATTGGAGCAAACAGAATAGCAGTCGCCTCGATTGGGATCGCGCGCAGCTAGCAATGCGCGATGTCTACGAACGCGATCGCGTTACCGGCGAAGGCACCCGACGAACCGGCACGAGCGGTACGACGGTCAGCAATCCGGATTAAACCGTTTACTTCACGTTGTCGCGACGGGATTGTAATACCTTCAAATGAATATGGGCGCCCGCCTAATCAGCGTGGCGTCCATTTTCTTGCGCGCAAGTCGTTCCATACGCATATGTTTCGCGTACCCATGCGGCCTTGGACGATCAAAAACGAGACAACCCGTTTCGTCTTGAATGTGCGACAAACAGAATGCCCGGTCCATGGCACCTCACCCACTTAAAAAATGATGAAATTTGCTATACGTTGCGAAACTGGAATCTGTACAATTACCGTTATCCGCTTCGTTCATGCGATGATTCTCGATTATTCCGGCGGGCGTGCTGATGCACTGAGAGGTTAGCGGGACGGTTTTGAGAGGGGACGTTAAGCTTGATTTGTAGTCAATAAAGATCACAAGGTAGGTATGCTGTGGCTCTGTTTCATCGATCATCCCGGCGGCTTGCTATGACCAGCGCGGTTGAGATTCTTGAATCGCGACGTCTGCTCTCTGCGGGGTTTTCGCCGCAGGCGAGCCTTTCGGCGGGGGATGCAATCGCGCGTCCGGCGGATGTTCCCGGCACAGGATTCTTTGTCGCCAACGGAAAAGTCTACGACGCCAACGGTTACGAGTTCCTGCTCCGCGGATTCAATCACACCACCCGCCACGGTAACGGCACGCGCAACCTTAACGCGATCAATGAATTCGACAAAACCGGTGCTAACGCTGTTCGAACCACCTTCGGCACTTTCGGCGTGGGCACAACACCGACGCAGCGGAAGTCGATCGTGGAGCAGTATCTCTCCCAAGGCATCATCCCGATCGTCGAAGATCACTCTGCCACCAACGGCACGAGCGCGTCGCAATTGCAGACGATCGTCGATCGCTGGCTTCAGCCGGACAACGTGAAGTGGCTGAAACAGTACGAAGACAACATTATCCTCAACATCGCCAACGAATGGGGGCCGAATACGTCGCTTTGGCGCGACTCCTATATCAGCAATATCGCCCGCATTCGAGCCGCCGGCATCAATGCGATGATCATGGTCGATGCGGGCCAGAGCGGGCAGAGTATTTACACGATCCAGCAGTGGGCACGCGACATTCTCGACGCTGATCCGAATCACAACGTTGTCTTCTCGATCCACATGTACGGCTACTGGCGCACCGAGGGTGCGACTGACATCGGCACGTGGAACGCCACCACCGGTTCGCCATGGGATATTTCGACCGAGATCCTCAAAGTGAAAGCGGCGGGTATTCCGCTGGTTGTGGGGGAATACAGCACGGATCTGAATGTAAATGTTCCCTACGACACGCGCCGTGCGATGCAGATCTACACCGATGCGGGTGTCGGTTCGCTGGGATGGTCGTGGAATCAGAACAGCGATCCTACGTTTGACATGCTCGCCCGCACCGCCGGGTGGAATTACGACAGCGATTCAGACTTAAACGCCTTTGGCAATCTGGTGATCAATGATCCAGTGTTGGGGCTTAAGCAATTGGCGCGTCCATCGACCGTGCTTCATCCCGCGACGATCAGCGGACGGCTGGTCGATGGGTCCGATCTGCCGATCGCCGGCGCGACCGTCTTCATTGACGACAATGGTAACGGTCAACTCGATCAGCCCGAGCGATCAAGTGTCACCACGGGCACGGGTACGTTCACGCTGGACAAACTTCCGCAAGGCACGCACGCACTCCGGGTGGCTGGCAACCAGATCACCTCCACGACGGTTGCACTTCCTGCCGGTGAGACGGTTGATGTACAGTTGACGATGTTAGCGGTCGCCCCAGTCGACGCCACGGGCACACTGAGGGGATACGTCTTTGACGACACAAGTCGCGACGGTTATCGCCAGGCCGGTGAGTCGGGGCTGGCCGGGCAGATTGTCTATCTCGATCTCAACCGCAACGGCAGCGCCGATGCCGACGAGCCTCAAACCGTCACCGATGCGACAGGAAGATATGCGTTTGCCGACGTACCGGTTGGGACGCACGCGTTGCGGGTCGTGTTGCCCGATGGATTTGTGCAGACGACAATTACGGTGGACATCGAATCCGTAGCAGGCGGGCAATTTATTGCCGCACCGATTGGGGTCACCCAGCCTCCGGCGCAGGGTGCGATCAGTGGCCTGTTGCTGCAGGACCTGAATCTCAACGGCGTCAAGGATGTGGGCGAGGTGGGTTATTCCGCGCGGGAGGTTTACCTCGATCTAAACGACAACGGAACGCTCGACACGGATGAACCGCGCACCAGTACCGCCATTGACGGCACATTCCATTTTCCGCGCCTCACCCCGGGTACGTACACCGTCGTACGGTCGGCAAACAATACGGATGTGGTTGTCCTCTCAACGCAGGTGGACGTCGTCGCCGGTCAGACTGTGGAGAATGTGTTGCTCAGCGGTTTGGAGAAGCCCGCCACCGCCAGCGGTGTCGTCTACACCGATAGCAACTCCAATGGCACACGCGACGCCGGTGAAGCGGTGCGACCGGGCGTGATCGTCTATGTCGATCAGGATAGCGACGGCGCATTCGACGCTGGTGAACCGACGGCTGTCACTGACGCCGCGGGTGCATTTGTTTTCACGGGGCTTCAGCCCGACAACTATACGTTCCGCGCCGTGCCGCCCAGTGGGCTGATCCAAACAAGTGCTGCGGCCTCAGTTTATCTCTCGCCGAATCAGCAATACACCGCCATCCAGCTCGGCGTCGGCGTACAGTTGCCGCCCACCCCGCCGCCCACACCTGCCACAGGATCGATCAGCGGCGTCTATTTCCACGATGTAAACAGCAACCGCCGTCGCGATCCTGCTGAACCCCCGATCCCAAACGTGGTCGTGTATCTGGATGCCAACAACAACGGCACATTCGATACCGGAGAAGCCTCAAGCGTCAGCAACGACGCGGGTGCATTCTCTTTCAACAACGTCACTCCCGGCACGCAGCGGTTGCGGTCGGTGGTGCCGACGGGCACGGCCCTCACGACCCCTGTGTATGATGTGATTCTTGCACCGGCCCAGGCGTTCGCGGTTGCCCGATTCGGCTTGAATGCGCTACCGGTCACGAACATCACCGCGTCGATCCGCGGCGTTGTCTTCGGCGATGCAAACCTCAACGGTATCTACGACACCGGCGATTCAATCGGCGACAACCGGGTCGTATTTCTGGATACAAACAACAACGGCAAACTCGACACCGGCGAACCTAAAACCACCACCGCATCCAATGGCACGTTCGCCTTCACCGGTCTGGCAGCGGGAACCTATTACGTCCGCCGCGTGATGCCGACAGGTTACACCTACAGCACCCAGCCGATTGATCTGGTCCTAACCGCCGGCCAGAATGTTACGAACGCAAACATCGGCAGTAAAAAAGGCACGACACCGACACCACCACCGCCCCCTCCCCCTCCACCCCCGACCACGACAACAGGATCGATCAGTGGGTTTCTCTATTCCGATTCCAACAAAAACGGCATCTTTGATAACGGTGAAGCCTACATCGGAGCGCGCGTGGTTTATCTCGATACCGACAACGACAACAAGCTCGATAGTAACGAAAGAAAATTGACCACCGACGCCAACGGCAGGTTCAATTTCACAGGGCTTGTACCAGGCACGTACCGCGTGAAACGCGTGTTACCTAGCGGCTACAAAATGACCTCTGCTCCGGTCGTCATCACGCTCGTGTCCGGCCAAATTGTCTCAGGCGTTGCGATCGGTTCCGCTTCCGCATAAACCGTGTGAAGTAACAATCCTCGTGTAGCTCACCAACATGCTCGCGTGGTGTTGTCCATGACCTCCACTAATACCCATGCCACAGTCTGCGTTATTAACCGTTCCCCGATAACCGCAAGTAATATCGCGGCATGAGGGTTATTTGAAATCGTCTGTTTCTTGCAGACCTCGCGAGCGACGATACCTGCGGCTACGCTGACGAATGTGGAAATCCCGCGCGGGACATGCGACGATGCGATAAAGCGATGTCGAAGGAAGCTGATTATTTGTCGATCGTTTCAGGCCGCCGACGTGGGGCATTGGCGATGCTGGCGCGGGCGGGGTTGGGCATGGTCGAACCTGCTTATAACGCAGTCGTGCGAACGCGTAACACACTGTTCGATTGCAACATCAAATCCTCGCACGATCTAGGCCGCACGACCGTTAGCATCGGCAACATCACCACAGGCGGAACCGGCAAAACACCCGTTGTGCAATGGCTTGCAAATAAATGGCGCGAACAAGGTGGAAACCCAGCCATCCTGCTGCGTGGTTATCGATCGACAAACGGCGTTAGTGATGAGGCAGAATTGCTCAAGCAAAGCGGTGCGCAAGTGCAAGCCGATCCCGATCGAATCGCTGGGGCGCACGCGGTGTTGAGCCGAGCGCCGGCAACCGATTTATTTATCCTAGATGACGGGTTTCAGCATCGTCGGGCTAGGCGCGATCTGGATGTTGTTTTGATCGATGCAACCAACCCGTTCGGACATGACCATGTTTTGCCGCGTGGATTGTTGCGTGAACCGGTCGCCGGGTTACGTCGTGCGCAGGCAATTTTGATCACCCGCGCCGATGCAGATACGGATCTGAATCCTTTGAAGGCTAAAATCCGTGCCTATGCCCCGGCTGCAAGAATCTTCGTATCACGGCATATTTTTGCAGGACTAATCGATGCGAATGACGTGCCGATTGATCTGAAAAAGACCGGTCGGTGTCTTGCGCTCGCAGGGATCGGCAACGCCGCGGCATTTTTTGATTCGTTACGCGCCAACGGATTGCAGATCGTGGATACGATTTCCGCGGGCGATCATCACAATTACACCCCCGCCGATCTCGCTGGCTTGCGAGCACGTCGCGACATCGACACAATCATCACAACTGAAAAAGACTGGGTGAAACTGAAATATCGGCCTTGTGTTGAAAACCTACCGATTATACGGGCGCAATTACTAATCGACTTTGCCGACGGTAACGAAACTGCACTTTTTGAGATGGTTCAACAACTGACTCGTTGATTAACCTCGTCGATCAAACCGAAAACAATTGGCTGCAGAGACAGGGAATAAAGCTGCTGGAAAATCGCACGATAAGCGGGACGAATCAAATAAGGGTGCCCGAGTGCGGACTGCGATTCGATCATATTTCTCTGTGCCTCTGTGTCTCTGTCGCCAATTCAATCCGTGATCTGACGAGTATCCAAAAGTTCTAACCTCTAAATGCGTACCGGGATGAAATAAAATAAGGCCGCACGGCGGAGGAAAGTGCCGTGCGGCCTGGCGGAGGAGGAAACGAGGATCGTCTCGCCTCAGGCGAGAATTCGATTGTCTGTCACGATTTGTGTCACGACACACCACATATACAAAGACCGTGCCACATAACATTGCATTTGAAAAAATGCGAAAGCGGCGATATTTCCACTTTTTCGCCCGCTCCGTTCAGATCGTGTAAACTGTCCGTGAGAACGAAGCGCGCAGCCAGCGTTAACCTGCGCATTTAACTAGCAGAGCAACTTCAATGATGTTTTTGACTCCATACACCAGACGCTGCGCTCAACTGATGTTTCTCGTGGGAGTGACACTAAATCTGTCTCTTGCAATTACCGGATGCGAATCCAATCCCGCACCGACGCCAACAACGCCGCCTGTCACACCGATCAATAATGCTTCATCGCCTGTCAATCAGACCAAAGTGCAGGTTGTCGAGCAGGCGACAAATGGTCCCGATCAGCCCATGTCTGCTGCGATAATCGCGGGGTTATCCGTTGAGAAATTGACAGGCCCGATCCAATTGACCAGCGCGAGAAATGAGTGGGTTACCGCGTTGTTGGTCATTCATCCAACGAACGGACCTGCCGCGATTGAATTACCAATCCTGCAATCCAATGGCCAGCAAATCGACGTGAAGAACTTTCGGGCTTATCAGGTGCTACCCGTTCCGGTGGATGTGAATCGCGCCGGATTCGTCAGGCACACCGGTCTGCCCGCAGCGGTGGAATCATTGCCGCGAGCGTTGTTGCCAATGCCAATCGAAAATGGCCGTGTCGATCTGTCGCGATGTCGCAACCCAATTAAGCCCGCCGATGCAGCGGCACGGGCGCTTGGTTCGGGTCAGCCGATCGTGCTGTGGATTGATATGCGTATCCCGACTGACGCGCCTGCGGGTCAGTACGCAGGTGCTGCGATCTTGCTCGACCCGACCGCCGCCGTTCGCGTCCCGCTGGCGAGCGTGGGATTCAACGTCAGTGTGATGGATTTCGTCCTGCCCGATGATCGTCATCTGGTGATGGTCGGTGAATTGCCATGGGAAACACTTAAAAGACACTGGTCATCACAATTTGAAGTGATCGAACCACATCTGTTGTCGCGCACGGATAAAAATCATCAGCAGGCGATCGCGACAATCGATCAGATGCAGACGCTGGCGCAAGCGCATCGGGCGCAGATTTATCTGCCTCGATTGCAACCGACCGTGAAATGGCCGGCGTTGCAACCGCCTCAGATTGATTGGTCAGACTTTGACGGACTGTTGACGCCTTGGATGAACGGGAGTGCATTTCCCGATCGTGTGCCTTTGGGGTATTGGCCGTTACCGAAAACGGATTATCTGGACAACTTCGCGATTCAGCCGCGATTGGAATACTACGGATCGGCGGCATCACACTTCGATCAGTTGGACTGGTTACGTGGGGCACCGATCACGATAGGCCAGGATATGCCAGGCCGCGCGAACATGGATCAGCGCCTCACGCTCTCGGCAGAGGCGCAACGGATTCTGGGTTCGCATCCGCGCGTTCGCGTGCAATTGCCTTTGGAACTCGACGAGGTGCAGATCGCCGACGAGCGGAATCCGAATCTGGTTGATTCGCGACTCACCTCGCGTCTGAACTGTGTCGCGCCGGGTCTGATCAGCAGCAGCCCACTTCGTAAATGGCCTGACAATCTGGAACGCCCGGAGACATGGCTTCGCACGGATTTGCGGGGATTGATGCCTTATGCAGGCGGAGGCGAGCAAAGCGACGTTCGCGTCTGGGCGTGGATGGCGTCGTTGCGCGGCGCGAGAGTGATCGAATGGGGCAACTGTCTGCCGACCACATCAGCACTCAATGAAGCATCGGATCCCAGCGAAATCATCTGGTTTTACCCCGGCGAATGGTTTGGCGTGGATGAAGTTGTCCCTACCGTACAACTAAAGTGGATGCGCCGCGCACAGCAGGATTTTGAATACCTGTTTCTGGCGCGCGAACGCAAAAGCGTGTTGAACGTGCTTCCGATGGCGCGCGTGCTGACCAAGCCGGTGGAGATTCAAGCCGGCCAAGCACCCGATCCTACCTACAGCCTACTCGTCGGAACGGCGGACGCACTGGCGTGGCGCGAGGCATCGGCACTGCTCGGTCGCGTCGTGATGATCCGCGGGCCCGGAATACAGACGGATGAAAACCAACTCGCCAATCTAAATCTTGATACGCTGAAATGGATCGAACCTCTTGAAAAACCAGTCATTCTGCCTCGATCCACCATTTGGACAGTCGGTACACCCGATCCAGGTTCTGTTGGTCCGTGGGTGAATTTGAAGCTCGGTCTGGACATCTACAATGCCTCGGATACCAATCTGGATCAGAACGAACTTCGGTTCTCCAAAGGCGTTCCGGGATGGATTTATCTTCCGCCGCCGGTGACGATTCCAAAACTGACGGTCTATGAAGTGTCGCGTCATTACCTCAACGCGCGTGTCGATCCGCTACGGGCGCGACTGGCCGAACACGCGCCTGTACAGGTTGAGTTTCGCAGCGGTTTCAGCGGTCGCACGACGCCAGTTGATTTTGTCGCGCCCGTATCGCAATCTATGCGACGCACCGCGAATCTGACAATCAACGGATCACTCGACGATTGGCTGCCCGATGACCTGATCCAAAACGCGCCGCTGGTGAAGATGTTTTCGCGCCCCGCCGTGCAACAGCACGAGTTGGAAATATCCTCCACCCCCACCCAGATTTTCAGCGGCTGGAGCGGCACGGATCTGTATCTGGCGTTTCGCGTCGGTGGACTAAGCGGCCGGCGAAATGTGCTTGCGGCACGAAACTTTGTCAGCTATCAATATGGCCGTGCTTGGGATGAGGATTTATGTCAGGTCGTCGTGCAGGCGATGTACGAGGACGGAACAACCGGGCCTCTAATCCATATCGCACTCAAACCGGGCGGGAATGTTTGGGTTGAGCAAAAACTGGATCCACGTTTCAACGTGAATCCGTGGCAAAACTTTAACCCGAATGTACGTTACGCTTCCACGCTGGATCAGGCGCAAGCCCTTTGGCGTGGGGAATTGGCGATTCCGTGGACATCGTTGATCGCACCTGAAAAAACAAGCGAATTTGCGAAACTAGGTAAGCCCAATCTTCCGGTGATGTTGAAGCTGAACTTCATCCAACATAAACGCGATACAGGCGAGAGCGCCAGTTGGGCCGGACCATTGGATGTCGGGCGCGACGATGCGTTCACGGGTGTGATTGTGTTGAAGGAAGTGGAGAAGTCCGACACGCCGGACAACCCGAAATAGATCGCGCGTTCACCTACTTTTGCCGCGTAAAACAACCGGTCGCTATCGACCGGGCTTCACAGTGTGGTTGGACGTTGCCAGTTGCGGGACCGATCAGATTTTACCGTTGGTTTTAAGCAACAGGATACGCCGCATCAACGTAGTGGCGGTGTCGGGTGCATATCCAATAATGCCGTCAATCGCGTTGCCGACCAGTCCAACACTTAGATCATCGGGGCTGTAGATCACCGCAAGCTTGTTATCGACCGTGATGCCGCGAATGCGGAACCGCGTTGCGTCGGCGCCTAATTTAATCTGGGCATAGACGCGGTACTTGGGTTCAACTTTCTCTGCCGCCTCGGCGGTGTAGAGGACGTGATCGGATTTGAACGGCTGGGTGATCTGCGATACCTCGTTCGGAAGAATCGACGATAGTTCGGATTGAACCGCTGCGTCAAACTCACCAAATCCGCCCGCAGCATCAATCACCAGCAAGCCTCCGCTGGAGATGAAGGTCTTGAGTGCGGTACGTTCCTGTTCAGAGAGTTTGAATTGTCCGGTTCCAGTCAGGTGCGCGATCTTATACTCCGCGAGTGAATCTTTACCCAGCTCGACGGTTTTGGTTTCGAGTTTCACTTTGTCGCGGTTATTCATCACCGCAGCGAGTTGACGCCAGCCGCCTGGTTCTGGGTCCCAGCGTCCGTTGTATTTCAGACGTGCGACTTTAATCGACGTGGCTGCGTTGATTTTGGGATCAGCGCGGACGACATGCGTTTCACCCTTGTATTTTCCTTGCGTTTTATCAGTTGAATAAAGATACGCGTTAGCAAAGAACTCAAAGATTTCCTCTTTATTGGTATCGCGCATCTGCAATGAGCGGCTGAAGTCGTCATTGGGGATCAACACCATGAATAGGCGAGCGCGATTGCCCAGACCTTCGATGCGGGGTTTGCGTTTCCAGTTACTTCCGATGAACTGCTGACTGACCATCAGCGGATGATCCATCTTGTCTTGTAACTGTTGGAACTCCTCGGTGGGAAACAATTCGCCCGCCAGTTCGCGGAACGACTTGACGAACTCATTTTTACCCACGTCGGCGTTCCCGATAATCATTCCGCCTTCCTCAATATATTGCTTGAGGACTGCTTTCTCCTTGTCGCTGAAGGAAAGCGTCTGATTGCCGGTAATGTAGAGGATTGACGAATCGTGCAGATCATCCACACCTGTTTTATCGAGGGTGATGATCTGCCAGTTGAGCGTCCGTTCGGTTTTTTCTTCGACCCATCGCGTTGCGTAGGCGACATCGCGCGGGCGTTGATTCCAGTTGGCTTCCTTGCCCTCTTTGGCTTTGGGTGGGGTAACGTTGTACTGCAGCTTGTTCATCATCACCGGTGCCCCGCCACGCGCCAGAAAGAGGATGCCGAACGAAGTGCTGGCTTCACTGCTGGCGTGCCCGCCGGTCCAGTTGCCCTCACCTTTCTGGGATCTGATAAACACATCTGCACCTTCTTTGAACCAGTCGGCGTCGCCAAAGTATTTATAACCACTCGCTACACCGACACGCTCAACCGCATACATCGCGTAAGAATCGAGCTTTTTGAGAGAGTCAGGGAATCGCTTGGATACAGATGCAAGACCCTTATTGATCCACGGATCGACGATATTGCCTTTGTTCCCTTCGATGCCTTCATTTGAATGCAGAAATTCCTGAGTGATAAACAGCGTCGCGACACCAGCGGCGGTAAGTTGGATCGACGACTCGCGCGAGCTGGCTTTCCCGTTATAGGCCCACCCGCCTGCACTGTCTTGTTGTTCGCGCCAACTGTTTTCAACCAATGTCCAAAAAGCAGGGGGTATTTCCTCGATCCGTTGGGCGGCGGCCCATGAACCGAGCACACCGTACTGAGCGCAACTAAGATCAATGCCACCTGGACCGGGGTTGTAACTGTGAAAACCTTTATTCGCTCCGGATTTGGAGATACCACTTAGCAGCAGGCGTGCTTCTTTAACCATCGATTGCTTGTTCGGTTCTGTAAGTGGCAGATTCAACCAGACATTGGCGCGGACACCGACTGAATACTGACCGCTGATCGGCGCGGTGCGCAGCCATTCTGTGGCTTTGACGATTCGCGGATCAAGCGGCTTTTCACCTGCTGCGAGTAATGCGTAGACCACCAGCGCGGTTCGACCGCCCCACTGTCCTTTGGTTTCGCCGCTACTGCCGCCAGGATTAACTTGTGATTCCTCCCAGTTGCCTTGCGCGTTTTGCCGGCCGTATAAATATGCCACGGCTTTTTTGATCGCGGCGTCGATTTGCTCAGGGGTTGCAGCACGCGCAGGTGCGGCGAATGCCATTGAAACCAACAACGCCATCACACTACAAATAATTCTTTGGTGGTACTTCATCGATGCCATGCCTCCACGATTTCTCTGTCAAAAAAATCAAACCCGTATGATCCAATTGATCAAGATCCGCGATACAAAAACATCGGTCGCGGCGACAACAATTCACTTGCCAACTGCTTGTCGATCTTCACACTTGTCTGCCCGATTTTGGTTTCGACCAGATTCGCATCCGATCCCTGTGTGCCCGCAAGCGCATCCCAAAAGGATCTCTGCCGCGTGTATCTTACCACCTGCGCGCCATTAATGCCCGCTTTTTTGCCCGCAATCGCGATGGCATCGTTCAAATATCCGACATCATCGACCAGCTTTAGTTGCTTGGCTTCTTCCCCGCTGAAAGTCGCACCGGTCGCGATTTGATCGACGCTGGCAGCGGGCATACCCCTGCCCAGCACAATCACCGATTTGAATAGCTGTAAATCCGCATCTACACGCTCCTGCATGTACGCTCGCTGCTCTTGCGATAATTCGCGAGTTGGTGCACCGGCGAGCTTCAGATTAGATCCGGTCGATACGATCGTGTTGTCCTCGACCCCGTATTTTTTCATCAGTTCGCTGAAGTTTAGACCGCCCCAGTAGACGCCGACGCTGCCCGTGACGGTGGCGCGTTGCGCGACGATCTGGTCACCAGCACAGGCGATGTAGTATCCTCCGCTGGCGGCGACGCCTTGCATCGAAACGATGATCGGGATGCCGGTTTGCGCTTTGAACGCCGTCAGCCGCGAATACATTTCGTCCGACGCCGATACCTCCCCACCGGGCGAATCGATCTCCAGCACCAATGCTTTCACGCCCGATGCATTTTCAATATACGTCAAAACATGATCCAGATCGTCGGCGGCCTGGCCCATGATGATGCCTTCGACCTGTACGATCGCGATAATAGATTGCGCATTACCTGCGGTTACGACCTGGCTGGCGACGGTCTCTCCCGTATCGCTGCTGAACAAGCCCTGCGCGATCAACAGATAGATATTGAGTGTGATTGAGAAGCCGAGAATCGTTACCGCCAGCGTGGTAAAGATCGCCCGGGCGAATCCGCCTCGCTCGCGCTGGGGAGGGGGGTAAAACATCGGATTCGGAAAATAGACCGGCGGCATAGGCTGTTGCGGCGGTGGGAAACCGGGTGGTTTGGGTGATTCAGGTGACGAAGACATCATCAAACGTTCCTAATAACAAAATGCCAGCTTTCGATGCGATAATTTAACTATACCCCGCGTCAATCTTTACGCGAAACACAATGTCACTTGGACACAATCTTTAGACACTTTACTTTGCCATTGGCGAGCAAAATGCTGGATTCACGCTGGGGACTGCAATTATTTACGTCGTCGTGCGGGTTTTGGTTCATATCGAACGGTGACGATACCAGCCGTGCCGCCGCGGACGGCAAACTCACCCACAACGGTCATTTGTCTTGGCTTGAGCGTCGCAATCAGATCATCCGTGATCGTATTGACCACGCCTTCATAAAATATGCCTTTATTGCGGTAGGCGAGAAAATAGAGTTTCAGGCTCTTCATTTCGACGCACAAGCGATCAGGCACATAAGTGATGGTGATGGTCGCGAAATCGGGTTGGCCGGTGACTGGGCATACGCTTGTAAACTCGGGGAAGACGAAACGAATTTCGTAATCACGCTCAGGACGTGGATTGTCAAAGGCTTCGAGGATAATTCCAGGGCTTTGGATTTGTGACGGAGTGAGGATCGACTGTTTGCCGAGTTCTTTGAGTTTAAGCGTGGACATGGGGGCAGTATATCTGTATCGGGGGGATGCGGCGAGCAAGCTCATCCGCATTTCATCCGTGCCCATCTGTGTGCATCGGGTATATCTGTATCGGGGGGATGCGGCGAGCAAGCTCGCCGGCTACGCGGCACGAATGAGAATACGAATGGATTGATCCGCCAGTACCAGCCCAAGGGATGCGATATTGGCGCGACGAGCCATCAACGTGTTGCACGAATCGCGGCGGCGCTGAATAATCGTCCTCGAAAGTGCCTCAACTACCGCACTCCAGCCGAAATGTTCGGCGTCGTGTTGCACTTCAACCTTTAATTCGCCAACGCTCTATCGACTGTGCCGTAAGTATCCGAATCACGCGGATCGCGCTGGTGTCTCTGCAAAACTATGGATCATCGGTCGCAGCTACGCAACCGGAATCGAAAGACAGATTCGGACGAAGGGGACACAAGGCAGTTCGATGTCGCAGTTGGCTGAGTATCTAATTGCGAACGCGGCTGTCATCGATGGCTTGATCGGCGAACTGCATGAGGTCAGCGAGCCGCTGACGCCTTCAAAACTGGCAACTATTGCGTCTGTTCATCACCGGTTCGTTGATCTGTTGTCCAAAATCACGCGAAAAGAACAATCCGCGCGTTCGTTCGTGTCGAAGTACCTACACTTTCACAATCCGGCGGTTCCAATTTACGACGGGATCGCGGCGCAAGTGTTGTCAAAGCAGGTCAAGCAGTCCACAGGGTTAGAGGTATTCGATGCAGCACATGATGCGGACGAAGAATACGCGTGGTATTTGATGCGTTTCTTCCATTTATACGAAGCAGTTCGATTGGCCGGATTTGCGACGAGCGTGAAGCTGGTTGATCACTACGTTCTTTGTCTAGCCGACCCGCAATACATGATGATGCAGACTTGATAATCGCCACTGTTTAGCAAACGCCTGCACCTATTGTTCAGCATTCACTCAATCGACATCACGACATTGCATATAGACAATTTGTCTATATCCGTCACATTTTGTGCGTGCCATTCCCGTGCTGAGACTCGGCATACCTGTGACATGGTTATCGCTTGCACTGCTTCTACCGAAAACGGAAAACTAACGAGTGCAAATCGCCCACAGAATCCGGCAGATTTGAATGCCGGTATATACCGTTTATCGCAAGCACATACCGCGATTCCCTAGGAAAACCTGCAATTGAATGCAATAGGTTGCGACACAATGAGAAAGTGCGTATAATACCGAAAAATCAGACCTAAACGTGCTCTTTGCAGGGGCTTCTTCGCCTCTTTCGTAAAGCGGATGTTGTGGATTCGACTTCCACCTTCGGCTTTTATAGCGAATTGCATTTCACACCTGTCTCTGCCCACTGTTGAACCTATTTGCCCTTTTTTGTTTGGCTTTGCTTTGGCGCCTTCATTCAGGGATGCGTTTTTGGGCCAGAATTAGCATTGCGCTGGTCTGGGCACCGAGGGCGGCGCGGAGTTTGTCGTAGGCGGTGAACGCCATCAGCATC
>JBBQXB010000063.1:0-20160 GCA_038210015.1 Tepidisphaerales bacterium
TCACCGGTCCCTGCGTTCCAATGGAGCGAAGTGATACCGTGCTCGGAAGCCATAGACTGAACATCCGCAAATCCAGGTTTGCGATCGACCGACGCACATCCTGCCAACATCGCCAGTGGCAGCCCAAGCCCCACCGTCCAATTGAGATGAAACCGCATTTACTTACCCTCCATTTTCACAAGCTTCATCTGACATTTGGGGCATCGGCCTGGCGATTCGGAAGTCACGTCGTGATGCATCGGGCAAACGTAAGAAGCTGACTGCGTGGTGGCGTTCGGCTGGTCATGCTCATGCGAGGCGGATCCGTGAGTCATTGATTGATCCAGCGCTGGTTTGGATGACGGTGTGATACCCTTGAACGGATCGGTCTGATGTGACGTGGCATCAGACGGGTCGGCGAACCCCGAGCCGATATCGGGAAGTGCTGCGGTCGGGGCGTCTGCGTTCGCAGGATGCTGCGGTGAAGCCGCTGGCACGGGGATTTGTGAAGAACATGCGCCAACCAGAAGCAACGATACGACTAGAACTATTAGTTTCAGATACATCCAAATCCCTTGGCTGATGTTCAACTTGTCAACGCCTCACCACTTCAGTTTTTCAACGAATGAGATCAACGCTTCGGTGTCGAGTGTAGACATTACGCACACCCACGTCCCGCTGCGCTTTGTCATCACCATATTCACGCCATTAGCGGATTCGACCAGGTACTCGTGGCCGCCGATTGTACGAGTCTGCCCCTTTGGCACACTGAAGTCGCCCGCGGGTGCCGTGGCAATCGAAACCACCACACCGTCTACATTCAGTGCGACGCACGCCATCCTTCTGCCAGCCATTTCGTGGACACAACACGAAACCGCGGTATCCGTTGGCATGACCGGTACCGACGGTAGGTCGGCCCATTGTTTGCGCAGCACCTGCTCTGCCTCGCTCAGGCTCGACACGGCGTGAGACTGGTGACCTGCGAGCATTTCATGATATACAACCGCCATCCGCTCGGGCGAAGCCAACGCCGGTCCACTCGAATAGGCCAGTACGAGCGCGACTACAACCGCCATCAGTAGAAAGCTAGCAGCGACGGCTTGAATGGGTCTGAAGAGACGAAGTAAAGACGGTTGATGTCCGGGACGAGCGATTTCGGATTCGATTGCGCGTCGCAGGCTGTTCATCTCGACGGGGGTCGCCTTCAGGTTCGAAAGCCGACGACGCAGCGGCGATATCGGTTCGCTGTTCACGTCGGGGTCGAGGTTATCGTCATGTTCTGTTGTCATATCACTCCTCAGCGCGGACCGATCTCGCCACAAGGTCCGACCGATCCACAACTCGCAGCAATTCGTTTTTCAGCATTTCACGACCGCGGTGGCACCGCGATTTCACCGTTCCAAGCGGAACATCCGTAACCTCAGCCGCTTCCTTCAGATCCAAACCTTCCACATCCACCAACAACAACGTCCACCTGATTTCCGTAGGCAGCCGCTGCATTGCGTCGATAATCGCGGCATCGCCGAACTGCTGGAGCAGTGTCTGCTCCTGTTCCCAGTCTTGCGGCATCACCACGGCAGCGGATTCGGCGCCTTGCGGATCGTATGCAAGCGAGTCGAGACTCACCGTACCGTGCTGCGTGGCGCGTTTTCGAACCCAGTCAATGTGCGTGTGCCGAAGAATCGTGATCAGCCACGCCCGAATCTCAGTGCCGGGCTTGAACTGATCGATCGCCCGGTACGCCTTCAATAGCGATTCCTGCGCCAAGTCTTCGGCATCCGATGCAGATCCTGAAAGCACCCGCGCGTAGCGCAAGACCATGTCCGCCTGCGGCCATACGAGGTCGTAAAACTGTCTATTCGATGCTCCGATTCCCAATTCGACCTCAATCAACCACAGGTCTTCTGACATACAAACGAAGGTAGCACTCGAAAAAGTTCAACGGAACTTTTTAACCCGTCCCCCTCGTATTTATAAGTGATGATATCCCTCTCGGGCTCACTTGTCGGTTGGATTGACCCGATCGCGCTACATATCGGCCCGCTGGCGGTCAGATGGTACGGCGTAGCCTATATGGTCGCATTCGTGCTTGGGTACGCTATTCTCCGGCACGCTGTGCGTACCGGACGCCTGGCAATGACCAAGGCCGCCTTGGATGAATTGCTCACGTGGCTGGTTCTGGGTGTGCTGGTGGGTGGTCGCGCGGGGTGGTGGCTATTTTATCATCGCGCAGATGCGTCTTTCGATGCCTGGTACGAGCCCCTGGCAATCTGGCACGGCGGGATGAGCTTCCACGGCGGGCTTGTGGGTGTGGCGATCGTCACATTCTTCTGGTCCCGATACCGCCGCGTGCGACTCTGGAGCCTGCTGGATCACCTCGCGATCGCAACGCCACTGGGATTGATGCTGGGGCGGATCGCCAACTTTATCAACGCCGAACTCGTTGGGCGCGTCAGCAACGTGCCTTGGGCGGTCACCTTCCCGGGCGATACACTGCCACGGCACCCCTCACAAATCTACGAAGCCGTACTCGAAGGGCCGGTACTGCTCCTGCTGCTTATTTGTGTTCGCCATGTCAGCAAAACTCGACACGGCCTGATCGCGGGCGCTTTTGCTTCATTATACGGGCTTTTCCGGTTTCTCGTTGAGTTTACACGTGCGCCGGACCCTCAACTGGGGTTTATTGCATGGGGCTGGCTGACGATGGGGCAGTTGCTGAGTTTCGTGATCGCGGGCGTTGGGCTTGGCATCGTCTTCTGGAGGTGGCGCACCGATCCGCGAACCGCTGGATCGCATACTGTCATTCACGCTCACGTTTCATAGTTACCCTGCCTAAATGAGGCTGTCACGGTGCGGTTCCTCTTGGCGGATATACTCCCGCGGTAAAGGACACTGATATGCAACAGCGATTTGAAGTGTCCATTGAACCGCCTGTAACAGCGGGCTTGGTCGATGCGTGGGTCGACCTTTCTAAAGACGCGCCATCGCCCAAGTCGAGCACGGTGCGTAACGCAATCGGCAACGAAGAACCGGTCGTCGAGACGAGCGCTGTTGGAAATGCGCGTTCAGCACGTCCTTTTTTGGGACACTCGATTGGGCGAAGTCGAAACTATTGACGCACGGACAGATTCGCCGGTGGGCTGGCCGGGGGGCTGGCTTGGGGTACAACGCGCCAGATGACACCAGTGCCCGGCACGGGGACGGGTTTGTCTTTCACCACCATCGACCCGAAGTCAGCGATATACATGGCCTGCCCGTCGCTACTAAATCGGACATCCATGAGTCTGCGAGGTCCGGGGGAGACCGACTCATCTTGTTCTTCGTGATGGCCCTGCTCGCCATGGCTTTCTTTTTTGCCCAAGAAGGTCTCGATTTTTTTTGTTGCGACGTCGATCTTTACAACGCGATGGCCGCCATGTTCTTCTGGTGCCTCGCCGGTCATGGGGGACATGTGTCCGAAAAATGCGACGAACATTTGCCCTTTGCCGAACGGATCGCCAGTGGAAAAGTCGGCCTTGGTGATCGCAGAATGTTTGGGAAAATTGAGCAGCGGCTGCTCGACCGCAGGGTGGGTAGCCATCACGAACTGGGGTTTTGCTTTGCCCTTAGCATGAAATCGTTCGTCCGTAACGGGTATACCCATCGCGTAGTCAGGCCAGCCATACCACGCGTCTTTTTTGATCACGTAAATGTCTTCTTGGTCATTTGCAATTGGCCTGCTCCCGCGATCGTCAAACCCGTTTTCGGTCGCATACAGCACGCCTTGCGGGCTCCACATCACGCCGTACGGATTGCGTAAACCCCATGCGTAAACTTCCAAGTTTGATCCGTCGCGCTTCATACGCAGGATGGTTCCGCTGGCCTTGGTTTGCCCGGTTACCACCGTACCCTCTGGGGACGATTCTGCGAACGGATGAAAAGGTGACGTGACAACCGTGAGCTTGTCCTCGCCGAAGAGATTGGGGGTTTCGTAGGTGTGCCCGTTGAGTTTAATGTCGTGTCCGGGCACGTCATGGAACTGACGGTGATCGGGCAACCAGCCCATCTTGTAACTATCCTCCCCGACCACGCCCGAGTTGGTCGCCGTGCCTTGGCCGAAATAAATCATGCCGTCGGGTCCAACAGTCATTTGATTGTTATGGTGATCTCCGTCGCTGGGCAGACCCGTCACCAGATCGCGAACTTTTTTGTCCTTTTCGAGGACAGAGATTTTGCCCCGATGCGAGACGTACATCACTCCGTCATACCAGAGCAGGTCATTGATCGGACCGACAAGCGGCGCGCCTTCGACGAGAGTTTCAATCGTACCATCAGGCGCGACGCTTAAAATGCGCGGCTTGGGTGCAGGATCCCCATAGGAATACCCCGCCTCTGCGATATACATCGTGCCAATGTCGTCAAACTCGACGCTGGTCGGGTAGGTCAGCCCGCTGACGACAACTTCGGCGCGGAACCCGTCGGGCACTTTGACCGCCGACGCGTCCGGCGGGGGGACCTTGGGAGCCATGACCCTTTTCGTCGCACTTTTGTGGGCGGCCGTCTGCGTGCCGTTGGTCTGAATATCCTCAACGAGCACCTGCATCTCTGCGATTTCCCGCCGCTGCGCCTTGATGATGTTGTCCGCCAGTTTACGCACACGCGGATCACTGAGTTCGGCTCTTTCGCTGGTCATTATCGCGATGGAGTGATGCGGAATCATGGCATTCATATAAGAGACGTCTTCCACGGTGCGTTGACTCCGCACCAGCCACAATGACAGCACAAACACCGCGACGCTGCCGACTAGGATACCAATATTCACACGCCAGTCTTTGAGCATGTGCGTCATGAACCCGAGCATAATCGCCGCCATCGTCGCGCCCATCAGCAGCGCCATGTACGTCCGTGTCTCGCTGAAGGTTGCGTGCGACCATTGGTAAGTGTTGAGGTACATCAGCACGAACATGACCACCGTGGACGTGGCTATCATGGCACCGAATCGGACGTACATATTCATAAAGCGCTCCATTCCGTAGACGTGACTGCGGCGGACCCAATACTCACAAGACTCACATCGCCTGCTAAAACTCACAGTAGGCTGCGACAGGACGAGTGGGAAACATGAAATTAAATTAACTGCATGTGTCCCGGATGCGGAGTGGAAATCCCACGCTATATCGCGACGCACTCGCTCTGCAAACCCCGGGATCGACGCCCGGCCTATGCCGCACTCCGCCAGTGAGCGGGCCATTTGTCGGTGGTGGGTCTCAACATGCACGGGAAAGAAAAAGGAAAAGAGAAAGGGCGGATATGCAGAGGCGGCAATATTTTGCGTCGGTAACCTTGACCAGCGTATTAACATTATGCTCGTGACCGTAATACGTTGCGTTCCCATATCGGTTGACGAGGGAGCCTTCAGAGTGGTGGTTATGGAGCATGGCCGATTGGTGGGGAAGGTCCAAACCCCCGGCCACGCAGGGGCGCGTTTCCCGCTTCATCGGAATGCCCCGACACGTCTGCGAGCAAGCCTGAGGCTATTGAGCACCACTGAAATACTGGAGAACGCCATGGCCGCGCTTGCGATGATGGGCGAGAGAAGCCACCCCGTGAATGGGTACAAAACGCCCGCCGCGATGGGGATGCCCATGGCGTTGTAGATGAACGCCCAGAAGAGGTTCTGTCTGATTGTCCGCATCGTGTCTCGTGACAGAGCGATGGCCTCGGGCACCGAGCGGAGGTCGCCGCGAATAAGGGTAATGTCGGAAGCCTCAATGGCCACGTCGGTCCCTGTGCCCATCGCAAGGCCGATGTCGGCTTGGGCGAGGGCAGGAGCGTCGTTGATGCCGTCGCCCACCATTCCAACAACCAAGCCCTGTGCCTGGAGTTTCTTCACGTGATCGGCTTTGTTTCCCGGCAGCACCTCGGCGTACACCATGTCGCGCCCGATACCGACTTCCTTCGCCACAGCTGCGGCGGTTCTGGCGTTGTCGCCGGTGATCATCGCCACACGCAGACCCATCTTCTGCATCTGATCGATGGCCTCTTTGGATTCTGGTTTCACTCGATCGGCGACAGCGATTAGCCCGGCGGGCTTGCCGTCAATCGCGGCGTACATAGGGGTCTTGCCTTCCGTGGCGAGTTCCTCGGCAAAGGAATCCAGCGCCGTGGTATCAATTCGGCGGTCAGCCAGAAGCGCACGCTTGCCCACCAGAACTGCGCGGCCCTCCACGGTCGCTTCGATGCCGTTGCCAATGACCGCTTTGAACGCGGTGGGTTCCGCGAGCGTGAGGCCGCGAGACATTGCTCCTTCTACGATTGCCGCGGCGAGCGGGTGTTCGCTGCGACGCTCTGCGGAAGCGACGAGTCGCACGAGGTCTGCCTCGACAGTGCCTGCGAGTGTCCGCACGTCCGTCAACGCGGGCTTGCCCTGCGTGATGGTGCCTGTCTTGTCGAGAATGATTGCCGTGAGTTTGTGGGCCGTCTCCAGTGCCTGGCCGCCCTTGATGAGGATGCCGTGCTCGGCTCCACGACCGGTGCCGACCATGATGGCCGTGGGCGTGGCGAGTCCCAGCGCACAGGGGCACGCGATGATGAGCACGGACACGAATGTGAGCAGCGCCATGCTCAGCCGCGTGTCAACCGGCGATATAAAGTACCAGACGACGAAGGTGGTGAGCGCGATGCCCAGCACCACGGGCGTAAAATAGCCGCTGATGGTGTCAGCCATGCGAGCGATGGGAGCCTTACTGCCCTGGGCCTCCTGCACGAGGCGGACAATTTGCTGGAGCGCGGTGTCCTTGCCGACTTTCGTGGCGTGGAACGTCAGGGCTCCGGTCGTGTTGATGGTGGCCCCGAAGATCGCATCGCCCGCCTTCTTTTCGACAGGGACGCTCTCCCCCGTCAGCATGGATTCATCAATGGCAGAATCGCCGCTCTCGACCTTTCCATCCACGGGAATCTTCTCGCCGGGACGGACTATGACCGTGTCGCCGACGACGACCTGCTCAACGGGGATATCCTGTTCTTGCCCAGCTCGTACCACGCGAGCGGTCTTGGCTTGCAGGCCGATCAGCCGATGGATCGCCGCACTGGTGTTGCCCGTGGCGCGGGCCTCAAAGAGCTTGCCAAGCAGCACCAGGACGATGATGACCGCGGCGGCCTCGTAGTACACGGGAACCATCGTCATACCGGACCCGGTGTGCGCCGCCGCGCCGCCTTGGGCCGCCGCAAAGAACCCCGGCCACACTGTGGCGGCGATGGAGTACAAGAAGGCCGTCCCCGTGCCCAGCGCCACGAGCGAATCCATGTTGGCCCTGAGATGCTTCAAGCCCATCCAGGCCATCCGGTAGAACTGCGACCCGCACCAGACCACGACGGGGGTAGTCAAGGCAAGCTGGAGCCAGTTGATCCACGGCTGATTGAGGATCGCGATCTTCCCATGCGACATCGCGATCACCAGCACAGGCACCGACAACACTGCGCCGATGATGACCTTGCGGAGCAGCACAGCCTGCTCGTCGGCGTTCACGTGCATATGGGCAGAGTGGTCTTCGTCTTTAGGCATCGCATGACCGGCGGGCATCGCCGCGTGCTCTGCCGCGGTCATACCCGGCATTGAGTGGCCGTGTCCGGCGTGAGTTTCCGAAGCAGACTTGGGAATCATCGCGTCGTACCCAGTCCCCTTCACCACGCCCACCAGCTTCGCAGGCGAGGTCGCCGCGGCGTTGTACCGCACCGTCGCGGTCTTGGTGGCGAAATTCACGCTAGCCTTTGACACGCCCGGGGCTTTGCCCAACGCCTTCTCGATAGTGTTGGCGCATGAGGCGCATGACATCCCCGTAAGAGGCAAGTCCACGCGCTCTTGGGCATCGGCGACCGCAGCGACGTTCGATCCTTGCGGCGTGCTCGTGTCGCGCGGCAACGTCGTATCCGCACCGTGCTGGTGTTCGTGTTTCATGGTTGTCCTTTTCGATCCATCTTCGACTCAATGCCGCACTTCCGACTTGCGTACTGCACGGCTTTTTAGGCGTGGTCGATCTTCGACCTTCCTTCTGCATCGCACCCGGTATCAGGGCTGCGACAATCGGCACGCCCACAATCGCGGGTATGCATCGTTTCAAATCTGCAGCGGGCGATTTGTCGCCATGGCATCCGCAGTTGAAACCCATGTTGGCACTCGTGTTCAGGTCGGTTCAAGTGCGCAATTTGGCAACAAGCTCCATCAGTTCATTCACCATCGCCTCGCGTGTCATCCCTTGGTCCTGCATGGCCTTGGCGGCGCAGAACTGAAGGTGGTTACGCATGAGGTTGCGGGCCACGGATTGTAGCGACTCGCGCACAGCGGAGACCTGCGTGATAATGTCGGCGCAGTAACGGTCCTCCTCGACCATCCCCGCCAGCCCGCGCACCTGCCCTTCGATTCGCCGCAGATGCTTTAGGTTGGCAACCTTAAGCGTGCTGTCCACACTTGCCGCATGCGCTCCCGGCCCGATACCGTCAAGCACGGCCGCCGGATTCCCGCCTCGTGCGCAAACTTTTATCAGCGAGAGCGAACCCGAGACGCGTACGCTGCTCACGGCCGTCAAGCCCTTCTTCGCTGGCTTCTTCGCGGGTGCTTTTTTTTGAGACGTCCCCATTGAATCAACTCCTTTACCGCTCGACATCTACTGTTTTTTATCCGCAGCACCCGCGCGAAACCTTGCCCGATGCGGGTGCAGCGCTCGTTGTCGCCCGAGTCGGATACCCGGCCGCTTCTAGCGCCGCCATGGCCTGCGCTGCGACTGACTCGTCCTTGGCCTCAATCAGGGCCGTCCCGACAGCCACCGATTTGACCTGCACTCCCGGCACCTCCGAAAGGGACTTGGTCACGGCTTTCACGCAGTGCCCGCAGCTCATGCCATCGATGGAAAGTGTAATGATGTCGTTTGTCTTGGTCGTAGTGTCCATTGTGATACTCCTGAAAAAGTCTATACCCCACAGGGTATGTAAGTCAAGTGGATATC
This sequence comes from Tepidisphaerales bacterium, assembly GCA_038210015.1. Lineage (GTDB taxonomy): Bacteria > Planctomycetota > Phycisphaerae > Tepidisphaerales > Tepidisphaeraceae > BPJO01. The sequence continues at coordinate 8,961 of JBBQXB010000063.1, forward strand.
ATAAATGCGCGCACCTCGGAACAACCGTTAAATTCTCACTTTATTTCGTCATGAACGGAGATACTGACGGATGATGCGGCGAGCGATCTGGAATATACCATCACCAACGTCGCGTTCTATGTCGCTCTGCAAACCCCGGGATCGACGCCCGGACTATGCCGCTAAAGTCATGAGCAATCCCATCAATACTCTGCGTACTGTGATCCACTCCGTTCGTGCAATGTCCTCACCCTCAATTCGATTAAGGCGTGCGTCGTCACTCTCCGCGGATAAGTTTGCGTCACTTTTCACTCGGCCTGGCTGCACGTAGTTATCGTGTCATTCACCACGTGAACCGATGCGCGCCGCAACCTTTAGCACGCATATGGGAATCGCGAAACTTGGCAACGGATGGTATCTTCTAGCCTATGGCGTTTGTGTCACGTGGCGGGCTGAAACTTGAGCACGCACTCCAAACTTTCGATCTGAATGTCACCGGTCTTGTCTGCGCCGATCTTGGTTGCAGCACAGGTGGGTTCACCGATTGCCTACTCCAATCCGGCGCGGCCAAGGTTTTTGCGGTCGATACGGGGTACGGCGTTCTGGATTGGAAGTTACGAAAAGATGTCCGTGTCGTCGTTAAAGAAAGGACAAACGCAATGCACGTTGATTTACCCGAAAAAATCGATCTGGTCGTCATCGACTGTGCATGGACGAAGCAAAAGCACATTCTTCCCCGTGCGAAAAAGCTGCTCAAAACAGGTGGACAGATTGTCACGCTCATCAAGCCGCACTACGAGGCCGACCCCCAACTGCTCCGCAAGGGCATTTTGCCGCAAGATCAGTTAGAATCGATAGTTGCGACTGTTATAGCGTCCATCAAGACCGACGGATTCACTGTTGTAAATCGGGTCGAAAGTCCGATTAAAGGTAGTCAAGGCAACACCGAAGTGCTGGCGTTGCTTACAATAACTTAAAAGCCAGGGTGTCATATGCGATGCCTAGAATATGTTTGTTCGACATAACGCCATGAGCAAGATCCGAATCGCCATCGCAGGAATAGGAAATTGCGCGAGTTCACTCGTGCAAGGTACGCATTTTTACGCTCAAACCACCGGCGACGATGCCACGCTCGGGCTGGCACATCCGTTGATTGGTAAATATCGCGTCGGCGACATCGAATGCGTCGCGGCGTTTGACATCGACGCGAGAAAAGTCGGCAAGCCGCTGAATGATGCGATCTTTGCACCACCGAATAACACCAAAATTTTTCATCGACCGCCTAGCGGTCTCGGCCCGATCGTTCAGATGTCTCCAATCCTCGATGGCATCAGCGAACACCTCGCCGACTATCCCGAGCACATGCGATTTGTCGCTTCCGACGCCTTGCCTGTTGATATCACCCATCACCTGCAAGAATCCGGCGCAGAAATCCTGGTCAGTTACATGCCGGTGGGTTCGCAAAAGGCGACCGAGACTTTCGCACAAGCGTGTCTGGATGCGGGTGTGGCGTTTGTGAATTGCGTGCCCTGCTTTGTCGTTTCGGATCAAATCTGGGCTGAACGCTTCAGGCAAAAGGGATTGCCTTGCGTAGGCGATGACATCAAGGCGCAGGTCGGCGCGACGATCACGCATCGCACGCTCGCCAAGCTGTTTAACTCGCGTGGCGTGCGGATCGACAGCACCTATCAGCTCAACACAGGCGGCAACACCGATTTCCTGAACATGCTGAATCGCTCGCGGCTGGCGAGTAAAAAATCCAGCAAGACCGAGGCCGTGCAAAGCCAGCTGGACGTGCCTTTGGATGCCGAACATATCCATATCGGCCCCAGCGATTTCATCCCGTTTCTGAAAGACAACAAAGTCTGCTTCCTACGATTAGAAGGCACTGGTTTTGGCGGCATCCCGCTGAGCATGGAATTGCGGTTAAGCGTTGAAGATTCGCCCAATAGCGCAGGCGTGGTGGTCGATGCGATTCGTTGCTGCAAGCTCGCACTCGACGCCAAACTCGCCGGCCCGATCGAACCAGTCGCAGCGTGGACGATGAAGCACCCACCGCGCCAGATGAATGACCCCGACGCACAGATTGCAGTCGAACAATTTATCTCCCGGGCCGAACAACTGATCGCCAGGCAATCTTTGAAAGCTTCGTAACGGTTCAATTTGCCGACAGCCTAGCTTTAAAGATGGGTTGAAAAGCCCTGCCACAATCCACGCGGTGTCATTTCTTTGTTTCACACTTCTTTTCCACTTCATCGTTAATCGCGCGATACGCAGGAGTATCGAGATCGTCAAACTGGCCTTTATGAACCGCCCAGAAAAACGCCGCGAGTGCGACGATCGCCATCACGACGGCCAGCGGAAGGACGATGAAAATAACATCCATATCAGACCTCGACCTTATCTGACCGTTGCGATCCGAAACCGCCAGACCGACCATGTGGCCGATCCCAGCACCGTCGCAGCGCTCAGCGGCATGAGGATTGCGGCGAGCATCGGGTGCATCAGCCCCGCTGCGGCAAATACACCGGCGACCAGATTATAGGCCAATGAAATCACCAGATTACGCTTTACAACGAACATCGTGTGACGACTCATCCGAAGCAAATTGACCACGGGTTGCAAGCCGGGTGTCGCGATGTACACGTCCGCTGCCGCAAGTGACGCTTCCGCCCCGCCGTGGACCGCGATGCCGACATCCGCCGCCGCCAGTGCTGCGGCATCATTCACGCCGTCGCCAACCATGATGGTTTTCTGGATCGCAGAAGATTGTTTAACAATCCGCAGCTTTTCCTCAGGCGATGTCAACGCCGTGGCGCACAGCGGATCAATCCCGACCTGGGACGCCACCGCACGCACCACCAGCGGCCGATCTCCCGAAATCATCCCCGGCTGCCAGCCGAGTTTCGCCATTGACCGGATTGACTCGCGGGCATCGGGACGCGGTTCATCACGCAAACCGACAATCGCACAAACCTGACCATCAATCGCGACAATCACACTGGTTTCGCCGGCAGCATCAATATCTGCGATGGTTTTTCCCAAGTCGTCGAATGCTTCGACGCGATTGCGCATAAAGCTCAGCGACCCGATGGCAACTTGTGTATGTCCGCATCGCGCGCTGATTCCGCCATCATGGCGATCGGTGATGTTAGACAAGCCCACACGCATCGCGGCGGACAATTCGTATTCGCCAAACGCATTATATAACGCGCGGCCGACCGGATGCTGCGAATGGCGTTCGATTTCGCCGATCAACGCCTTCAGTTCTTCATCGCCGATATAACGCACAACACGCGGCGAACCGCGCGTGATCGTGCCGGTCTTGTCAATCAGCACCCGACCGCGCTCCGCCAATGCTTCGAGCGCCGTCGCGCTTTTGATCAAAATTTTCTGTTTGGATAATCGCCCGATCGCAACCGCAATCGTTAGAGGCGTTGCAAGCCCCAACACGCACGGGCATGTGACAATCAATAGCGCAACTGTGTGATCGATGGCTGCTGACAGGCTGACCGTACACCACGCCGCAAACACTCCCGCCGACAAAACGCACACTGCCGGTAAAAACCAGAAGCTCACCCGGTCCGCCAGACGAACGATTTTGGGTTTGTCCTGCACACCTGTTTCAACCAGTTGCATCAATCTGCCGATGCGCGTGTCAGAACCCACCGCATCAACATGAACACGAATCGTCTGACCCGTGTTAAGCGATCCCGCGTGGACGCGCGATCCGGCCGTCACTTCGACAGGCACTGATTCGCCAGTCAGTAATGCCTGATCGACCGCAGATTGCCCGGCAGTAATTTTTCCATCTGCGGGCAACAGTTCACCGGAGTGGATTTCAACCGTATCACCTACCGTCAGCGCTTCGACGGGAATTTCAAAAACACCGTCATCGCGCACCAGGCGACAAGAGATGGGGGTCATTGAGAACATTAGATCGACCGCATCATCGGCGCGCCGATGCTGGCGATATTGTACGAATCGCCCGACCAATAGCAGGAATACGAGCACCGCCAACGAATCAAAGTAGATTTCCCCGCTGCCCAGCAGCACATTTGCAACACCAGAAACGCCGCCGACGAGCAACGCCAGTGCGATCGGAACATCCAGATTGATCGTTTTATTCCGCAATGCCAGAATCGACGATCTGAAAAAGATCCCACCCGGCCATGTCAGCGCCACCACACCTAAGCCAACACTTAACCATCGAAAAAAGGTGCGGTAGGCTGTGTCCATGCCCGATGCATCACCGGCGTACATCGCCAGCGCAATCAGCATGATATTGCCCATCAACGCGCCAGCGACACCGATCTGAATTAGCATCCTGCGCGATTCGCGTCGGATCAACTCACGCTTGGATTGCCCCCGCGCCGGGTGCGGCGGATGTCCCAGACGATCCAGCATGCGGGCAATCTGCGACAGCTTCACGCGATCGCGATCCCACGTAATCCGCACACTCGCCGCACGCAAATTTAATCTTGCTTCGATTACGCCGGGGACGACTTCAGGCAGTTTTTCGATCAACCAGATACAGGCCGAGCAGGTTACGCCTTCGAGCAGCAATTCAATACTCATCGCAGCGTCATTGGCCGGGCGAATATACAGCTTGGCGAACTCAGGTGCGTCAAAAGCCTCGTATTTGCTGGTGGTGGTTTGTGCTGGCTGAAGCGTTTCACCAGCGATTTGTTTCAGTCGATAGAATGAATCAAGCCCGCAAGCATGAATCGTGTCGTAAACCACCCGACAGCCGGCGCAACAGAACTGCTGCACGGCGTCGGATTCGATCAAACCTTTTGGCACTGGCAAGCTGCAATGCGCGCAAAAGATTTGCGATGATGTTTCTACGGCCTTTTTCACGGTTGCTCGATCTTGCAGCAGGCGGGCACTTCCTCGGTTGGTTGCGTGCTGGCAGCAGTCGCTTTCGCAAGTGCCACGCCGTCGATCATGCCGCGTCCGATCAGGGTGTATAGACCCACACCGATCAATAGCAGGCAGGTCATCACGGGCACTTTTCGCCCAAAATGCCCGAGCAGTGTTTGTACGCCAAAGCCGATACTGACCATCATCGGAAGCGTACCGATCCAGAACGCCAGCATTGCGATTGCACCCGTGGCGGGGTGTCCAGTGCCCGCTGCGGTGACGACAAAGGCGTATAGCCATCCGCAAGGCAAAAGTGTTGTTGATAATCCGATCAAACCGGCACGGGTGACGGGTTCAAACCGCATCGATTTACGATGAACGGATCCGACGATCGCTCGCCAGAATGCGGGTAATCGCAGGCCGAGGATTTTAACGCCGCTGAGTCGTAGTAGCGAAACCAATCCAAAGAGCACCATCACCCCGCCGGCAACCATCATGGCAGTCGATTGTATCCCCGCCAAGTCCCCGGCCAGATCGACCATCGCACCGATTCCGCCGGCGATCGCGCCGAGTGTCACATATGTAAGTAATCTGCCGACGTGATAAGCGATTTGTGTATAAAGCTTTTGCTGCGGGCTCGCGTCGATTCCGCCGGTCGCGATCGCAACAAACGCACCGCACATGCCGGCGCAATGCAATGATCCCACGAGGCTGGCGACGAAGATGGTCGATATCAGAATCAGCACGGATCAGTTGCCTGTCCTTCCATGATCGCGATCCCAGTTGATGGCTTTCTGATAATAATCCTCGATCACGGCGGGTTTGCTTCGTTGTGCGATTGAAACGATCAACAGCATCCCGCCCACATGCGCCGCCAACAACCCAACAATGATAAATGGCCAGACATTTCGCTTGCGAGTTGTCGTTCCGACTGTCGTGGGTTTGGCGTAGTCAATGGATTTATTGTCCGGCATGATTGCCTCCAGCAGGGCCGAGCAAACGAATGCTTTTCTCACTGTGAACGCCAGTTTGATCGGTGACCGCGAGCGTCGCTTGAATGTGATCGGTTGTGTAAATGTCACGCGCCGCGATTAGCCGCACCGGCTCATCACGCATTTCACCAGGCTGCAGTGTGATGACTTCAGTTCCGGCAGCGATCTGAATGTCCTGCCGATCAGTCACCGAAATCGAAAAGGTCCGCGGAACATCGCTACGGTTGGTCAGCTTGAGGATGTAGGTGTTTTCGACCATCCCCGCAGGTGTCAGAACAAATGGCAGACCTTTGCTACGCATGACGACCAGATCAAACGGCTTTTTCGTACCCAGCATAATCACCAACAGCAGCATCATGACCGCAAGCACCAGCGAATAGATCACAACGCGCGGGCGGACGATCTTCTGCTTTTCACCGGCCATGCTCGCCTGCGAGCCGTATCGAATCAGACCTTGTGGCAAGCCGACTTTATCCATCACCCCGTTGCAAACGTCAATGCACTGCGCGCAGCCTACGCACTCCATTTGCAGACCGTCGCGGATATCAATCCCTGTCGGGCAAACCGCTGCGCATAGACCGCAATCGACGCAATCACCCAACGCCGCCGACGATGCGGCTTGGGGAACCATTCTGGTTGATAACGAGACAGTCTTATAAGACTTGCGTTCGACAACATTACCCTTCCCGCGCGGTTCGCCACGGTTGATGTCGTAACTGATAATTAAACTGCTTCGATCCAGCAACACGCTTTGCAGCCGACCATAGGGACATCCGATGATGCACATCTGCTCACGCCAGAAGGCAAAATCAAACATCAGTCCGGCTGTCACAAACCCGACGATCATAAACCCCGCCGGGTGTTGCCACGGCGGCGACGTGATCCACTGATGCAGCTCACGATACGGCACGAAATAGGCCAGACCGGTATTGGCAAGATGGATGCAAATAATGAGATAGACGAGATACATCGCCCCACGTCGCCAGCCGGCAACACTGGCTTTGGGTTCGCCGCCGCGACCGGATGTGCCGAGGAAGAATCGCTCGATAGGTCGGAAAACGTATTCCAAATAGACGGTTTGCGGACAACCCCAGCCACACCAGACACGTCCTAGCAACGCCGTCACAAAAAAGATCGACAGGATGAAGCTGACCATGATCAGCGCGAGAAACACCGTATCGGTCGGCAAAAACGTGAAACCAAGCAGATGCAATTTTCGATGGAGCAGATCGAACAGCACCAGCGGTTCGCCGCGACTGTTGATCGGGATGTACGGGATGATCGTGAAAATCGCGATCAACGCGTAGGCGGTCGCGCGGCGGAGCGTCCAGAAACGACCTTTGGCAAGACGCGGATTCAGCCAACGCCGCGAACCATCGCTTTCCAGCGTCGATAATACGCGCCCTTCCGCTTTAATGAGTGTGTTTTCACTGCCCATGTGCCTGTCCTGTAACAACCAGTCCGCGGCGAAGCACGGACACACTTATTTCCACGTCGGAATCTTCTCGCCTTCGGGGCCTTTCCCGCTGGCATTGGTTCCACGAAGACTAGCGACATAGGCGGATACCAGCAGCGGTTCAGGGCCGCGAAGAGTATTTTTCCATGCCGGCATCGCACCGTTTTTTCGGCCATTCAATACAACATCAACAATATCTTTGGGGGTTTTGACATGAATCCAGCTATCGTCGGTCAGATTCGGTCCCGTCACCCCGCCACCTGTTTTACCATGACAGGCGACGCAGTTGCCGTTGAAGAGCGATTCGCCAACTTTTACCCACTTTTCATCGGCCATCAGTTTGAGGACTGACGCGTCGTCATTCTGCATGTCACCAAGTACGCCATACTGTTTTTTAAGTTCATTCTGCAGGTCAGCGGCGTATCCGAGTTTGGGGTCGAGTCCGCCATCTGACATCACTGACACGAGATAGTAGACAATTGAAAAAACGATGCTTCCGACAAAGATCCACGACCACCAACCCGGCGTGGGGTTGTCGTATTCCATGATCCCGTCGTATGCGTGATCGGTGAGACGATCCTGAATCTCATCACTCATGGCTTATGCTCCTGTGTGCTGCCTTCTTCCAGCGGAAGATGCGAGGCGGCGTTCATTTCTTTTTTGCTACGCGTCAAAGCGCGGATCGAGACTGCGACAAATACGCCAAGAAAAATCAGCAACGCGATCTGGCTCATCCATCCGGCATTCGTGAAATTAAATATCTCTTTAAAGCTCATACTTCATCTCCAATGGAGTTGATCGAAGTCACTTTACCGTCGCCGCCGGTTGCGCCGCGGGTTGCGACGCCGCCGGGGGCACAGGCTTATACAAATCCGTACCCAGTCGCTTGATGTAGGCAATTAACGCGACCACGTCTTTATCTTCTAAATCGGTCCTGCCGTTGGCTTGGATGATCGCGTCAGATATTGCTTTGGCTTGTGCTTTCGCGTTGTCAATTGAATTACGCCGGTCTTCTTCAGTATAGGGCACGCCGACGCGTTTGAGCGCCAGCATTCGCGTGGGGATGGAAGCGTAGTCGATTTTCTTTTCCAAAAGCCACGTGTAAGGCGGCATGATCGTGCCGGGGGTGATTTGCGACGGATTCTCAAAATGCAGAACGTGCCAGTTTTCTTGCGGACGCGAGACACCCTCGCGCGCCAAGTCCGGACCAATCCGGCGGCTGCCCCATTGGAACGGGTGATCGTAGACAAACTCGCCTGGCTTGGAATATTCGCCGTAACGCTTGGTTTCAGGAACGATCGGACGGATCATCTGCGAGTGACAGTTATAGCAACCCTCTGCAACATAAATATCGCGTCCGTACACTTCCAGCGGCGTATAGGGGGTGACGCTGGCGATCGTGGGCACGTTGGCGCGGATCAGGAAAGTCGGAATGATCTCAAACAAACTGGCGATCAACACAGCAATCGTGGTGTAAAGCGTGAATCGCACGGGCAGACGCTCCCACGCGCGATGCCACCACATCGTTCCGAATATATCCAGCTTTTGACCCACTTTTGAAACGCCAATCAACTTACTTTGCGGTGCAACCGCTTCGTGCAGATCGGTTGCAGACAATGGAGGTGCCTGATGCACGGGCTGTTCGTAAGTTGGGGGTCGTGATCGCCAAGTTTTGAAGAAGTTGTAGCCGCCGACCAACCCCCCTAGCAGGAACACGCTGCCACCGATCGCGCGCAGGTAGTACATCGGGATGATCGCGGTGACGGTTTCAATGAAGTTGGGGTATTGCAGTTGTCCCGCGTCATCCACTGCACGCCACATCAAACCTTGCATCACGCCCGCGACGTATATCGGAACGATATACAGCAGGATACCGACGGTACTAAGCCAGAAATGTGCAGTCGCAAGCTTCTGGCTGTGCAATTTGGTTTGAAAAATGCGTGGCAACAGCCAATACATCATGCCGAAGCTCATCATCGCGTTCCAGCCCAGCGCACCGGAGTGAACATGTGCGATCGTCCAGTCGGTGTAGTGACTCAGCAGATTGACGCTTTTAACTGAAAGCAGCGGCCCTTCGAAGGTCGCCATGCCGTAGAAGGTGATACCGACGACGAAAAATTTCAGCACCGGATCGGTCGCAACTTTATGCCATGCTCCACGGAGGGTGAGCAGGCCGTTAATCATCCCGCCCCAGCTTGGCATCCACAGCATGACTGAAAACAGCATCCCCAGCGTGCTGGCCCAGTCCGGCAACGCGGTGTAGTGCAGATGGTGAGGACCGGCCCAAATGTAAATGAACACCAGCGACCAAAAATGGATGATCGACAGTCGATAACTAAATACCGGTCGTTCCGCCGCTTTGGGCAGGAAATAATACATCAACCCCAGGAACGGCGTTGTCAGGAAAAATGCCACCGCATTATGCCCGTACCACCACTGCATGAACGCGTCCTGCACGCCGGCATAGATCGGATAACTTTTGATCATCGTGCCGCTGATGACCGGAGAAACAAGGTTGTTGAAGACATGCAGGATCGTGACGGTGACGATCGTTGCGATGTAAAACCACAGCGCTACGTACATATGCCGCTCGCGCCGATGGACCAGCGTCATGAAAAAATTGACGGCGAAAAATCCCACCCACACCACCGCGATCATCAGATCGATCGGCCATTCCAGTTCGGCGTACTCTTTGCCTTGCGTAATGCCAAACGGCAATGTCAATGCAGCACACAGGATGATGAGCTGCCAGCCCCAAAAATGCAGGTTGCTGAGCAGATCAGACCACATACGTGCTTTACATAGCCGCTGGGTGGAATAATAAACTGCCGCGAAAATCGCATTCCCCGCAAATGCAAAAATTGCAGCATTTGTATGAAGCGGACGCAAACGTCCGAACGTTAACCATTCCTGCCAGAAGTTGCTGGGGATGACTTCACCGTTCCAAGTCAGCTGAAAAATCTGCGTCCCTGCGATCGACAGTTCCAGCAACGGGAATGCCAGTTGAGTCGCAATCAGCAATCCCACCAGAAATGCGACGATCGACCAGACGTACATCGCGAGTGTAAACTTGCGGACGATTCCATCGTCATAAATGAACGATTCCATGCGAATGGGTTTGGTTGGAGTCGATGAAATAGGATTCACCGAATCAGTCGCGGCGGCTGTCATGGCGTGCTTCTCCGTGTCTTGCTCGTGGTCTATTCCCGCAGCCAATCAGCGGAATATAGGATCGCTATGTCCTATTTAATGAATCAGGACAAACTTGTCAACAATACCGTATATAACGCACATTGCGGCATATTGTCGCGTGCAAGACGGGGTGACACCTGGATCAAGAAAAGGCTATAAAGGGACTTTTTGATAGACTGATGGAAAATTGAGCAATCCGTTCCCGACACAAACGCTTCTGCATGCACGTGTGCTGCACATAAGAGTCAATCAGATGCCAGTTCAGGTGGTAGACGCTTTAATATCACCAGTTCGATCGCAATTTTTTCTCGCGCTGAAGATCGCGCTTTCGCTGGTTCTCGGTCGCGTTCGCCAGCGTTCTTTTCTCGCGCGCAGAAAGGCTTCGCATCCCCTGCTCTGCCACTTTCGCGAGGATACGATCGACTTCCTGCTGCTCGTCGATCACTTCCTTTACCGCCATTTCCTTGCGGTAGTGCTTCCATCGCACTTGCTGCGACGCAAACAATGGACCGATCAGCCACGGCACAACAAATCCGAACGCAAGCCCGCCAAGGTGCGTCGCGTTTGAAAAATCACGGTCGCCAACAACCGTCAGCAAATACAGCACTGCCAGCAGGCAAACGAACACGCGGATTGGGATCATTCCAAAAATGCGTACCTGCGGAAACAAAAAAGCTGATGCCCCAAGTATTGCCAGCACCGATCCGCTGGCACCGAT
>JBBQXB010000064.1:0-19613 GCA_038210015.1 Tepidisphaerales bacterium
GTATCCTGCCATTTGCTGATCCGGCGACCCATGCCGTCATATTCGTACTGCCAATCCCCGGTGTCAAACAGATCGCCATCGTTATTCGCATCCAGACTTGCCTGACGGTTCCACGCATCATACTTGAAGTAGATCGACGTATCCTCATCCCCCGTCTTCGGCCCGGCGGTCATGTTGCCCGCCGCGTCGTACGACGGCTGCGAGCCGACGTTGACGCCCGTGCTGGTTGTCTTGATGCTCGTGATCTCGTTCACCGCATTGCCGGCGCGCGTGCGGTCGAAGGTGGGGAACGCCGTCGTGTTCAACGCCGTTCCGCCGCTCGTCGAATTCGTCTGCGTATGCCCGCGCCAGTTGCCCAGGCTGTCCAATGCCCATGTCTGCTGAAACCGCGGACTCGCGATCGAACCGCCTGAATACGTGCCCAGTTTCCAGGTCGTCAGACGATTCAACCCATCTTTTAAGGCCCGCACGCGGCGCAACTTGTGCTTACAGGAATTATGCGAGCGAAAATGATCTGCAAAAACAGTCATTATGAAACTCGAACCAGTCCCGCTTTATCTTTCACTTGCTGCAACCTTTCCTCAGCTGATCGTCGACCTGTTGACGCTCCTTTTGGACAACTGGGAACCCTCTACTCGCGTCAACAGGGTTGCGCAATCGACGGGTGATCAGCAGATAGAATATCGGCAACACCAGAAGTAAGAACCAGAGCCAGGATACAGGTTCGATCAGATTGTTTTCGCGCAGTGGCCCTCTTCGCAAATCATACTGCCCATGATATGTGTCGAGTACAACAACCCAGCGTTGTGACCACCACAGGTAAAGACATGCGGCAATCCACGTTAAGCAGACACAAAGCAATGGTATTTTGAACTTGAGTATTGTCATGGCACTACGATATCGGCTTGATAGGGGGAAATGATACGGGGACGCACATAGTTGTTTGTAAATACGGGCATTTCTTACGTAATTTTAATCGTTGCTCGAAAATTAAAAGCGGTACAGGTCCACATTCTTGTACATCGTATTTTACGATGATATTTCGTCGTGACATTTCGCTTGCTTTGTTGGGCGAGTGAAGGCTGTGATCCATAAGACCTCGTACGTCGGCGCATTTTAACACATGGCCATGCCAAATGGCATTTACGATGCACTGTGAACAAACGAAAGCATGATAAAGCGATTTCCGCGATACAAATGCAAACGACCCGGCTTGGGTAAGCCGGGTCGATGACGATCAAATCGGGGCGACAGGATTCGAACCTGCGGCCTCCTGGTCCCAAACCAGGCGCTCTACCAAGCTGAGCTACGCCCCGGGGTGCGGCGAGACACTGTAGCAGGTTCGTCGCAAGATACCATATGTGGTCAACCGCCGATCAGGTGTAGCTGCTCACTGGCGGGCAGGTGCAGACGAGGTTGCGGTCGCCGAATACGTTGTCGACGCGGGCGACGGGGGGCCAGAACTTGGACATGCCCAGCCACGGCGCGGGGTAGGCGGCCTGTGAGCGGGGGTAGGGATGTTTCCACTCATCAACCGTCACGGCGGCGGCGGTATGTGGGGCATTTTTGAGAGGGTTGTCGGCTTTGTCCGCACGGCCTTCTTCGATCGCACGGATCTCTTCTCGGATGCTGATCAACGCTTCGACCAGACGATCCAGTTCGGCTTTGGATTCGCTTTCGGTCGGTTCGACCATCAAAGTGCCGGGGACGGGCCAACTCATGGTGGGGGCGTGGAAGCCATAATCCATTAGCCGCTTGGCGATGTCTTCGACCTTGACGCCGGCGGTACGTTCGAACCCGCGACAATCGAGGATAAACTCGTGCGCACAGGTTCCGTTTTTGCCACGGTAGAGGATTGGGTAATGCGATTCGAGACGCTTGGCCATGTAGTTGGCGTTGAGGATGGCGATTTCGGTGGCGCGTTTTAATCCGTCGGAACCCATCATCGCGATATAGGCGTACGAGATCGGCAGGATCGACGCGCTGCCGTACGGTGCGGCGGAAACCCATCGCGGCGTGGCGGGTTGCGAATCGCGATTGGCTGCAGATGCGTCGGCGGTGTGCAGATCATTGCCGGGAATGAACGGTGCGAGATGGGCCGCCATGCAGATCGGCCCCATGCCGGGCCCGCCGCCGCCGTGGGGGATGCAGAAGGTTTTGTGAAGATTCAGGTGACAGACATCCGCCCCGATGGTGCCGGGGCTGGTGAGTCCGACTTGGGCGTTCATGTTCGCGCCATCCATGTAGACTTGCCCGCCGTTATCGTGGGTGATTTTGCAGGCTTCGCGAACGCCTTCTTCAAACGCGCCGTGGGTGGATGGATAGGTGATCATCAACGCAGCGAGGTGCTCGCGGTGTTGCTCGGCTTTGGCTTTGAGGTCGGCCAGATCGATGCTGCCCTGACTATCACAGGCGATCGCAACGACTTTGAAACCCGCGATGACGGCACTGGCGGGGTTGGTGCCGTGGGCGCTGGTGGGGATGAGACAGATATCACGCTTGGATTCGTTGCGAGAATGGTGATAAGCGCGGATCATCAGCAGTCCGGCGTATTCGCCTTGCGAACCGGCGTTGGGTTGAAGCCATGTTGCTGCAAAGCCGGTGATATCAGCGAGCCATGCTTCGAGGGTTTTGAACAGCTCGGCATACCCGCGCCACTGGTCAGCTGGGGCGAAGGGGTGGATCTTTCCGAATTGCGCCCAAGTGACGGGGATCATCTCGGTGGTTGCATTTAATTTCATCGTGCAACTGCCCAGCGGGATCATGCTGTGGCAAAGCGACAGGTCGCGACTCTCCAGCCGCTTAATGTAGCGGAGCATTTCGTGCTCGGTGTGGTAGGAATTGAAGACCGGATGCGTGAGATAAGTCGATCGACGGGTGTTGCCGGTGGAATGCGTGACGACCGCGGCGTGGTCGAGGCGTCGCCAATTGCGGCGAGGGGTTTCCAATAGCGTGAGAATCGTGTTGACGTCGTCCAGCGTGGTGGTTTCGCTGAAGCTGACGACGATCGAACCGTCCATCACGCGGAGATTGATGTTCGCCTGCTCAGCGCGTTTCATCACGACAGGTGACGCCAGATCATTCAGGTCGATACGAACGGTATCAAAATAACTGTCGGTTGCGACGTGATGGCCTAGCGACTTGGCGCCCTCGGCGAAGGTGCAGGCAAGCCCGTGGATCCGCGTGGCGATCGCGCGCAGACCTTGTGGCCCGTGATAAACCGCGTACATGCTGGCCATGATCGCGAGCAATACTTGTGCGGTGCAGATGTTGGAGGTGGCGCGCTCGCGGCGGATGTGTTGCTCGCGGGTTTGGAGGGTGAGGCGCATCGCGGGGTTGCCATCGGCGTCTTTAGAGATACCAACCAGGCGGCCTGGCATTTTGCGGGCGTACTCAGTTTTGGTCGCCATGTACGCGGCGTGGGGTCCGCCAAAACCAATCGGCACGCCGAAGCGTTGCGCCGATCCGATTGCGATGTCGGCACCGAACTCGCCGGGCGGGGTGATGAGTGTCAGCGCCAAAAGATCGGTCGCGACAACCAGTAGCGCGCCTTGCTGATGCAGTTCGTCGGCGAGTTCAGCATAGTCAATGATCGCGCCATCGGTGGCAGGGTATTGCACGAGAACGCCTGCTAGATCGTGGGTCGTGAGTCGTGGGTCGTGGGTCGGGCGGGCATCTTTAGTCGAAGTCCCAAAAATCCGCTTTACATCGGCGACGACACACTTATACCCCAACGACTCAGCCCGCGTTTGCACGACCGCGATCGTCTGTGGATGACATTGGGTATCGACGACGAAGGTTTTGCGGGATTGTTCATGAACCGAGACGCACATCGCCATCGCTTCGGCGGCGGCGGTGCCTTCATCGAGCAGGCTACCGTTGGCCAGCGGGAGGGCGGTCAGGTCGGTGACGACGGTCTGAAAATTCAGAATCGCTTCGAGTCGGCCTTGACTGATCTCGGCTTGGTAGGGCGTGTACTGGGTATACCAGCCGGGGTTTTCAAGAACGTTGCGCAGGATGACCGGCGGGGTAATGGTGTCGTAATAGCCTTGCCCGATGAAGGTCTTATAGACTTTATTCTTATTCGCCAGCGCGCGGAGTTGTTGCAGCGTTTCGGCTTCGCCTTGCTCGCGACCGATGCGCAGCGGCTTTTGCAAGCGGATTGATTCGGGCACGGTTGCGCTGATCAACGCATCGAGCGTTTCATACCCGGTGACGCGCAGCATCGCGTCCACTTCGGCGGGGTTCGATCCCAGATGCCGACGCGCAAAAGTATCCAGCGGGGTGGTTAGATCAACAGGTGACGTGGCTTGCGAATCAATCGTGAGCATGATGAATTAAGTCTATTCAAAAATGAAAGCCCACGCACATGACGCAGGCAAAAAATCGGAAACCGCAGATGACGCAGATTTCGCAGATCGGAAAAATGCCCGTTTATTATCTGCGAAATCTGCGGTGAGTATTGAGTTGTCTCTATGTGACTCTGTGTCTCGGTGGCCAATTCGCATTTGATCGTGGTTAATGGCCGCTGGAGGCTTTATAGGCGTCTGGGTCGAGCAATGCATCTAGGTCCGCGGGGTTGGACGGTTTGATTTTGATCATCCATCCGCCTTCAAAAGGATCAGTATTAACGGTGGCGGGATTATTATTTAGATCGGCATTGACTGCGACGACCTCACCCCCGACGCCGGTGTAAAGATCGCTGGTGGCTTTGACCGATTCGATCTCGCCGAAGCGTTCATTAGCGGCGATTTTTGCGCCGACTTTGGGAAGCGAAACATAGGTTACATCGGTTAATTCGTCGGCGGCAAACTGGGTGATGCCAATGATAACGACATCGCCGTCATGCTTATGCCATTCGTGTGATTTGAGGTACTTACGATCGGTTGGGACGGACATTGACGAAACTCCTTGAGAATGATTATCCACGAATTTACACGAATCGTCACGGATCAATCAATGACCTGCATGCCGGAATGATGTTTTCGCGACTTTGCAGTGATTATCTCTTGTAAAACGGCATTTTAACGATTGTAGCGGTGATAATATCGCCTTTGATGTCGACAGAAACTGTCGTACCTTCGGCCGCGTCGGCGGTGGGGACATACGCCATCGCGATTGATTTGTTTAGCGTCGGTGAAAGTGTGCCCGATGTGACAACACCGCTGCCCGAGGGCGTAGTGACGACCGTGCCTTGTCGTGCGATCCGACGGGATTGCAGTTCTAGGCCGACCAGCTTTTGTTTCGGGCCCGCCGCGACGATTTGCTGGATCGCATCCGATCCAAGGAACGGTTTATCTAGTGCGACTGCCCAGCCAAGACCGGCGGAGATCGGGTCAATCTCTTCGCTTAACTCATGGCCGTACAAGGGCATACCGGCTTCTAGACGCAACGTATCGCGTGCGCCAAGCCCGGCGGGTTTGAGTGTGGCTTCGGGACGATCAAACTTACCTGCCAGCGCCTTCATCACCGTCGGCGCCATCTTGGACGAGATTATGACTTCAACGCCATCCTCACCCGTATAACCCGTGCGGCTGACGGTGTATTTGACCAGCATCATGAACGAATCGGTCACAAACTCGTAACGTTTCAAATTCGCGACCGCTTCCAAATGTCCGGCGATGCGTTCAATCACCTTCGGGCCTTGCAAAGCAAGCATCGCGGTGCTTTCGGTGTTGTCGGCGAGATCAAAATCAAAATCATTGTCGTGACGGATATGATGAAAATGCTGGACGATCTTCTCGCGGTTACCCGCGTTGACGACCATCAGCCAATATTTTTTGTCGCGCGACACGATCACATCATCGAGAATGCCGCCTTGCTCATTGCAGATCAAACCGTAACGACATTGCCCGACTTTGATCTTTTCGACATCGCGCGTGAACACGTGTTGCAGGAATTTGATCGCGTCGGCACCACTGATTTGCAACCGGCCCATGTGGGAAACATCAAAGATGCTTCCCGAGTTGCGCGTGTGATTGTGTTCGTCGATGATGGATCGGTAGACGACCGGCATCTCCCAGCCGGCGAAATCCACCATTTTACCACCGGCGGAAAGATGAAAATCATGGAACGGCGTGCGTTTGAGCATCGTGGCATCCGACACTATCTGCAATGGCCAGCAAGTCAAGCAAACGATGGATTTCAACAGAATTGTCGCCAGTTTGTCGCGTCATAAATTCGAGAATGTGCAACCGGCCGATGTCTGTATGAGTATTGAGGTGTATCATCGCAACCCATGCAGCAACCCTCAGCCGAAGCGTTTCGCGTGCCACACCAAATCATGCAGCGATTTTTGTACGATGTCGCAATTGCCTTGGGAATTCCTGTCGCCCAGGCAACATTGCTCGCGCAATTACTGGTCGAAAGTGATTTGCGAGGCGTTCTCAGCCACGGCAGCCGGTTGATACCGCGTTATCATCGCGAGATTGCCACGCATGGGATCAATCCGACGCCAGCGGTCAAAATCGTCCGTGAAACATCCAATAGTGTCACCGTGGATGGTGACGGCGGGTTGGGATATTTCCCGGCGCAGATAGGCATGCAGCAAGCGATTGAGAAAGCTAAGCAGCACGGCATGTCGGCGCTGGTCACGCGAAATCACGGACATATCGGAGCAGCCGGGATCTATACCCGCATGACGCTCAAACATGATCTGCTCTGCTTTGTTACCTCGGGCGTGCGATTGAAACTCAACCCCGGCGATCCAATCATCCGGGCGGCCGGGGCGTCGCCGATGTCGTTCAGCGCGCCGGGGATGCACGAAACCTCGCTGGTGTTGGATTGTGGCGTGACGCATGACGTGCAGGCCGATCCGCCTCATTTGGATGAACTGATTGCGTTGACGCCGGGATTGGTGACGCGCGCGATCGGATTCGGAACGATCTGCCAAACGTGGGGCGGTTTGTTGACGGGGCTTTGCGTGAATGATCCGCCCGACCCAAATCCGTATCCTGCTGCCAATCAAGGTGCGATGATGTACATGTTTCGCATCGATCTATTCGCAGAGGTCGATAACTTCAAGCGAGAAGTCGATCGGTATGTGCAGGCGACGAAAAAACTGACCCCATTACCCGGACAGGGCGCGCTATTACCAGGCGGACCCGAGGCCGAACGTGAACAAGCGTATCGACGCGATGGCATCCCGTTGTCCGGTGTTCATCGTCAGCAACTCGAACAAATGGCCGACGAATTGGGCGTTGCAAAACCGTGGTGATGCAATCAGGTCGCCGACATCGCCGGTTGCGGCGCGATCTGTGCCGCAGTCAACTTTGTGTCTGCCGTTGCACCCTTGCCGTAGGTGCGCGGGCGGGGCTGGACGAGACTGGTATCCACTGGTGCATATCCGATCTCCACTTTTTGCGTTTCAGGATTGAATGATGCGATGGTGGTTTTGAGGAAATCTTTGTCGTTGCGATCCGGAAAATCAGGCTTGTAATGCGCACCGCGACTTTCATTGCGGTTGAGCGCGCCCTTCAGCATCGCTTCGGCATTGATCAGCATGTCCTTTAATGCGCGGGCAAAAGAAAGATTCTGATTCGTGTACATGCCGGTGTCGCTGAGTTTCAGGCGGGTATACCGGTCTCTTAGCGTATCGAGGTGTTGCAACGCCATTTCCAGTTTGTCGTTGTATCGAACGACCGTGCAATGGTCGGTCATCCACTTGCCCATTTCCTGCCAGATCACGTAGGGGTTTTCCGTGCCGTTGGATTTGACCAGTGCATCCTGCTTGGCGGTTTCCTGTGAAACCACCGCGTCGTATACGCTTGCCGGTACGTCCGCCGCTGCGATCGGCGCGACATCGGTGATGTAATTTTTGATCCCAGGCGCACCAAACAAGCCTTCAAAAATGCAACTAAGCAGCGAGTTTGCGCCCAGTCGGTTTGCACCGTGAAACTGGAACGAACACTCACCCATGGCGTACAAACCGGGGATGTTGGACATGAAGTTTTTGTGATGGCCGGGTTCGAGACCGCCTGGGCTGGTCTTCTTCGATTCATAACCGCACCACATGCCGCCCATCGCGTAGTGGACAGCCGGGAAGATTTTCATCGGTTCTTCTAGCGGATCGGCGCCGACAAATTTTTCATAGATTTCGAGAATGCCTTCAAGTTTGCCGAGCACTTTTTCCCGGCCGATCTCTTTGACTTTATCGCGCAGGTCTAAGTAAACCATGTTGCCACCACCTACGCCGTAACCTTCGAGGCACATCTGGAAGATTTCACGGGTCGCGATATCACGCGGGACGATGTTGCCGTATTTCGGATATTTGCGTTCGAGGAAATAATCGCGTTCGTCTTCAGGGATACTGTTTGGCGGGCGCGTGTCCTGTTTTTTCTTGGGAACCCAGACCCGTCCTCCTTCGCCGCGTGCGGATTCAGAGATGAGTCGGCACTTGTCTTCGCCGGGGATGGCGGTGGGGTGGACCTGTATCATTTCAGGATTGCCCAGTTTTGCGCCGGCTTGGAAACATCGTGACACCGCGCCGCCGGTGCAGATGACCGACAGCGTTGATTTTCCAAAGATCAGTCCATTGCCGCCGGTTGCGACCACCACGGCATCGGCGCGGAAGGCTTTGATCTGCATCGTGCGCATGTCTTGGGCGACAATTCCGACGCAAACGCCTTCGTGGATGACCGGCCAGAGGAATTCCCAGAACTCAAACTTGTTGATTTTCCCTTCGACTTCGTAGCGACGTGTTTGTTCGTCCAGCGCGTAGAGCAATTGTTGGCCGGTGGTGGCGCCGGCGAAGAAGGTGCGTTTGAATAGCGATCCGCCGAACAGACGCAGATCGCGCTGGCCTTCGGGCGTGCGATTAAAGGGGACGCCCATGCGGTCGAGCAGGTCGATGATGCGTGGCGCCCAGTTTGCCATTTCCAGTACGGGGGGTTGGTCTGCGAGAAAGTCGCCACCGAGGACGGTTTCGTCGAAGTGAACCCACTCGCTGAAACCCTGTTGCCGGGCGATGTCGTTGGCGGCGTTGATGCCACCCTGCGCGCAGACGCTGTGCGATCGCTTGACCGGAACCATCGAGATCAGATCGACTTCGATGCCCATTTCTGCAAGTTTCACCGAGCAGGCAAGCCCCGCCAGTCCGCCACCGATCACGATCACACGTTTTTTAGCTGCCATAATACAAATCCTTCAAACAGTCTGACTTTATTGTAATTCTAGCTCACCAGCGGTTTGCCAAGTCGCTGGCGTTTATCTTTCAGGAATTTCAAATGATGCAGCAAATGCTGCTGATATTTCTGTACCTGCACGCTGAGTTTGATCATTCCGATTTCATTGTGGACGCCGGTGCGTTCGAATGCTTCATCCGGTAGCGCCCGAAGCACGCGCGCAAACTGCTTGCGCGACAGATCGAAAATTGTCACCGCATCCGCGGCAGATTGTAGATCGGATCGAAGCGTCTGGATGAATTTCGTTTCGTTGTAGCCAAGGATCAACGGGTTATCCTCAGCGGCGATGCGTTTCATCCTGTCGATCCCGATCAAATCGCTATCCTGCAGGTGGATGACGATTTCCTGAATCGACCACGTGCCGGGGACGGGATAGGCAAGCAGGTCGTCTACCGACAATCCCGCGATGGCGTCGCGAAGGTGCTGGCCGCCTTGGGAGTAGTCGTCGATGATGGATCGGTCCAATGCCATGCAATTTGCCTGCACTCACACGGTTGGTAAAGCGTGATTTTTGTAAATGAATGTCGCGACAATCGCGGTCATACCGCACGCGAAGGTGAAGAAGAACAACGCCAGGCAAACCCATCCCCAGCGGGCTTGGGCTTGTTTGCTGACGGTCAATCCCCACGCGATCCCCGCCGCCCAGAAACCGTTGGCGAGGTGATAGGTGCCCGCGAGCACGCCAAGCGGATAAACGACCAACGCGATAAACCAGTTGAGTTGGATGTGCCTGACGGTTGATTCAAAGGCTTTGTCGTGCGGGACGAAGCGCAGATTTTCGCCAAACCAGCCAAACATCCCGCCGACATGGAACAAGATGAACGCCACCAGCGCCAACGCTGATACACGTTGAAGCACATAAAACCAGTTCTTGGCGTATCCGTATGCCGCGACGTTGGGCTTACCGTTCAGCATGATGTAAATGCCGTAGAGCGTATGGATCAGAAGCGGGGCGAATATAAACGACACCTCAATCGCCAGCAAAAACGGCAGCGAATGGATTTTTTCCACTTGTAGCTGAAAGCTCGACGGCTGCGTTACGCCGGGCAGCGATTCGTATATGCTTGGACCTTGTATCAACGTGGCGTTGATCAGCAGGTGGACGCAGATGTATCCGCCGAACATGATGCCAGTCAGCGAGTGCAGACGGCGAAGTAGAAAGAATCCCGGATGGGTTTCACGAGAAGCATAGGGTATGACAGCGTGAGACAAGGAAGCGTCTCCTTTCCAAATTCAGATAACCACGTCGGATTATAGGGAGAACCACCCAAGCTGCAAAAATCCAGACGCATGGCGAATTGTCACATCCCATTGTGATCGCTATTGCTTCTCCAATTTTGGTTCGTTTTGGATTTCGGACCTCTGAACAACCTCGCGTCATTAGCCATGTCATGCGGAGGTACTCCGAAGCATCTACTTCGTTCGTAAATTGAAGGGTTTTTTGACTTTTCAGCGAGACCCTTTGGAATACCTCATGGCGACATTCCTGGAGGCGGTGGGTGATTCACAGGACTCTAATCAAACCAAGCCCGCGCCATTCACGGCACGGGCTTGGGACTTTGATGTATTGCTACAGAACAGGCGATTTAGTAAACGACGGTTGTCGAATCTTCGATCGTCTGGATGACGTGCCGAACATTGAACGGCTTTTTCAAATACCCGTCAAAATGTCCGGTGTTGCTGAGTGATTTCAGCTCATCTTCAGATAGCTTGCCGCTCATCGCGATTACTTTGGTCAGTTGCAGATCGGGGTTTGATTTCACGATCTTGGCAACTTCCCTGCCGTCAATGTCTTTGAGGTGCATGTCGAGCAGAATGACATGGGGGCGCACTTTTTCGGCGGTGATCCCGGCCATGAATCCGCTTTTGGCGACATCGACTTCGTACTTGGCTTCATCTTCGAGGATGCGTTCGAGCACCTCAACGATATCTTGTTCGTCGTCGACGATCATGACGCGAGTTGCGCCGGTCATCAGCCCGTTGAGGGGCATGCCGTGCGTTTTCATGAACTTGATGAGTTGCGAAAGCGGGATTCGCCGGTCTTTGCTCCCGGGGATGCGATACCCGGTGAGCGCGCCCGAATCGAACCACTTGCTGACGGTTCGCGGTGCTACGTTGCAGATTTTCGCAACTTCACCGGTTGTCAGAACATCTTTGGACTTGGTCGTTTCCATTAGCATTTTTTCTCCCTGTCGGAAGCAACATGCCGCCGACATGAGATATATCGACTATCCATCTCTACGCTTTAGTTCGAACGCGCAGATTTTGCGGGTGCCGCGTGATAATACATATATTCCTCCCGAAGTTATCGGCCAATACACCTGAATCACTGATTGAGAACCGCGAACGCACGTCATGGCAGATCGTCCGATAAGAAGTCGGATGTCGAAACCAACACACACCTCTTACAGTTAATATACATGGACGCGTTCGCAGCGCGTGCCAAATTTTTCCGCAGTTCGATCATCTATAGAACCTCGGATGTTGCGCGTTTGACGGTACAATCGCGCACGGTGCTATAGAAAATCCCACAAAAGCTCGTGAGAATTTTCAGATTGACGCAAACAGGTGTTGCGCGGATGTATTTGCGTCCCGCGTCAGATCATCCTCGACGATTGACAGAATATGCTCCCGCGCGGACGATGGAGCGTTCAATAAGTTTTTATATTCAACCAACCGGAGAACCGACAATGGAACGTACACTCATCATTCTTAAACCCGACACCGTTCAGCGTGGGCTGATCGGGCAGATCGTCACCCGCTTTGAAAACAAAGGCCTGCAACTGTCAGGGATGAAGCTGATGGTCATCCCAAAATCAACGGCAGAAACGCATTACGCGCCGCATAAGGAAAAACCTTTCTACGCCGGGCTTGTGCGATTTATGACCAGCGGACCGGTTGTGGTGTTGGCAATTCAAGGGGTGAATGCGATCACAATCGCGCGAAACCTGATGGGCGCCACCTTTGGTAGCAAGGCTGCACCAGGAACGATCCGCGGCGATTTTGGCGTGTCCAATGCCTACAACCTGATCCATGGTTCTGATTCCCCCGAAGCGGCAGAAAAAGAACTCGGCCTGTTCTTCAAAAAAGAAGAACTGCTCGATTGGAAGCCAGCGATCCAAGATTGGGTTTACGACATGACAGGCGCCAAGCCCGAATAGTCCGTTACCTTTCATCGCACAATAAAAAGGCCCTTCAGAATGCGAGCGTTCTGAAGGGCCTGCTATTTTGGTGCAACCGATGCCTATTTCGGTTTGATTTCAGTCCACAGATCGCTGGGCTTTTCCAGGGAATTATTAGTCATCACATAGTTCCCATTGCCGTCTGAAAAGATGTGGTTGTAGTGGATTGGCAGCGTGACGATGCTGCCATCGGTGTCGGTGTATTCCTGACGTTCGTAGATCGTATCGACGCGATCTTTCTGCGCCTGATCTGATCCCTTCATCGACTCCTTGTATTTTGCGTATTCGGCGTCGCTCATCTGGTCGTACATTTTGCCACGACGGCGGATTTCTTCCATACGTTGCTCGGCGCGGACCCGCATGATTTCGCCACGCACTTTGAACATCTGCACCCACCATTTGGCGACAGGACGCATCGTCGATTGAATCGCAACAAGTTGGGGTTTGACCTGATCAAATTTGTCATCAAGTGCGGAGTACCCGGCTAAAAACTGGAGCGTCCACATATCGCTGCGCAGATTTTCATTCACACTGGGAGGAAACAGGGCGTAATTGACGTTGATTTCTTCCCTAATTTTCACGCCTTTCTGTTCGTAAGTAACGGTAACGATGTGCGATGTCCTGCGAACATCACGAAGATTGCCGCCTGATTCTCGATCCAATTGATCCATCATCGCTTCGAATTGCTGGTTGCGAACATCGCTGACGAGTTTGACATTCTTGAGCTTGCCATTGGGATTTTCAGCGATGGTTTTAGCTATCCATGCGCCCAGATTCTGCGGCGGGGGTGTCCCATTAGGAGGCGTGACAGGGAAGCCGGGAACCGGATTCACGACGATATACATGAAAGCCATTGTAGGGATGAAGGTTAGCTTCGCGTGATCCGGACCTGTGACGGTAATGGTCTTTTCAGGCATGTAATCGGGTTCGCCTGACCATTGGATGAATCCATCAGAGGTCCAACCTTCGGGGATGAGCATGGTGTGGGACAACACGCCATCCATAGAGATGTCATTGAACTTCGCGAGCTTCACTTTGCTGGCTTTGTTGGCCGCAGCGGGCTGGGCAGGTGCCGCAGGCTGCACGGGTTGCTGCGGAGCGGGCGGGTTCACCGGCGCGGGATTTTGACTTGGATTACCTGGTAAATTGAGAAGCGGATTGTTTTGCGGCGATGGCTGATTGGTTGCAGGCGCTGAAGGTCCCGGTGCCGGTTGAGGAGGCGTTTGCGGCGTGGTTGGTAAGCCTGTCAATGGATTTTCAGGTTCGGGGGATGTGGGTGGATTGGGCTGCGCCGGCGCGACCGGCGGCTGCGGCGCGGGTGGTTGAACGGGCGGATTCGGATTCACCGGCGGCGCGGGGTTTTCATTCATTCCGGGCAAGCCAGTCAACGGATTTTCAACAGGCGGGGCAGGAGGTTGCACCGGAGGATTAACCGGCGGCTGCACGGGTTGATCCAGCGGATTATCCGGCTGAGGCATGGGTTGTGGCGGCTGTGGTTGTTGCTGCACTACCGGGAGCAGCTTGTAACGCTTCGCACCGGTGACGAAGATCATCGCTTCTGAATCAGCGTCTTCTCTTGCAGAAAATGCGTAGGGTTTGCCGTCAACATAAAAATTGCCACGGATGACTTCATCGTCGTTGTCATCCATTTTGGCGCTGAATGGATAGACCGATTTATCGCGGCGGATTTCCCCGCTCATTTCTCCCGTGTCTTCGGACATTTTGAGGATGACAACGGTTAATCCGTCCCCGGCGTAAACCATCGGCTGGGCGGGCAAATCTTCGGCGCGCGAAACTGTCGCAAGTGATAAGGTGATGGTCAATGCCATCGTGAGTGCGGTTTGAAAACGATTTATCATTAGTATCTCCAGAAGTGATCGTCACGATCAGACACGCCGATGTTTGAGACGTTAGTTGAGTTGTATCCCCATGCCACTACATGAGTAAAGCGAAATCCGCACGATTGCCACGGAATCACGCAATTTTTTCCAAAAAATATACTGACCGGAGTTAACGACACAGAGGAAAAAAGCGGTTGCAGATAAAAATTATCGAGTATCTCTCCGTGTCCTTCGTGTCTCCGTGGTGAATCATCGTTTTTTTTCCCTACGATAAAGCCATACTCGCGAAGGCTTTCTCAGCAGCGCGGAGGGTTTGCTCGATCGCGGCCTCATCGTGTGCAGTGGAGACGAACCAAGTTTCAAACTGGCTTGGCGGGAGATAGACGCCGTTTTCAAGCATCGCGTGAAAAAACATTCCGTAATGCGCGGTATCGCAGGCGGTTGCGTCGGCGTAGTTCGTGACTTTTGATCCCGGTTGGGCGACGAAGAACGGGCAGATCATCGATCCCACGCGATTGATCGTCATCGGCACCTTCGCGCGTTCGGCGGCGGATTGCAGGCCGGTCGCAAGCTTGGCGGACATCGCTTCGAGCTGCTCGTAGCAACCGCCTTCGTGGATCAATTCCAACGTCGCATATCCCGCCGCCATCGCCATCGGGTTGCCGCTTAGCGTTCCGGCCTGATAGACCGCGCCTGCGGGGCTGATCATTTCCATCAGTTTCTTTGATGCCGCGTACGCCCCGACCGGCAAACCTCCGCCGATGATTTTTCCAAGACAAGTGATGTCGGGCTTCACATCGTATCGCACCTGCGCCCCGCCCCATGCGACGCGGAAACCGGTCATCACTTCATCGAACAACAATAACGCGCCGTGTTGATCGCAAAGTGTTCGCAGACCCTGCAAGTAATCGTCCGCAGGCGGGATTAGACCCATATTGCCTGCGACCGGCTCGACCGCGATGCACGCGATCTGGTCGGGATATTTTTCAAAAACCGCTTGGATGTCGTCCAGATTGTTGTAGTGAACTGAGATCGTCCCCGCCGCGATCGCCTTGGGAACACCCGGCGATGAGGGCGTGCCCAGCGTGAGTGCGCCCGATCCGGCATCGACGAGCAACGCGTCGGAATGCCCGTGGTAACAGCCGATGCATTTGACGATCAGATCGCGATTCGTCGCTGCACGCGCAAGTCGCAGGGCGCTCATCGCCGCCTCGGTGCCACTGTTGACGAAACGAATCATCTCCATCGCCGGCAACGCGGATAAGATCAATTCCGCCAGTTTGGTTTCCGATTCGGTCGGTGCGCCGTAGGTAGTCCCTTTGCCGAGCGCCTTGGTGACGGCTGCCACGATCACATCATTGGCATGCCCAACGATCAGCGGTCCATAGCTGCAGACGTAATCGATATAATCATTCCCATCGACATCCACCACACGGCATCCGCGCCCTTCCTTGATGAAGATCGGCGTGCCACCCACCGCCTGGAACGCCCGTACCGGCGACGATACGCCTCCGGGCATCACCTTGCGGGCACGGACAAACGCGGCTTCTGAATGGGCGATGGATCGGGAATCGTACGGCATTGATTCAGATGAAACGGGATTTTCGCCCGCGTTGCAAGCCTGCGAATCCATCGTCGGGGTCGTACGCAAAAAGAATTGGCCACAGAGGCACGGATACACGGAGAATAAATTGTTCAAGGAGTAGAACAAAGTAGGGCTGAGAATCTTTGCGATGTCATGATGGCATCATTTACTGCAAAAAACGAAAAGGCCGCAGGGACTCAAAGACGCACAGGGCAACCTTATGCATCCGACGCAATAAAATTGATCCAGCCAATATGAAGCTGAATGCGGGGTCCCTAATCAAATAAAAACAGCTGGAAATTCGCAATTTTTCTCTGCGCCTCAGCGTCCGTGCGGCCTATTCTATTTCCAATATAGCGCCATGTCGTAAGGTTGTTTCGCCGATCAGGCAATCCGGTGCATTGATCCGCATTCATCCCTATACATCTGTGCAAATCTGTGGCCTATTCCTCGGACTGTCAGCCTGAAAGACAGCATCACATCGTCGTTCGTTCTCTTGTAGTACCGCGATCGCATTGAATCGACTACCATCCGCACGCATCTGATGGCGGATTCTGTCCAGTTACCAATCTCGCTGCTCGCCGGCGCTGCCGTTTGCTTCTATGGCGGTACGCACCTGCTATGGAAAGGCTTGGGCGGACACCAAACGCGATACCCGATGGTGCGTGGCTTGCTCCTCGTCGTCCCCATTATTTGTGCTGCGATCTGGACGATATTGATCGGCGAACCCGGCAAGGCCGTCGCGATGCTGCTGACCGGATCAACGCTCATCCTTACTCTCGCGCTGGGCATCATCGCGGTGAGTCATCCCGACCGCAGCGGCATTTCGTCGCAGTCGTTGAAGCTTCTTGCGCCGCTGGCGGCAGCGACATTTATCATCGGGCTGTCCGGCGAACTCAATCTCACGCACGCGATCGCGCTATCCGCTATCTACGCGGTGCTGCTTTGGGCATACGAACGGTCGCCTGCGGATGACTCGCCTGGCGTCGATCGCAGTGCCATGCTCGGATTCGTCGCATTGACGATCGGCGGAACTGCGATCATCTCGCTGACCGTATCGAAATTGCTGGTTTTGCCTATCCTGCCGCTTCTTGGTCCGGTGATCGTGCCGCTGGTGGTGTTGGGTGCGATCGGATTGTTGGTGGGGGATATCCACGCCCGAAATAGCAGACCCGCGATTGATACGGTCGTCGCAGCGGTAATGGCATTGATCGGGATCGGTCTGCCTATTGCGATCGTTGTTGCGCACACAATCTTTACGCTATCGCCCGCCACCACCCAGCCCGATGCGCCGCCGGCGATTGTCATGCCGATCCAAAGCTGGCGGATTGACACCGTGCTCCTGACGGTGCTGGCAATTATGCTGTTGCCGGTCGGCCTTGGACGATTCACGCTCGGCAAGATCGAAGGGATATTATTGGTGCTGGCCTGCGTGATTTTGATGCTCGCGACGGTCGGCTCGGCGAGGCTCTGATCGCGCATAAATAATTATCGGCACTGCCAGCCAGGTCGGCGGGTGCATGTCCATTGGTCCTACGTCCACATCATTCGCACGGCGTTATCGGTCGTCATGTGCGATATGATGCACGATAGCAGCGATATTGCAGTACATGCGTGAGCCATTACGCCAAGTGCAGCAGTCGCGGCGCGATAGAACTGAGATAATCCGCCGTAGAAAAGAGACCTTCCGCCATAGAGCGGAGACCTTCCGACATACAGCGGGGACGTTACGACGTAGAGCCGAGAACCTCCGGCACAGAGCGATAGCGCGTAGATTATCGCACCATCCACTAACGGCTGCCTCATCCACCCGCCCACACCCAGGCAACACGGTCCGGCGGCTGATGTACCACCTGCCATTCGCACTGCGGCGGGGCATTCCGTGACGATCCCGCTTGATCTGTGTCATCTGTGTAACGCTTTTTCGTGGAAATGACCGAGGCGTGATGGCGGGCGTTCGACTTTCCATCTGTAATCCTTAACATGCCGAATCATGGAAACTGCACCGCTGAAAGTCGAGAAAAAGCCGTTCGAGACCGCCACGTTTGATGTGATGGATGGGGCGGCCCGATGGGAGATCAAGGTTCACGATCATGGGTTGGTGGCATTGGTGGATGTGATGCCCCGGCTTTGCCCGGTGGGAAAGACCGCCGACTACGCGATCGTGCAGGCCGCGCGCGTCAGCTACGGCGAAGGCACCAAGCAGGTGAATGAGGACCGCGGGTTGATCCGGTATCTGGCCAGGCATCGTCACACCACGCCTTTTGAAATGGTGGAGTTTAAGTTCCACCACTGCATGCCGATCTTCATCGCAAGGCAGTGGATCAGGCATCGCACCGCCAACGTCAACGAATACTCAGCCCGGTATTCGATCGTGCAGGATCGGTTCTATCGCCCGACGGCGGACTACATCCGCAAGCAAAGTCTGGTGAATCGACAAGGCCGCGACGAACCGCTGGACAATCTGACCGCCGATGAGTTTCTGGCATACCTTGATAAGACCGAAGCGCTCTACGCCGACTATCAAAATCTGACAGACAAAGGCGTGGCAAGAGAGATCGCGCGGATTGGCTTGCCGATCAGTGCCTATACCGAATGGTACTGGAAGATCGATTTGCACAATCTGTTCCACTTCCTCAGCCTGCGCATGGACCCCCACGCCCAACAGGAAATCCGCGACTACGCGACGGCGATGTACGAATTGATCAAGCCCATCGTCCCCATCGCGGCAGAGGCGTTCGTCGATTACAACCTCGAAGGCATGCACCTGACGAAGCTGGAGATCGACGCGATCAAGTCAAACCAACCCCTCAACACCACCAACAAACGCGAAGCGGCGGAGTGGGACGCGAAGAAGGCGAAGCTGGGGCTGTGAGGGAGGACGTGAAGAGCGTCAACAGATGTCCGACCACTGGAACATGATTGCGTCAGCGATCCGCGAAGAGCGGTATGCGATTTCTGCGCACGCGGGTGGGCGGATTCGGATTCGGCGGATGACGTCGTGGCAGATTATTGCAGCCTGTGATGATGCAATAATCCTGCCTGAACGGCCCGATGCAACGCCGAATCCTGTTGTCGAAGTCGAAATAGCACTGACGGATGGAACGGCGGTGAAAGCAGTGTGGGCTTGGCTTGAAGCGGCAGGAACTGCTAAAGGGTGACAGTTCATTACTTTGACGAGTGATTATCCGTAAGGGAAAGCAAGTACATATTCCGCAGTGGATTCACAGCGACCTCTGCGCGGTTCGTGTGGTCGTTGATGCGATCATACCAGATGCGGACCAATACGAACCCTGTCTTGAGCCACCGGCGCTGCGTTATCTTGACTTGCTGCAGGAACTGGCCAACGCCGGGAAAGTCGAGGAACTCGCCAAGCATGGCGACGTGTATGTCCGCCGATCGGCGTAACAGCGCGATTTTCAGTTGTCGCAGGGCATGGACCAAACCAACCGCACGCAAATCGAGCAGCCGGTGGAGCGGGGTGACAATACTACCCTACCGAAATCCAGTTTGCCGCTCGCGGACCCACAATGTATCACCCTTCCAATCCATACAGCGGCTTTCTCGCCCAGATCGCATTGAGTGGTAACCCAGTCGCGGGCGTGTTGATCGCTATCGGTCTGGTGCCTGCTTGCAGTGCTTGTAGCGGCCTTTCGGGCCATGAGTAAGGCGGGATTTGACGCAGATGACGCAGATGACGCAGATGAAGAGGTATCCTTGCCTTATCCGCGCAATCTACGTCATCTGCGATTATGTATTTTATCTGCTCTCTCTGTGTCTCTGTGGCAATTCTGAATTGGCGTTGATTGCTTAGGCGGATACT
>JBBQXB010000065.1:0-19321 GCA_038210015.1 Tepidisphaerales bacterium
TATGTACGAAGATGAGTTTCAACGCCGACGCACGTTTGCGATTATTTCGCATCCGGACGCAGGTAAAACCACGCTGACCGAAAAACTGTTGCTCTACGGCGGTGCAATCCAGCTTGCGGGGTCGGTCACGGCACGCAAGCAGCAGCGAGCTGTCACCAGCGATTGGATGGAACTGGAACGTCAACGCGGCATCTCGGTCAGTTCAACAGTGCTGCAATTCGACTATCGCGGCAAAGCCATCAACCTGCTGGATACGCCAGGGCATCGCGATTTTTCGGAAGATACCTACCGCGTGCTGACGGCGGTCGATTCGGCGGTCATGGTGATCGACGCCGCCAAGGGGATCGAAGCGCAAACCCGTAAATTATTCGAAGTTTGCCGAAAACGCGGCATCCCGATCTTTACCTTCGTTAACAAACTCGATCGACCAAGTCGCGATTTGCTGGGATTGTTGGATGAATTGGAGACGGTGCTGGGCATCCACGCAGTCCCGATGAATTGGCCTCTTGGGACGGGGATTGATTTTAAGGGTATTTTTGATCGCCGGCAAAAGCAGGTGCATTTGTTCGAGCGTACACCGCACGGATCGTATCGCGCCCCGATGACGGTGGCGGGGATTGATGACGATCTGGTAAAGCAGAAAATGTCGGCTGATTCGTACGCGCTGGCGCGGGATGAGTTGGAAATGCTAGATGGCGCGGGGACGGAGTTTGATCCGACAGCGTT
The DNA here is from genome assembly GCA_038210015.1 of Tepidisphaerales bacterium. Classification (GTDB taxonomy): domain Bacteria; phylum Planctomycetota; class Phycisphaerae; order Tepidisphaerales; family Tepidisphaeraceae; genus BPJO01. Next base: position 727 of record JBBQXB010000065.1, read on the forward strand.
GGCAGGTGCGCAGCAGACGCCGGTCTATTTCGGAAGCGCGATCAACAATTTCGGCGTGCAGGCGTTCCTTGATTCGTTCGTCGATGAATCGCCGGGACCAACTAGCCGCATTGCAGGCGAGATCGAAGTTCAGCCGGGTGATCCGCAGTTCAGCGGGTTCGTCTTCAAAATCCAAGCCAATATGGATCCCAAACACCGCGACCGCGTGGCGTTTGTACGAATCGTATCGGGGGCGTTTGAACGCGATATGTCGGTCAAAATCGTCCGCAGCGGCAAGTCGATCCGACTTTCCAGCACGCACAAATTATTCGGGAGAGACCGGGAGATTGTCGATTTGGCGTACGCGGGTGATGTGATCGGGATTGTCGGACATCAGGATTTACGCATCGGCGATACCCTCTCAACAGGACTGAACACCGCCTTTGATGCGATCCCGACCTTTGCGCCGGAATGTTTTGCCTATCTTCACTGCGAGAATACCGACCGCATTAAACAATTCCGCGAAGGCGTCGAACAACTGGCTCGCGAGGGGGTTGTGCAGTTGTTGTATCGAATCGATGCCATTTCGCGCGTGCCGTTGATGGCGGCGGTTGGCGTATTGCAGTTTGATGTCGTGCGGTATCGGCTGCAATCTGAGTATGGCGTGGAAACGCGGACAGAAAGCGGATCGTTCGACAAGTTGAGATGGCTCGCCAATGTTGAGGACGTTCCAAAATTAAAAGAGGCGCAACTCCCCAGCGGCGTTAGCCTGATGCTCGACACCCACGAACGCCCGGCGTTGCTCTTCCAATCGACCTGGGTCATGCGTTATTTCGGAACGCAATTCCCCGACATCCAACTGATCGAAGCTTTTGGCGACATCACGGGCAAGTACGAAATGTGATTCCTGCCAATCCTGCCTGTGCGGCAATTTGTCGCATCGACAAAAGTAGTCTGAAACATTGGTATTGCCTCATACCCGTCTAGAAGCGACAATTAAGTTATCGGACGTGCAATCCAAAGGTCAGTCCCGCTTTGAATCAGACGATATGTAACGTACCAAGTAGTAAGTATAGGCACGCCCGTTACCACCAATTTGTTAATTGGGGTTGCCTTTGAGGGTCGTTTTAGTCCATGATACGGCTGTCTATACGGATATAGGCGATCTGAACTTGTCGGAGCGGGTTTAGTGTGTGGTCAGTTAGGATGATCAAAGCCTCATGGTTGTTGATATGTGGCGTTTGGAGCTGGGAGAAAGTCAGCGCTTTATGTTGATGCGCTATCAAAATGCATCAGTCAGCGTCGGGCATCCGCTCGAGGTGATCAACACCTCTAGCGATACCAACGATATTGACACGCCCCCATCGCCGCCACTGAACGATCGTTCAGACAGCGTGGACGAGGCCGCGCATCTACCAGTTGTGCTGCTTAAGGGCGTGGAACTTCACGCCATTACCGAAAAACAGTGTATTGAACACATTCTTCGAAATCTCGATAACGGCGTTGGCGGAACGGTCGTGACGCCCAATCTCGATATATTAAGACGTTGCAGGCGTGATTTGCAGTTTGCGACATTGGTTTCTGAATCGGATCTGGTTGTCGCCGACGGCATGCCATTGGTCTGGGCATCGCGTTTGCAGGGCACGCCGTTGCCTGAGCGGGTTGCGGGTTCGGATTTGATTAGTTCATTGTCGATCGCCGCCGCCAAACGCGGGCGATCAATCTTCTTGTTAGGCGGCGACCCCGGTGCTGCCGCGGGTGCCGCCGAGATTTTGCGTCAACGCGCCCCGGGGTTAAATGTCACGGGTACGTATGTTCCGCCTTACGGTTTTGAAACCAAAACCGAGGAAATGAGCAAACTGATCGTCGCGTTAACTGAAGCCAAGCCGGACATCATCTGGGTTGCGCTCGGTTCTCCCAAACAGGAAATCCTGATTAATCGCATCCGTCCAATGTTGCCCGAAAGCTGGTGGCTTGGCGTGGGGATTAGCTTCAGTTTCCTGACCGGCGAGGTAAAACGCGCGCCGCGCTGGTTGCAGGTAATCGGGTTGGAATGGCTTCATCGGGTGTTTCAAGAACCGAAAAGACTCTTCAGGCGATATTTTGTAGACGGAATCCCTTTTGCGGCGTCACTGATGTGCAGTGCGCTGGCGAACCGAAAATTCGGATCGAAATCCACGCAGTCCGTCGGGCATCGGCATCGCAGTCGTCGCGGAATCGGTCGGAAGAATCTCACGCCGACATCCACTGAAATTATCGCCTCGGCCCAGTCCGCACCCATTGTTGTGAATCAGATCATCCCCACAGCCTCCGACCAGACCACCGAGTTCGAGCGATCATCAGGCGATTTGAACGTCTTCGTTCGCAGCGAATCAACGCTGCTGGGGCGCGGATTAAAGCGTCTGCGTGCTGTAATCCTGCTCGGCGGAAAAATGCGCGAGTCGCCTCTGAGCACCGCGATCGGTCGTTCGCGATTGGATTTGCCGTTGGACGAAAACGGCACGATTTTCAATCACTGGCTGACGCAGTGCGACGAACTCGCTAAACGAGCCAATCTCGAACAATTTATGGTGCGCGTGACCGTCGATCAGACTTCGCACGAACCTAAAACGATCGACCCACGCTTCGCTCACATGGTTCGCGTTGAGCGCGATCAATCGAGTTTTCGCGGCACTGGCGGGTTGATCGCGGATGTCGCAAGTGATTACCAAGATGATGATTTGATTCTCGTTGGCAATGCTCACCAGGTTCTGCTCGATCCGCTTTGGGCGATCGCTGCGGCGCTGGATCATAAAACCGGCGATTTCACGCTGATCAGCCACCGCGACGGCACCGCCAGCGGACTAATGCTCTTGTCATGCAAGACCGTGCGGGCAATTTCGCGTATCGGTTATGTCGACCTGAAAGAACAAGCCTTACCGATGATCGCGCGGTCGCACGATGTCCGCGTAGTGCATTGTCGCCAGCCAACCGGATTGCCGCTGTTCACCCTTGCGGATTACATTGCATCGCTTCAACAGCACGCTCGCCGTCGGGAGCGTCGCCGGGCACGCACCGCGCCATTAAATGAAGATTACAACCGTCACTTTGCGATCATAGAAGAAGGTGCAACCGTCGCACCCGACGCCTATTTGCATGATGCGGTCGTCCTGCGCGGCGCGACCGTAGGACCCGGAGCCGCAGTGATCCGATCGTTGATTTGCGGCACGGCCAACGTGCAACATGGAAAGCGTGTCATCGATCAACTTGTCGATTAATTCCTGCTACAATACGATCGCGAATCACTCGCCAATACTCGCATTCATAATGACTCAAAGCAGTTTGCGAGACGTTTGTTGTTCTTAACACCGAAACAGTCGATAACGAATTAGTGAAGGCTCTTGGAAGCACTGTTCCCCGCTTAAAATCGTCCGATAACGGACACGTTGAATGGATTTGACAGGTTTGCCGATGAATAGGTCAGTCACTCACAGTAAATTAACATCATACCACGCTGTCCTGGCGTGGTGCATGGCGTTGCTAGGCATTGCGGTGACCTTCCGCGCCTGGAAGCACATCGCCGAAATCGCGTGGGATGATCCAGAATACCAGCACGTTTTTCTCGTGTTACCGGTTGCCATTTACCTGACGTGGGTACGCCGAGGTCGCCTGCCCAGCACGCGTGTCAGCGGCGTGATCACCGGGCCTTTGTTGGTTGCGATCGGATGGCTGGCAGGATGGTGGGGATATAATCATCAAACACAGATACTGTTTCACACCGGTGCGGTTTTGGTGCTGATCGGTTGCATCGTCAGCGTGTTGGGCAAGCAGGTGTTGTTTCGATTTTTGCCCGTTGCAATCGTGTTGCTGATGATCGTTCCGATGCCCGGAACAATCCGCCGCGCGATCGCCGGGCCGCTGCAGCAATGGACTGCGGAAATAAGCAGCTATTTATTGAGTCTGTTTGGGGTCGAAACGCAGGTGTCCGGCGCGATGATGATGATTAACGGCCAGCGTGTCATGATCGCCGAAGCCTGCAATGGGATGCGGATGGTGCTTCCCCTGATGCTGATTTCTTACGGATTTGCCTTCGCGTTGCCGCTTCGTGCCAGCGTGCGGACGATCATCATTATCGCGAGTCCGATTGTTGCGCTGGGTTGCAATGTGATTCGGGTCGTGCCTTTGGTCTGGCTTCAGGGTCAGGGTGAGTTTGGAAAAACCTGGGGCGAACGTCTACATGAACATAGCGGCTGGTTCATGGTGCCTGTGGCTTTTTTAGTGCTGCTGGTGATAATTCGGTTGTTAAAATGGGCAATGGTTCCGGTTTACCGTTATCCACTTGCATCGCAAAGCACTTGATGATATAAAGTATAAACGTGAAAGATAGACTTCCATCTCCGATTCGCATGCTCGTCTCCGGGCCGGTGCTTTGCACAGGCCTGCTCTTGGCGATGTCGTTGAATAATCGTCAGTACCGTAACGAAGATGATTTTGAACCCTTCCACACCCGCGCCGCGATCGCGATCAACAGCATCCCTGTGGTTATCGGGCCTTGGATGGGTAAGGAAGGCACGCTTCGATCCGACGAACTAAATCTGCTCAAACCCAACGCCTATCGCTGCATCACGTTTTCCGATACCCGCGCCGAAGCATTAACGGATCCTTCGCGAACGGTCCACCTGTTAATCGCCCAATGCAAACGGGCGAACTACATGGAAAACCATTGGCCGCCAAACTGTTATCCATCAATGGGTTACATGCTGATTGGCGATACCCCTCGCGAATGGACCGTTGCGGGTCAAACCGTAAAAGGCGTTGAATACCAGTTTGAGCGTCGTGATCGTGGCAGAATCGTCAGGCAGACGGTCTATAATTTTATGGTGCTGCCTGAAAAAGGAATCCAGCCGGATATGAAGGCGATCTCGTCTTCTGCCGAAGATTATCAACAGCGGTACTACGGAGCCGCTCAGATTCAGGTCGTTTTCGCCGGCGGCCTGGCCGAGTCACTGGCGCGTGGCGAACGCGATACAATTTTTGCCGAGTTGATCACGCCATGTATGGGCGTGATCAGAACCCTCTCTGAGGGAGTAACAACACCATGAACAATCAGATCATGCCTCATCAGAATCGATCCGTCCCACAAGGCGCGATCGATGTCTGGTCGCAAAGCCAAAACAATCAGCTCGGTATGCCCCAAGCTGCTCCCACCACCTCCCCCACGCAAAAGGTGCAGCGTTTGCTGCGCGGAAAAATGGTGTTGGCGGTTATTCTCGGCTTGATCGGTGGAGCAATCGGCGCGACAGTCGGCGCGATCAGCCAGCCGCCCCAGTACCGCGCGATGGGGATGCTTGAAATCCGCCCGACCATCCCAACGGTCGAGGGCGACAAGAACATGCCTTACTATCAGCAGTTCATGGCATCTCAGGCGCAGACGCTGGCAAGCCCAAAAGTCCTCAACGAAGTCGCCAAGCAATCACCTTGGTCCACCTCACCCTACGCGAACGATCGCGAAGCCTTGTCCTCCATAGGCAGCGGACTGAAAGCGACCTACCGCAAAGGCACATTTAACATCGACGTGCAGGTTGACAACACTGACAAGGAAGTCGCAAGCCTCGGCGTACAATCGGTCATCCGCGCCTATCAATCGCAATTCAAAACCGATACCAGCGAAGATCTGAACCGCAAGATTCGCGAACTGGAAGCGCGTCAACGCGATCTCGAATCGCAGCGACGCAGTTCCGACACGCTGATCAACGAAATCACCGCAAAATATGGCTCGGCCGACCTCGAACCGCGCGTCTCGGCAGTCCAGCGTGAAGTCGAAGACATCGCCCGCGAATTACGCGGGTACGAAAACAACTTCAAAGCCGCAGTCGGCGCGATCGAAGCGATGCGCAACGGACAAGTCAAAACCCCCATCGAAGAACTCGCCCAAGTCGATGCCGCCCTTGCCCAGATGCTGCAGGAGATCAAGGCATTGGGGCTAAAGATGCAGATGATGCGTGCCAATATGGGTGAAAATCACCCAAAGGTGCGCGAGATGAAACTGCAATCCGACGCGCTGGCCCGCGCCGCTGAAGAATACGCTGACACGCTGCGGAAAGAGATCCTCGCGATCATCCCCGACTTCGTTAAAGGCGGGTACATGAAAGTCACACCTGGACAGCTTCGCGTACTTGAAGCACGTGTAGTGCAGCTCAAAGCCGATCTAAGCGAATACGAAAAACGTCGCGATCTGCTCGCAGCCGATGCCGGCAAGGTTGCCGGTTATCGACTTACGATCAAGAACGCCGAAGACGATCAGTTGAACGTAAAATCGCTTTTAGATGATTATCGTTTCCGAGCCTATTCGATGGGCGAACTGACGGTCATGAGTGATGGTCGTTGGCCGGCGGAAGTGCAGAACAAAAAAATCATGTTCGGATTGCTCGGGGGGATCGTCGGGTGCGCCGCACCGATCGGTTTATTGATGTTGCTGGGTCTGATGGATACCCGCTTCAAATACTCCGACGACGCCGGAGGCAACGCGATGAGCGGCATTCCGCTGCTCGGAATCTTGCCGAATCTCCCCGACCGTTTAAGCGATCCTGCTCAGGCATCAATCGCTGCCCATTGCGTTCACCAGATTCGCACGATGTTGCAACTCAACGCGATGCGTCAGGACGGTTCAACCGTATTTTCGATCACGTCAGCAAGTTCAGGCGATGGCAAAACGAGTTTGTCACTTGCATTGGGTCTTTCATTCGCGGCATCGGGTAGCCGCACGCTGTTGATTGACGCCGATCTTGTTGGGGGCGGACTGACCAGTCGTTTGGGTAACAATTCACAAATGGGTATCGTCGATGCGTTGGCGGGCGTGCCGATTGAAGATTGCATCCAACCAACCGATGTAACCGACCTGTTGATCCTACCGATCGGCTCGGCGCAGGCTCATCACGCCGGTGGATTCAGCCCCCCTGCAGTTCGCAAACTGCTTGGTGAGGCTCGTAAACGCTACGAAGTCATCATCATCGACACCGGACCGGTCATGGGTTCGATCGAAGCGACCCCGATCTGCGCGTCAGTGGATGGCGTGGTGCTGACCGTTGCACGCGGGCAAAGTCGTCCGCTGGTAGAACGTGCGATCGCGCACTTGCAGTCGATCGGTGCACGCGTTTCGGGTGTGGTATTCAACCGCGCTCAGCATAAGGATTTTGAACAATCCATTGGCGCGATTTCGATCCGTTCGGCTGCCCGCTCGACCGTTAATGGATCGGGACACAACGCGCGTAATCCTGGCGATATCGGGGCAGTTGCGCAAGCGGTTGCATCCAGCGTCAGGAACGAGAACTAACTTCGAAAGCCATGTGCGGGCATCGAACGCGATCGGATGGATCGCGTCGCCAGCATGAGCAGATGAGCGACACGGATGGTAACAGTTTCGCCTACAGTCTCGCCAGGAACCCAGACAATCTGGGGGCTTGATCCGATCCAGTTGCATTCGCATTACTGGGCCAGTAACGGCGTACAGGTGGTGCGCCAGGGCGAAGCATCGCTGATTGTTCCACACGCAGAGTTGTATCTGCTGACGGACGCTCGCACGATCCCGATGTTCAGCCTGAAAAACGTGATTAGCACGCTAGAATGGGTCGAACCGCACCTGATGACGATTCGCCTGCACGACACCCGCGAAAAAACCTATCGGGAACGCGCGATCAGCGATGATTCGGATCGCTTTTTGAAGTTCGAACGCGTATACGATGCTTCCGGGCGTCTGGCACGCGTCATGCTGACACCCGAACGCGAACTGGCAGAATTGTGGATGGCGGCGCCAGACCCGATCACCGGTTTTCGACGGCTCAAACGGTTTGTCCCCAAGCACGATCGAATGGTCATCTCTATCGACGGTAAGACCTACGACCGCGCCAGCGATGACGAAGTAGCCCGATTTCTGAATGAATTGGTTCGCGAGTGGCAACGACCCGACTCCACGATTAGCCGCGCCAAGCATATGGACAATAACGGTGTCTGGATCGACCCTGAAGCACGAATCGCCCCGGGTTCACGATTATTGGGCAGCGTGTGGGTCGGTGCTGGCCGACGCGTCGAAAGCAATGAAGTGGTCGTCGGACCTTCGGTGATGTGGGACGATCCAAAATCCCGCCCCACTACTGCCGATATCGATTGGATGATGATCGAACCGACCGAGCCCCCGCGCGACATCAGTGTTCAGCCCGCAGCAACGTCGCTATATCTTGTTGCAAAACGTGCGGTGGATATCGTGCTGTCGATCATTGGTCTGGTACTGACCGCACCGTTTTATCCGATCGTGATGTTCGCAACTTGGTATGAGGACGGCCGCCCGTTCTTTTTCGGACACAAGCGCGAAACGATCAACAGCAATGAGTTTTGGTGCTGGAAGTTTCGTTCCATGCGTAAAGACGCCGACAAGATGAAAGACATGATCGCGAAGATGAACCAGGTGGATGGCCCGCAGGTTTACATCGAAAACGACCCTCGGATCACCAAGATCGGTCGCTTTATCCGCAAGTATAACATTGACGAGTTCCCGCAATTCTGGAATGTCCTACGTGGCGAAATGTCGATGGTCGGCCCGCGTCCCAGCCCGCGTAAGGAGAACCAGTATTGTCCGGCATGGCGTGAAGCCCGCCTGAGCGTGCGCCCGGGCATCACAGGTCTGTGGCAGATCCGACGCACGCGAAACAAAGGCTCAGACTTCCAGGAATGGATCAAGTACGACATTGAGTACGTCGAAAACATGAGCATGTGGCGCGACCTGAAGATCATTTATAAAACGATCGAGCAGGTGGTACGCAAGGGAACTCGCTCATGATGCTTCGCCCAAAAAGCCTTCGTCGTCTCGGAATCATCCTCATTGTGATAGCCGCCGTCACCGGCGTGGGGATCGTGCTGGGGTATCGCGTGCATCGCGCCAAGGTCGCGCAGATTGAAGCCGATCGCAAAGCCGGATGGTCCGCCTACATCGCAAAAGACTACGCCAAAGCATTGGACCCGCTTGATCGTTTTCTCAAAAAGCGTCCGAATGAGACCAAGATCGCGCTGGCGTTCGCAGAATCGCGATTCCGAGTTGAGACCAACACCAATCAGCACATCCGCCAGGCGGTCGAAACACTCGACAACGTGTTGAAACGCGAGCCGGATAATCTCGCCGCCAAGCATTTGTTGCTTGAAATTTATCCCCAAACCGCCAACACCGACGCGCTGGAACGCCTGGCCGACACGGTATTGGAAGCCTATCCCGACGACACGCGGGCGTTGCTGGGTCGCATCACAGTGCGCATTCGTCAGTCGCGGCTGGACGATGCACTCACGGCGTCTTTGCAATACGCCAAACTGAAACCAGACGACCTTGAAGCCCGCATTCGTGTCATGCAACTGATGAAAGCCTTGCAAAAACCGCAGGCCGACATCCAGCAATTTGCAGACAAGCAATATACTGATAACCGCATGGACCCGCGTCACCTGCTGCTGCAGGCATTCGCATGTAACTACCGAAATGACAATGAGAAAGCGTTATGGTTTCTTCAGCAGGCCGCCAACCAGCCATTGAGTGATTCGGACTTCGTCCGCCTGCTTGCCAATCTGTTCGATCAACTCAAACGCTACAGCGAATCCCGCACGCTGCTGGAAACCGTCGCCGAACGCACGGGCGAACCTGAAATCCTCCGCATACTTATCGCCAGGCTGTGGCAAAACGGACAGGATGAGGAAATCATCGAACGTCTGGCACGGCTTGACACTGACAATCCGAAGACCGACGCTGAATTACTGGCGATGCGCGTCATGGCGCATTATCAGTTGGGCAATACTGCCCAGGCGCAGACTGAGTTAAAAAGCCTCGCCGACCGCAAGGACAGCCGCATCGCCGCAGCTTGGGCGATGGCGCTGGACGCGCGTTTTGAAAGCACCAACGACGCACCCGTGACCGTTGCCAACAAACTGTCTGCCGCATTGGCGCGGGATCCGGAAAACGGCATTTTCCGTACATGGTTGGCCGATAGTTACTGGAATCTCGGCGAGGCGGCGTTGGCGCTTCGTCAATGGCAGTCCGCCGCGATCGCGCTACCGGGGTGGTCAAAACCCTACATCGGCATGTCGCAGGCATTGTTAGTTCTCGGACAGGCGTCCGACGCACATGAAGCCGCCAAAGCCGCAGTTGAACGCGTTCCCAATACTGCATCATTCGTCAATCTGGCGCTGATCCGTTATCGCTTGATCGAAGAAACAGGTGATCTGCGCAACGCCGAAGAATTGCTGCAACTCGTTCGCCAAATCCAGCAAACCATCCCCGGCGAACCACGCACGCTACCCGTTTTTGTTGCGCTCCTCGCCCGCACTGGTGATCGCGATGCTGCCAAGTCTTGTTTGCAAACAGTGATCGCTTCGAGCGCAAAGTACGACGACGAAACGCTGCTCAAACTCGTCGCGGTCAGCCGCAGCGAAGCGTTGCAGTGCGAAGTAGGTATTTTGAACTCGACCGAAGGCCGGTCTGTTTCGCCTCATCTGGCGCTGTCGCGCGCGACAATGTACGCCGATGCAGGCAAATCCGCCGAGGGCTTGCAATGGCTAAAGGATCAAGTCGCCAAAAGCCCAGGCAAGGACAAGCTCGACTGGCAAATCGCGATTGCGCAGTATCTCGATTCAATCAATCATCCGTCAGCCAATGAAGCGTGGCGGACACTCGGGGATCAAAACGAGAAGGTCTTGACCGTTCAACGCGATATTTTGAATCTCGGTCGAAACATCCGCAACGACCGCGATTTTATCGCCAAGACCATCTACCGCCTGCGCGATCTCACCGGCGAAGACGGTCAGCAATGGCGTTTGGAACGGGCACGATTTTTAATCGAAGGTCCCGACATTATGAAAGACGGCGTGGAGGCCGCGCTGCTGCTACGCGAAATCATCGGCAACGCCCCCCGCCAGATCGAACCACGCATGTTGCTGGCGCGCACCCACGAATTGACCGGCAACGTCACCGGCGCGATCGATCACCTGCGCGGCGCGCAGGCTGTGGATCCGCGATCCGCGACCGTCGCGCTGGATCTCATCCGGCTTTTGCAACAACAAGGCCGCACCGATGAAGTGCGCGACGTGCTCAAACAATTGTCGAATACCGCGATGATGAACGCGCGCCAGCGCGTGATGCTCGCCTCGCTGATGGCCGACGCAGGTGACACGGACCGCGCGATCAAGCTGTTGCTGCCCGACGAAACGCACGGCGTCCTGCTCCCGCAAGGCCGCCTATTGCTCGCGGAACTCTACCGTCGCAATGGCGAATCCAAAGCCGCCAAGCAGATATTTGTATCATTGCTCGAATCCCCTTCTCCCTCCGTCAGCGCGATCGCGTCTGCGGCCGAGTTTTACGCTGTCGCCGACAATCTACCCAGCGCTAACGCCGCCATCGCGCGACTCAAAGACGCCACCGCAGAACCCGTTGAAAAATTAATCGCCCAGGCGCGATTTGATGAACGTTTCGGCACTGAAGACGCTGCCCTGAAACGCTTCCGCGAAGCCGCCGATACCAAAACTGAAACGGGGTATCTGGCGTTGATTGATTATCACCTGCGCAGGCAGGATTTTGCCCAAGCGGTGCAGATCGCCCGCGATGCTGAAACGAAGTTGCCAGATAGCGCGAACATCGCCAATCGTTTGCTTGAATCACAGGCTTTGGCGGCACAAAAAACGGACCCGCGCAATCTAAAACCGCTGATCGACGCCCTATCGCGCGATCCTTCGCGTGTGGCGGAGGTGGAGGCACTCAAAACACTTCAGGAAATCCGTGCCGGACGCATCCCCAAGACCGACATCACCGCACGTTTGCGTTCTGTGGCGGATAAATACCCGCGCTTTTTGCCACTACAGGAACAGGTGATCGAAAATTATCTCGCAGAGAAAAAAGTGGATGATGCGGTGGTGTTATCACGCCGTACAATGGCGGCATTGCCGACCGATCCGGGGGCGGCGCAATTGGCGGTGCGGACACTCCGCGTCGCACGCCTGTGGGGAGAGATGAAGCTCGCCGCCGAACAATGGAAATTGCGTTCGCCGACCGGCACGTTGGAAGCTGATACCGCAATCGCCGAGGCACTGCTAGAAACCGCCAAGCCCGCCGAGGCGATCACGCAACTTGATCCCCATCGTGCGATGATCGACGGGGATGTCCGCACTCAGCCGCAGGCGGCGGTGGTGATCGCGCGCGCGATGCTCGCCGAGGGCAATGGTAAAAGTGCCAGAACATTGCTGACACCGCTGCTTCGCGATGTCAGTGGCCGTCGCATGTGGATGATGATCGCATTGGGTGCTACGCGATCACATGCCGAAGCCATCACGTGGTTGCAAACAACATCCGACGCGACACCAGCCGAAAATAAAGAAGAGCAACTGGCACTGGCAACCGCATGGACAACCATAGCGCGAAAATACGACGATACCAAGACGCTTCAACAGGCTGCCGACCGTCTGGCTTCCTACTTGCAGGATCGTCCCCGTGATGGTGATGCGCTGCTCTTGTTGGGCGGTGTCTATCTGCAGCTTGGAAACACCGAATCAGCCGAATCGGCGCTGCGGGCGATTCTCGAATCCAAGTCCGACCACCCCGCCGCCTGCAACGATCTGGCCTGTCTTCTGATCGGTCAAAATAAGTCGCTTGACGAGGCCGAGAAATTGGCTCGGATCGCGACGAGCAAAGCACCTACCATCGCTGCTTATCAGGATACGCTGGCGCGGGTGTTGGTCGCACGACAGCAAATTGATGCCGCCAAAACCGCGTTTGAAAATGCGTTACGACTCGATCCCGATCTGGTCGCCGCCCGCATTGGATACGCCCGCGTGCTGAAAGAAAAGGGCGAAACCTCGGCCGCAGCAAAGGAATTAAACCGCGTAGACAAGCAGTTGTTGGTCAACCCCCGCGCGGGCAAACCTTATGAAAGTGAAATCGCTTCACTACGTGAATTGCTAAGCGCCCCGAATTGATTGTGCTGGATCTTTGCTGATCGACAATCAAAGCGGCATTGCACAGCCATCGCCGCGGGGATCGCTTCCGCCACACAAAACGCCCGTGTCTGGATCGCGCCAGATGATTTGTCCCCTGCCAAACACCGACCGTTCCAATCCGCGCACGATTGAGACGTCGTGGCCCATGCGTCTTAACGTTTCCATCGTGTCTGAAGTGATACCGTCCTCGATCAGCACCTTGCGAGAATCTGCATCATCCGGCGTAATGCAAAACCGCGAGCGATCAATCGCTGACTGCGGATCCTGCCCGTCATCCACCATTGCACTCAACACCTGCACATGACCCTGCGGCTGCATGAATCCGCCCATCACACCAAACGGCATGAGCAGCATTCCATCCGATTCCCGCGTCGCCATCGCGGGAATGATCGTGTGATACGGGCGTTTGGCAGGTGCCAGCGCGTTGGGGTGATGCGGATCCATCGAAAAATTATATCCCCGATTTTGCAGTGTAAAACCGCATCCTTTCGGGACGATTCCCGTACCAAATCCCATGTAATTACTGTTGATAAACGAACAGGCATTGCCTTGCCCATCCACTACAGACAGATAAACAGTGTCAGACGACGCGACCGGCGATCCGTGTGGAATTCGCGTCATGGCGCGATCAGACTGAATCAGATTGCGACGAGCATCGCCATACGCCGCTGACAGCAGTCCATCTATCGGAATCGCGTGGTGCGCAGGATCGGCGATGTACCGTTGGGCGTCGGCAAACGCAAGTCGCATCGCTTCGATCTGTAAATGTAACCGTTGAGTTGAACCCGGCTCGCCAATCTCGTTTTTATCGAATCCGTTTAGGATATTTAACGCGATCAATGCAGTCAGCCCTTGTCCGTTTGGCGGACATTCCCATACCCGCACGTCACGATAAACCGTGCTGATCGGTTCGTCCCATGTAGTGAAATGTGACGCAAGATCATCTTCGTCCAGTGCACCGCCAGCTTGTTGCACGACATCGACAATTGCGCGAGCGACCTGACCTTCGTAAAACGCGCGTGCCCCACGTTCGGCCACGTTTTGCAGTACGTCGGCAAGACCGGGGTTACGAAATATCTCACCCGGCTTGGGTGCGCGCCCCGCCAATGTCATCTCGTGACCGTTGATCGCTTGGTGCAATTGTGGCATCCCGTATTGCCAGCTCACAGCGGTTAAAGGCGCGACAGGAAAACCGGTGGCCGCAAGACGGATCGCCGGTGCTAAAATATCGGATATCGGCAAGCGTCCATGTCTGGCAATTAAATCGCACCAACCGGCACAGGCCCCTGGTACGGTCACGGCGTGTCCATGATACGGGGGTAAATGGGTTAATCCGTCAGCATTTAATCGACTGAAACTCAGATTTTTAGGCGACCGACCGGACCCATTCATCGCGGTGATTTTTCGATCGGATGCACTGTAATAGAGTGCAAAACAGTCCCCTCCGATACCGGTGGAAGTGGGTTCTGTCACCGCCAACGCGGCGGCGGTCGCGACGGCGGCGTCGGCGGCGTTTCCACCAATCCGCAGGATGTCCAAACCCGCCTGCACCGCCAGCGGTTGCGTCGCGGCCACCATCCCACGCTGTCCATAGACCACTGATCGCCTGCCGGTATTATCTAATTTAACCTGATCCCACATGATTCTCTCCAACATCACACCCCGATTTACGATACAGCACCTGCGCTGGATTGGGTAATAACGCTTGATACCGCCAATTGTTCGTTTAAGATATCGATACGGCTGTCAGACCGGAGGATGTCTGCTGAGTGAAGCGAGTCTGGCAATCGATGAACCCATTTTGTCGTGCAATTTGCCAATTCCTGCCTAACTTTTTTGCCTTTGGTGCGTCGATCCTATAATCAAGCAATTCGCGCGCACTGCGCCAGTGCGTTGGGTTGCACAATATCGGGTTTGCCAACGCAAGCTGTCTTGCCTCTCGTTGATGCAATATGGCGGATTTGATTCGAGACTTTTCGAGGGACAGTCGATTGCGATCGATCGTCCGGAGCGTGATTTGAGTATGTCATCGTTCGATTTTGTTAACCGTGCCAACGCCGAATACATCGAGCAGATTTTTCAGCAATATAAGCGCGATCCGGCGTCGGTCGAGGAAGTGTGGCGTGCCTATTTCGCGGGTTTTGAAATGGGCGCGGCACGTACCGACCTGCCCACCGTTTTTGCAGCAGGCACGGATGGTGATGTCGATCCCGAGTTTCGCGCCGGTATTTTTGACCTCGTTCACACCTATCGCGACATGGGTCATTACTCCGCAACACTTGATCCGCTCGGCCTGACCGTGCGCGGCGAACACCCAACGCTCGATTTATCCAACTTTAATTTGAAAACAACCGATCTGTCTCGCAGCGTCGGGCGCGGCGGATTCGCCGGAGCGACCGACGGATCGCTACGCGATCTGATCGAAAAACTGCGCCTCACCTATTGCAACACTGTCGGCGTTGAGTTTTCAGGAATCTCTGACAAAACCCAACGCGATTGGCTGCAAAATCGCGTGGAACAGACGTACAACCATCCCCAACTCACGCCGGCGGAGAAGAAGAATCTGCTGTTTGAACTCATCGCTGCTGAAGAGTTTGAACAATACCTGGCACGCGCTTTTATCGGTGCGAAACGATTTTCCATCGAAGGCGGCGAATCACTCATCCCGATTCTTAACGGTATCGTTGAGCACGGCGGAGCAACCACAGGAAGCGACGCGGTCATCATGGCGATGGCGCATCGCGGGCGCCTGAACGTACTTGCACATGTGTTGAATAAGCCCTATGAAATCATCCTCAGCGAGTTCGCCGGCACCGCCGCAAAACCCGCGGGTGTTCAAGGCGACGGCGACGTGAAATATCACCTCGGTTACGCCAATTCCCGTCCCCTGCCCGATCAACGCCACGTCAAAGTATCGCTCTTGCCCAATCCGTCGCACTTGGAATTAATCAACCCCATTCAGCAGGGCATCGTGCGTTGCAAACAAGAATGGCTGGACGACAAAACAAGAATTCGCACGATCCCCCTTTGCATGCACGGCGACGCTGCGTTTTGCGGTCAGGGCATCGTGGCCGAAACACTATCGCTTTCGGAATTGCCCGGATACGAAACCGGCGGCACGATTCACATTATCGTCAACAACCAGATTGGTTTCACAACCTCGCCCAGGCAAGGCCGCTTCACGCCCTACCCGACCGACATGGCCAAGGCGATTCAAGCGCCTATTTTTCACGTCAACGGCGATGATCCCCAAGCCTGTCAACATGTCGCGAAAATCGCTGTTGAATTCCGTCAAAAATTCAAATGCGATGTCATCATCGACCTGTGGTGCTATCGCCGGCACGGGCATAATGAAACTGACGAGCCTTCATTCACGCAGCCATTGATGTACAAAACCATCGCAGCGCACCCGACGGTGCGGGCGATCTATCAGAAAAAGCTGCTCGATTCCCAATCCGCAACCCAGGAGGAAGTCGATCAGATGAAGCAAATGGTGTTGGCGCGGCTCACCTCAGCGCGCGAATTGGCGCGTGAAGTGCGCCCACGCACCAAAGTGCCGCGATTTAGCGGCGTCTGGACGGGGTTCGGACCTGCGGGGGAAGATTGGTCCGCCAACACCATCGTCAAGAAATCTGAATTGCAGAAAATTGTGGATGCTTACGATAAAGCACCAGCAAACTTCACCTACCACCCAAAGCTTGAAAAAGGGGTCATCGCTTCTCGCAAAGAAATGGTCAAAACCGGGCAGAATATTGACTGGGGCGGTGCGGAAATGCTTGCGTTCGGTTCGTTGTTGCTGGATGGGCATAACATCCGCTTCACCGGTCAGGATGTCGAGCGCGGCACGTTCAGCCATCGTCATGCTGTCTATCACGACTACAACACAGGTGATACCTATACTCCGCTTTGCAACATCGACGGTGCGACGGGTCATTTTTTCATTTTGAACTCGATGCTGTCGGAAGAAGCCGTGCTTGCTTTCGAGTGGGGTTACGCATCAGGCGATCCGCGAAATCTAGTGTTGTGGGAAGCGCAATTCGGCGATTTCGTCAACGGTGCGCAAAATATCATCGATCAGATCATTGCAGCATCCGAGTCGAAATGGCATTACATGGCCGGGTTAGTCATGCTCTTGCCGCACGGCTACGAAGGCGCTGGCCCAGAACACAGCAACGCCTACGTCGAGCGTTTCCTCAGCCTCTGCGCCGAAGAAAACATGCAGGTCGCGATGCCCTCACGACCGAGCACCTATTTCCACATGCTTAGGCGCCAACAGCATCGCAAGTTCCGCAAGCCGCTGGTGCTCTTCATGCCCAAGAATCTACTCCGCCGGGCTGATGCCAGCAGCTCGATCGAAGAATTGACCGATCATCAATTGGAACTGGTCATCAATGATTCGCATGTGAAAGATCGCGACAAGGTTAAGCGATTGCTACTCTGTTCGGGCAAGGTCTATTACGCCCTGAACAAAGCGCGGCTGGAGAATAAGATCGACGATATCGCGATCATCAGACTCGAACAATTTTATCCGCTGCCTGAAAAAGAACTGATTGCGGTGTTGAACGAGTACCGTCGCGTGAGCGAAGTCTGCTGGGTTCAGGAAGAACCGCAAAATCGCGGCGCCTGGACCTTCATCCAGCCAATCCTGCGCACCATGCTTCCCGATCTGCTGGTCAGCTATCACGGTCGCGAAGCCGCCGCCAGCCCCGCCACCGGATCGGCAGCGATGCACGAAACCGAAGAACGCGAATTGGTCAGCTCCGCGCTCGATCTGGCGAAACGGCAAAAAAATGCCGAAACGCCAGCGGAATTGCCGGTGAGTAGCAAAACATAATCGAGGTAAGCCATTTACGCGGTCAAGGATCAAGCCGCGGGCGTAAGCCCGCGCGTCCCGCTGCTTGGCAATCAAGGTAGATGAACGCGCTGGCTTACGCCTTACGGCTTGTAGGATTCATCCTATTCTGTTTTACAGCGATTGCTTCGCAGCAACAGGGATCACTGTGATCGACTTCGGATCGGTCGGGCAATGCTGCTGGCATAGGCCGCAGCCGATGCAGCTGAGAGGCTTCACCACGATGTCGTTACCGACCAGATCAATCGCGGCCGTTCCAAGCGGGCAGATATCGACACAGATTTGACATGATTCACCTCTTGACCGCACGCACAAGTGTTCGCGCCATACTGCGGTGCCCATTTTAATTTGTGTAAGCGGGATTGGCATCAACGCACCGCTGGGGCAATGATTCATGCAGGCTAGACCGTCGCAGACCACGCATGCCATCGCGTCGGCATCGACGTAAGGCGCGTCTTTACCGAATTCGCCGGTCGGATCGAGTTTGATGGCTTCTGCGGGACAGACCGTGACGCATTCTCCGCATCGGCTGCACGTTTCGAGGAACTGTTTTTCAGCCAATGCACCAGGCGGTCGCAACCATAAGTCGAGCGACACGCTTTTGGATTGCCCTAATGACGATGTTGGCGTTTGCGGTGCAGTTGAGACTGGTTTCATCGACCTGCCGAGCTTTTCAAACTCGCTGATCGTGCGTTCAACCGGTTCAAGTGATTTGGCCAGCGGCTTGAGCAGTTCGCTTAAACCGCGACGAAAAAACTGACGGCGATC
>JBBQXB010000066.1:0-18923 GCA_038210015.1 Tepidisphaerales bacterium
ATACGCATCCCACTATTTCCGCGCGAGTTCGTCGACTGCTAGGTAACGCGAGTGGTAACCGTTCTGGCCCCATCACACGTGAGCGCTGCGCGAACTACATGTTCGGTGTGGTGTGAGGTTTTTTTCCACGCATCGGGGAGCCATTGATCCAGTTGGCTGATCGGGGTGGCGGGGAGATTGGTCAGCAGTTGCGTGAGATAATGTTGCGGGTTGCTGCCGTGGCGGCGGCAGGTGCTGGTGAAGCTGGAAAGAATCGCGGCGGTTTCGCCGCCGCGGGCGTTGCCGACGAAGATGCCTCATCGGAGACGATTTTCACCGGCGTGAACGAGACCGCGGCATCGGCATCCTTGAACCGACGCCGCCAGGCGAACAACGACGATTGCGGGATACTACGCTGGCGACAGAACACCGAGATCGGCAACCCGCTGGCCGCCTGATCCAAAATCACCCGCCGCCACCGCGCCGCGGACGAATGTTTAGAAGATTCCACCGGCGGAAGATCCAACCCGTCTGATTTGTTTTGATTCATGCCGACATCGTTACAAACCAATCACTTCCGCGGTAGATGCGGTTGACATGGCGCTCACCAAATATGCCTGCGTGCGCTGATGTTCACAACAGTTTGCGCGTCTCTCCGTTTTAACTCACGCACGTTACCTTAATGCTTCAGGTGGGTTGGGAAGGAACAGGTGGGTTGAGCCGTTCTTACGGGTTGAATCCCACGAGGTATGTTAACGTTTGATTTTGCGCGTCCAAACCGTTACTCAGAGACTTATCGACCTATCGACCTCCCAACGCATCGCCCGCTTGCAATCGCGTCTCGGCCAGCGGTTCGAACTGCTGACCGAAGCGATCCAGATCGGCCCGCTGCGCGTGACGTTCACCCGCGTTGCGGATCCTGAAACGGTGCTTAACGAATTATGCGATCGCATCGACGCTCATGAAAAACGCACCGGCCAGCGCTTGCAAGGCGATCAGCTTGGATTGCCTTACTGGGCGGAATTGTGGGATTCATCCATCGGCGTCGGTCAGTGGCTTTTGCGTTACCGCGATCAGCAATTCAAAGCCGAAGCAGATACCGAGCATCGAAACGGGGATATCCAGCCGATCGACAAACGCTTCGCGCCAACCGTTCTCGATCTCGGCTGCGGTATGGGATTGGCGGGCACGGTCGCAGCGATGCTGGGCGCGCGAGTCACCTTCGGCGACATCGAACGCGACTGTCTGCTGTTCGCCTGTCTCAACGGTCTGCGCTATAACGGGCAAGTGCGGGCCAGACGCATTGATTGGGAAAAGGATGATCTCAATCAGCGGTTTGATCTGATCATCGGTTCGGACGTGCTATACGATCGCATCCACTGGCAGCCGCTGGACGCGTTTTGTAAGCGTCACCTGACTGATACGGGCACGGTCATCCTCGGCGAACCCGGCCGCATGACCGGCGATCTCTGGATCGACTGGATCGCCAATCGCGGATGGAATCTGCACACGCATATCGAGCAGGTGCCGACGAGAAAAACACCGATCCGGTTGTTTGAATTGGTGGGGGGTGGGGTTTAAGACTTGGGGCGTGGTGAAAACACAACTCACTAATCACCAAGCCCTAATCCCTCAGCCCCAAATATAAACACCCGACGAGCGAATCGCTCATCGGGTGCATAGGACGGTAAATCCGTCTGTGCCGTGTGGGACTTGGTTTGTGGTACAAACCCTTTATGAAGTACATGGGAGTGGTCGGCAACCTTGCGGCTGCTTATCAACCATTCGGACCCGGGCTATCTGCTCCGAAAAGCAACTGCCGGTTTGCGGCCGGTTGAAGGCCTTCCCAAGTCATGCGTATCGGTTTGCCACGTATGCGTCCCAAACACGAACACTACAGATTACCGATCTACCTATTCTATCGGCCAGAATCGTGGCGGACAATTACTTTGTCAGATTCATTTTGAATTAACATTGTTGCTTCGCACGCGAAGTGTCTAATTTTGGATGTGTTACGCTGTGATACAGTTGAGTCAGAAAATTTTAATCATTTTGCTACCGGGTTTGGACGGCACGGGCATTTTGTCGCAGCGGCTTAAGCAACAACTGCCTGATGCACAGTTGATCGTTTACCCGTGCGATCAAATCCAGACAACCGATGAGCTTGTCGCACTGATCCGCGCAAACGCGAAAGATTGCTCGCGCGTGTTGATGGTGGGCGAATCTTACTCCGGGGCGATCGCACTGCGATATGCCGCAAAATATCCGCAGCAGGTGAGTGGGGTGGTTATGATTGCCGGATTTATTGCACCCCCGTGGCCGACATGGATGGCGAAACTCGTCGGGGCCTGGATGTTTAGGATTCGTCCGCCAAAGTGGTTCGTGCGGATGATGTTTACCGGTTTCTGGTCCCAGGCGTCCGATGTTAGGATTGTGATTGAAGCGGTGCGAACAGTATCTCCAACCGTCTTGGTTGATCGGTTGCGAAAGGCATTGAGTATCGATCACCGGACGGCGGTTGCTTCTGTAATTGTGCCGATCCTCTATATCGCGGGCAAATCGGATCGGCTGGTGGGCAGGCGTAGTGCGGATCGTGTCAGAAAACTGCTGCCCCAGACGCGGGTGGTCAGGATTGCTGGTCCGCATGTGCTGTCACATAGCACGCCAGAAGCGGTGGCGAGCCACATCATGGCTTTCGTTTCGCAACTTCCTGAAGTTACATCCATGACTCAGACCTGATAGATTACGCGGCTCGATGGATCGCGATTTTGACATCATCATCATTGGTGGCGGGCACGCCGGCGCGGAGGCGGCGTGGGCGGCGTCGCGCCTCGGGATGAAAACCGCGTTGATATCGCTTGATCCAACCCGAATCGGTGCGATGAGCTGCAATCCCGCGATTGGCGGACTCGCCAAGGGGCAGATGGTTCGCGAGATCGATGCGCTCGGCGGCCTGATGGGGATCGCGACTGACAACACCGGCATTCAATTTCGGATGCTGAACCGATCCAAAGGCCCGGCGGTGTGGGGGCCAAGGGCGCAATGCGACAAATACAAATACGCTGCACAAGTGCAGCGGCTACTCTCGGAATGCCCGAATCTGACGATCATCGCGGGGGAAGTGTCGGACATTATAGTTGATGACACACCGCTTCATCACCGTGGCACGGGTTTTCAACCCGTGTCTTCGTCCGAAGAACATGGGTTAAAAACCCATGCCACTGTGACAGGTATTGTGCTTGGTGACGGATCGCGGCTGACCTGTCGGGCGGCGATTGTTACCACGGGGACGTTTCTCCGCGCGTTGATGCACACCGGCGAATCGAAAACCGAAGGCGGGCGCGTTGGTGAAGAATCGGCTCGCGGGTTGTCGGGTTGCTTAGAAAAATTAGGACTGGAACTCGGCCGACTTAAGACAGGAACGCCGCCTCGACTGAATCGTCAGACGATTGATTTTTCACAGTCCACGCTTCAGCCCGGCGATGATACGCCGGTGCCGTTTTCGTATTTGAATGAGTACAAAGTTGCGAGTTGCGACACGCGAGTTGCGAGTGAAGATATTTCTCGCAACTCACATCTCGCATCTCGTCACTGGCGTCCGCCATTGCCGCAGATTAACTGTTGGCTGGGCGGGACGACTCATGAGATTCACGAGATCATCCGCGCGAATCTGCATCGTGCGCCGATGTATTCGGGGCAGATTCAATCGACCGGTCCGCGCTATTGTCCGAGTATCGAAGATAAGGTCGTGCGATTTGCGGACAAAGAATCGCACCAGATTTTTCTCGAACCCGAAGGCCTTGATACGGATGAAATCTACTGCAACGGCATCAGCACCAGCCTGCCCGCTGACGTGCAGGCAGAGGTGATCCGCAGGATTCCGGGGTTGGAAAAGGCTGAAGTATTGCGATGGGGTTACGCGGTTGAGTACGACATGGTCTGGCCGCACCAGATTCGGGCGACGATGGAAACTAAGAAGGTTTCAGGCTTGTTTCTGGCCGGGCAGATCAACGGCACCAGCGGCTACGAAGAGGCTGCGGCGCAGGGGATGATGGCGGGGATTAACGCGGTGCAATACGTCAACACCGGCGAGGCCGGTTTTACGCTGCGACGCGATCAGGCCTATATCGGGGTGTTGGTCGATGATCTGGTCACAAAACATCCGATCGAACCCTATCGCATGTTCACCAGCCGCGCCGAGCACCGATTACTTCTTAGAAATGACAACGCCGATCTACGCCTCACTGAAATTGGCCGAGAGATCGGGCTGGTGGATGATGATCGCTGGGCACGGTTTAATCAGACCAAACAGGCGATCGAAGCGTCCGTTGAAGCGTTACTAAAGATCAAGCTACACGGTTCGACGGCGTATGAATTGCTGCGGCGGCCGGATTATTCATGGGACAAAATCGCGGCAGAGTTGTCGGCTGGGGGATTAAATGTCGATCCGCACATCGGGTGGCGGGTCGAAACGCAGATCAAATATCAGGGTTATATCGCGCGTCAGGATAAAGCCATCGAGCGTATGGGCGAACTGGAAGAAAAGCTGATCCCGGTCGATTTTGATTATCTTCGTGTCAGCGGCCTGCGGAACGAAGCACGCAGCAAACTACTGCAATTCACCCCTCGCTCACTCGGACAGGCCTTGCGAATCAGCGGAATCACGCCTGCGGATGTCACCGTGCTGGCGGTGGCGATGAAACGATCCCAGCGCGTCGGATGATGTTTTGGGGGTTGCACAGACGATATAAGCTTGTTTGCAGCCGTAAAATTGCGATTTGATGCAACATTCTCGCATGCCACTGATAAGATAGATTGGGAGTTTCTACGATGACTCAACTTGCTCAATCCGATTTCGCACAGGTGTCTGGCGTTCTGGACGCGGTCGGACAGAAGTACCGGCTGCAGCGGGTGTTGCGCGGCGTGATGGTTTTTGTCGCAACGGTGACGATTGCCACACTCATCGCGGGGATGATCGCGCATTGGTCGGGCGCGGGGACGATCAGTTTGTTGGTGATGGTCGCATGGTCTGCGTTTGTGGTCGGCGCTGCGATCGGATGGGTCATCAAACCACTCATTGCCCGCCACCGCCAAGAGTGGGTGGCACGATTGATCGAACAGCGGGTGGATGGTTTGCATAACGCGCTGACCAACTCGCTGACGCTTGCCCATCGCGATGATCTGCAAACCAGCCCATTTACGCCGCTGATTTATTCTGAAATCCGCACACAGGTTGAAGGCGCGTCGATTGATCAGGCGGTGACGGTTCGCGAATTGTATCCCGTGATCTGGCGAGCGTTGACGGTCGTGGGTGTGAGCATCATCGCGACGTTTTTGATGTGGCAGCAACTGTCACACGGGTGGAAGCAGATGTTCGCGCCGTCGGCATTCGTGCCGCGAACCAGCTTCATCGAAATCACCAGCGTCCGCCCCGGTGATACGACTTTGATACATGGCCAGCCTTTGGAAGTGCTGGTTGAGATCGCAGAAGCCTACGCCGATCCACTCCAAGCCACATCGACTGAGGTGCAACTGTTTTTAGAACCGATGATCGACGGCAAATCGCATATCGCATTGCCGATGGTCGCACCGGGTCGATACGCTGCACGAGTCGAGCATATCGATCAAGCGATGCGTTACCGCGTCGAGGTGGCAGGCACGCAAAGCCGTTGGTATGACGTGAAGGTGATCGAACAGATCAAACTCACGCAGTTGCAACTCTCCATCACGCCGCCCGCCTACACAAAACGCCCGGCACAAAAGTTAGATGTGCATCTTGAAACGATGCCTGCGGTATCGGTGTCGATGGGCAGCACAGTGGAGGTGCTGGCGCAGGTGGACAATGCGGTGAACGCCGGCATGTTGCAGTTGGCAGAAGAATCGCCTCGCGAAATGAAGCGGATGAACGATGGCGTGCAGTTTCTAGCATCGTTCAAAGCCGATAAGGACCTGACCTTAGCGATCCTGTTGGCTGACGCGGCGGGGCAGATCGTGGCGCGCTTGCCTGATCCGGCATTGTCGATCAAAGCCACGCCCGACGAGATGCCGCATGTCACGATGCGCTGGCCATCACAGGATGTTTCGATCGCACCGGATGGTGAGGTCATCATCCGCGCCGATCTGCGCGACGACATCGGTTTGACACACGCCCGCGTTCTGATGGCGACCGCAACGGACAAGCCACTTGAGTTGGCGGTCGAAGTGCCGCTAGCGGGGCAGGCGACTTTTGAATTATCGCAGAAACTGTCGATTCCAGCCGATTTGCGTAAGCACGGCACAGTATTGCGCGTGCAGATCGAAGCGACTGACAATCGCGATTTGTCCGCAGAAGAAGGCAATCAGACGACCCAATCGCCGGTCTACAACATCACGTTGCGCGATGCCGGGCAGATCGCTAAAGAATCGGAGCAGCGGCTGGATAAATTGCGCGAAGCATTGCGGCAGATGTTGATACGTCAGCAGGAATTGCTCGCTCGCACGACCGGATTAAAAACGTTTGATGCGATGACGCCCATCACCAGCGGCCAGACCGAACTGCGCGACCGGATGCTGCAGGTCGCCGATACGTTTGTGTTTGAGACAACTGATGCGAACGTGAAGAAAACACTTTACATGCTTGCCAGAAATCCCGCTCAAGAGGCGATTGATTTTTCACAAACATTGCCGAATGAACCGAGTGCAGATCAGCAAGCCAAAATCCACAGCGAATTACAGGCGAGGCAGCGACGAATCATTGCCACGCTTGAATCGCTTCTGGCAATGCTGGTGAAATCACCTGAACTGACCGCTGACCCGTCCAAGAAAGGCGGCGATTTGCCTTCGCAGGCTGATGCAATGAAGGATCTGAAATCGGCACTCGATGAGTTCATGAAACAACAACAGAAGATTCTCGACCAGACCGCGCCGCTTGCGAAAAAGCCGGTCGATGATCTCACCGATCAGGATAAGAAAAAGCTTGAAGAACTCGCGATGAGTCAGGAAAAACTCGACGCATTCATGCAGGAGAAAATCTCCGATTTCAGCAAGCTCGCAGAGCAGGATATGGCCAACGCGTCACTATTAAAGGAACTGATGGAAGTCTATTCCGAAGTCACGATGGCCAAGGACGCGATGAAGAAAAAGGAGACCGAGATCGCGGTCGCCGCTGAGGAAATGGGTGTTGAGCTTGCGAAGGAAATTACCGCGAATCTTGAAAAATGGCTGAGCGATACGCCCGATCGCATCAAATGGGATCAGGAAGACCCGCTGACCAAGGCCGACATCCCGATGGCGGAACTGCCCAAGGAACTCGAGGACATGATCGGCGAATTGATGGAGCAGCAAGAGGATATCCTAGACGAGGCCGAGGATACGAATGCGAACTGGGCCGATTCGCTTGATAAAGGCGCCGGATGGGACGCCGCAGACGGACCGATCGCGAATATGAGTGCCAAAGGCGTGACCGGCAATCAGTTGCCCAACAACAACGAAATGGGTGGCCGCGCCGGGGAAGGGCGGTCGGGCAAATCGCAAGGCGAATTCGTCGAAGAAACCGCGTCCGGCAAAGGCGGCCGCAATACCCCAACGCGACTCGATCCGACCCCCTTTGCCAAGGGGCAGATCAAAGACGATTCCAAAGACCCCGTCGGCGGTGCGACCGGCGGCGGCAAACTGTCCGGCCAAGGCGGCGAAGGGCTTGAAGGCCCGATTCCGCCGGGCTTGGATAAGCAGATGGAACGTCTGGCGCAAAAACAGGCACAGCTTCGCAACGCCGCCGAGCGGTTGAATCTGAAATATCAACTTGGGCGGTACGACAATTTTAAACTGCTCGAGTCGATCGCGATCATGCGCCGGGTTGAAGCCGATTTGCAAGCGAATCGGTATCAAAATGTCTTACGGCGTAAGGACGTGCTGCTCGATTCAATGGAGACCAGCCGCATGTTGGTCGGCGGGGAAATCCACGTCCAGCACGACAGCACGCCGCAAATTAGCTCGCGGATGGAAGATCAAATCCACGACGCGATGAAGGGCGATCTACCCCCGGCATGGAGCGACGCACTCAAGACCTATTATGAAAAATTGGGTCGGCAGTGATTCTTGGGATTCTTGAAGAATAAATATGCCACAGAGACACAGAGAAAATCAGAATGCGATATGTGGTTGTAGCTGCAACGCCTGCGTCGCCCATTTCTGCGATTGAGTGCAACGAATTGGCGACGCAGCTACACGGTTGCAAAGTGCATCTGTCGGCAGGATCGTTTTTCTTTTTTTTGATCGTTAGTTAGGTAATGACTGACACCAACCAGTGTCCAGTTGAACATCACACCGGTTCGACACTTTCAACCGCGACGTGATAGAGGCCGCTGATTTTTCCGTCGGGATCTTTGGTGACTTTAATTGTCAGCACACCGGTCACACGAACCAGTCCGTCGTAATAACCCATATTGCCATCGACCGGGGTAGCTTTGATAAAGTGTTGGATTTGCGGCTCGCCGGTGAAACAGCACTTGGCGATTGAATAAACCAGGTCGAACTTGCTCAGCCGATTCCCCGAAGACTGCGGCGACCACATTTCGCCGATCAACACCACCTTCTTGCCGTCCAATTCGCGAAACCGCGCGGGAATATCATCCACCGTTCCGAACTTCTGATCCAACGGAAAGGTGGACATTGATTTCAGATCCACCGTGTAGGCATCGCCTTTTTGCGTGATGCCATGCGTGCCGGCGACCTCCCACCACATGTAACCGATAGCTCCGAAAATGCCGGCGACAACCAGCACAAACACCAACACGCGCATGTTCACCCACGACGCGCCGGTTGGCTGAGGTCGTGGCGAGTAATCGACTACGGTTTGGGTGGTTTCGCTCATGGTTCGCTCCTTATATGGAAGCCCGCATCGTACCAAATCTGGCAAAGTCATATCATTGCGGGGCATATTTTACGCTCTTGGGCGACAATTCAAATAAGCTGAGCACATATCCGTCTTCCTTGCGTACCTCAACCTTTAATACGCCTTCGATCATGATGCGTTCGCTGGTCGATTCCACCCATTTGCCTTCCGGCAGGGTGACGTAAACGACGTTTTGCACCTTCGGCGCGACTCCAAAACAACAACTCATCAGGTCATTGACCAAAATAAATCGTGATACTTTGCCAACCTGATCCAGCGGGATCATCTGTCCGGTGATGCGCAGGGTCGAACCCGACAAGGCTTTGACATCATCGGGAATGACCGAATCCTTCGATTCATCGAAATCAAAGTTACCTAGATCATGCAGACCCATCTCAACCACTTCGCCTTGTTTGGGTTTGACGTGGGCAACCCGCGCGGGCTGGGTTGCAGGGGCGGATACTTGAGCCGGTTGCGTGGCTGGGGTGATGCCGCGTTCTTTCATCAATGCAAGTTGGCGTGTGGCGAATCGCGTGCGCTCTTTAATGACCGTTGCCTGTTCCGGCGAAAGTTGACCGTCCAGTTTGGACCAGATATCCATCGCGGTCTGGTAGTCAGCGGCAGCGAAGGCTTGATCGGCTTTGCTCAACATCGACGCGGCATCATCCGCGCGGGCATTCAACGCAAGCAAGCTGACGCCAAGCAGTAGGAAGTTTCGCAGGATCAGCGGGTTTCGCATTGCAAACAATCTCATCTGTATAATGTTAGCCATGCCCGATCAATCTGCCACCAAATTTTCCGCAACGCTGGTGGAATAGGCTTTGAGCGCCGGGACAAGTCCCGCGATGATCGACAGGGCAATCGCCGCGACGAAATAGAGTCCCTGTGCAAGACTGACGCGAAGCCAGTTTAATCCTTCTCCCATCGCGCCATGCAGCGCAACCGACGCCGCCGCTGCCAATGACATGCCCATTAGCAGGCCGATGGTTGATCCGATCAGCCCGATTAAACCCGCTTCGAGGCAGATGATGGTGAGGATGCGGGTTTTGGTCGCACCCAGTGCGCGGAGAATCGCGATTTCGCGGCGTCTTGACGCGATCGAGTTGTAGATGCTGACCAGGATTGATACGGCTGCGACGACCGAGACGAGAATCGCCAGCAGCAGCAGCACGAGGCTTGATCCGCGGAGGAAGGTATTGGTGAACTCTCGCATTTCGCTCGCGGGATTGACCGCCATCGCTTCGGGGGTTTGGTTATAGTTCCACGTCAACGACATCGCCGACTGCCCGCCACGCGATCGGACGAGAATGGAATTGATTTTCCATTCATTTTTCGGCACTTCTAAAATGATTTTGCCGTTTTCCAAGTGGTAGGTGTGATCGTGCTCGTCGTGACTGTCATGATCATCGTGATGTTCAGCCTCCGTTTCAGGCGGCGCGCCCGGCGATACCGCTTGTGTGGCGGGGATGGCTTGCGGATCGTTGGCGATATTCTCGGTAAACTCGGCGGTTTTGCTCGCCATCTCATGCAGGGCTTTGCCGTGGTCGGGAATCGAGAAAAATCCGGTCAGTGGGATCAGGATGACGCGGTCGAACGCGGTTTGGGTTGGTTTTAAGATGCCGACAACAACCCACTTTTCAGCATGGTCATGGCCTGTTTCGTTGGCTTCGGATGCGCCGTGAGACGCTTGTAAAGCATCGCCGAGTTTGATCTCCAGTTTTTTGGCAACATCCGCGCCGATCACGCACTCAAACTTGTCCGCTGCAAACGACTGACCAGACGCCAAGGTAAACGATTCGCCGGGTCTGGGTTCGATCGGTCCGCCAATCAATGCGACCGCGCCGCCGACCTGATCGAGCAGGCGATTGGTGGCGGTGACGATCTGCGTCTTGTCGCTTGAAGTCGCCAGCAGATCGACCATCGTCATCGCGTCGGTGGATGCGGATTCGAGCAGGGATTTCACTTCAGGATCAAACGCCCCTGCGATTTTCGCGGCATCATCCATCTCTTGCTGAATCGTAAACAGCTGGGGCAACGCCACGTCATTGGGTGCGACGGGCAAAGTCGGCAGTTGTGCAGGATTTTCAAAGCGAGAAATGGTGTTGCGGGTTTTTGCAAAGATCTGTTGAACCGTCGCCCGCGCGGCTGCGAGTTCGGGTGTTTCAAACAACTTTGGTTGTGTCGCCAGGATTTTATGCCCGCGATAGGTGTCGCCGGTCGCGATCGGCACGGCCCACTTCACATCGCCGCGCAGACGGGTCGCCAGATCGGTGTAGACGTGGTAGGGGATCGTCGATTGAGCATCGGTGACTTGGTAAACATTATTCAGCACCAGTTGCAGCTTTGATCCCTTTGGTCCGACGATGATGTCAAACCCAAAATCGGTTTGTCCGAAAAGCTTGTCGCCTTCGCGTTGGATGATGATGATCGCCGTCGCCAGCGCAACGCCCAGCGCGACCGATAGAATCGTCAGCACCGTCGATAGCGACCGCTGGCGTAGCTGTTTGAGGATGATTTGGAAGAGTGACAAGTGATAACTCGTGGTTCGTGATTCGTAGTTCGTGGCTCGTGACCTGTCATTCGCGTGTGCATTTCGCGAATCACGAATCACGAATCACGTTTTATTTAATTCCTTCAAATCGACCACACGCGCCAGTTGCTTTGCGATCTCGTGATCGTGGCTGACCATTAAAAGCGACGCACCGACTTCGGTGCACAAACGGCGGATCAGATCAAGCACTTGCTGGGCGCTGGTCGGATCGAGTGCACCGGTCGGTTCGTCCGCCAGGACAAGCTGAGGCCGATTTGCCATCGCCCGCGCCACCGCGACGCGCTGTTGCTGCCCGACGGATAGTTTCGACGGTTGATAGTCGATCCGGTCCGACAAGCCCACTTCATCCAGCAAATGCCTCGCCCATTTTTTGTCCGGGGACCGGCCTGTAAAACTCATCCCCAGCAACACATTTTCAATCGCGGTAAAGCCTTGCAGCAGATGATGCGTTTGGAAGATGTACCCGATGTGCTGGCCACGAAATACGTCACGGTCGGCTTCGTGAAGTTGCGTGACATCGACCATGTTACCGGTGGATCCGATTTTTACCGATCCCGAGTCCGGCGTCACGATTCCCGCGATCGTATGCAGCAACGTCGTCTTGCCCGTCCCGCTGCCACCGAGTAACGCGACATGCTCGGCGTCGACGATATCAAACCGATCCACATTCAACACGGCAGCGACCTTGCCATCGGGTGTGGTGTAGGATTTTTTGAGATTGTGGATTAATAAACCCATTTATGGCGCGTTTAGAAGCGACAGTCCAGAATAGTATACGACAATAGATTGTAAACGACAATACAATAGAAATGCAAGTGACTTGCATAAAAGGTGAATTTTATTTTCGTGAAGCTATGTATGTGCGGGCAGCGCCGCGAGATACGCCCCGCAAACGATGAGCCCGATGCCAAGCCAATTCACGCGCGAGGGACTGTCTCCCAGCAAAATCACCGCCAGCAGAACCGCAATGGGCATGGAGAGTTTGTCGATCGGTGCAACCTGCGACACCGTGCCGACCTGGATCGCCTTAAAATAGAACAGCCACGACACCGCCCCGGCGACGCCGGATAGCACGATCAACCCCAACGCCTTTTGGCTGACCGTCCCGACCTTTGACCACGCGCCCATCGCAACGCTGACGCCGATCAGGAAGACCGTCATCACCACGCTGCGAATCGCGGTGGCGAGATTTGAATCGACATCTTTCATGCCGATTTTGCCAAATATCCCCACAAACGACGCCGCCAGCGCCGAAAGCAGGGCATACACGAGCCATCGGTAATCGTTCATAAACGCGAGTGTAGTGGCTATTCCGTGCAAGCCGTTAAGAAAGGATGGAAATCGACAGGCGAAATCGGTTAGTGTACGTCTAAGGCGTCCAAGAAATAAACAGTTTCCGATGGCAAGATCAGCCTGATTCTGCATCCCGCAGAAGAAGGGGGGTTTTACGGTAACGTGTCCTGATGTGCCGGGGTTGGTTACCGAGGCAGAGACTATTCCAGAAGCCTTCGTTATGGCAAAAGATGCAATGAAGGCATTGAAGTCTGCGAGGATAAAATTGGTTGCAGCAAATATGGGGATGGTTGCGTAACTGTTGATTCGTCCTATTCTGCGTAAATGTCCCTAGCACATGATTTACAGTTCGCCGTTGAGACCGCACGGGCCGCGGGGAAGGTGGCGATGCGTTATTACGGGTCGGTCGAACGATTGACCAAAACCCACGCCACCACCACCGCAGAGGCCGTCACCGAAGCCGATCGCGCAACCCAGAGACATATTCTCGACGCCTTACGACGCCGATTCCCCACCGACGGCATCATCGGCGAAGAAAGCGACACCGGCGATTCAATCACCTTCGAATGTCCGAATATCGACGGCAGAAATTGGGTGATCGATCCGATCGACGGAACCAACAATTTCATTTCCGGCATCGGCATCTGGGGCGTCTGCATGGGCTTGCTGGATCGCGGCATGCCAGTGTTGGGCGTGGTTTATGATGTCACTCGCGACGTCGTGTATTGCGCCGCCAAAGGTGAAGGGGCTTGGATGGGCAATCGAAAAGTGCAGACGCTGGATACGCCGCTGAGTGATAGCTCGGTGTTGATGTTGACCAGCAACCTGATCGATAAGAATGGCCACTGTCCGGACTGGGCAGGCAAATGGATCAGCCAGACGAATTGGAAGATCCGCATCTTCGGATCAGCGGCGATCGAATCCGTCCAAGTGGCATCAGGGGTGGCGCACGGCGCGGTGACGGTCAATGGAAAATTGTGGGATTGCGTCGCACCCGCTGCGATCGTGATCGAAGCCGGCGGAACGATCACCGACCTGCAAGGTCAGCCCATTTTTCCCTACTCATTAAAGAGCTACGCCGGCGCGAAAGTGCCATTTCTGACCGCAGCCCCGAAAGCCCGCGATGCGCTGGTCGAACAGATGCGACAGTATCCGTAGCGCGGAAGTGCTCGAAGGGCAAATAGCAAAATTCTCCCGCCAATTGCCTGCTTCCATGCTAAAATACTTAGCATGAGTATCTACCTTAAAAATTGGCAAGCGTGAGTATGTCGTGATCCCCAAGTAGCGGTATGAGGAATTATCGCAGGTCGAGCAGGATCAGATGGATGCTGAAATCGCAGAAAAGCACATCAAGGAGTGGCGCGAGAGCAATGTCAAAGCAGTAACGCAAGCGGAGTGCATGAAAAAGGTTGGGTTGTGATTCTTGGCCTACACTGTGACTTATCTAAGCGATGCGCAGCATGTAATCGAAAGTCTTGAGCGCACATTACAGCAGCGCATGATGTCGAAGATCGGTCGCGCCACGTGGGTTCAATCAAATTAACCAATCTCAAAGTCTACCCAATCCGCGTTGGCGACTACCGCGTGATCTCTATTCCATCGAAGTTAAAAAGTTGATTGTGCTTGTCGTGGATGTCGGTCACCGACGCGATATTTATCGCAAACGGTGAATCGACAATGATTCCCAAATCGTTGTGAATCCGCATTATCGTGATTTTGCAACGACAGAACGCGCTTCCGAGTTGCGGCTGAAAAGCCGCTCGACCGCTTCGGCGGCGGTGTAACGCGAGAAGCCATCGGCCGGGGCAGGTCCGGTCGCGCCGATCAATGTGACCATCACACTTACGCCTAATGCGATTCCTGCGACCGTCCATACCAATCCCCCGTGCGATCGGCGAATCCATGCTCCGCTAAACAAAACCAGCAATGGCAGCATCGCGACCATCCCCGGCGCTGCGAAGCTCAGGTGTGTCATATCCACGCGAATCGTCATCCGTACGATCAGTTGCACCGCGATCGCAACCACGACCCCGCCTGCGAGAAATTTCAGCACCCGTCCCCAATGACGATGCAGCACCATCAATGCCCCGGTCATTGCGATCACCAGTACCGGGAAATGGCTGAATATTCCGTGATCGCCAATCGTGAAGACAATCGCGCGGTTCAGCACCCGTCCAATACCGATCCAGATCGACGCATCGACAGGTTCAGAATCGTCAATTTGTCCCAGCAACATCGGCACCTGCGAAACCAGCTCAGACGCGTGGTATCTCGGCGGTAGCAGGTCGCCGGTGATTGCAGGCGTTAGCGTTGCGTGCAATGTGATCGGTGCCGCCGCCCCAGCGATCACCAGCAGCATGCCCATCCACCGCACACGCCAAGGCAGTTTCAGCACCAGCACGATGATCGGCATCAACAGTAGCATCCACGCCGCGTTGAAGTCGATCACCGCAGCGACCGACGCGCAGAACGCTCCGATCGCCAGCCAGCCGACTGCGAGCATCGGATTTTTCGCATTCGATAGATGCCACACGCTCGCCGCCGCGACAACCACCATCGCCGCCGAGAGCGCTTGAGGCATCAGCACGACCGCATAGCTAAACCAGCCCGTCGCCAGCACCGCAGCAAGGGCGATCATCATCCGCCACCATCGCTGCAGTTCAAACGATCGGGCCATACGATAAATCAATCCGCACGACATCGCAGTCGGCAGGGTGATCGCAAACAGAATCAGCAGATATTCGTGCAGGACCGCGTTCTCGTCGATCAGAATCCCACCACGCTCGATCAGCCATGAAATGCCGGACAGAATGACCGGAAAAACCGGCGCATCCAGCGAAAAGAAGTGCTGCCCATCAAAATAGACCGCCTCGGCCTGCGTCACCCGACGCGGATCAATTTCAAGCGAATGATGTCGCAGCACGGACCGGACCGCTTCGAGCGTCATCGCTTCCCGCGGGGTCAGGGAAGCCGGCGAAAACAACGGACGAATCAGAGGCGACGCCAATAGCAACACCAACACCGGTCCGGCGATCGACCACGGGCGCACCATCGGCCCGCCCTTACGTCGAAATCTCCATCGTTCCAGCCATCCCATCGACAAGAACGATACCCACAATGCACCCAAGAAGAAACAGCCCGCAGTGTCAGCGACGGACGCGAGAGATTCCGGTGCTTCTGATTCTCATTCGTCCGGAGTGATCGTCAGTCCTGAGTGGTGAATCGTCAGTAGTCTGTGGTGAGTCGTCAGTAGAAGGTCAGAAATGACCTATGGAAGTGGCATGTCCGGACGTATGCATTGACCGACGCATCTCCCAAGTATGTCTCGTTTAGCCGCGAGCTTGCTCGCGCCGTCTTTACGCCCACCAGTACGCCCACCAGCGCCCCCTACACCCACAAAAAAAACGATGGACAGCCGGATAAACCAACTGTCCATCGTATGCTTTTTAATAACTGATGTCGCGGCGACTACTGCTGAATCAGCACACCCGCGCCCAAGATGACTTCGGCCTTGAGATAGAACAGCACAAGCCCGGTCGTGACCAGCACGAACCCAGCTGCCGCCAATGCGGTGTACATGTTGTTGGTCGGCTTTTGAACGATTACGTCAGCGCTTCCGAGTCGGCTCATAACACACTTCCTAATTTATACCATCAACCACGAACCACGAACCACGATTCATGCATTATATCTGCGTCTTGACGACGTTGCCCGCTTTGATCTCAGCAAGGTTGGTCGGGTCGGCGACGATCTGGCCCATCGCTTCGTTGGCGTCCACGACATCGACTGTCAGGATACCCAGGAACGAGCCGGTTTCTTTATCCAGAATCTTAAACTCCATGCCCTTGGTGACCTGATCCTGCGACCCGATCGAGATCGTGGCGTATTCCTTACCCGCGATATTGCGGCGGGCGCGGATGACGCCATTGATGGCAGGGGCACCATACTTCGTACCGGCAGGCGTACCGCCGGCGATCACGCTCTCAGGCACGCCATTGTCTTTCAACAATTTGCCCATACGGTCGGAGGTCTGTTGCAATGCGACAACCTGCTCGGCGAGGTTGCGGCGTTCGCGTTCGAGTACCGCATTTTGGGCAACCAGATTGCTGACGCGGGTGTTCAGATCGGCGACCTGACGCAGACGCTCATCGGCATCTTTACGCAGCGACGCGACCTGATCCTGCAACTTGGTCTTGCTTTCTTCGCTGGCGGTCAACGCTGTGCTGTTGCTGTTGACGGTGCTGGTCAGCGTCGCGATCGACGACTTGGCAGCGGCGATCTGTGCATCGCGATCTTCGACCTGCGTTCGCAGGGTCTGGATCGAGTTGTTCAACGTCTGCGCGGTGGCAGCACCCTGTTGAATGGCGGCGGCGACTTGATCCTTCAACACCGCGTTATCCAAGCGAAGGCTTTCAACCAGCGTGCTGGAGGCCTTGCTCTTGGCGCGTTCGGTGTCCAGATTTTTCTGGATCGGATCGAGCTTATTTACAAAAGTTACCACGCCCGCCGTCAAGATGATTGACACGAGAACGAGCAACACAACAAACAACTTTGTCAAGGGACTCACAGGTTGGCTCCTTGGACGCTATGGCGTCCGGATCACTGGTGCAAAACAAGGGGGTGCACGAGCGAAAAACCGACCGATCCTCCGCCATACCCATGGCGACCGGTCGCGATGCGCCTCCGCTACATCAGATCATCATCGGGAATCCTTCCCTTAACGATCCAACAAATCGACTCACGCACACTCTAATCTCAACCCCGATTGTGTCAAGTTTTAACTCCCGTTCACAACAGCCGATCATTTGATGCAGACGAGAGTTATGTGATGCAAAGCTCATGCGTGCGGTATACTTGCATCGCCTGGCAATGACCAAGCAACGCGAACGCGACACTCACCATTTTTTGGCAGAAATACACTTTTTTCCCGCAGCGATGCTGAATGCACGGATATTTTACTGATGCGCGCGCCAATTTTCGGCTTTATCCGCGCTAAACCATCATTTATTATCTGCGTCGGCGAGCGAGCATGATCACACCGCCGGAGAGCAATGCGATCATTGTTGGTTCGGGAACTTCGGCGATCGTCAGCACGCCGTTGATGGGGTTGTAAGAACCATCCATGCCATTCGGCAAGACGAGCGTGAAGTTGCCGCTGAAGGTTGTCGCATCAAACAGATCATAAACGCCCGTCGTCAGCGATCCGGCATCAATGATGTTCAATAGCCCCGCCTGCGACAGCGTGCCATTAACGAGCATCTGATAGCTATCTGACGCGTCCGAAGCATTGAGATAAAGGTTAAACGTACTGGTAGCCCCAAGAATCACATCCCCGGAGACTTCCAGAAAAGCGTCGCTGAGTCCGGCGGTTTCAGCGATTACCAACGGCGTGGTGAGATCCACCCCGCGCGGCGTATAGTCGCTAAGCCCGCCCAGCGTGATCGTGCCGCTGGAATTGATCGACTTCACCTCATGCTGGTTATTCACCCGCGTATCGGCGGCGTTATTCCAGTTTGTCGGAGTCGGCCAACTATAGGAATGAAACGTCACCGCCGAAGACGAAGCAACTGTGACATCCAGATTTTGTCCTGATGCGCTGGATGTATAGTAGGTCGGCGCGGTTTGTGTGGGATTTGAATTAAACTCCACTTCGCCTTGCTGGATTTCCAGCACCGCACCGGGGGCGTATCCTTGGACACCGCCACGCGCGATCATGAGTTTGCCGGTTCCAGTTTTGGTGAGTTTGGCGCCGATGTCGTCGTTACGTTGATCGCCGAAGCTGACGTGCGGGCCAAGCGTTTGTTCGTAGGTGGTATCACTGATCAGACTGATTCCGTTTGCGACGTCCAGCGTCCAATCCGTGCCCCAGTTGATCCCACCATCGTACATCTGCGTATTCGATCGCACTTCCCAGCGAGTGGTGGTCGAAGGGGTGACTGCTGGACTACTGGTGTTGCCTACGCCAAGAATTATTAACCCGTGATGCGTGACCGCCGACCCGCCGGATTGGTTATCTTGCGTATGTTTCCAGACGCTGGGTAGATTTTGTGACGCGTGCGTTCGCAGGATGGTATCGGTGACTCGGAGCGTGGAAAGCCCGCCTTGGATATCGTTTTTGCCGGTGCCCAGATCGGCATTAAATCCTGGTGCGAACTCCAGATAATCGTTGCCGCCAACCGCGCCGTACGCCATGAAAAGGTCGGCGTTGATGATCTTGCCCGCCACGGT
>JBBQXB010000067.1:0-18371 GCA_038210015.1 Tepidisphaerales bacterium
CAAGCGATACCGGGTATTGATCGAACCCGCGATTGATCCGTTTGCAGCCGACGCGATCGAGCAGATCGGTCAGGCGATCGAAAAGTTCATCTTGCGATATCCACGTCAATGGCTTGTTCTGGATGCCGCGTTCGTTGAGGATGCTGATCGTGCCATTCAATAAGTCACCCGCTATTTGCATCGCAGGCATTGGTCTGGTCACGCCCCTCGGCGCGACCGCCGACGAAACATGGTGTAACGTGCTGGCTTGTCGTGACGCAATGGGATCAATGCCCGCATTGGAATCGCCGCTGCCCGCTGGGAAAAATGGGGGACAGGCGGTTGATCTGCCTGACGAATTTGCACCTGATTTGCCGCGTGAGGCACGCTATCTGCGCTACGCGATTGATGCTGCCTTTTTATCGGCGGGGTTGACTGAGTCGTTGCCCTGTGATCCTGCGCGTATTCATCTGATGCTCGGCACGACGTTGCACGGCATGCGGGCAGCGGGACGATTTTTACGCTCCGACAATTACGATGAATTGAAACAATTTCTAACCGGCGACATTGCACGGCTCGCGACCGCGCATCTTCCAATCGGGGGAGGAAGTGCGACAACCTGCTCGGCCTGTTCATCCAGCCTCGGCAGCATCGCGTTGGGGGTATCGTTGCTTCAATGCAATCAAGCCGACATCGTGATCGCAGGCGGATATGACGCTGTGAGCGAATATGCCTGGGCGGGATTTAATTCGTTGCGGCTGGTCAGCGAACCGCCTCTGCGACCCTTCACGCGCGGCAGGGTGGGGATGAAATTGTCCGAAGCCTACGCGATTGTCATTTTGCAACGCCAATCCGATGCGAATCGCTCATTTGCGACGGTGGCGGGGTGGGGTGAATCCGCCGATGCGCACCACCTCACCCAGCCGCACCCAACCGGCGATGGTGCGTTGGTCGCGATGAAGCAAGCACTGGATCGCGCGGGAGTAAAACCGCAACAACTGGGATTGATCGCCGCCCACGCAACCGGCACGCCCGACAACGATTCAAGCGAGGCCGCTGCACTGATATCGCTGCTGGGTGATGATGCGAACTGCGTCCCGGTCGTCGGTTTCAAAAGCCATCTCGGCCATACGCTCGGCGGCGCAGGTGCAGCGGAATTGATCCTCTCTGCACTGGCGATCCGCGATCAAATCGTCCCGCCCACCGCCAACATTGATCCGCAACAGGTCGAATATCCGCAACTGAACGTCACCCATACAAAGCCTCAACCCGCCGCAATCACGCACACGCTGAACACTTCGCTGGGTTTTGGCGGCGCGAATACCTGCGTAGTGCTATCGGCGGCATCTGGTCTTCAACAACCCGCATATTCTCGTCCGACCGATATTGCTAAAACTCACGCCGTTATCACCGGCGTGGGCGTGTTGTTGCCCGGTGCAATTGGGAACGACGCCTTTGCTGCAAGGATTCGCGATCAAGTTTCATTCGATCCGAATGCGACATTGGCGGATGTTGATTTTGAGCATTTGCTGAACGCCCGCCGCACCAGGCGGATGAGTGCGTATGTCAAAATGACGCTCGCTGCGGTGTCGATCGCGATCGCCGATGCGAAATTGGAACCGGGATTTGCTGCTGCTGGCATTCTCGGCACGATGCACGGCTCGGCCGCGTATAGCCACGACTATTACGGGCAGATCGTTCGCGAGGGTATGGCCGCCGCCAATCCGATGCTGTTCGCAGAAGGCGTCCCCAACGCGGCGGCGGCACAACTGTCACTCATGCTCGGCTTAAGTCAGGCCTGCCAGACCATCATCGGTACGCGGACCAGCGGACTGGATGCACTGCGATTCGCAGCGATGCGGATCGAGTCTGGCGATTGCGATCGCGTAATCGTCAGCGCCGGAGAAGAAGCCTACCAAATCGTCAACGACGTATACGCGCATTGCCGATTGCGTGGGACGAACGGTTTTATGAACCAACCCGGCGCGATTGCGATCATCCTTGAAGCGGATCACGTTGCAGCCGCTAGGAACGCGCGGGTGTACGGAAAAATTGTCGGTAGCGCGTCTGCATCGGGTTCGCCGGATCGCCTTTGCGATACTGTCACCCGCGCGATGTTGCCCGCGTCAACAATGGTCAACTCTGCGAATCACACGTGGCTGGATGGATTTGAAAGCCGCGCCATCGCGCGTCATGCTCCCGATGCGACGATCCGCAATTTTTATGGCGAGACCGGTGAGTTATTCAGCGCCCACGCGCTGGCATCGCTTGCGGCGATGCTGCTTGCTGACGAGGCAAGCGAGTTTTCTCTTCTTTGTTCCGATTTTTCAGGCGTTGTATCGTCGGTGAAAGTAGCGCGTTGATGAACCGATCGACTGACATCCCCGACGTGCCTACAGCCGTTCAAAAGATGCTGCCACAAGCGCGGATCGTCTCAATAACCGTGCCAGACGCACGGGCGATGAATGAAGATCAATTGCGCGATCAGGCACACATCGCCTACAGGCAATTATCTGAAAAAGTGCAGGCGTCTGGTTTGCCCAACATCCTAAGAATCTGGAACTTCATCCCCGACCTGCTGGCAACCACCCGGCCAGGCTGCAATCGGTATATGGCTTTTAACGAAGGCCGCTACGCCGGCATGCGCGAATGGTTTCGCGGTGCGCATCAACTTGAAAATCTCGCGCCTGCAGCGTCAGGCGTAGGCACCGCCAGTGATGATCTATCCATCCACGCACTCGTCGCCGCCGACGCGTATCAAACCGTGCAAAATCCGATGCAAACGCCCGCCGTCCAATATTCGTCGCGATTCGGTCCGCGTCCGCCTTGCTTTGCGCGGGCGACACGAACGCTAAATTTGCTTCTGGTTTCCGGTACGGCTGCGATTACTGGTGAAGAATCCGTACCGGGTGATGCGGATCATCAAATCGAAGTCACTTTGAACAACCTTGTCCAACTACTGAAACATGCGCGTGTCAAAGGCGATCTACATGCTTTTCGGCAACTTCGGGTTTATTATCCCCACATGTCTGATCTGGCGGTGATCCAACATCGTTGCACCCGAGAATTCGCCGGCGTGCCGCAGATTGAGTATCTGAATGTTGATCTGTGTCGTCCTGAGCTGCGTGTTGAAATCGAGGGCGTCGCGACTGAAGTGAATCCGCAATGATCGACCCATACGACGCAATCATCATCGGCGGCGGGCCTGGCGGATCCACGGCGGCGATGGTGATGGCACGCGCGGGGTTTCGCGTTTGCTTATTTGAGAAGGATCAGCATCCGCGATTTCATATCGGCGAATCGATCCTGCCCCGCAACATTCCGCTGTTGAGGGAATTAGGCATCGCGTCTGAAATCGAGAAGCTGCCGCATGTCACCAAAATGGGCGCGGAGTTTGGTTTCGGGAATGATCCGAAGACGCTGCAATTTCGGTTTACCGACGGACTTTTGCCGGGTTTTCCGGTTTTTAATATCGAGCGGTCGTATCTCGACAAGATGCTGCTCGATCAGGCGAGGATCGCCGGGGCGACGGTGTTTGAAAACACTCCGGTCAAGCAAATCGTGCAATTGGCGGACAATGCCGTTGTTGTGCAAACCGCCAGTGAAGCGGTGCGTGGGCGTGTGTTGATCGACGCCTCTGGACACGGCACGGTTGTGGGCAGGCATTTGAAAACAAGACGCGGATTTGAAGACCCCGAGCTGCAAAAAGTCGCCTACTTCCAGCACTTTGATAATGTCCGAAGGCTTCCCGGCGACGCCACCGGACATCCGACCATCATCATGTGCGAAGAAGGCTGGTTCTGGCTGATCGGTGTGTCAGCAACCAAAACCAGCGTTGGTTTCGTCACCCATCCCAAATTCGTCAAACAAATTGATGCCGCACCCGATCAATTGCTGCAATGGGCGATCGCAAGATGTCCGATTGTTCACGATCGGATGAAGCACGCGACTGGCCCGGCAACCAATGAAGTGTTGGCCGACTTTAGTTACACCTGCAAGCCTTTCGCGGGGGAGGGATATTTCCTCGTCGGGGATGCGGCCTGTTTTCTTGACCCGATCTTTTCAACAGGTGTTACGCTCGCCATGATCGGGGGAAAGCAAGCAGCCGATTTAGCAACGCAGATGCTGCATAGAAACATCGCCCCTGCGACGGCGCGAAAGCGTTATATCCGTTTCATTGAAGGCAGTTCCGGCGTTTTCTGGAAACTGATTCGCAACTATTATAAACATAGTTTTCGCGAGTTATTCATGAACGGCACCGGCCCGCTACAGGTCCATCGCGCGGTCATCAGCACGCTGGCAGGACAGGTGTTTCCAAAGCCAGTTTGGGCGCTTCGCTGGCGATTGCATTTTTTCCACTTCTGCGTAGCGGTTCAACGCTATATACCGCTCGTGCCCCGACGTAAAAGTTGCAGCCTTTTAAGGGAACAACCTGTCGAAGCCACCCCCATGCCTGCTTACGCGCAGGAGGTTGCATGAACGAATGGGGACTATGGCGACGGGTGGTGGAACATGCGGATCGCGATGGTTCGCATGTTGCGTTTCACGAGGTCGGCACGCGCCGCTCGCTTAGCTATCGTGAATTAGTTGATCGGGTAAACGCGTTCGTTCATGAAAATCAGACCTTCGGCAGAGTATTGGTGCAATCGTCTAACAGGATCGAGTATCCGATTCAATTCATCGCACACCTTCTGATGGGAAATATCGTATTCCCGTCGTCGCCCGACACCCCGCCTGCGGAGTTGGATCGCGCGTTGAATAAAACATCGCGGTTACAACCTGATGCTGGATCGATCTTACTTTGCAGTTCCGGCACGACCGGAATGCCGAAAATCGTGTTACGGACGAGACAATCATTGGATGTCGTCGCGAAGAATATGGTTGACGCAATCGGTTTGACATCAGCCGATCGCGTCATCGCCGCTGTACCGATTGTGCATTCGTATGGGATGGAGCATGGGTTGCTCGCGCCGCTGTTGGCGGGATCGACTGTACTGCTATGTGACGGGCTGAATTTGCAACAGATCACCACGGCGATTCAATCCGGCGCGACGATACTGCCTGCCGTACCGTCGATCATTGAAATGTTGAATCAAACCGCCGATGTATCGACATCCTCTCTGCGCCGTGTTTACACTGCCGGCGCGACGTTGCCGGTGTCGGTTGCGTCAAAGTTTGAGTCACGAACGAGCGTTCGCGTGGGCCAGGTGTACGGTTTGACTGAACTGGGGTCTGTTTTCGTGAATGATCCGTCACGCGATACGCCGGGCACGGTGGGGCGTGCCTGCAATGGCGTTTCAATGCAGATCAATCCAGAAACTAATGAGATTTTGATCGCATCGCAGTCGATGTTGAATGAATATGTCGGTGATTCTCTTGAACTCATTGATGGACATTTTCCCACCGGCGACATCGGGCAAACAACGTCATCCGGCGAACTGATGCTCACGGGTCGATTAAAATTGTTAATTGATGTCGGGGGGGCGAAAGTGAACCCGTTGGAAGTCGAGGAAGTTTTATTGACCCACCCGCAGGTCGCGTCAGCGGTGGTCTTGCCGCTGCGGTTAAGTGAAACAGTCTGCAAAGTGCGCGCGGTGGTGGTGCCGGTTGATCCGAATGATCCGCCTGACGTGCAACAGTTGCGCCAGCATGTGCGCAGCCAGCTAGCGGGGTATAAAGTGCCGCGACTGATCGAAATCCGCAACAGCCTGCCCAGATCCGCAACAGGCAAGATATTGCGGCATCAACTGGAGATCGCATGAAATCACTCTTTTTGATCGTAATAATATGTGTCGCGGGGTGTGTGCGACAAACACTCCCCACCTATCCCCTGATCGATGCAGAATCAACCTATCAGGCGATCATTCACCAGTCACAACGCATTTGCAGTATTCAATCCTCCGCAGAATTGATTCTAAAATCTGAAGCCCAATCGGTATCGCTTGATGCGGCGATCCTGATCGAGCGGCCTGACAAAATCCGCGTCCGTGCATGGAAGCTTGGACAAGCGGTGTTTGACCTGACGATCAATCCCCAAGGCGCGTGGCAATACACACCCCGTGAAGAAGCACGAGAGGCCACGCACGTGACACGCGATATCGTCAAGCGATTTATCGAAGTACTGTTGCCATCATCACCCGCCGGAATCGTTCGCATCGACGGCAACCAATTGGTGGCGGAGCATGAGATCGAAAATGATGCGACCGAAACCCGTCGGTACGATCGTGCGACACGCGTTCTTCAGTGGTATCAAATCAACGATGCCAAAGGTGTGACGCGGTTTGAACTGAAGCTTTCAGATTATCGCGTTATCGATCAATTCACCTGGCCAATGAAAATGGTCGCGATAAGTCAGCAGGGGACGTTCGAAGTGCGATTCGGCGATGTGAGTTTTAATCAGTTGCTCGCGCCGACTGCTTTCAAACCGCCAGCCCGTGCGGAGCCGTTGCCATGAAACATTGGCTGGGCGCACCCGCAAGATACCCGATCGCAACGCTGTTGATCGCAACGATTTTGACGATCCTGAGTGTCGTTGCGATAACCCGTCTGCAGGCCGAAACATCATTGAACGCGATGCTCGATCCGACTGATCCCGCGACGATTGCGATGGGGCGTGTGTTGGACGGATTTCCGGTGGCTGAAGAACTATTGGTGATGGTTTCATTGCCCGATGAGCAATTTGATGCGACACAACTGACCG
The DNA here is from genome assembly GCA_038210015.1 of Tepidisphaerales bacterium. Taxonomy (GTDB): domain Bacteria; phylum Planctomycetota; class Phycisphaerae; order Tepidisphaerales; family Tepidisphaeraceae; genus BPJO01. Next base: position 6,680 of record JBBQXB010000067.1, read on the forward strand.
ATTTTGCCGAGCGTCTCACGCAGCGTTTTACGACAGAGGCGGGAGAATTAGTACGCGGCGTGCGATACCGCCCGTCGCTGCAATCGCGGGAGTTTGTCGAACAGGTGGTCGCACCTGCAGGTCTGCTTTATCTGACCGATTCGCAACTGCAAACAGCCCGCGATCGTCTGACTAAACAGGCGATGATCGAGCAATTTGCGCGGAATGAGGCGTTGCTCGCCGCACCCGGACCGGCAGCGGGGGGCGTGGCGAAAGCGATCCTGCAAGACCCGTTGCGCCTGCACGAATTGCTGGCCGAGCGATTGCGTGACATCGCACCGCCTGCGATGAACGGTGCGGCATTTTTTTCACTTGCAGGCCGCGATTTATTGATTCGAATTGAAGGTCAACGCTCACTGAGTAATATCGACTTTTCCACGCGGTTAACTGAACGCGTGACGCAAATCGTAGAAAGCTGCAATGAGAATCATCTTACTGTTCGTATCAGCGGCGGATACGCAATCGCTGCCCACAATGCTGGAGCGATTCGAAGCGATGCGATCAATAATTCCGTCTCGACGGTGGTTTTACTCGCGATAATAATGTCGCTTTTGTATCGACACCCGATCTGGACATTCACGGTTGCTTTTGTGCCTGTCGCAACGGGGATTGTAATTGGGTTTGGCGTCTATGCCTGCTTTCGTTCGACCGTCACGCCGCTGGCGATGGTGATCGGCGGGGCGTTGGGCGGGATCGGGATTGATTACACGATTCATCTGCTGGCGCATTACCGGCAGCATCCGTCTGCATCGCAACTCACTGGTAGAATGATCGGGTCATTGCTGGCGGCGTGTGCGACATCGGTGATTGGGTTTGCGGTGATTGGAATATCGCATGTGCAGTTGCTGCGTGATTTTGCATTCGTAGGATCGTTGGCGTTGGTTGGTGCGTTTATCGCGTCTGTAACGATTATGCCGGCATTGTTGTCATTGCGATCCACCGTTGCGACACCGAGATTTTATCTTCGCAAATCGCCGTGGCAAAGGCCTGCGGTGTTGCTGGTCTGCGGCGGATTTGTTTTGATTCCATTTCTGGTTGTTGCTGCCACCGTTGATCTGACTCGACAGGATGCCGATATGCACAATCTTCATCCCCAACCCAATCCGCCATTGAATGCGCAGCGAGACATTGCAACGCGTATGGGATTTGAGGGCGGATCGGTGATGGTCTATGTCGAGGGGGATTCGGACGAACAACTGATCGAACGCACCGCGCGTGCAACATCGCAACTGACCGCCGATGATGCGAAATTGCGGGGTATTCGCGGGGTATTCGGCGTATCGTCACTCCTACCAACGCCAATGACCGCTTGGCAACGACAAAAGGCATTCACCGATGAACAGGTCACGCAGATTGTTTCAGATTTCGATCAGGCGGTTCAGCAAAGTGGGTTTGATCCGGCTGCCTACGCGAACTATCGCAATTATCTGCCCAAGCTGTTGCAACCGGCGCATGTGCCGTCGATCAGCGATCTGAAAATGTATCCCGATTTGGCAGAGACCGTCTTGCCGCGCGTGAGTGATCGCCATGAAGCGATCTTGCATTTATTTCTGACTCAACCGACCGAGTCTCGCCAGCAGATGGATCGACTGATCTACGGCATTGGCGGGTTGCTCGATGATTCGCCGGGGGTGACACTCACGGGCATGTCAGTGCTCAGCCAGCGGACATTGGGCAGCGTGCAGCGGGATTTACCGCGGGTTGCGATCCTGGCAATCGGTTGCGTCGCGCTCTACCTGGCGGTGCATTATCGATCGCTTTTACTCGCGATCCTCGCGGTCGTCCCGATGATTGTCAGCATGATTGTTCTAGTCGCGACGATGCAGATCAGCGGTTTGACGTTAAATGTTGTCAACATGGTGATGCTGCCTTTGTTGCTGGGGATCAATATTGATTTTGGCATTTTCGCTGTCGACGGATTGCGGAAGAATACACTGCGCGAAATGGGATATCATTTTGTCGCAAGTGTGCAGGCGATGACGACATGTGCGATGACAACCATCATCGGGTTTGGTTCGCTGGCGTTGACGAGTGTGCCTGCGGTGCGATCACTGGGCGTGTTGGTGATCGTGGGCGTTGCGGGGTGTACGCTGGGCACGCTATTTATACTCTGGCCGATGGTTTTGATCATCGCAAAACGACGGGGGATCAACTAATGCGAATCGTCATGATCTTACTTCTGGCGATTTGCACCGGATGCAGTTTTGCGCCGCGCGAGCGGTTTACATTTCACGCTAACACCGTTCAAGAATTGTCAGGATTGCGTTGGATGGATGTCGATCAGAACGGCAAAGCGGATTTTGCGGTCGGTGCGGATCGTGTGGCCTACGACGACAACGAAGATGGTGCTGCCGATCGTATCTATCGCTTTGCCGATTATGCTGACGCCGATCTGCCGCATGTTATTATCTTGCTTGATTCCGTGCCTTATTCCGCGTTTGTGAATCGTTACGAAAACGGCGATTTCGCATGGTTTAAGCCGCCCGTGAAGATGATCGCGCCGTTTCCGTCCTTGACTGAGATTTGCTATACGGAGATTTTCAACGCGCCGCCGTTGCCGGGCGTGATCGATACGCAGTTTGATCCGCGACTGGGAAGATATCGTGGCGATCTCTGGTCTCGCGTGCGAGGCGGTGAGCAGCCGTGGGAACGCCGCACACGTTATCACGCGACCTATGATGAACACGGATTGAGCTTCCTTGATCCCCGTGCCTGGTACGCCGCTGAATTGCAGCGGGCGTATGATGCGATTGAAGCATCGCCGGATCGCGTTACGTGCGTCTATTTCGCCAGTGCTGCGTCGATGGCGTGCAAGTATGGCAAACAAGGTATCGATGAAGTGCTCGACGGTGCGCGAAAGTTGTGCTTGCGATTACTGTACGAGCGTCGCGGTGCGATTCGTATCTCAATGATGGCCGACCACGGGCATAATCTGACGCCGACGAAAAATGTCACGCTCGACCAGACATTGCAAGATGCGGGTTATCGCGTCTCGACAAGTTTGAAATCGGATCGGGATGTCGTCGTTAGTATCAACGGATTGGTGACGACCGCTGCCATTCACACCAAAGATCCTGCCGGCGCGGCAGCGGCGTTATTGCGGAACGATGCAGTGGAACTGGCGATGTACCGACAAGCCGATCGCACGATCGTCCGGTCGCGGAACGGTTCGGCGGCGATTCTGACCCAAGGTGATCGGTATGCATACTCGCCTATTGATTACGACGTTTTAGGTTATCCCGATCTACGTGATGTTTATCTGACTGAGGCAGAATGGCTGGCGCGAACGGTCGATCATGCCTTTCCGAATGCTCCGGCGCGCCTGGCGGCTGCGATGGGTCGGTTGGTCATCAGCACGCCAACGGTTTTGGTATCGATTCGCGACGGGTATAGCACCGGCAAACCTGAATATGAGAAGTGGATCGATATGCAATCCACGCATGGCGGGCTGAATCAGATCAATTCTGCAACATTTGTGATTTCGATGACCGACCGCTTGAAGGGACCTGTCCTGCCGCGGGACGTATTGAAAACGCTCGAGCCTGATTCTGATTTTCGGGTGCAGCGATGAGTCGATCAATTGTCAGACGCGCTTGGTTTGGTGATGTCTACGAACGCGGAATCGTCGGACAGAACCGCTGTGCGATCACGTTCGATGACGGGCCGTTGCCCGGCGCGACGAATTTGATTCTCGATATCCTGAAGTCAGAAAATGTGCCCGCTACATTTTTTGTGATAGGCCAAAACGTTCAGCGGCATCCGGAATTATTGCAACGGATGGTGCGGGAGGGGCATATTGTCGCGAATCACACCTGGTCGCACTCGCATTACAGTATGCTGCGCGGCTGGCGCTATTGGCGACGGGAAATCGAGCAGACCGATGCGATTATTCAGTCGATTGTCGACGTCACTCCCGCTTGGTTTCGTCCGCCGATGGGGGTTCGCACGCCGATCAACATGTACGCGGTTTGCGCGTCAGGTCATGCCTGCATTATGTGGACCAAGCGTGGGATGGATGGGGTTGCGACAACTGCGGAACGCATCCGCGATCGCATCATACCCGGGCTGAACGACGGTGCGGTCCTGTTGTTGCACGATGGGCGGGATAACGCATCACGGCGCGATCCGATACCAACAATTCAGGCGTTGCCGCAAATCATCCGTGCGGCGCGGGAGAGCGGATTGACGTGGACGCCGTTGAATACATTGCTCGGCATCGAGCCGTACCGTGAGCAATGAACCACAACGACGCCAGAACGCGAATCGATAATCACCTCCGCAAAATGAACAGATAATTGAATCCCCGCAAGTAAAAGTTTTGTTCCTCTGCGGCTTTGCGGTAGTTGCCCATGTCGAGCGTTTTATTATGCCGGATGACCGAAATGATATCGACGGGTGTAAAACCGATCTTGATCGCGCGATTGAATAGTTCGATGCCCAGCGGATAAAAGCCCTGCCCGTGCTCATAGCTGTCACTGATGTAAAGTGCGAAGACTTTGCCGATTTTGAGGACGCGATGGATTTCTTTCATCACTAATTCCATGGCATCGTAATATTTACCGTCTTTGCCCGACAACTTCCCGATGTCGCGCGGGTCTGGGCCGTAATCAATGTGGGTTGAATATGGTGGATCGATGAAAACCAGATCGGCTTTATTCGATAATTCAGGCGGCAGTTTACGGGCATCGACGCGGAAAATATCCTTGCGTGTGGGGTGAACGTCGTAGCCCAGTGCGCGACGTTTCAGATCGCGCGCCACGTCCAACGTCGTGCCGCTTCCACAAAAACAGTCGATGACCAACTCATTTTCTTTGGTATAGCGTTGCAGCAGATTCCAGATGATGTAGCTGGGTGTTGCGCCTTTGTACCCGGGGATGCCTTGATGCGTATCGCCATAATCTTGGGACGGGTAATCCCACAGCGTCGTAACCTGAAGTCGCAGTGGCGGTTTCTTGAATTGTCCGCGAGCGGGCGGTTGACGCATAGGACTATTCATACTCGAAAAATGCTGTTTCGTCGCGTTATTTAACGGCCAAGCGCTCGAGTAAGTCGAGGATGCTGAGCACTAATTTTTGTGGTTCGACAGGCTTGGCAATGTGACGGTTAAAGCCAGCGTCTAACGCGGCGGCCTGATCGTCGGGACTTGCACAGGCAGAGAGTGCGATCGCGGGCATATTCCGGAAATCGGCATGATGCTGTCTGACATTGCGGATCAGGTCGTACCCATTTTGCACGGGCATTGAGATGTCGCTGATCAGCAGATCATAAGCCCGGCTGCCCAGAATTGTGATGGCGTCGGTTGCGGACGACGCCACAGTCACCTCTGCGCCGTAATTCCGCAAGACCGCTTCAACCACTTGCCGGGCACTTTTGTCGTCATCAACCACCAGCAATCGTTTGTGCTGTAGCGAATTAGTCGCAAGCTGTGGCGGGTGTTGAGACAGTGTTTCGGGATCCGGGCAGATCGCATGAATGGGCAGATGAACGGTGAAAGTACTCCCTTGATTTGCACCTTTGCTTACCGCTTCGATTGATCCGCTGTGCAGAGTGACGATGTGCTGGACGATCGCGAGTCCCAAACCCAGTCCACCATGCGGGCGGTTTGCACCCATTTCGGATTGTTGAAACCGATCAAAGATGATCTTGAGCATTTCTTTTGCGATACCGCGCCCGGTATCGGTGATGACCAATCGGGCAGAGGATTGGGCGCGGTGCAGTTGTACGCAGATTTTGCCACCGTCGGGCGTGAATTTGACGGCGTTGCTCAGCAGGTTCCAAGCCATTTGTTGCAGTCGCTGGGCGTCGCCGCGGACGTAGACGGAGGTGTCGGCATCGGCAAAGTCGATGGTCAGATGCTTTTGCGTTGCTGAGTGACGGATCGCTTCAATCGACGACGAGATCGTGCGGTGTAATTCAACAGCTTCATCGCGCATCCTGAATTTTCCGTTGATGATTCGGCTGACTTCGAGCAAATCCTCAACGAGCTGAGCTTGTAGCTTTGCCTGCTCATCAATTGTTTTTAGCGCGTCTTTTTGTTCTTTCTGATCAAGCACGCCCATTTGCAGTAGCTGCACCCAGCCGATGATCGCTGATAACGGCGTGCGCAGCTCATGCGACAGGATTGACAGAAACTCATCTCGTGACCTGGCTGCGGCTTCACTTTGCGCTTTGGCGGCGCGGAGCGCTTCCTCGGCTAGTTTTTGATCGTGAATATCGGTGCAAGTGCCGAACCATCGCACGATCTGTCCAGACGAATCGCGATAGGGCAATCCCCGGCCTAGAAACCAGCGGTAACTTTGATCTTTGGTATTGAGAAGCCGGTATTCGATATCATAAAGTTGCCCGGTGTGGATCGCGTCCTGCCAGCACTTTTGCGTGCGATCCAGGTCCTCAGGATGCAGCAATCTCGCCCACCCATTACCGAGCGATTCTTCAAGTGAAATGCCTGTGTATTCCACCCATCGACTGTTGAAATATTCTGCAATTCCATCGGGTTTTGCCAACCACACCAGTTGCGGCAGGGCGTCAGCAAGCAGATGCAGTGGATCGGCGTGAGACGAGTTGGGCGGAAGAATCCGAGCATCGATGGCAAGCACATCGGTCGCGGTCATGGAGGGTGATTGCGACGCCGCTATGGGCGCAGATGGGTGACTCATAGTATTACATTCAGGCAGCAGATTAAGTGGTAATCACTGATGAAAATATTACTCGCCGGATGAAAATCATCCAATTAAAAATCAATGAAATCTAAATGAAATGCCTGTAAATCCGTTGCAACTTATGCGACGTTCGCGCGGCGTTCAGCTTCGACCTTGATCATCGCGTGATGCAGCACTTCGAGTCGCGATTTGACTCCGGACATGGATTCAGGTCGCTTTAATGGATTGACCCGCACGCATTCCATAACAAATGCCGAAAGATTTTGGGGAACCAGCGGATTGAGTTGCGCGGGCGTTTCCATTTGTGAATCGACGAGGAAACTGTTTTCGCCTTTGGTAAGGGTGAACAGCGTCGGCATTTTTTTACCCGTCAAACACCAATAAAGACTCGCGCCGAAATTATAGATATCGGTCTGCGGGAGGACCGGTTTGCATTTGACCTGTTCGGGTGCAATGAAGTCGGGTGTTCCTTGGATTCGCGCCTTGGCGGTGCCTACGCGACAGGCCTGGCCGAGATCGATCACTCGCACGCTGCCGGTTTCGGAGGTGAGAATGTTCGCGGGTTTGAGATCGCAATGCACAAACCCAGCACTGTGCATCGCGTGCAATGCGTCGGCGGTTTTTGCAAAAACCGCTAGCAGATCGCTGATTCGACGCGGTGTTCGTACATCAAGCGGAACGCCATCCACCAGATCCATCACCAATGCAGCGTCGGTCATTTTCAGCATGAACGTGCGATGGATGTGGAAATTGATGACAGATCGCAGGTTGTTATGTTTCACCTGCTTACTCACGGTGAACTCATTTTCCAGTTGCTCAAAAAATCGGACTGATTTCTCGTCTGTTCTAACGACATGCTTGAGTGCGTAAAGTTGCTGGGTCGACTGATGTGAAACCACGTAGATACGGCTGCCCGCGCCGTTTCCGATGTGTTGAAGCACTTCGTAGCCGAACAATGCCTTGGGTAAATCCACAGAGGCGGAAGTAACAGGTTTTGATTCAATACGACTCATAACTTTGGTCATGCCTTGACCGATCGGGACTCTACGGGTGACAACCCCGTCTTGTTCCGATTTCCATCCTTACTTACGACTGAATCGGTAATTTATTGAAAATAATATGCCAAATTATTTTTCAGTGCCCATTATTGCAATGGTAAATCATAAAACATGGGATATTCGTGTGAAAACAACGGTTTCCCGGTTACCCCACAAACAGTCAGTTGCTTGGCATATGCCTGCTTCTATCCCTACCCAGCCGCTTTTGCTGACTTTGTAAGCAGATCTATCTCGTCTGAGGGCACCCATCGCGCATCAAAACCCTTGCCTGTCAGATCAATCCTTGCGAACAATTTGATCTGCAAAATAGCGTTGCCGGGTTTGAACTGTCCGGTGGTCGCCAATTTATCAAAAACGGCAGGGGGGATGGCATATACGAGATCGACGGCGTTGTGCGTGCCTTTCATGGAGATCAGCATCTGGTCGTCCATACGATATAGCGCGATCGCCCCGGCGGGGGTGATCGCTCCGACTGGGTAAAATGTCTGCCCGTCCATGAGCAACAAGGCCGAGGAGGGGGTAAGACGAACATAATCATCGGAGTCTTTGGCTTTGTCGTCGAACTTCACGCGGATCGCCAGCAGGCGACTGTTGGACGCGGGGGGAAGCGTCAACGGTTTTTCTCCCGGTCGAATTTTCTTGATTTCAAAATCCTCGCCTTGCATCAAACCCGGCTGGATGAGGAAGATGCTGTTTTTGTCCCCCACCGTCACTTGTTTTTCAGTGGCGGTATTAACCGCGACTCGTCTTCCAGCCTGATCTGCGCCAAGACGGTTGGCGAAGGTTTCGGTCAACAAATCGGGATGTGTATCCGCGAAACTGTGGTTGCCGGCGAATGCGCCCTGACTGGCGATCGACACGATCCCCAATGCCCAATCATCGACCGGAATCCAAGGCGAATTTGCGGCTGACGGTTCAAACACCTCTTTGACCAATTGATCGCGCACTTCGGCGTCGGCATCATTGCGGGCGGATGTAAGATAAGCGCGGGGGATAACCACCGGCCGGTCGTTAATGTCGTACCGCGCGTGCATGCCGATTGCGGCACCAAAAGGCAGTAGTTGCGCACCGACCGCAAACACGCCCACCCCAAAAATCGCAGCGATCAAACCAAAACCCACTGCGAACCCGCGATCCACCCACAGCGGCAAGCGGATATTCCCCGGAATCAGGCCATCAAAACAGAGTCTTAGAATGATGTAACTCAATCCATAGATCGCGATAAGCAGCATTCCCGCAGAATAATCCGCCATTTTGCCTGCGGAGAACAATCCCATGACTGTTTCGTAATACCCAAACGCCAAAAGCATCGCCATTAGCGCACAGGCGGCGCTGATGGTCGCGGTGAATCCGCCTTGGACGTAGTGGTAGTAGGTGATGCCAACGACCAGCGCAAGAATGATAACGTAGAAAATCATGATTTTGCTCACAAAAGACGACGGACTACTTACTCGATGACTGCGATCGCGAGTGTGAACTGCCCGGCGTGCGTAGCACGCGGAGCACTTCTTCAACACTCGTATCGCCTAACTCAACCCGCGCCAACGCCGATTCCTGCAAATACCGCTGACGTTGTTTACGGAACAGCGATTTCAGTTGGTTGATCGTTCCGCCTGACAGCACTGCCTTGCGCACTTCGTCATCGACCGAGAACATTTCAAACACGCCGGTCCTGCCCACATACGCCAATCCATGACAGAACGGGCAGATGACTTCATTGCCCTTTTGATCGCGCATCGGTTCTTTTCGAGCTTGAAAGAGTTTGTCCACGCGGTCGGCGGCCATGTTCATTTTCCGGAGTGCGTCAGGATCGGGCGTGTAGGCGATTTTGCACGCGGTGCATAGCACGCGGACAAGACGTTCAGCGATCACCAGTTTGAGGCTGCTCATCGCCAGTTCGTCATCGCCGACCAATTTTCGCCATTGAGCTAGTGCGTCGAAGGCTGTGCCTGTACGCATCGCGACATAGGCGCGTTTACCTCCCTTGGCATATTTTGCCAGGTCGATCGCTGATCGCGGGTCGTCGATCCGATCAATGTAGATAATATCCGGCTCCTGCGACACCATCCACTCGATCTGTTTCGATTCATCTGCAGGCGGCGCACTGGCAGGCAACACGTTGTGTCGAATCCCTTCCAAATCGGCGCGTTGGTCGCGTTCCAGCGTCAGGATTTGCGTTAAAAAAGCATCGTGCTTACGTAAAATCGCGTAGCAAAGATTGGTCAATCCCTGTCCTTCCGGTGCGGTCAGCAACACGACCCCGCCGGGATCGGAAACTACATCGGTCAGCAATTTATACTGATCTTTTAAGAAACCGAGCGTATCAACCGTGTAGTCGGTTTGCTTTTTAGCATCCACCTGCAATTTCAACATCTCACCCGCGGTCGAACCGGCGGTGTAGACATCGACATCGTGTTTTGATTGATCAGTATTGATCCTGATCTTGCCGGTCTGCGGCTTGCGCTTGTCGGCGATATCCATCCCCGCCAATGATTTTGTCAACTCAACCATTGATGAAGCGATATCGCGCGGGAACGATTTGCCTTCAAAGGTCATCCCATCGACGGTGTAGCGTTGGACAGATCCGCCTTCGACGGGGCGAAGATCGATGCGTTGGGCGCGAAGTTTCATCGGGCCTTGCAGGAAGGATTGGAGTGCGTCAAAGGCAGGTTTGATTGGGTCTTCGTCGATCGGTGCGAGCAAAGGTTTGCCCGACTTATCCATGACGACCACGCCACCTTCGGTCGCTTTGACTTCACCTGATCCTTTTTTCTTGCCCAGATTCGCAAAACCGGCTTTTATCTTGCCGGATAGATCACTCAGCCCGACAGTTTGATTTCGCCAGATTAAGTAATAAGCGATTTCCGCGCAGAAAAAGAACAGGAATACCGCGATCGCCGCCCAGATGTTGGGAAGCAACAGCATCACCCCTATCGCCAGCACCCACCCGCCGAGGTTGATAAGGTTAACCGTTTCCCGCGGCAAATGGGCGGAGTGTGCATCTTTGTCCACCCACGTCATCAACTTTAACCAACCCAGCGACACCAGAAAAACGGGCAGCAGCTTAAAGCCGTCGATGTAATTTCCGAGTTCGCCAGCGGCCAGCAGAGATTGATCCATCGAAACTCCTCACGGTACAAAACGCCCCATGGAAATCAGGGTCGATGACCGATTGTAATCGCCCAACGCCGATTGTCGATTGTCCGCGCTATTCACAACCTTATATTACGCCATATTTTATCGCGATAGCAACGCGAGACGCATTCGGCAATAAATACGGGTCTGCCCATTTTTCTGTCGGGGATATTACGCACGGATCGCCATGGATGGTTTCGGATCAACTAGGGATGCGTTCGCCGGATGGCAAGAGTTATTTCCAAAAGCTGTGGACGTCCACGACATCTCAAGCGGCGAGTCGTTGTCCGTCGACGTACACGATGCCGTCGATCACGTCTTGAATCATCTCATGCCCGTTGAGTTTTTGCCAGCGGGTTTCGGCTTTCCTGGCGAGTTTGGGCGTATAAAAGGGGACATCCAAATTTCAATTGGGTAGTTTGCACGTTGGCATGCTGACGCGCATTGTGCATCGAGTCAATAACTTCATTATGTGGCATTGTGACGGTCGAGAACCCAATTCTAATTCCGCCGGAGCGATGACCGGTCTATCAGCAGGCGTGACAGGAGAGAGACTTGGCTGCAGTAGAACGGTTTTGCCAGCCAGAAATGGGATCTACACATCGGCACCTCTATCTATGCTCATCCCCTAACGCTTCACGGTAAAAAAATTGGCAGACCCGGCGAATTAAAGGTTGAAGTGCAACACGACGCCGAACATTTCGGCTGGAGTGCGGTAGTTGAGGCACTTTCGGGGACGATTATTCAGCGCCGCCGCGATTCGTGCAACACGTTGATGGCTCGTCGCGCCAATATCGCATC
>JBBQXB010000068.1:0-18232 GCA_038210015.1 Tepidisphaerales bacterium
AAGGCATGCTCGAACAATTCGGACCTAAACGCGTGCTCGATACGCCGATCAGCGAATCGGGTTTCTCCGGCCTTGGTATCGGTGCGGCGTGCGTGGGTTTACGCCCGATCGTCGAGTATATGAGCTGGTCGTTCACCCTCGTTTGCCTCGATCAGCTCGTCAACAACGCCGCCAACGTGCGTTATATGTCCGGCGGACAGATCAAAGTGCCAATCGTGTTCCGCGGCGGCAATGGTATCGCCCATCAACTCGGTGCAACACACTCGCACCGAGTTGAAACGATCTACACCCGCATCCCGGGGTTGATTGTCGTCAGCCCGTCCACGCCTTATGAAGCCAAGGGTCTGCTTAAAAGCGCGATCCGCTGTGATGATCCGGTTATTTTCCTCGAATCGGAAAAAGTGCTCGGCGAAAAAGGTGAAGTGCCCGATGAGGAATATACGATCCCGATCGGTGTGGCGAATATCGAACGTCCCGGCAAGGATGTAACGGTCATCAGTTACGGCAGACCGCTGTCGCGTTGTGTTCGCCCTGCGATTGATGAATTGGTCGCCCACGGATTTGATCCAGAAGTGATCGACATCCGCACGCTGCGTCCGCTGGATGTGGAAACGATCGCCAAATCCATCTCCAAGACCCACCGCTGCGTCATTATCGACGAAGATTACGGGTATTGCGGCATCGGCGATGCGATCATCGGCAAACTGCACAAACGCTGCTTCGACGATCTCGACGCCCCGATCGAGAGACTCGCTTCCGATGAAATCCCCGTGCCATTCAATCACTTCATGGAAGAAGCGATGATCCCGTCAGTCGATCGCGTGATCGAAGGCGTGAAAGAAGTGATGTACCGGAAGTAATCGTGATTCGTGACTCGTGTTTCGTGCTTCGTGCATGGAACATCGAGCCGTTTCACGAGACACGAACCACGAACCACGAGACACCAACTCATGCCCTCAGAAATCACCATGCCCCAGCTTTCGGACACCATGACCGAAGGAACACTCGTCAAATGGCTTAAAAAAGAAGGCGATGCCGTCAAAGCCGGCGAGATCGTCGCGGAGGTCGAAACCGACAAAGCCACAATGGAAATGGAATCGTTCGAGTCCGGCACGATCGCGTCAATCCTGGTCAAGGAAGGTGGCAAAGCCGCAGTGGGCGAGGCGATCGCGATCGTCGCCAAAGCGGGTGAAAAACTCGATGAGGTGAAGAAAACCGTCGGCACCGTGAAAAAGAAATCGGCGGAAAAACAAGAATCGACTTCCAATGATTCTTCCGTCTCAACCGCAACAGAATTGGAATTGGCAGAGGATGATGAAGCCGAAGGCCCAGGCCAGGACGCGCATAAAGAAGCCGCCCACCCCAGTGCCGAGATGTCAGCATCATTGAAAGCACCCACAAACGGACATGACGATTCCAGCCGCATTAAAGTATCCCCGTTAGCACGCCGGATCGCAAAAGACATGGGGATCGAACTCCAAGCGATCAAAGGCACCGGTCCCGGCGGACGTATCGTTCAGGCAGACGTCTTGGGCGCTAAAGACCAACCCGGGCAAACGACTTCAGTCGCTGGCAAATCGACATCACCTACAATCCCAGCCCGCGTCCCATCTGGACAAACCGAAAAATCAACCCTCAGCAAAATGCGCCAGACGATCGCCAATCGCCTGCAGCAAAGCAAGCAGAACATCCCTCACTTCTACGAGACGGTCGAGATCGACATGACCGCTGCCGTTGAATTGCGGAAAAAATTGCTTGATATGTACGAAAAGAAAGAGGGCGTTCGCATCAGCATCGGCGATATTGTCGCCAAAGCAGTCGCCTCGGCGCTCAAAACTGTCCCGCAACTGAATGCAACGTTTGATGAAAAAACCAGCACCGTCACCCGCTTTGGAGATGTTAATCTCGGTATGGCCGTCGCGCTGCCGGATGGATTAATCGTCCCGGTGTTGCGTAATATCGATCAGATGGGTTTCAAGGAAATTCGCGTCAAGAGCGCCGAACTCGTTGATCGTGCGCGGGCACAGAAATTGAAGCGTGACGAAATGAGTGGCGCGACGTTTACCGTCAGCAATCTGGGTTTAATGGGAATCCGCGAGTTCAGTGCGATCGTCAATCCGCCTGAGGTTGGGATTCTTGCGATCGGCGCGAGTGCGGATCGACCGGTCGTGCGGGATGGACAGATTGTTGTGCGGAATATGATGACCGTCACCCTCAGTTGCGATCACCGCGTCGTCGACGGCGCTGTGGCCGCCAGCTTTTTGGTATCGTTGAAGAACTTTCTTGAAGTGCCCGCGTTGATGTTGATGTAGAACTGAACGTGATTCGTGGCTCGTGTTTCGTGAACGGAACACCGATCCCCTTCACGAACCACGAACCACGAATCACGAGACACGAACCCATGCCAGCAGAAATCACCATGCCTCAGCTTTCGGACACCATGACCGAGGGCACGATCGTCAAATGGCTTAAAAAAGAGGGCGACAAGGTTAAGTCCGGCGAGATCGTTGCGGAAGTCGAAACCGACAAAGCCACGATGGAAATGGAATCATTCGAATCCGGCACGATCGCGTCGATCCTCATCAACGAAGGCGACAAAGCACCCGTCGGGGCCGCGATCGCATTGATCGCAAAAACAGGCGAGAAGGTTGAAGACATCAAAAAAGGAGGCAACGCCTCCAAGCCCGCACCCGCCAAAGCCCCGGTCGCCAGCGGGGGGGAACCACCGGCGTCATCCGCGCCCGCAAAACCCCAACGCACTCCGCCCGCACCCGTAAAAGCCGAATCAACAGCCAAGCCCCATGCCCCAACCTCCAAGCCCCAAACCTATAACTTCGATTTACTCGTCATCGGCGGCGGTCCCGCCGGTTACGCCGCTGCGATTCGCGCGGGTCAGCTTAAGAAGCGCGTACTATGCGTCGAGAAGGAAAACCTAGGCGGAACCTGTTTAAACTGGGGCTGCATCCCGACCAAGGCGCTACTGGAAAGCGGGGCGTTCGTCCGCAAGCTAACGCATGATGCTGCCACGTGGGGCGTGTCTTTTGACAACCTCAAGGTCGATTTTTCGAAATCAATTCAACGATCACGCGACATCGCGGGCAAACTGTCCAAAGGGATCGCGCACCTGCTTAGTAAATATGGCGTCAAGCACGAACACGCGGTCGCCAAAGTGCTCGCTCCACACAAAGTGCAGATCGAGACCAAGGACGGCAAGAAGGAAGTGACCGCACAGAACATTCTGGTTTGTACCGGCGCGCGAGCACGAGAATTGCCGAATATCAAATTCGATGGCAAAAAAATCATCAGTTCCCGCGAAGCGATGAGTCTAAAAGAAAAGCCGAACAAGCTCGCGATCATCGGTGCCGGCGCGATTGGCTGTGAGTTCGCGGATTTTTACAGTTCGATGGGAACGGAAGTAACGATTATCGAAATGCTCGATCATCTTCTTCCGATCGAAGATGAGGATTGCTCGATCCTGCTCGAGCGATCATTCGCCAAGCGCGGCATCAAGGTGCTGACAAAAACCAAGACCGATTCAGTCGATACAACCGGCAGTGGCGTTACACTCAAACTCACGACCCCCAAAGGCGCAGAAACCATCGAAGCCGACGCCTGCCTGATGGCGATTGGCGTGACGGGCAACATCGAAGGTCTGTTTGAAAAAGACGCACCGGTCGAAATCTTCAAAGGACATATCAAAGTCGTACCGAATGCATTTACAACCAATGTCGAAGGCATCTACGCCGCAGGCGACGTGATCGGCCCGCCTTGGCTGGCGCATGTGGCACACCATGAGGCCGTATATGCGGTCGAAAAAATCTTCGGCGTCAGCGACCACCACATCAACTACAAAATGATCCCCGGCTGCACCTACACGCATCCTCAGGTCGCGTCGATGGGGCTGACTGAAAAGAAAGCCCGCGAGCAGGGATTGGAAATCAAAGTCGGCAAGTTCCCGTTCAGCGCCTCAGGCCGCGCGATGGCATCAGGCGACACCGAAGGCTTTGTCAAACTGATCTTCTGTGCCAAGTACGGCGAATTGCTGGGCGCGCACATGATCGGGGAAAACGTGACAGAAATGTTGGCGGAATTGGTCGTCGCACAGAAACTCGAAGCGACCGAGGCTGAGATCATCGAATCGATGCACCCGCACCCGACGCTTTCCGAAGCCATCATGGAAGCCGCCGGTGTCGCCGACGGCAGGGCGATTCATTTTTGAGATTTTAATAGCTACTTGGATCCTCTGAATAACCCGACCCACCCAAAACTGTCCCCCCTGAGGTACTCCCAAGGGTCTAATTGACGCGTCAAAACCGCGTCAATTTTGCGGTTCAAGTAGATGCTTCCGAGTAGCTCCGCATGAAAAACCGGATTATGCAAATCACCCGCATCTTCACTTCACATCCAAAACCAACCCCTTACGGTTGATCTTGGTTTGATACACGCTGCCCATCATACCCGGCGCGATCAGACGGTCGGCAAGGTAATCACGCAACTTGGCGGCCTGTTTGGCATCGCGACAGAAGAAATACCCGAACCCGCCGCCACCGGCACCGGCTAATCCGCAGGCGACTGACAATCCTGCACACTCGCGCAACAGCACGTCCACGCTCGGCGTCGTGCTGGCGGGGTAAAGGTCCTTCTTGATCTGCCAATATCGCGCGATCTCGCGGCCGACGACATTCCATCGACCTGACTCTAGTGCGCCGGCGAGCGTATGCGCATTGCCGATCAGATCATTCATCAAGCCAATCATCGCCGGTTCCCTTCCCAGCCAACGGCCCATCACGCGGCGGAGGATATCGCGCGCCAATCGCTGCTGTCCTGAGAAACAGACGACCAGCCGCGATTCCAATTCGTTGAGATCCGCTGAGGATAATTTCAGTCGGCGCACGACGGGGATCTGCGGCACGCCGGCTTCTGACGTCGTGAGTTTTATGCCGCCCACAATCCCGCCCGCCTGGTCCTGCCAGCCGCCGCCGGTACCGAGGCGCTGTTCGAGAATCAGCGTGTCGTTGATGAGTTGCTCATGCGTCCGTTCGACGTTTTTAAGTCGACATAGTGCCGCCAGTAACGTAGCCGCTAGGATGCTGCTGGTTCCAAGCCCCGATCCCTTGGGTACGCGACATTCGGTCTGCACCTCAATACCGCAGCCTGTGCGATTCAACCATTTCGCCACGGGTTCATTGACGTCCGGGCACAGGCCGACCAATCGCATCGCAACTTTGTGCATCGCCAGAGGATCAATCAAATCCGGTGCAACCATCGGATTCCAATGCGTGATTTCCGTCCGTCGGCCAAGATCGACCGAATGAAAGACCAATTTTTTCTGCGTCGTAGTTGTGACTGTTGCACGGATGGGCGGGCCGTCATCGAGGTCAATCGCAAGATTCACCACTGCGCCGCCACGCTCAAAACAGTGTGGCGGCGTGTCGCTCCATCCACCGGCCAGGTCAATCCGCACCGGCGAACGGGCTTCTATCTTTTGCCCGGCCTTGATGCGCGTGTTCCTAGCTGTTGCGATGCGAACCGTATCAGGCGTGGCGTTCTCTGTGGCTTCGGCAATTTTTGCAAACGCCGACGCTTCAGCGCTGGATCGGTCGGATGCCAGCATTCGGTCGGGACGCTTGCCCAGCGTCGCCAGCGCCCACAGCGCCTTGGCCTGACGAAACGGATGCGTCGCATCCTGAATAGACGCTGACGCATAACGCATGATTTGCGATTTGACTGCCTCGTATGCGTTGGCAGAGACATAATGGCTGATGACAGTTTCCGGTGAAACATCTTCATCGCGATCAATCCGCGCAAGCAGATCGAGGGTTTGCAGATTGGCCGTGACGACTTCTCGATGCGCAATCAACGCTGCTGCATCGACGGCTTCGAGGATCATCGCCATCGAATATCGCGATGATTTTTTCCAAGTCGCGAGCTGCTTGTTGGTCGCCGGTGTTGACCCGGCCAGCCATAAGACCTGATCAACCGCGTCACGCGATGAGGTGGCGGGGAAAAGCCGCGCCGTCCAGAGCGTGCGTTTGTCTGCGGGAACGCCTTTCCAGATGTCCGCTGCAGTGATTGCATGGCGTTTGAAAAACAGTTCGATCCGTTCATTTAGATAAATGGATTTTCCGTCGCGATATAATCCTTTGAAATCGTCCAGCACGCCGCACACCACCTGCACGGTCGCTGCCTGTCCTCTGTTTGTGCGAACAGGCGCTTGAAACAGCAATGTGCGATCGGGCAACGTGAATGGCGTAGACGATTCGACTTGCGAAACGACCGAATCGTCACCAATCGTGATGTCGCCACGAAGGATGGAATGCTCGATGACGGCGCCTCGTCCGACTTTGCCGCGTCGATCCAGCAAAACCGACGCAAAGACCCTCGC
This sequence comes from Tepidisphaerales bacterium, assembly GCA_038210015.1. Classification (GTDB taxonomy): domain Bacteria; phylum Planctomycetota; class Phycisphaerae; order Tepidisphaerales; family Tepidisphaeraceae; genus BPJO01. The sequence goes on from JBBQXB010000068.1 coordinate 6,386, forward strand.
CGATTGATCGACGGACCAATCGATCCGCGCCAGCACGTTCTGTCCAAACAACTCCGCTGCCACAGCGTTTTCGCGTCCGGTGAGCGTGTCGCGAAATTGTCGGGTGGTTCCCAGATGCAGAAAATGCCCCTGCAACGTCATCGCATGAAACGCGATTGGTCGCAGCGCTTTCCAAAGTGCCGTGCGGATGATTTTCGGCCCCGCGCGAAGGAACGGCGATTGCTGCGTGCTGGTCGCCATTGCGCCTGCCATTTCGTCGTAGAGATCGATTTGCTGGTCGGTTCGCTCATCCAACCCCTTCCCGCGCAGCCCCGCCAGCACGGCCAAGGCGTTGGTTGCGGATGCGTCAAAAAATAGCAGACCAGTATCCAGCAGCACCTGTCCATTGCTGTCGGTGGCCTTGTGTATTTGCATTTGTTCGATGGAGGCTTTTTGGAGTGTTGTGCGCACACGTTTGCGTGTATCGGTGACAAATACGCCGTGCGACTTGCCGAGTTCCGCCGGGGCGCGCATCGTCAATGCCGTCACGCCTTTTGCGGGCGTGGTGACGTGCCGATGATCGAACACCAGCAACACGTCTCCTGCGACGGTTAAAATGCCGGGACCGAGACGTTCGGGCAAACCGGCGAGCGTGATGTAGAGATGATCGAACAGCGTTGCGATCTGTGCATCAGGTCTTTGCATCGCGATCGGAGAAAAGATTTTTCCCTGTGGCGAATAGGCCGGCAGACGCTGGCTTGCGCCGCCGGAGTGAATCAGCAACACGCGCAAGCGACAGAGTTCTTCGATCGAAAGATTTAATTGTCGTGATGCTTCGCGAATCGCGCGCAGCGTTGCGCCGCCCGACCCGATGCGCCTGCCCGGCGGGTCGGCGATGACTAGACTTTGCTGGATCGGCGGGAAAAATGCACCCGCCGTGCCGACATCGCGATGCCGCAATGCCAGTTCGGCGCGATAGCCGTTGGCTTGTCGCTCGTTGGCGGCCGTCAGGATGAGCAAATCCCAGCACGCACCGACCGATCCAGTTTGCCTCGCCCGCAAGTAGGCGGCGTGGTTGGCCGATATCGCAACGCTGACCGCATGATCGGATTGTTTACGCATTCGCATCCTCCACCGCATTTTTCAAGATCATTTCGATTTTTTCGCACGCGATCGAGCAATCGTACCGTTCGCACAGCGCTTGGCGTGCGCGCTGGCCCATCTGATTTCGCAAACTCGTATCGGATTGGAGATGATTGATCGCGGTTAGGAGTGATTCAATATCACCGGGCGTGCAAACGATACCGGCGTCGCGCTCGATCAGGATTCGCGCCGCTTCGGTTTCGCGAGGGGCCACCATGATCGACGGCTTGCCCGCCGCCATGATGCCGAACAATTTGCTCGGTACGACAATGCCAGTGAACGCCGGGGCCTGACTGATGAGGTGGACGTCGGCGAGGTTCAGCAAATCATTCAGTGCCTCGCGTGGCAGGTAGGGTAGGAATTGGATATTCGTGAAGGATTCCGCTGCCGCCCGGTCTTTCAGAATCGTCATCCCGCGCCCGCCGCCAGTGAAGCACCAGCGGATGTCGGTGCGGTCTTTGGTCGCACGGATTGCCTGAAGGATTGTTTCGACATCGTGGGCTTGTCCAAAGTTGCCTGAGTAGAGCAGCACAAATGCGTTTTCAAGACCGAGCTGCTTGCGAAGTGGATTGGTGTCGCGTGGGGTGGGTTTGATTTCAGTCTGGTCGGCCCAGGGTTGGATGACGTGGATACGATGGCTGTGCGATGCTTGCACATATTGTTTGACGAGTCGATCTCGCATGTCGTACCCGAGTGCGATCAACGCATCGCAAACGGCGAACTTTCGCCTATCAATCGCCGCCATGATGCGCGTGATGAGACCTGTGGGACGTAGCACGCCCATCGCGACTGCAGCATCGGGGTAGAGATCCATCACATGATTAACTAATGCAATCCGTTTGCCGGCTCGCGATCGGAATTGCTTTTGGATCATGCCCAGCACCCCAATCATCGGTGGTGAGGTTAATGCGAGAATCACGTCCGGCGCGGGCACGCGACTCATCTGCCAGAAAGCTGAGAGATAGAAACTAAGGAAATCCCCCATCCGGCCGAGATTATGCACTTTTCCGAAAGCGGTCTGGGGCACGCGATGGATTGTGATGCTACCGATCTTCTCGTGAACGACTTTGAAGCGTTCGGACGACCCATAAACGCTTTGGCTGGTGATCGCGCTAACAGTGTGACCGTGGGAATCGAGGTGACGCGCCAAATCCCACATATGCTGCGCGGTGGCCGCCACATCGGGGTAGAAGGTCTGGTTCAGGATCAGAACGTGCATCAGGATTATTGCCGCAACAGGAATCGGAATTGTCTTGCCCGCAAGATTATGAACCGTCATCCGTCTGAATGCCACTGAACGCGTTAATTCGAGTGCATCTTTCTTTATTCGGACGTTCGATTAGTCGATAGCAAGGTTGCGCCCATACAATCGTCACAGACGTTACAGAAAGCTTTTCCATGACCGATACGAATGTTCCCACCGAGACTCCCAAAGCCAAGCCCGATGCGAATCCTTCTGCGCCAGCGCCGAAGAAGAAACGCCGCTGGCCGAAAATTATATTGGCGTTGGTCGTGGTCCTGGTGCTGCTTGTTTTGCTTTTGCCGACCATCTTGAGTTTATCCCCAATCCGGTCGTTCGTTGTTTCCCAAGCAAACGGCTATCTCGATGGCAAGGCAGAGGTGAAATCGTGGAGCCTTGGCTGGTTCAGCCCGGTGCGGATCGAAGGGGTGCGGATTTTTGACAAACAAAATGCGCTGGTGCTCGATATCGCAAAAGTCGAAACCGAAGCGACCTTACTTTCGTTGGCGCGGCAAAACTTTGATCTCGGCAAGACCACGATCATCGCCGACGCGACGAAGGTGATCGTCCGTCCCGACGGGCGCACAAATCTGCATGATGTTTTCAAATTGCACAAAGCGGCCGGCCCGAAAGCACCGACGTCACCGCATTCAACCGCTGCGAGCAAGTTGCCGGATGTGAAAATCGACCTCGCGCTTGATCTGCAAGGCGGCATCCAACTCGTCGATGAACGCGGCGAACCGATTTCGATGGTGCAAATCCGTCCCGGTACGGGCGGCACGGTGAAGATCGCCGACATCAATGCTGGCATCGCCACTGATATGAAATTGCTTTATCAAGTGGATGGTCACGCGCTTAGTACCGTCGCAGTAAGCGGGACAGTCGATCCGTTTAACGCCAACCAATTCGATCTGGCGAATCTAGCGGCGCAGCTCAAACTCGCGCTCACTCAGGTTGATCTTGCTGCCGCGAAAGCGGGGTTGACCATCGCAGGTGTCAAAGGCGTCGACATCGGCGGACTCGCAAACGGACAGATTGACGCCGACCTCAACAAGGGTGAAGCCGGTTCCGCCAAGGGCGAGATCAAAGTCAGTTCGTTTGTGTTTGCAGCACCGAATTTGCCGGATCGGTATCAGCCCGCCGAGGATATTCTTTTGCCTATTGACGTGTCGCGTGTAATCGAAGCCGGGGCGTCGCGCTTGAAAGTGAATGTGCAAGCGATCGCGCCGGAAATGACGGCTGCGGTGACCGGTGACATCCCTGAGTCAGCGATTAGCGCATTGATTGCTAAGAAAATGCCCGGCGCGGACGGCACGTTGTCGGTTACGGTCAATGCCGATCCAAAAGCCGTTGCAAAATCATTCCCAAATACGTTGAAATTACTGCCCGGCGTACAAATCGATCAGGGCCAACTGCTTGCAAAAATCGACCTGTGGCTAAAGCCCGAATCGGTTGTCTACGCACTCAATACCAATTTCCAAGTACAAGGAGCGCGCGACGGCAAGGCGATTTCCATCGAACCCGTGCAACTTTCGATCGCCGGGACGGTGGTCGATCTGGTCGATCCGGTGATGGGATTGCGAAACGTATCATTGGATCTAAAAAGTCGATTCGCCACCTTCACCGCCAGCGGCCCATCGGCAATCAATCTGACGGGAAATGGCCAGGCCGATCTCGATTTACTGCGCCAGCAGGCGGCGCAGTTTGCTGATTTGAATGGCAAGCAACTAGCGGGCAAGGCGGTGTTCGAACTGACGAATCGGCAGGTGGCCGGTTCAGAGAATCAGTACGCGCTGGCACTCAATTCCACGCTCACGGGCATTAAAGCGTCGATCCCGAATCAGCCACCAATCAATCTACCCTTTGCGAAAATCGTCGCTTCCGCCAATTACGCGTTGCAGTCCGGCGAAGCGGGCCCGATCAAATCCGTCGATACCGCTTCGGTTACGCTGCTTTTAGGAAACAGCGAAGCCAAACCGCTGGTCGATGCATTGGTCGAAATCACCGGCTTCGATCTGGCGGCCAAAACGATCAAGCATTTTGATGTCAAACGCGGCACAGTAACCAGTCTGCCGGAATTGCAGTCGATGATCGATCCATTCGTACCGCAGCTTCGCGAGCAGAAAATCACGCTGCAAAATGGGGCGGTCTATCTCGCAGTCAATGGATCTGCTGATTTGAATACCTTGGCGTTTGTGCTGGATCAATGCGAACTGTCCGTGCCATCGTTACAGGTGTTGATGGATGGCAAGGAAGTTCTCAACGAGCGAAAAATCGGCGTTGTGACAGCGGGCAAAATTGTAGCTGGTGAAAAAATCGTCGTCGATTTGTCGAACCTGAGCGTCGATAGCTCAATCGCAACGCTGACCAGCAATCAAACGCCGCTCCAACTGACATTCGCCAAGGGCATGCCCACCGGCAGTGGCAAGCTCAATACGATCATCAATTTCGTCCCGCTGAATCGCATCGCCCAAGCGTTTTCGACCCAGCCGATCAATACCGTTAGCTCCGGGCAACTCACCGGCAATCTGGTTTTCGCCAGTGACGGCGACAAACCGACTGCCAATTTTGACGGAAAAATTGATGGCCTCTCGATCGATCAAACGCCTATCAGCAATGAGTCGATAACGATCTCGTTTAATGCGATCACCGACATGAAAGCCGACGCGCTGCAAAGCGTGGCCGCCAGTGCGAACATAAAGGGTTCGTTCCTCTCGCTTATGGTCAAAGACACGACACTGCGATTAGCCAAAGATACGCCGCTGCTGAAGATGGTCGAAAGCGCCTCAATCGTGCTGGGTGTGCCGGACGCACAGAAAGCAGTCGCGGTCGCCAAGTCTTTGGTGCCGGGGTTGTCGCTTCCGTATACACCGGCCGGTGGGGTTGCGATCACTGCGGAAGTCACCGGCGGCAACGCAACGGTTGATCTGAAAGCCAGTCGTTTGACGCTGACCGATGATGCCACAAAGCGCGTCTATCGCTTTGATCCCAAAAAGCCAGTTTCGCTGGTCGCAGCGTTGCAACTGGTTGGGGTCGACAAGATCGAATCGGTCAAGGTCACGTCGCTGACCGGCGATCTGGATCTGGTGCAGATCGCCATGCTTGAGCCGGTGGTGATCGACGATCCGATGGGTGATCCATCGCCACGCGGCAAGATTCGCATCAATGGCGCGATCGAGCGCATCACGCCGTTTTTGCAGTTCGTGCAGGCAGCCGACAAGCCGTTGCCGTATCGCGGGTTGTTTGAAATCAATCCGACTCTTTCATCCAAAAATCAAATAGTAAAAGCCGATTTAAACGGGTCGATCACCGATTTTGTGATGCTGAATGATGCTGGGCAGGCTGCGTTTACTGAAAAAGAAGTGAAACTGACAGGCGATCTGTCTGCAGATCTGAAAAACAAAATTGCGACGATTCGCACGCTGAACATTGAGATGAACAGCAGCAAAGCCGCGACGATTAACCTCAACGGCGCGGTTCGTCAGTACGATTCGGCAGCACCGGTTTTGGATGGCGTCGTCGTGAAGGTGAACGCGATCGGGGAAAAAGCTTGGCCGATTCTGTTTCCGCTATTGCCGCCCGAACAGCAGGCGAAATTGCAGACCGCAAAACTCGTCGGACCGATCGTGTTTGATCTGACGGCGAACGGTGCTTATCTAAAAGACAAACCCACCAATGAAGCGATTAAACCGCTGACAGCATCAGGCGAACTGCGCATCGCGGCTGCGGATTTGAATGATGCATATGGGTTGGATGTAAAAAATCTGATTCAGTTTTTCTCGCTTGAAAAAGGCATTCTGGTCACCGGCCAACGCAACGCCGATGGCGGGTACACCTTTGCCCCCGCGTTTGATGTCAACGGCGGCAAGGGCGACTTAGGAAGTGTCGTCATCAACATCGGCCATCCAGATATGCTGGTTTCCATCGGGCGAAAGCAGAAATTGCTGACCGGCGTGCGACTCAACCCGGTGATGGCGGCCCAGCTCGGATCGTTGGCGTCGGTGATGTTTAAGGACAGCAAAAAGGCATCGGGCATCGTTGATGTGATCGTCGTCGATTGCACGAATGTCCCACTGAATGATCTTCTCAGCGGCAGCAAACGCGCCAAAGCGGAAATACTTTATAACGTGAAAGATTTGCGACTCGACGGCAGCGTACCGTCGGCACTATCGAGCATCTTGCAGTGGGGCGATCAAGGCATCGTTGGCAAAATCGAAAATGGCAGCCTGGTGCTGTCCGATGGGATTGCGTACCAGAATATGACGATCGACATCCTGAAAGTCTCGGCTGAACGCGACGTCAAAACAGGTGAAAAGCAACAGGTTGAGGCCTACGAACAACTCACGTTTAAGGGCGGAATCGGTCTGGAAAACCAAAAATTCGTTAACTATACGCTCTGGATGTCCAAAGGTTTGCTGCTGGCTGATTGGCGAAAGAGTTTCCCGAATGGCGCGACCGTGCCGCTGAAAGGCAATGTCGCGGACGTGAATGGCATCCTCGCCCAAACCATCGGCGGACTCGCTGTGCAAGGATTCGGCGGAAGTCTGCTCGATGATCTTTTCAATAAGGCCAAAGATAAAAAGAAGGAACAACGCGATCGGTAATGCGTGCCCACGCAGCGCGCGATTTAATTGATCGGGTAATACCAGACCAGCGTCGCCGATTCTTTCACCAGATCGTGATTGGTCATTCTGCGAGTATCCAGACCTGATAATTCAAAACCCACTTTTTGCAACAACGTGGCCGCAGGAACATTGTTGGTTTGCGTGAGAATTGATACGGCACGTAGTTCTGCATCGCGAGCCTTTTCAATCAGTTGATAAATAAGCACTGTCGCCAATCCCTGTCGCCGAAACTCGCAATCGACTCGCAAATCCAGCACTCGCATCGTGCCCAATTCTGGTCTGGCTTGTGCGAGCAATAATGCCGTCACGCGCTGGTCATGCTGGGCAACCCATGCCACACCTTCGTCGGCAGAGGTGGCGATTTGGGACAGTGTAAAACGCGTTTCCCCGTCCAGAGGATTGGAAGCGATCAACTTTTCGCGCAGCGGACGCTGTTCGAGTTTGAAATTGACACTCAAGCCCTCGCCGACTCGATCAATGTGAAGATATTGCGACGATTCAATCACACTGTCGATTTCCTCAACCGCGGCGATGTCCGAATGAATGGCGGGTCGGATGTTCATTGCCTGAGTTTAGCCAACTCGCGTCAATTTCGCCTGATGACGACCGCGAGCTTTTTCATGTGGTGAGAGTGGGTTCGGTCCTAACCGGTCCGGCGCGTATACTGTGCGGGATGACCAAGCTTTCTGTCAATGTGAATAAGATCGCAACGCTACGCAACACGCGGGCGCTGGATATCCCGTCTGTCGTGCGCCTGTCGCAGATCGCACTCGATGCCGGAGCCGCCGGGATTACCGTGCATCCGCGTCCGGATGAACGGCATATTCGACCGGACGATGTGGATGAAATTGCGGGACTGTTAAAGAGGTATCCGAACGCCGAATACAACATTGAAGGCAATCCGTTTCACGGTCTGATCGAACATTGTCGTCGCGTGTCGCCGCAACAGGCGACCCTTGTTCCTGATTCGCGCGAGGCGCTGACCAGCAATCATGGCTGGAATCTAGGTGAGATTAAATCGTCCGAACGCGATGAATTGGCGGGCGTGATTTGCGAGATAAAAAGTATGGGTTGTCGGGTGAGCTTGTTTATGGATCCAGCAGCGGAAATGATGAAACTGGCGAGCGATTTAGGGGCGGATCGCGTTGAGTTATATACCGAACCGTTCGCCTCGGCGCATGCAGCGGGGCGATTGGAAGCATCGGTCAGGGATTATTTAAAGGCTGCCAATGCCGCACGATCGTTGGGGTTGGGCGTGAATGCGGGACATGATCTTAATTTGCACAATCTTCCTTATTTTTTGGAAAAAGTGGAAGGTGTGGATGAGGTATCTATAGGTCATGCGCTGATCGCCGACGCGCTGGAATGGGGAATGCAAAACACGATCCAGCGTTACCTTGCGGCATGCCGGATCGTGTAAGCATTGAATCAAAGAAACCTTCTCCCGCGCGCAGGCAGGAGAAGGGTTGCGGGAATGTTTACCTCATTTCCGCTTTGATTTTGATCTTCTTGGCCAATTCTGCGCCGAGGTCCGGATCGCCAATCGTGCCGACGGTGACAGTCAGACCGCTGGTGCTGTCGGTTTCTTTCTTCACCCATGCTTTGACGAACGTGCCATCGGCTTTTTTGCCCGTGGCGGTGCCGTCAACCATCGTGTGGGCTGCCACGACATCTTTGAGTCCTTCGGCCTCAAATACAGATTTAGCTGCCGCGGTTGTAACTTCTGTATTGGCGGCGACCGGGGTCATCTGAGAACGGTAGGTGCTCTTGACGCCATCCTCGTATGTGGATTTACATCCGGCGAGGATTGCGGCGACTACAAGTACACTTCCGATAGATAGAACGCGTTTCATAAGTTTCCCTTCCCGCCACTGTCGAAACGACAAGTGGCGTGACATGTGTGCAGGCGTAGCGGACCATCCGAATCGCCTCACGCGTTAATGCTAGGCGCGATGTGACTGCGCGGTGGATTAACTATTTTTTACCGTTTTGAGGGGATAGGTGTTGGTTTTAGCGTGGGACACTGGGCAGATTGTCCTACATCGCATCATTTATGCTATCATTTTGCGCGTCAGGCGGATCGCATGGATGACCGCTGATCGCCGTCGTGCCAGCGTCGCACAGGCGACGAAATTAGAATCATTTTGAGAGACACCGACCGATGTTCGATACGCTTACCGACAAATTCTCATCCGTATTCCGCTCGCTTTCTGGCAAGGGGAAAATCACCGAAGAAAACATTCGCGAATCGATGCGCGAAGTGCGCGTCGCGCTGCTCGAAGCGGATGTGAATCTGAAGGTCGTCAACGATTTTTGTGAACACGTCATCCAGAAAGCGCTCGGGCAGGAAGTGATCCAGTCGCTTCAGCCGGCGCAGTTGATGGTCAAAATCGTCAATGATGAACTGGTTAACCTGATGGGTCCGGTCGATACGACGATATACACCGTCACTCCAGGCCCGACGATCATCATGATGTGCGGCCTGCAGGGTTCGGGCAAAACTACCACTTGCGGTAAGTTGGCGCTGTACCTACGCGGCAAAGGCCATAACCCGATGCTGGCGGCTGTCGATTTGCAACGCCCCGCAGCGGTCGAGCAGTTGAGAACACTCGGCCTGCAAACTGAAACACCCGTCTATGCCGATGACACCAAAATCGCACCCCACGGGCAGGTCGCACGCGGCGCCGCCGTCGCGGTGGCACGGGCGGCGGTCGCTGAAGCGAAGAAACTCGGTCGCGATATTCTCATCCTTGATACCGCCGGACGACTCGCGATCGATCAGGAATTGATGCAGGAGTTGAAGGATGTTCACGAAGCCGTTCATCCCCATCAGATTTTCCTCGTTCTCGATTCGATGACCGGCCAGGATGCCGTCAACTCCGCGAAGGCGTTTAATGAAAAACTTGAACTCGACGGACTGATCCTCACCAAGTTCGATTCCGACACGCGTGGCGGGGCATTACTCAGCGCCAAGATGGTGACCGGCAAACCGGTCAAGTTTCTCGGCGTGGGTGAAAAACTCGATCGTCTGGAAGAGTTTCGTCCTGAAGGCGTCGCATCGCGCATTCTGGGCATGGGCGACATCGTCGGATTGGTAGAAGAAGCGCACAAGCAGTTTGACATGGATCAGCAGCAGAAGCTGGCTGAGAAAATGGAGAAGGGCGAGTTTTCGCTGGAGGATTTCATCGGGCAGATGGGTCAGATCAAAAAGCTGGGACCGATGGGCAAGGTGCTGGGCATGATCCCCGGCATGAGCGCGCTAGCCAAGAACGTGGACATGAACGGCGAAGGCGTCGAAGGGCATATGGGTCGGATGCAGGCGATTTATCACTCGATGAACGGCCATGAACGCAAAAAGCCGGATATGGTTGATGCCCCCCGTCGCCGGCGGATCGCACGGGGTGCAGGCTGCGAACCCAACGATGTCAGTCAATTTTTGAAGCAGTTTGATATGAGCCGCAACATGATGCGCGCCGTCGGCGGGATGAACATGCTGAGTCGCATGAAGATGATGCGCGGCCTGATGAGCGGCGACCTCGGTTCAATCGCCCAACCCGGTCAGAACATGCTCCGCACCAAGCGATCTGGCTGGCAGGGGAAAAAAGATCGGAATAAGAAGGGCAAGAAACGCTAAGCAGCTGCCGCCGAATCGTGTGTCTGCGCGGAGGCTATCACCCTCATTGTGGAGCCGAATCGTGCGTTGATCGCTTAAGCCCCTCACCCACTCAAGGGCAGGCGTGCGGCAATCCGTGTTACTTGGGTCTCAATTTATCCCTAAGCCGCTACAGAGAGTGTTTAGTGAGCATCCAGCGCGACTGATGGAATAACGGATCAGCATTCACTGGCCGGCCCGGCACCGACCGGCTTACGAAGTACAGGGACCGTTCCGCCGGGCCGGTCCAGTGCAGTGGCTGGTTATGCAGCAGGCCGGGTGGCCGGTGGGATCTGTTGCGCCTCTTTGGCAACCCGATCCAGCACACCGCTTCCAAACCTCCGCTCGATCTCCCTCTTCATAGCCGCATTGTACCCGGCTGTTTCGCCAACGAAATCGTCAGTGACCTCGCAACCAAACGACTTATATTCGACGCCGAGCTGGGCCCGCAGCAGTTGTGCGTACGTCGTTCTCCATCGCGCCTCTTTGCCAATACCGCGTAACTCCAGTTGCCCTTGTTGGATGTCATGTTTGGCGGCGTTCGCGCCCCGAACTTCGGCTGCATCGCGCGCGACTGTGTCACCGCTCCCACATCCGCCAAGCATTGTCAGGAAAATTAGGGCGATGAGAATAGTGCGAGTGCTTTGCTGCATAACTACCATTAATCCGCAGCTGTGCGCGGGAGAACATCCCCCGGCGGATCGCGTATGGTGGGGATGCTAACGCGCGCGGCGGCGAGTGCAATCGGTTCATTCGCCGGACGCGCGGGAGAGGGTAGGGTGCGATTCATCGCACCGTGTTCGATCAGTGCCGCATGAATCGGTGCGATGAATCGCACCCTACAAAACTCCGCTCCGGCACCGCGCTCGCCGCCAAAGCCCTCCGCACGCACGGCGACGTCGTCACCTGCGGCCTCGCCGAACTCGAGTCCCTGATCCAAACCGCCTCCGATCGCCCCAAACGGTGAAACCCATCCCAAAATCCGGAGCACCCCGAATGTAGCATGCTACATTCCTCGCACATGTCGATCCGGTCCCAACCCCCGGTCCGGCCACCACTTAACGCCAACACCATATCTTCAGTAGGTTTGTATTTTCCTCTTGTAATATTGATTTTTCCAAAAGGCAACTTTACTTCACGATCGGAGATAGAAGCCTTTACTAGATATTTTTGATCATTATATATTCCCGAAAACTCATACTCGCCAT
>JBBQXB010000069.1:0-18129 GCA_038210015.1 Tepidisphaerales bacterium
AAAACACAAACCACAAAACACAAACCACAAACCACAAAACACCAAACACCACCCACGACCCCCCCAAGATTGCAATTCCTGCCACACCCGATAGAGTCGCCCGCCCCATGGGTTTTGATTCTGGATCGATTTCGTTTCTCAAATACGCCGTCGTTGGCAAGTCGCCGAAGATGGTGGATGAGGATTTGCTACAAAAGCTCGCCGACAATGCGTTACAGCCCAGCGACATGGGGTTGCCCGCCGATATTGAATACGGCTGGGTCGGGCCGCGGCATGTGTTTGATCTGTCGTTTGATTTTGAACACTGCGTTTATAACGATTGCGCTGCCTTTGCGCTGCGGATCGACACCAACAAAGTGCCTTCAGAAGTCAAACACGCGTGGCAAACGATCGAAGAAGATTCGGTCGCTAAGACCAATCCATCTGGCTTTATCAGCAAGCAGCAAAAAAAACTGGCGAAAGATTCGATCAATCGCAAGGTGGACGAAGAATTGCGTAGCGGCAAATACCGTCGCAGCAAACTCGCGCCGGTGCTGTGGGATATCCCCAACGCCGTGCTATACGGGCCGTCGTCGGTCAGCGTGCAGGAAAAATTGCTCGAATTGTTCAATCGCACCTTCGATTTGGATCTTCAGCCGTTGACCAGCGGAACGGTCGCGCTGCGGGAACTGGAACGACGCGGCAAACGCCGGGAGTATGAGGATTTTGTCCCCACGAAGTTTGCCAAAAGCCCCGAAGACCCCGACGCCCCGGCGGAGTATCCGTGGACGGCTAAAGGCGACGGCGCGAAGGATTTTCTCGGCAACGAGTTTCTATTGTGGCTTTGGCATGAAGCGACGATGCGCTCTGGATCGATCAAGACCGATTTGGGCGAGATCGTCGTGATGTTCGATCGCACGCTGCAACTCGACTGCGTTTATAACCATACCGGCAAGGAAACGCTCACCGCCACCGGGCCGACGCGTCTGCCCGAAGCGATTGATGGGCTTCGCACCGGCAAAGTCCCGCGGAAAGGCGGGTTGATCGTCGATTACGCCGGCGGACAATTTAATCTGACGCTAAGCGGCGAATCGCTGGCCGTCGGTTCGTTAAAATTGCCCGCGATCGAAGACGCCGACACCCCCCGCACGCTTTTTGAAGAGCGCATCACGCTATTGCGCGACTTTAACAAAGCCGTCGATAGCCTGTACGAAGTCTTCCTCGGCGCCCGCGTCTCTGGATGGAACACGCATGTGTCGGGCATCCAGAAATGGATTGCCAGCCATGTCAAACCGATCGCGTCGGCTGCGTCGGTGGTGTAACGATTTCGATCAAGATGATCCCTCGATAGTTGAAGAATCGCACCGCCGCTGAAGCGCTTCCCCGCATGCCTCTGAATATCTGCTGATCCAGCGTCCGTGGTGGTCGCGCTACGCATCGCGCTTCGGCAGTTTCACATTGCGGACGCGCAGGATGCCGGGGCGGGCGCGGAGACGGTTCACCAGGGCTTCATCGGGGGCGGAATCGACCTTTAATACCATCAACGCCCGCGCGCCGTCGGGGGTGATGTCGCGGCTGATGACCATGTCGGCGATGTTGACTCCGGCGTCGCCGAAGCTGCTACCGACCACGCCGATTACGCCGGGCTTGTCTTCATTTTCGATGATGACCATCTGCCCTTCTGGAACCATATCGACGTTGAAATTATCGAATCGCAACACGCGGGGCAGGCCATCGGCGTAGACCGTGCCGAGGATGCGGTGGCTGTCGCCGTCGGCGCTTTGCACGCGAACGCCGACGATATCCCCCACCAATCCCTGCGGCGGTTGGGGTTCGTGGATTTCGACCAGTTCAATCCCACGCTCGGCGGCGATGTGCTCGACGTTAATCACATTGACCGGATCGGCCAGATGCGCCTTGAGCAATTCAACGGCTGCGAGGCGTTTGAGCGTTTTTAGATGCTTGGGCGCGCGATTGCCCGAAGCGCGGATTGTGATCGTTTTGATCCCGCCTTCGGCATAGGCACTCAATAGCGATCCCATGCGGCTGGCGAGCTTGGCGATCGGGGCTTCGTCAGGCGGCAGATCAAGCTTGATGCCGCCGGCGTTGACAGCGCCGCGAATCTCGCCGGTGTCTAAAAACGCGACCATCGCTTTACAAGCCTCAACTGATACCGCCGTCTGCGCTTCGTCGGTGCTGGCGCCTAGATGCGGCGTGACCACCGCATTGGCACAGGCGAACAAAGGATGATCTTTGGCGGGTGGTTCGGTGACGAAAACGTCCAACGCCGCACCAGCGATGCGTTTGGCTTGCAACGCTTCAGCGACGGCGATTTCGTCCACCACTTCGCCGCGGGCGTCGTTGACGATCAGCAAATTCGGTTTGGCGACATTAAAAAGCCGATCGCGGTTGATCAGATGCCGCGTTTGTTCGCTGCTGGGAACATGGAAGGTGATGACATCGATTTGTTTAAGAAACTCGTCAAAATCCTTAACCATTTTAACCCGGCCTTCCAGCGCCGAATCGGACGGATAGTAAGGATCATAGCCGATGACGTTCATCTCAAATGCCAGCGCGCGGATCGCGACGGTTTGACCGATGCGCCCAAGGCCGACGACGCCGAGCGTTTTGCCGGCGAGCTGTGTGCCTTGGTACATGCTGCGTTTTTTCCAATCGAGCTCGCCAGAGCGCAGACCTTGATTGGCGGCGGGGATTTTCCGTGCGAGGCTGAGCATCAACGCCATCGCGTGCTCTGCGGTCGACAAGGTGCTGGCGGCGGCGGTATTGAGGACCAGAATGCCCTTGGCGGTGGCGGCGTCAAGATCAATATTATCCACACCCACGCCCGCGCGGGCGATCGCGCGGAGCTTGCCGGGGTTATCCAGACATTTAGCGGTGACTTTCGCGCCCGATCGCACGATTAGCCCGTCATACCCCGGAATCTCGGCGGCCAGTTCGGCTTCTTTCAGGCCGATCTTCACGTCATAAGACACACCCGCCTGGGTGAGAAATTCCAAACCTTCATCCGCGAGCTTGTCAGCGACCAAAATCTTCATTGTATTCCTTAAAAACATTACGAAAAACGCGAGGGGAGATAGTAAGGATAGCCCGCGGTTCACGCAAATCTATGCGTTCCGGATGAATTGAACCGCGAACCCGCAAAGTACGCGAACGAAAACGCGAAGAATAGAGGTAGCCACGAATCACACGAATGAACAGAAGTGTAGTTAAAAGTTTGCAGTTTGGAGTGGCATGTTTGAATAACTTATAGTGTACCCCAATGTCACCCTGAGGTCCTCCGAAGGGTCTAGCTGACGCGTGAAATCTGAGGCTTTTTGCAAGTGAAGTAGATGCTTCGGGGTACCTCAGCATGAGAAATTTCAGTATTCAGACGACCTGTGTGTTGTGCGTGAGTATTTGCGTCGCGCGGCGTTGTATTTAATCTGCGGCATCTGCGAAATCTGCGGTTAAAAGCATTTTCTCTGTACCCGCTTTACCCTCTGTGGCAGATTCGTTCTTTCCTACCCGCGCGAGCGGATTTTGCTATACCAATATGGGAAAGCACCGATCAGCATGCCGATCGCCAGCCCGCCCCAGTGGGCGGCGTTGGCGATCCCGCCGACCACGCCGAGTGAGCAGATTACCAGCCAGCCGATCATCATGCCGATCTCGGAATCGGTCACGGCGATGCGTTCATAAGGCTGATATTTGCGCTTCATCCAGGCGTAACCCAACAGCCCGGCATTGACGCCGCTCATGCCGATAAACGAACCCCATGTCCCGTTCACTTCATACCACCCCGCCTCGGCGCTGCACGACAAAATCGCGATCGTCAGCACCAAAATCCCGAAAAACAGACTGCCCTTGATGCCTTCAATCAGTTGTCCCAATCGCCACAGCCACATCATGTTGAACAGAATGTGCAGAAATCCGCCGTGCAGCAGCACTGGCGTGACCAGACGCCAGACCTGCCCGTGCAGAATGTCGTCAAACATCGTTCCGCGGGTGTTGCCAAAGACCGGTGCGCCATCGGGTGTAAGATCGACGACAGTCGCGGGGGTGTTGTCAAAAATCATCAGCTCGAACAATCGGTCGTTGCCGGCGGGGTTGACCCGGCCAATCGCAAACAGCAGCACGCAGGCGGCGATCATCATGATCGCGATCGGCGTGGCGCGTTGGGTGATGCCTGAAAACGCGGTGCTGGTGCGAACATCGCGGAAGTTTTTGCGACGACGCTCTGCCGCCTGTTGTTCGAGTTTGCGGATTTTTGCCGCCGACGCCGATGAACTGCCGTACTTACGATCCCCCGGCGACTGCATGAACGCCGCCAACTCAGCCGTCGCGCGCTCCAGATCATCATCATGCTCGATCCAGACCTGCCACTGGCCGGATGATGATTCCTCGATGTGCGCGTCGATCTTCTGCGTCAGCAGATAATCCGAAAATTGGCTGGCAGAAACTTCGCTTGGAACGGTACCGATCAGTCGCATGAACGGATCATACAACGATTTGCGTCATTCCCGAACAAGGCGCACAAATGGGTACACAGATGAGACAGATTGGCATGGATGAACAGGGATGATTGTGAGCGGTGTTCAGTATTTTTCGCACGATTCGCGTCCCAGAACAAAGCCGTGGGCGTAAGTCCGCGCGTGAGGATCGACGCGTGCGACTCGGTCCTTGTCACAAGATTTTTGACTCGCGACTCTCGACACCCACGCGGGTCGCGACAGGCGCTGGCTTAGGCCCGCTGCTTTGCAATCATCGATCGATTAGGGTGCGGAAAGCGTTTAAGTTTTGGCGTCACCCGAGACGATCGGATCATTTTGATCGGTTACGTTGCCTCGGCGGGCTTCGAGTAGCTCGCGAATGTCGGCCATGCGTTTTTCGTTTAATGGGTACCAAAGCAACATGCCAAACGCCAGCACGTTTGCGATCGCTGGGATCGTGCTGAACAAAATCCGCATCTTGAACAACGCGTCGGGGTCCTGATTGGCACCGAGTTTGATATCAAAGCCTGTGTATTCAACTGCCAATCCCGCGAGCAAGAATGTTGAAGCCATCGTCACTTTAAGCACCCATCCGCCGACTGCGCCGAACATGCCTTCGCGGCGAGCGCCGGTATTAAGTTCATCATCGTCGCATATATCCGCTTTCATCGACGTAGTGATTGTCCAGAAACCCGCTGCCAGCGGCGCGACGAGGATCTGCGAGATATAGAGCAGTTCGTGATAGTCTTTGTTGTAGAACCAGAACTTGGTGATCGCGCCGGCAAAACCGATGATGACCATGATTTTCATCGTAAAGACTTTGCCATAGTGTTTACTGAACCAGGTCATCAAGGGCAGAGATAGAATCGCAGCGATTGTGAAGGCATTGGTGGCTTTTGCCCACAGTACGGCGCCTTGCGTGACATCGCCGCCGAACATGTAGTAGTAAACGACATACCCGCCCATCGCGCCAACCATGTTCCCCGCGATGCCGGTCGTCAACAGAATGAGCGTGAGGATGACGAACGGCTTATTTTGGAACGTCAGTTTGAGACCCGTAAAAAACGGGAATTTTTTCGCGTTCTTCGCGATTTTGTAATACCTCTCTTTAACAAAAAATGCCGGTAAAACACCGCCTAAAATGATCGCCCCTGCAACAAACCAACTGATGAAACGCATGCCTACCAGCGTGTTCTCAAAATAGGTCGTATTTCGTGCCAACGGAAAGATCCACGGAATAAAAACCGCGAACACGAAGCTGAACAACATCTTGTAACCGGAGATCACGGTCCGCTCGTGATAATCGGCAGTCATTTCCAAACCCAGCGTGTGATACGGTACATTCTGGATCGTCGCACACAGATAGAAAAAGAGCATCGTGCAGAGATACCAGAGGAAAATCGCGTTTCCGTACCACGGATTATCAACGCTGCCTTTCCACGCCATCGGTACACGCCAGATGATGATAAAAGCGACCGCGACCAGTATCGCACCGAAGAAAATATAAGGCCGACGACGACCATACCGCGATTGGGTGTCGTCGGAGATTTTGCCCATGATTGGGTCGGTAAAGGCATCAAACAGTCTTGCGACCATCAGAACCAAACCAATGAGACTCGGCGCAAGTCCGAGGGTGATATTGAAAATCGGATACGCCAACCCCTTCACGCCGTCGGACGCCAACTGGAAGCTGCCCGATCCAAGCCCGTACATCATTTTTTCGACGAACGGAACTTTGTCCGAAGCGCGCGAATGCGGGACGCCCACGGGTGTCGCGTAAGGAATCACTGGCATCGGCGGAACATGTGCTGGAACATCTGGCGGGAGATTGGGAGTGGTCATATGAAATTTACTTTCCTTCAACGTAACGCCATCGCCGAGTGAATTGATCGAATCGACAACTATAGATACCCCCGCGCTTTCACACAACCTTATCGCGTTGTCTCAACATTGAATAAAAGGTTTGATACCCGCCAATCGCCCACTACCTCCACCCCACCCCACACTTACCGGTGTGGCATTTCCAGTGGCCATATCTCCCGACATCTTCCACCGGCAACAAGATCCAACCCCACACCACTTCACATTCAACGCGATTATGTTGCAAGCGTATGATTATGCGACAATGCTGTTACGCCTTTCTATTTTCATCGGAATCCTCATGTCCACCTCTCTTACCTACGCCGGCGAGCACCCGCGGCTATTGTTTTCCAAAAACGACGTACCCGAACTTCGCAAAAAAATCACCCGCGAACCCTACAAAAGCATGGCGGCGCATCTGATCAAAACAGCAGATTTTAACGATTGGGGAAACGCCCCAACTGAAGGGGATGCCTACGACGAGCTGATGGCGATGCACCGGTTGGCATTTTTATATGTTCTGACCGGCGATGATGCCTATGCAAAACGCTCGCGGGTTTACGCCGAAAAGCGCCTCGCCGACAACGCCGCGATCGGTAACGCCCGCACCAAAGGCCTGACGCTGTATGTCCACGGCACTTATTTGTCGCTGGCGTACGATTGGTGCTACGACGCGCCGAGCTGGGACGCTGAATTCAAAGCAAATTTATCCAAAGTGATCAAAGCCCAAGGCGATGTGATCGCTCAGAAAGGCGGCAGCGAACAAAACCGGTCGCTGGCAAGCAACTGGCAGGGGCTACGCTGGTCGTCGGCTGGTTTGTGTTATCTCTCGACCGATGAAATGGTTGATCCCAAAGCGATCGATCTGTGCTTCCGCAACACCTCTGGTTACCTCAAAGCCAATCTCGGCAATGGCGGGTCGGGCTGGAACTGTGAAGGACTGGGATACACCTTTTACCCGATGGGCAATGGCGTCTTGCCGTTCGGGATCGCGATGCAGCGGATCGATCCAAGTAAAGATATTCGCAAATCCACCCCGGCGGCGCCTTACGCGCTATGGACCTGCTATGCCCCGATTGTCGCCAACGCCACCGGCATGTGGCGGCCGGATTTTGCCGACGACAATCCGGGAACGTCATTCGAAGGCACCTTCGGTTTCGCATTCTGGATGTCTCCAGCAGCGTTGAAGCCGGGGATGAAATTTGTATACGACAAGCTCGTGGGCTTGGAAGGCAATAAGACGTTTGACACCTCCCGCTTCGGTACGCCGGCATCGATCCTCTATTATCCCGAGGATATCAAACCCAAAGACCCGATGCAGATCCCCGAATGGGTCAATTTGTTCGCCGATGAAAAAGGCAATGGCCTGTTCACCTACCGCAACAGCTACGGCACACCCGATGACATCGTTGTGCAGATTTTTGGGAAATTGATCGGAAATCGCGGGCATTCCGGACCCGATTCGCTCAGCTACCGCATCTACGGATTCGACGGCATGTGGGGCGTGGGCGGTGGACGGTACGGGGCAAAACTCAACGGGCAGGATGCCTATCACCGCAGCATGAATACGATCTACCCGATCAACCCGGATGAGCCGTTCAAAATCAACGGTGACACGGGTAAAATTGCAGCCCATCAAATCAACCCGGACGGATCAGGCTGGGTGACGATGCAGGCGGGGCAGAACAATGTCGGGACGAAAAATCACAAGCGCCGGTTTTATGTCACGTTCGACCCCGCAACCGGCGCAGAGGCTGCGATCGTCATCATCGATTCATCCGACAATGGCCAATTCTTTCAGCATTGCGCGATTGAAACGCATCCGATCAAGATCGACAAAAATCAGTTCATCGTCACCGGCCCGACCGGCAACACGCTGCAAGGCACGGTGCTTGAACCTGCCGACACGCAACTGGCAACCGGCACGCGCATCCGCGGTTCAAAAGCAGGCGAGTGGGACGAAAACAACTGGGTCACCGCCACGATGAAAGACGGAAAAAGCATCGTGGTGCTGACGCTGGAAAAAAAAGGTCAGCCCGCGCCGAAGGTTGAATCGAATGTGCAATGGAACGGGCTGGATCCAAGCGGCACGATCACGGTCGGTAAAAAAATGATCAAGATCAACGCCGATCAGTTCGCGAATTGAACCCAATGAATCTTTTTACAGCTTGGGCGTGTCCTGCGGATGCCAGTTGTCGGGCAGGCCAGGTTCGGACAGGATTTCTGCCAGGGTCGTTTCTTGAAATGTCTTCTGCGCGCTGGCGAGCAGTGCGTCGATTCGCCGGTGCAGCGGACACAACGCATCGCAATGGTTGGGAATATTCAACGGACAATGATCGATCCGACAAACCGGTTCGATCGCATTCACGACATCAAGGATCGTCATGTCGGCGGGTTTGCGGCACAGCACATATCCGCCATGCAACCCACGTGTACCGGTGACGAGATTGGCGCGCACGAGTTGCTGGAGCACCTTGGGCAGATAACTCAGCGGGACGGCGGTTGCGTCTGCGATCTGCTGGGCGGTCATCGGACGGTCGTACATCCCGCCCAGATACACAGCAGCCCGCAGCGCGTATTCGAGAGTTCTTGAAAACATCCTGATTCCACGCGCGCAAAACAAGAACGGCGATTAAAGATTAAATAGTCTTTTTATAGCATACCGCAAGTCGCGGGCGAGGGTCAATAGTAAAAGGATAAAATAGTCGATTTATCCCTTGCCTGCGTCAAACTGGCTCTGGCACTGCGTAGTGAATCCACCACCGAGCGGCGATGTCAAATGGCGACCTCGCGGCATCAATCCCATAGCGTGGTGGTCTATCCAGCGGCGTACGGAGATGTGAATCGGCGGGGGCGGATCGGGCGGCCTGTCGTTCTACTGATGTTGAATGGTCTCGCACGCCACGCCCGATAACGATTTTCTGCGAGTGGTGCTGCGGATTGTAGGATTTATGACGCCGGTGTAGATCGGCCATATGCCGACGGACGCACGATATGGATTGCATAGCGTGTTGGCGGGGCTATGATCGGACGTGGAGATTATGGGAGCCATTGAATGCGCTTTCGTCACGAATGCTAAGTGCGAGTATCAACATGTCCAAACCGGTCGGCCACGCGATGGTCGTCTGCAGCGACGCCACGCGATCGGCGCCTTCGGAGGTTCTGCGCCGCGTCGGTTATGAGATCGACCACCGCGACGACCCCTACGCCGCGATGCTGGAACTCTGTCGTCGGCCATTGGTGTTTCGAGCAATCGTGTTGTCGTTGCAGGCGTTGTATCGCGACGAGTTGCAGATCATTGGCACGGTTCGCAGGCGATTCCCGCACATCACAATCTGGCTGACCCATACGGATGGTCGCCAGGCGGCGTTGGCAGAGGCGATGCGTTTGGGGGCTGAAGGATTGGTCAGCGAAGACGGAATGCACAGTTTTGCCGATTCGGTGGAAGTGCCAACGCCCGCGCCCGCCCCGACGCAGTTTCGCCCCGCGCCCGTTCAGGCCTCCACGCCCGAACCCCAGCCGCCTGCTACTGCACCGGCAGCGCGATCAGCCAATCCCCCACAATCCATTGATCCCGTTCTGACGGCAGAAGAGTTGCAGGCCTTACTCGGAGATGAAGTCTAATGCTGATGAGCAGGTGAAAATCACCTGCGATCAGTGTTCGATCATGCAAGTATGGTTCGCCTAGGAAATGAAAACATCCTCGTCATCGGCGATCGCGATCGTCGGATGCAAACGTCGGTCGCGTCGGCGCTACCCGCTGCGAGTGTGACCAGCGTGCAATCAGTCTTTGATGCGTTGGCGGAATTAAATGCGGGTGTTTATTCGGGCGTGCTGGTGCACATCGATCCCTTACAAAGCCGACCCGAAGCGGCAACCCGGTCCCTTCGCGAAGCGTCCGGCGAAGCGCGGCTGGTCGTCTATTCTGATCCGTCTCATGAACCGTTGTCGCGCACATTGATCGAACACGGCGCGGATGATTATGTGATCGCACCGCCTGATGCGAGGGATTTGCAGACGATGCTGGTGTCGCCAGCGGCACGTGTGGTTGAACCAGAAAATGAATCATCCGAGACGGCCGCATCCATTGACGTGTTGCAGCCGCTGATCGATCTGCCGATGACCGACATCGTGCTGACAGCGATGCTCGAACACCCGCAACAGGCGATCAAGTTTGCGGTGCGTGAGATCGCCGAACGCATCGCCCCGACGATTCGACTGTCATTGATATCCGCGGAAGAACCCACTCCGATATCCACGCAGGACGTAGCCGTGCTGACCCAGCCCGTTCGCGACGGCGATACGCAACCGATCGGTACGCTGGTGATGGAGATCGCCAAACCCGTGAATGAGCCCGCCGCAGTCAACACGCTGGGACGCATCGCGCAGGTGTTGGCGAAAGTGCGTCAAATCGACGACCGTCAGGCACGCCTTCAAAAGCTGGCGATCACCGACGATCTGACCGGCGTTTACAACGCCCGCTATTTCAAACATTTCCTGACCCGCATCTTGGAAAAAGCCAAAAGCAAGCGGTTTCCCGTTACGCTGTTTTTGTTCGACATCGACAACTTCAAAAAATACAACGACACTTTTGGGCATGGCGTCGGGGATGAAATCCTTAAACAGACCGCCTCGCTCATCAAACGTTGCAGCCGCGATCACGATCTGGTCGCCCGCATCTCCGGCGACGAGTTCGCAGTCGTTTTCTGGGAAAAAGAAGGACCGCGGCAGGTCTTTGATGCTGCACAGCCCGTCACCCGACTGCCCAGTACGCCACTGATTATCGCCGACCGCTTTCGCAAATTACTTGGCAATAATGACTTTAATGAGTTCAATCTGCTGGGCAGTACCGGTAAAGGTGTGCTGACGATTTCCGGCGGGATGAGTATCTATCCCTACGACGCCCAAACCCCCGAAGACTTGATCAACGCAGCGGATCAAGCATTGATGTTTGGCGCCAAAAAGGGCGGGAAAAACAGCATCTACCTCGTCGGCGGCGAAGAAGACGCCGCACTCGGCGCGAGCGATTAAATTATCGTTGTCATCGACAAGCGATGTTCCTACACTGATATGCGTACTTGGGATCCGTTCACGGAGATGTCGCATGGCCGCTAAAACAATCACGCTGGATATGGAAGCTTACAAGCTGCTCAAGGCGCGTAAGAAAGCGGATGAATCGTTTAGCGATGTTGTGAAGCGCATCGCGCCGAAGCCGATCGACTTGGAGGCTTTTTTCCAGCGCGTCAGGGAGAATCCCTTGAGTGACGGCGCTGCGGAAGCAATCGAACAGGTAGTGGCGTCACGCGGACGACGACATCGGTAAATCAAATGCCTGTTCTCGATACGACAGTCTTGATTGATCTCATCCGATCACCTAATAATCCGCGGCATCAGCGTGCCGCCGCAATCATTTCTCAATTAGTAACCTTGGATGAGCCGGTTTGTACCACACGGCTTAACGTTGCTGAACTATGGGTTGGGATTGAACTGTCGAAAAATCCGCCTCTGGACATTCAAGCGATTGAGACACTTTTAGATGCTATCGTAATTATCGATTTTGATAGCGAGGCAGCCCGTTCTTTTGGTAGCGTGGAGGCACATCTTCGTCGGATCGGAAAGCCCGCCGGGGAGATCGATACGCTCATCGCTGCGATTTGCATTGTCCACGAGCAACGTCTGATCACGCACAATGCGAAGCATTTTGCGAACATCCCCGAATTGGTTATCGAAAGCTATTAACCCGCAGCAGGGCGGGCACGCGGCGACATGCGGTTATCGCTCGATATTGCGATTCGGATCACCGGCGCGCGGGTGAATCTCATCTGGAAAATTACGCAGGAAGGAATCGCCGCAGCCTGGGGAGAGGCAATGCTGCTGATCCATCTTTTTAGGACGCAAGATTGGAACGAAAGCGAGATACAAACCAACGCCGGTGATCAAAAATACAAACCCCAGCAGCACTGCGATAAGACTCCACCAGTCGGCCTGCCAGTAATTCATTACCACGCCGCCATGCAGACGTGGACGGCACGGCCGACCTGTATTGCAGCGGTTGCGATTGGAGTCGGACGAGCGGGCAAAGATGGAGGCTGGTTCATGCGCGACTCAGATACTTTGATGGAGGTGCAAGGGACGGAATTGCACAGGGATGAAACCGTTATGAAGCGCTGCTGACAACGGTGACCGCTTCATTCAAAAAATTGCTGAACGGGCACATCAAACCCCGGCAATAGATCGCCGCCGGTGAGACGGGCATCTATGGGTAATACCGTTGGCGGGGCATTGTTCGCGTAAACTGTGATGGTTTTTCGCCGATCATCAATCACCCACACAATCCGCGTACCGGCGGCCAGATATTCGTCGATCTTCTCTGACAATTCGCTGAATGAATCGTTGGGGGAGATGATTTCCACCGCCAGGTCGGGCGCGCCATCAAAGAAGCCGGATCGGCGTGCGGAAGTTGGGATGCGGTCAGTCGCGACAAACGCCACGTCCGGAGCGCGTACGCTATCGGGATCACGCGATAGCGTAAATCCCGTCTCGGCGGTGAATACGCGTCCAAGCTTATGTTCGCGCACAAAGTTACCAATGATGAGCAAAGCATTCGACCCGCTCATCCCGCGTCCCCAGCTTGCAGGTGCCATTTCGATCAGCCTCCCACGCACCAATTCCCCATGAAAATCGGTGCCCATCGCCAGTAATTCTTCAGCGGTAATCAGTTTCCGGGGAACCGTTAACATAGACACATTATTCCACAGCTATATCAAAAAAAGCAAGTAATTTTCACGGATCGCGTCCGCGTCAACTCCCGTGCATTCGCGTGGTGAATTGTCTCATTAAACGATAACATGATCGTGTGACATTCACCCATTGCATTGATGTGCCGCTTTCGATTGATCGGGTGTGGGCGATGTTTCAGGACATCCCCACGCTGTTACCCATGCTGACGCAGCCATCAGAGCAACTCCGCATCGAAAAAGCCGAACCGTTGCCGCCGCAGGTGGGGACAGAATTGGTACTGAGCACCAAAACACCGATCGGCCGGGTGAAATGGGTCGCGAGGATTGTAGAGGTCGTGCCTCCTCATTCGACGATCACGGGCATGGAGGCGCGGTTTGTGGATGAACAGATCGAGGGCCCGTTCAAGTCATGGCGGCACACGCATGAGTTTGAATCGTCCGGCGACCACACAACGCGCGTGATCGACTACATCGAATACCAAATCGGCTACGGCCCGCTGGCGTATCTCGCCAATCCGCTGGTGGTTAGACCGTCGCTGAGAAAGATGTTCGCGTACCGGCGGAAAGTTCTGAATTCGCTCAAAGGCGACTTCTGAACAACCACACTCCACTACACGCAGTGGCCACAGAGCACGCAGAGAAAACAGTTGTCATGAAATCGCACGAATCGCGCAAGGATGACTACCATGATAATTGTTGTCGATTGTGGAATCACTTGATATTTCAGGGTATTTCGTAGAACGGGCGTCTCGTCCGTGAGAGCGGCAACGACGCCAAAGACAACTCAATATTCTGTGTCCTCTGTGATCTCGGCCCTATTTTTGCGACGCGAATGCAACCGTCGGGTTAATCCCAAGGCTCCACGCATCTGAGTTTGATTGCAAACACGAAGGAATGCCCTACGTCCGCTCACTCCCGCCGTGGCGGGCCGGGGCGGCGTTGCGGTGTGTTTGGGCGGTCGGCGTCGGGTTGGCGATCGGGGGAATCGGGGCGATCGGCGTTCGGGCGGGTATCGGGAGTCGTGTGCTCGGGCGCGGCGTGATCGGGCTTCGCGTGATCGGGCTTCGCATGCTCGGGCGGGGGGAGGGGGATCGATTTATCCTCGGGCAATACACGCGGCTGCACCTTTGCAATGCCGGGGACGAGCTTGTCGGCGGTTGCCCGTGCGTCGTCGGCCATCTTGCGCTCCATCGGTAGAGGCGATTCAACCAAAAAGTCATGCCACAGAATCATCGCCCGGGCTGCATCCTGAATGGCGGGGTCGTTGCGATCCAATGCCGCCTGGCCGGCGACGCGTTTGACGCGGGTGTATTGGCGCATCAACGGGTCGCGGTTGTCGCCTCCGGACGGACCAAAATTATCCTTGAATATCTTTTCAAACGCACTCGGCGCGCCTCCACCGTTTCCCGGTGACGGGCGTTGGGCTGGAGCAGGCGTCACAGCAGGCGATGCTGTCGCAACCGCCGGCGCGATTGGAACCGTGATCACGGTGGATCTCGCAAAAAACATCCCCATAACCAGCGAGATTAAGATCGCCGCGGCGATGCCTGCGCCGATCCACACCCATTTTCGGCCGCTGACGACAGGCGGCTGATAGTCCAGCATCATCGCCGCCGGCGCGGCATACGCCACGTCCTGTGATGTGGGTGTTTGAGATCCGATCGCCTGCGGTGCGTTGGTCTGGCCGCCTAAGAGCGATTCAAGATCGTGACGCATTTCCCGCGCGTTTTGATACCGATCGTTCGGGTTTTTCGCCATCGCTTTTTGAACGATGTAGGTGCAAAGACCCGGCACATCGGGCAGCGTATCGCGTACATCGGGGATCGGTGCACTGCAATGTGCAAACAGAATCTGGATCGCCGAGCCTTGATTAAATGGGGCTTGGCCGGTCAGCAGCGTGAAAAAGGTCGCACCGAGTGAATAGATATCCGATCGCGCATCAACCCCATCGTTGCGGCACTGCTCAGGCGACATATACAAAGGCGTGCCGACGAACGCATCCCGCCGCGTGATCGATAATTCTTGCGTCGATTGCGTCGGTTTCGCAAGCCCGAAATCGCTTAATTTGACCTCGCCGGTCGCGGACCACAACAGATTGCCGGGTTTGATATCGCGGTGCATCAATCCCGCTTCATGCGCCGCGGCCAGCGCGCGGCAGACATCGGCGATCGCGCGCGATGCCTCTTTCCAATCCAATTTCTTCCCCGATTCCATCAACTCCTGCCCGCTGGTGCCCAGCACCAGTTCCATCGCGATGAAGTAGATCGTTCCCTTGCGGCCAACATCAAACACCGACACAACATTCGGGTGATTAAGACGGGCAGCGAGTTGGGCTTCACGGATAAATCGCTTGAGCGCTTCTTCGTTCTGGCTGAACTCATGCGGGAGGATTTTGAGCGCGACTTTGCGTTGCAGCGGTACATCCATCGCTTCGTAGACCGCGCCCATGCCGCCGCGCCCGATCATTCGGCGGATGAGATATTTTCCGATGCGTTTGCCCGCGTGGATGACTTCTTCCGCAGGTGTTGCCGGGTGCGATCCCGATACCGCCACACCGCCCGTGGATGACCCCGGTGCGCGGGTGACATCATCATGAGAACCAGGCGGGATCGGTCGTGACATGCGTTTCCTTAAACTGCGGTTGCTGCAAGCGTTATCGGTCTAAGCGGGGATTTTTCACCAATCCATGTCTGTTGAGATTTTAACAGATCCGTTTCCGGGACACAGCTTTCTATACGCTTAAGAATGATGTTTATTGCTGGATCCCGCCTTTAGTTTACCCGCAGGCATGCCTGCGCGGTTTGTGGACGTAAAGACAAACGGACGGGCGAGGGCCGGGCGCGCCGGGCGCGAGCAAGCTCGCGGCTAAACGGGGGATGGGGATATTTTCGCCATATCACCGCTACAACTTCACATCCCACAAAACAGCATGTTTGTTTCGACCGGACAATTGAAATAACCGTCCTGTCCATAACTATATATTTTATAGGTGGTTAAGAAAGTTTACGGAGAATTCAGTGGTTGAAACAACCATTTTCAGGATTTTTTTGGACACGCAGTGGATTTGAATCGTAAGTCTCTATTTGAAAGCGTGTTATGTACGAAAATGGCATCATTCTCGGACGTGGCACGCAGAATGCTTTATCTATTTCGGGAGAAGTGTGCTCAAGCCACATCCGGCGAGGGTCGCTTGTCTCGAAGATGAAAGTGGTTGTTGGATGATGCAAATCGGTGCGCCATGTTTGCTTTGCATCGGACTGCATGTTCCGCCGGATGGTCCGGATGGCACATACGTCCATGCCGACACCGCCAGGCGAGGGCTGGAACTGATTAAGTTGCTCCAGTTCGATCTTGCGGTCGTGTCGCCCAGACCAATCGGGATGTCCATCCCGCAGTTGGTTCGGCAGATGCGGATCATCGCACCGCATTTGAAATGGGTGCTGGCGTCCGATGCCGACCCCAAGTTTGGGATCACCCAGCAGGACGAGCTTGCTGCCCGCTGTAACGGCGCGGTCGCGGTGCTCGATCAGGTCAGTGACTTTTCTGAATTGCTATCGCTTGCTTCAGGCGTGCGGTCGCGGTTCAGAACGCAGTTCGCTCTCGAAGCCTAATGCGATTTATCGCGGGTTTTGAGTTGAAAAAGTTTGTAACTCCATCTGCACGGTGCATGTGGAAATCATTTTTGGAGAGTATTTTTTTGCAAGAGGTGTGTCATGTCCATTCAAGATTCTTATGTCGATCGTCGCAACAAGAGTGCTGTATTCGCAACCGGTAACGAAAGCTCGATCGTGCGTGCGTTGGCCGCCAAAGCTAATGCGGTTCGCCGACTGGAACGCCAGGGTCGTCGTGCGAAGTTCTCAGCCAGGCTGAACAAGAATGTCGCCGCGGCATGATGCATTGAAGCAAAAGAAATAACCTCCCCGATGCGGGTGCCTTCCGTTGTGAAGGCTCATCGGGCGGTGAGTGTAAGTACGGGTTTCATGGGAGAGTGCCTCACGCCTGACGTGTCGCATCGTTTGAAAGGATGTCTGTTATGAACAAGACTGTTACTAAAACCGTCCGCCCTGCATCGAGCAGCTTCGCGGTAACATCGTCAACTGCAACGCTGCGATCCGCAGCCCAGTTCGACGAAGCCCGCCGCAATCGCATGGCGATTTCAAATCCGCAAGGCGGATTCGTCGTCAGCCCGAAAGATGCCGCCCCCGGCGCACTTCTGATCGGTGTCGCGATCGCTGAAGCCGTGTTCGTTGAACCGGTCCGCTCGATTCGCCGCATGTTCCGTCGCGCCTAATCCACGCTTCGGACGTCACAAATCACCCACCCCGGCGCGGTTCGTCCTCGCTCATGTTGGGTTGAAATGAGTGCCATGATCTTGACAGGCATGACACCCTAAGTCTGCGGATTGACACACACCAGCCAATGGCTGGGGTGAAACTTGCTCCCGACCCCATTGCGAAAGTGGTGAGGCGGGATTTGGACGAGATATATCGTCCGAGGGGAGCGTTGCGACCGGCTCATTAAGACAGGTCGCACAAATATCCGCGCCAAACCTTTGCGGGAATTGGCGTGGAGGGGTCTGCAAAATGCCTTTAGGGGCTATATAAGGGATTTCGTCATACCAAAATCCGATCAAGGTTATCGAGACCTGGGCTGGTCGGTACAAACACGCTGCGAAAAAGTTCATACGTCCGCCGGATGCTGATCCTGCGTTGAAGATTGAACGGTTCATTTGTTACGCAATCACTGCATTGAGGTGGTGATGTGCGTGGCAATCAGATCGACCTGTCGCGTCGATTCATAACCCTTCCAGTTCAACCGAAATGATTGTGCATCCCGTGCGAATCGCCGGATGGTCGGCCACGCGTTTTGGGCAATCCCGCCCGCGCCCTCCCTCGTCCAGCATTTCGCAGCCAGGCCGCGTCATCACACATTGACCCAACGTCTTTCTGTGCATCTCGCGCGGTCGAAAATCGATTCGTATTAGTCGAGTTGTTTTGTCTGAAATATCGCGCCGGAGTGTTCCGGTGCAAAGTAATAGTTAACGAAATTGTTGTAGTAAA
>JBBQXB010000070.1:0-17999 GCA_038210015.1 Tepidisphaerales bacterium
ATCCAAACGAAGGTTGTCACACAAATGCCCGAAAAAGAACTACGAGAAAAATACGGCGGGAAACTGCCCAAAGCCATCAACCGGGCGATCCGCGCGGAATTGACCGGCGGGAACGAAGCGCTCGATACACTCACCCAACTCGCAGGCCCGGCGATGCAGTCCGGCTGGACCAATCCCAACGGCGATCCGACCGCAGAAGCGGTGGCGTATTTCAAACACAAGCGCAAGGTCGATGATTTGGAAAACCAGATCAAGAAAAAGTATCACATCTTATACGATGACCGCCCCGCTTCTGAAAAAAAGCCGCGCAAACCCGGTAAACCCAGCAAGCCACGCAATCGGCATTGATTTTCTCTATTCAGTGCCGACGATCGCGTGGATCAGGAAGAATCGCCGGTGCTCCGACGCAATCGGCATTGATTTTCTCTATTCAATGCCGAGGTTGTCCGACCGGGATGAAATTTTGATGCGCTGATGCAACGCAGTGCGTATCAATCGGTATATTGCGTAAGTTGACATTCTTTCAGCCAGCCGTGCGATCGTGCGGAACGGGTCGATTGGGTGCGGTCAGAACGAGGAACAAATCATGCAGAATAAAGAAAACCTACCGATTACTCTTGCGGCGTTGTTGTGTGTAGCGGGCCTGGCCCATGGGGCTGACCCGGCCGCTGGTGCGCGAGAGATGCCGAAGCTCCCCGCAGTCCCGCAAGCGACAGTCGACGCCGCGATCAACGCGAGGCTGATCCGTTTCGATCGAACCATCAAGGGCGGGGCGCATACCGATGGCAGTTGGGGTGGCGGCGGGTCGATTATTCTGGCGCTGGCGGCAGCACAAGGCAACACCTCCGCCGATGCGAGATTGCTGGAGCAGATTCGTTTTAATCTGCAAGGCGACAACTCCATCACCGCCAACGGCGGGTATCCGACGCAGCACGAGCGTCACGTCACCGGCATGTATGCGTTGATTCGTCACGTGCCCCGCGTGTGGGATCAACTCACGGCCAAAGAACAGCACGCGGTCGATCTTGTGATGAAAGCGGCGCTTGTCGGA
Source organism: Tepidisphaerales bacterium (assembly GCA_038210015.1). Taxonomy (GTDB): domain Bacteria; phylum Planctomycetota; class Phycisphaerae; order Tepidisphaerales; family Tepidisphaeraceae; genus BPJO01. Next base: position 1,052 of record JBBQXB010000070.1, read on the forward strand.
GCCGCATTTACGACATCTGATACAAACCATCCTGCGGGCAAGAAACCGATCGCACTCGATGCCGATACGAATCTGAGTCGTGGCTGGAACCCGAATTTCCAGGAGGGCATGGTCGGCATGATGATCGTCGGCACGGTCTATTTTGGTGGCGGCGAGGCGGCGCAACAAGTCCTTGATACCTACGACCACGATGCATTTATCGCTGACCTCTGGGATGCCGGATTGACCAATATCTACCAGACATTCACGTGGAAGCAAGCCAACCCCACGTCCGCCGCCCCCGACGGCAAGGCCATCACCGAGGCGATCAAAAACTATCGCTTTATGGACGTGGCGCTGACCGATCCGATGCAACTTTACTACATGCTCACGGTGCGTACCTATGGCGCAAAAGTGAACGCTGGACTAAACGACGGGGCTGGTTTGAATGGCTCGGGCATGATCGCGTCCGGTGCAGACGACCTGCCCAACAAGGGAAAACCCGGGATGTTGCTTGAGTTCGCATCAAGAGACGCTGGCGGCGACCGCAGCTCGATCACGTATGCCTACGACGGATTTCGTCCCAATCTCACGAACCAACTTGTGCTGATTGCTGGGGGATACTGGGAAAAGGGGGCAAAAGCAAATGACTGCGTTGCCCTACTGGATGTCGGTATTACCGATCTGTTCTACAAACTGGATCACGGTTACAAAAACTACTCAAAGGGCAAAGGCTCAACCGACGTATTTGATAGCAAAAAGCCCGGATGGAACTTCACGATGAACAGGTCACTTTGGGATGACGTGTTGAAGCCCTGGCACGCTTCGCAAAGCGCAAAATAACCGGTGGGGCAATCCCGTTGGTGTGGGCTTTGTCTACATGGCGGCGATCAGCGCGTCGGCGAATTGATCGGTCGCTGCCGACCCGCCAAGGTCACGCGTCAGCTTCGATTTGTCGCCGGATGCGAGTACGGCGTTGTAAGCGGTTTTGATCTTCGCAGCGGTCGCTTCTTCGCCGATGTGGTTGAGCATCATCACCCCGCTCATCAAAATCGCCAGCGGGTTGGCGATGCCTTTACCGGCGATATCGGGTGCAGATCCGTGCACGGCTTCAAACACCGCATAGTCGTGGCCGATATTGCTTCCCGGCACGACGCCCAGCCCGCCAACCAGACCCGCGCATAAATCACTGACCAGATCGCCGTAGAGATTTTCCATTAGCAACACATCGAACTTTGTCGGATCCTGCACCAGTTTCATACAGCCAGCATCGATAATGAGTTCGTCGTAAATCACCTCGGGATAATTTTCATGCACTTTGCGAGCGCAATTCAAAAATAATCCGTCGGTCAGTTTCATGATGTTGGCTTTATGGAAGACTGTCACCTTTTTGCGATGCCGCTGCATCGCGTATTCGAATGCATACTTGGCGATGCGCATACAGGCGGCTTCGGTGGCGACTTTGAGGCTGGTGACGACGCCTGGCACGATTTCATTTTCGATACCGGTATACAGGCCTTCGGTATTCTCGCGAACGATCACCATATCCACGTGATCGTATCGCGTCTTAACCCCATCAAGCGATCGCACCGGTCGAACGGCGGCGTACAACCCAAGCTTTTGCCGCATCTGCACGTTGACGCTTTTGAATCCCTTGCCAACGGGCGTGGTGACCGGGCCTTTCAACGCCACTTTATGCGTTCGAATCGCATCGAGCGTGACATCGGGCAGGACGTTGTCATATCCGTGATGTTCGATCGCATCGGCACCTGCGGGCACGACCACCCATTCGGGCGTAAACCCCGCCGCCTCGATTACGCGCCGGGCTGCACTTGAAACTTCAGGACCAATCCCGTCGCCGGGGATCAAAACAATTGAACGCGTCGACATATTACAACTCCGATACAAAAAACAGGCCGCAGATCGTCACAGATTTAGCACAGATGAACGCGGATGAAAACCAGTTGCCACTGACTACGACGCAATGGCAAAAATTGTATCTCAAGTTGACGACAATGAAGCTGAATGAACTGTTAGCAATTATCTGTGCCGATCCGCTTTCATCTGCGTCATCTGTGGCCTATTCGTCTTTAGATTAGCCAGCATACCCTCGCGGATGTTTCTGAAACCAATTCCACGCACTGCGGATGATCGCTTCGGGGTCTTTGTGTTTGGCTTCCCAGCCGAGCAGGTCTTTTGCTTTTTGTGGGTTCGCCCACAGCGCAATCGCATCGCCCGCCCGACGGGGTCCATATTCCACCGGCACTTTCTTACCCGTCACCTTTTCGACCGCCTCAATGATCTGTTTCACGCTGAACCCTTTGCCAGTGCCGAGATTGCATTGGATGACCTGATGCTGATCCAGCTTTTCCATCGCTTTGATGTGCGCATCGGCTAGGTCTTCGACGTGGATATAATCGCGTACGTTCGTGCCGTCTGGCGTGGGATAATCGGTACCAAAGACGGTAATCTTGTCCTTCACGCCCAGGATCGTTTGCAGGATGACCGGAATCAGGTGCGTTTCGGGTTCGTGATCTTCGCCGATTGCTCCGTCCATCGCGCAGCCGGATGCGTTAAAATAACGAAGGGCTGCGAATCGAAAATCTTTCCGCGCCGCTGCCAGATCCATCAGAATCTGCTCGACCATCCACTTGCTGCGGCCGTACGGGCTGACCGGCTTTTTCGCCAGATCTTCGGTGATGGGGACGGTATCGGGATCGCCGTAGGTGGCGCAGGTGCTGGAGAAAACGAATTTCTTGACGCCGACTTCCAGCATCGTTTCCAACACGTTGATCGTCGTGCTGACGTTGTTGTGATAGTACATCAGCGGTTCGCTGACCGATTCACCGACGTAGGCGTAGGCCGCGAAGTGGAAAACGGCGTCGATTTTGTGATCGCGTAAAGCCTTTGCAAGCGTGGCTTTGTCGTCCAGATCGGCGAAAACCGCAGGGACTTTCAAAATATCGACCACTTCCTTATGGCCACGTCCGACGTTGTCGTAGATGACGACCGAATGCCCCGCCGCTTTCAACTGCTTAACCGTATGCGACCCGATATACCCGGCCCCGCCGGCGACAAGAATGTTCATAAAAACCTCGTGATTCGTGATTCGTGATTCGTGATTCGTGATTCGTGGTTCGCTATTTCACGAATCCCGAACCACGAATCACGAGCCACGATTTATTTGCTTCCTTCCGGCATCAACTTTCCCTTGTCGCGCAACCACGCGAACAAGCGCCGGCGAATGATGAAGTATGGTTTTGTCAGCGTCCGATGCAACCGTGTCGGCCAACTCTTGTGCTCCACGATCCGGCGTTCGGCTTCGGTCAGCAGGTCGGGACGCAGGCGTTTTTTGTGCTTCAGGATGTGATAAATGTCGGTTTTTCGGAACATCCGCAGCATCGCCGTCCCCGGCCAGATGCCGCCGAGATCGTTGACATCAAAACTGATTTGGAAGTCGATCAGATGAGGCCGCCCGTCGTCGCCTAGCAGGATGTTTTCAGGCTTGTTCGTGTCCACTGCGGCAATCCCGCGGAGGTACATCGTTTCGACCAACGAGATCAATTCATCAAAAAAGGTGTCCGGCACGCTGCTGTCCCGGTTCAGTGGATTTCCTTGGACAAAGGCGTGCATGAATCCCGTTTCGCCGATACGCCCGATCACGCGCGGCACGTTCGGCAGGTCCGCAAGTTTGTGATAAAAACGCCGTTCCCGGCCATCAATCAATCGCCCCATCCACGCGCACGGTAAACCTAAAAACGGCTCGCGGCGGGCAATTTTAACCACCGATTTTTCACCGGTCTGGTCACATTGATAAAATCCCGTGGCAGCGAAAAAGTCGTGCTTGATGAAAGTAGTCGCCCGCCAGATTTTGCCTTCTAGTTCGATCGTATCAGGCAGCGCATCGCGTCCGAGCGCGTGCATGAAAAACAGCTTTCCTCGCTGGGATTGTGAATCGAGTTTTCCGGTAACGTCCTGTGACATCAATGCTGACTATACTCGTTTCATGCGGACGGAAATACGCCAGGCTCACGTTCAAAGGCTTCGATGACGTGGGGTTTACGAAAAAAGATGATTGTTAAAACCGGCAGAACTGAGCCGAATATCAGTCCGCCGACTGCACCGATCAAGCCACCAATCGCTGCCCCCATGTATGCAGGGTCACTTTTCCCAGCCGCCAACAAATCGGGAACCATAAAAATCGCCGACACACATGTCCCGATAAACACCAGCACCAGTTGAATGATCGCCACCTTAATCATCGCTTCTCGCGACCAGCGTTTTAGTTTCAACGCGTTGATCGCAGCAATCAGATTGATGATCGCCAGTACAAATCCGATCAGCGTGCCAGCGATTGTCCAAATTTTGACAACCTTGTTCCCGTAAATCGCCTGTGATACTGGATCACGCTGCACCCCCATATCCGAAAACCACGGAATCAAGCCGAACGGGCTGCACAGAATCCCGATCGACGCAAAGATTATGACGAAGATCGCAATCACCGTGACCGATGTAGGCCGCAGTGGCTGCTGAAACGTGGGAGGAACCTGATAATTCAACGGATTAGGCGGTGGTATTTGTGTCATGGGCGAACACTATACCCGTTGCCGGGCGTCCCGCCTACAATTGGGGCATGTCGCAATTCAAAGTCGTATCCCCATTCGATCCGCAAGGCGATCAACCCCAGGCCATCGAAAAACTGGTTGAGGGCATTCAGGCGGGCAAAAAATATCAAACCCTGATGGGTGTCACCGGTTCGGGTAAGACTTTTACGATGGCGCACACCATCGCCCGCGTCCGCAAACCCACGCTCATCATCAGCCATAACAAAACGCTGGCGGCACAGTTGTACGAGGAAATGAAAGATTTGTTTCCGAACAACGCCGTCGGGTATTTCGTCAGCTATTACGACTATTACCAACCCGAAGCCTACATCCCTCAACGGGACATTTACATCGAAAAAGACGCCAGCCGTAATGACGATCTGGATCGCCTGCGTCTCAGCGCCACGTCGCACCTGGTCAGCCGGGATGATGTGGTGATCGTGGCGTCGGTATCGTGCATCTTTGGGTTGGGTTCGCCGGAACAATACCGAAACTCGGTTGCATCCATCCGCAAAGACGCGCCAATCGAACGCGATGATCTGATAAAAAAGCTGCTCGATCTGCAATATCATCGCAACGACTTTGATTTCAAACGCGGCACGGTTCGCGTGCGCGGCGACGTGCTCGAAATCCACCCCTCCTACGAAGAGTTTGCCTACCGAGTCGAATTTTTTGGCGACGAAATCACCAACATCGACGCAATCAATCCGCTGACCGGCGAAGTGCTGTCCTCACACGAAGGCATCTTCATCTACCCGGCGGTCCACTACGTGATGCCCGAAGACCGCATCGCCACCGGCGTCGCGACGATCCGCGAAGAATTGGACAAACAGGTCATGCACTTGCGATCCAATGGCAAATTGCTCGAAGCCCAACGATTGCTAGCGCGTACCAAATACGATTTGGAAATGATCTCGGAATCCGGATTTTGCAGCGGCATCGAAAACTATTCACGACATTTTGATGGGCGCTTACCCGGAGAAAAGCCGTATACGCTGGTCGATTATTTCCCGAAGGATTTTTTGCTGATTGTAGATGAATCGCACGTAACCCTGCCGCAGATCAGTGCGATGTACGTCGGCGATCGGATGCGCAAGGAAGTGCTGGTCGATCACGGATTCCGCCTGCCTAGCGCGATGGATAATCGGCCAATGAAGGCTGAGGAGTTTGAAGCGATGTGGGCGAGCGTAATGTTCGTCTCGGCGACGCCCGGGAAGATCGAACTGGAAAAAACCAAAGGCGAAGTCGTCGAGCAGGTCATCCGCCCGACCGGATTGATCGATCCGATCATCGAAGTCCATCCCGCCCAAGGCCAGGTCCCGCATCTATTAGAGCAAGTCAAAGATGTTGTCGCGCGCGGCGAGCGCGTGCTGGTCACCGCATTGACCAAACGGCTGGCAGAAGATTTGTCCGCGTACGTTCAGGAAGCGGGCATCAAGTGCCGCTACCTGCACTCGGAAATCCAGACGATCGAGCGGATGGAAATTCTGACCGATCTGCGCAAAGGCGAGTTTGATGTGTTGATCGGCATCAACCTGTTGCGCGAAGGTTTGGATTTGCCCGAGGTGTCGATGGTCTGCATTCTTGATGCCGACAAAGCGGGGTTCTTGCGAAGCGAAACGTCACTGATTCAAACGATTGGCCGGGCGGCGCGCAATATCAACTCCAAGGTAATTCTCTATGCCGACACGATCACCCCCGCGATGAGGCAGGCGATGGATGAAACCGAGCGCCGCAGGGTGATTCAGACGCAGTACAACGCCGATCACGGCATCACGCCGGTGACGATCAAAAAAGCGATTCGACAGAGCCTTGAAAGCGAAGTCCGCGCCCGCAAAACCGCCGCCGATCAAATTGGGGGAGGCGAGGAGTTGGATCGCGCTGAAGTTCTCGCAACACTTGAAGAGCAGATGCTGACGGCAGCGCAGAACCTCGATTTTGAACGTGCTGCGACCATCCGCGACCGCATCAATGAGATCAAAGGCGCCCCTACGATCAGCAGCCACGCCGGGGTTTTCGCTGAAGAAAAATCCAAAATCTGGCAACCCAAGAGCAAAGCCTTGAATGCCAAGAAGAAATCCAAAACCCGGTGATTCATGTTGTCGGCGTCGTTGAATCCATTTCACACTACTGCCATGCCGAGGTACTCCGACGCATCTACTTCTCTGAGAAAAAGCACGCATTTTCACGTTGCAGCGAGACCCTTTGGAGTACCTCAGGGTGACACAGCGGCGTGAATTGCACGATCCACAGGTTAACGGGCAGCGGATCAATTCAACACTAAATTACTGTATGATTTGCCCTCACAGGTCTTGGCATCCGAGGCACAACTGGTAAGATGCGCGGTTTCCCACTCTCGGTGGGATGCCTGTTTTGTCGTGTTGTGTCGCGAGTGCGACCCATGAACAGCGGGCTGTCAGATGCCGGTGCAAGGCCGGGATCGCATTTGAATTTTGGTTCCGTATGGTCGATTACAATCTCCTTCATTCTTTGGGTGACTTTGATGCAGAAGCCGATGCCGCAGTAGCATTGCTCGGCGACGAAATCACCGATTTGGACAAACTCGTCGGCAGCGAAGATCTAATCGATCTTCAACCCGGCAGTATCGTCGCCGGCCGCATCAGCGGTCAGAGCGGCGACGAGTTCCTCGTCGAACTGGGTCGCAAAAGCGAATCCCTCCTCGAACGCTCCGAATTCGACGAACCCGAAAACGTGAAGGTTGGCGATGAAGTCAAAGTCCTCGTCGAAGACGTGGATCATGATTCCGGCACGGTGAGGATCAGCAAGCGAAAAGCTGATCGCATCATCAACTGGGAAGGGATCATGAAATCCAAGAAGGAAGGCGATCCCGTCTCCGGCAAAGTCACGAAGAAAATCAAAGGCGGCCTGCTGGTCGATATCGGCGTGCCGGTGTTCCTCCCCGCGTCGCAGGTCGATATCCGCCGTCCGGGCGAAATCTCCGACTGGATCGGCCGACACGTCGATGCGGTCATCCTCAAGATCGACGACGAGCGCCGCAACATCGTCATCTCGCGGCGTAAGATGATCGAACAGCAACGCGAAGACCTCAAGAAAAAGACCCTCGACGGCATCGAACTCAATCAGGTCATCAAGGGCACGGTCAAGAACATCGCCGACTTCGGCGCGTTCATCGATCTCGGCGGCATCGACGGTCTGCTGCATATCACCGATATGTCGTGGGGACGCATCAATCACCCGTCCGAAGTGCTCAAGATCGATCAGGAGATCGAAGTTAAAGTGCTGTCGATCGACAAGGACAAGGAAAAAATCGCCTTGGGCCTGAAGCAGAAAGATGCTTCGCCTTGGGAAGACATCGAATCGAAATACCCGATCGGCAGCGTACACGACGGGCATGTGGTCAACATCATGTCCTACGGTGCGTTCATCAAGCTTGAAGCCGGCGTCGAAGGTTTGGTGCACATCAGCGAAATGAGCTGGACCAAGCGCATCAATCACCCGTCGGAAGTGGTCGCTGCTGAGCAGCCCGTCAAGGTGAAAGTGCTTGAGATTAACAAGGACAAGCAGGAAATCAGCCTCGGCATGAAACAGGTCGAGGAAAACCCATGGGAACGCGTGGCGGACAAATATCCGCCCGGCAGCGTGGTCAAGGGCAAGGTTCGCAACATCGCCAACTACGGGGCGTTTGTCGAGATCGAAGAAGGCATCGACGGCCTGCTGCACGTCAGCGATTTGTCGTGGACCAAAAAGGTCGGCCATCCTTCGGAACTGCTCAAAAAGGGTGAAGAAGTCGAAGCCGTGGTTCTGTCGGTCGATCAGGAAAAACAACGCATCGCGTTGTCTCTGAAACACTTGGCCGAAGACCCGTGGACAACCGTCATCCCCGAACATTACCGTCCGGGCATGGTCGTCAAAGGCCACGTCACCAAGATCGCCAACTTCGGCGTGTTCGTCGAACTCGAACCCGGCCTCGAAGGCTTGCTGCACGTCTCGGAAATCGCCGATCAGAAGATCGAAAAACCCGAAGACATCCTCAAGGTCGGCCAAGAATTGGAAGTCAAGATTCTTCGCGTCGATTCGGATGAACGCAAGATCGGCCTGTCGCTCAAGCGTGCGATGTGGGCACAGGAAGAAGCGGTTCGCGAAGAGAAACGCGCCGAACGCTCCAAGACCCGCGGCCTCCGCGGCGGCCTGGAAGGCTGATCGAACTACGACAGCATTTTACGTTTAACCAAGAGCCTGCGCCGTCAATGGTGCAGGCTCTTTTTGTGACACAAAAATAGTTGCGGCGTGATGCGTGTGGCATCAACGGCGAAAACAGGTTTGGAAATCGACGTGATGGGGGCTAGGATTCGGGTATGAAATCTGTACTTCCCGACTCGATCGGGCGGCTGTTGGCCGCGCCTGATCTGGTTCGACTTGCGCAAACGCTGAAAAAAGACCGTATCGCAGCCGCGTACGGGTTGTGGGGATCGTCTGCCAGTGTGGTGGCGGCATCGGTTCAGAAGCAGTTGGATAAGCCGGTACTTTTCATCTGCGGGCATCTCGATGAGGCCGACGACATCGCAGACGATATCGAGCTTTTCACGGGGCATCGACCTGCCGTCATGGCGTCCTTAGAGGTGGCGGGCAACCTAGGGCGGGTGAGCGAAGAGCAAGCGTCGGCGCGGATGCGGCTGGTGGTGCATTACGCATCCGGCAAACAGCCCCGCACGATCGTCGCGCCGATTCAGGCGCTCATGCAGCCAGTGCCGGCGCGGGATGAACTCAAACACCTCACGCGACATCTCGCCAAGGGCATGATGATGGAGCCGGAGAAGCTGATCGTGTGGCTGGCGGATCATGGGTATAACCGGGTGGAACAATGCGAAGTGCCGGGTGACTTTGCGGTGCGAGGCGGGATCATTGATATCTATCTGCCCGGCGAATTTGATACCGACAATCAATCATCAGACCAAGCGAATGACAAGAAAGATGACGACCAATCCGATCTGCTGGGCATGCCTGTGCGGATCGACTTCTTCGGCGATCAGATCGAGACGTTGAAATTGTTTGATCTGGGTACGCTCGGATCGGGCGATGGGCTGGGCGAAGTGCATCTGGTGGATATTAAGGGACAGCTTTCATCATCCACCAGTCAGACGCATCTTTTTGCGTATCTGGCGGAGGAGACGGTAGTGATACTGAATCAGCCGCTGGAGATTCAGGAGCAATCGCGCAGCTACCTGGAGCGCGTGCCGGATCAGCGCGGGATTTATCCGCTTAACGCCCTGCTTCGTCATGCAGCCGAGTTTACGTTGCTGGAGATGAGCGATTTCGATCAGGGGCTTTCGAGTGTCCCCACGCTGGTAGGCGATCAAGAGCCGACGCGCACTGCGCTACCGATCCGGTCAATGCAAAAGTTTGAAACGGAGGCGAAAAAGGCGATCCACGAACTCCATGAACTGAGCGATTCGCATGACGTGGTGGTGTTTTGTGAAAATGAGGGCGAGCGCAAGCGTTTCAAAGAGTTGTTGGATGCGGAACAGCCGGGATTGTCGAAGAAGATTGATCTGCCGATAGGATATTTGCATCGTGGGTTTGTCTTCTTCTCCTCCCCCCCTGAGGGGGAGGGGGGTGCGTCGCCAAGCACAAGTGCCAACACAAACGCGAAATACCCCTCCCCCCATACCCTCCCTCAAGGGGAGGGGAGAAAAGCGTTGGTCATCCTCGGCCATCACGAATTGTTTCACCGGTTTGAGGTGCGTCGACGAAGCAAGCGCGTCATCAATGCCAAACCGGTCGATTCATTCCTTGATTTACAGGTAGGGGATTATGTCGTACACGTGGCGCACGGGATCGCGAAGTTTCTCGGTTTGCAGACGATGCTAAAGGACGGCAAGACCGAGGAATATCTCACGCTGCGGTTTGCCGATGATGCGTCGCTGCACGTTCCGGCGGCCAGGATCAATCTGATTCAGAAATATGTGGGTGGGTTCAGCGGTTCGCCGCAGTTGTCGCGGTTGGGATCAGGCGTATGGGACAAGCAGAAGGAGAAGGTGGCCGAGGCCGTGATGGATATGGCTTCGGAATTGATCGAAGTGCAGGCGGCGCGGGCGGCGGAAGTTGGCACGGCGTTTCCGCCGGACAGTGAATGGCAAAAGGAGTTTGAGGCCGAGTTTCCGTATACACCCACGCCCGATCAGGTGACCAGCGCGGAGGAGATCAAGCAGGACATGATCAAGCCGCGCCCGATGGATCGGCTGCTGTGCGGCGACGTCGGTTACGGCAAAACCGAAATGGCGATGCGTGCGGCATTCAAAGCGTGTGAGGCTGGGAAGCAAGTCGCGGTACTCGTGCCGACAACTGTGCTTGCAGAACAGCACTATCGATCCTTCCGCGAACGAATGGCCAGCTATCCGTTTCGCGTTGAATCGATCTCAAGATTCAAAACCGGTAAGGAATCGAAACAAACACTCAAGGCGCTGACCGAAGGACAGGTCGATGTCATCATCGGCACGCACCGGTTGCTATCCAAAGACGTGAAGTTCAGCGATCTGGGATTGGTGGTGGTGGATGAAGAACAACGCTTCGGCGTGACGCATAAAGAGCGCTTAAAGCAGATGCGCACGCAGGTGGACGTGTTGACGATGAGCGCTACGCCGATCCCACGCACGCTGCATATGTCGATGCTGGGATTGCGGGATATCTCTTCGCTGACTACCGCACCGCAGGATCGGCGATCGGTCGTCACCGAGGTGATGGCGTATGATAAAAACCGCATCAAATTGGCGATTCTTCGCGAGCTGCAACGCGAAGGGCAGATTTATTTCGTCCACAACCGCGTCGCCAACATCATCGAGATGGCGGACCAGATCCAACAGATGGTTCCCGACGCGCGGGTGATCATCGGCCACGGCCAGATGGGCGACGGCGAGATGGAGGAGGCGATGCTGAAGTTCATCCGCCATGAAGCCGACATCCTGGTCTGCACGACGATCATCGAATCGGGTCTGGATATTCCCAATGCCAACACGATTGTCATCAACAACGCCGACCGCTTTGGGCTTAGCGAATTGCACCAGTTGCGCGGGCGCGTCGGTCGGTGGAAGCATCGTGCCTACTGTTATCTCCTTTTACCACCGGATCGACCCGTGACCGATATCGCAGCCAAGCGGTTGAAGGCGATCGAGGAGTATTCGCATCTGGGTGCGGGATTTAAGATCGCGATGCGCGATCTTGAATTGCGCGGCGCCGGCAACGTGCTTGGCCCTGAGCAAAGCGGGCATATCGCGACGGTTGGGTATGAAATGTATTGCCAGTTGCTTGAAGAGGCGGTGCATCAACTTAAACACGACAAGAAAATCACCCGGCCAGAGGCTCATGTCGATATCGGCATCACCGCGATCCTGCCCAAGCAATACATCACCAACGACCGCCAGCGGATTGATGTCTACCGCCGTCTGACGCGATGCAGCAGCGTGGAGAATGTGTCGGATTTGCTCAAAGACATCACCGATGCCTTCGGCGAACCGCCAAGGCAAGTCATCGTCTTGTTCGCGCTGACCGAGTTGCGATTGCTGGCCGGGCATTTTGGCATCGACAAAATCATTAAGAAAGAACCCGACGTAGTGTTCAACGTCGCCGACGCGCAGCGGGCATCGTTCGCGATGACCGGTGCACCGGGGCGATTGACAGTGGTCGATGAAAAGACCGTCTACTTGCGCATGCCCCCCACCTTTCTCGAACCCGACACGCTGTTGCTGGCGATGTGTAATCTGATGCGCAACGCGCGAAAGAAAGAGACCGAAGCGGCTGTGAATTAGCAGCTGTGCATCACTTTCTCGATCGCGCAAAACGTGAAACCGGATTTACCACAGAGACACGGAGGCACAGAGAATGCAAAAAATCAATCTGGCGATTCTCTCTGCCTTGGTATGAAAATAATGCCACGCCCCCTCAGCAGCTATTTTCATCTGATGTCTTCTCTCTGTGCCTGTGTGTCTCTGTGGCAAATTCCTTCTTCACATGTCATCGCCAACGCGTTGATACAACCGTGCGCGGACGCGGAGATAAACCTGTTCGTGCGATAATTTCCAACCCCATTCCTCGCGCAAAATCGGCCGTTTGTGGGGGGTAAGAATCAGCAACTGCGGCGAGATTTCCGATAGCGCCCAACACAACCGCGCCAACCGCGATTCATCCACCAGATGCATCGCAAAGCTGCACGCAATCAGCGAATACCGACGCCCCGCCAACGCACCGGCTGCGATTTGCTCGAATGAAATCGCTTCGCAAGTCTGCCCCGTTCGCGATTGATACGCGGCGGAGGTGTAAGGATCAATCGCATCGATTTGAGCTGCGGAATTTAGCTCGCGGATCGCCAGCGTCGCCTCGCCCGATCCCGCTGCCAGATCCAGAACATGCGATAGATCGACGGGCCAATCTTTAACAACGCGCACGATCAGGTTGGCGATGATTGGCTCATGCGGGTTGCGATAGTTGTGGCCGTGAGATTTGTAGTAGTGTTCGGGACCACAAGCGTCGTAGGCGTCGTGGAGGGACGCATATTCGTCGGCTGATTCCATCGCTTCATCTCAACTTGCACGTAAGAATAGATCAACGACACCGCCGCCACGACAATCGACGCCCACAGCGTGATTTTTAGGATGCGAATACGGTTGGCGATTTCCTTGTCGCGCCATTCTGCCAATCGGCGGTCGATCTCATCCAGCTTCCGATCGATGCGCGATTCGATCTCATCCAGCTTTTGGTTGACGTAACTATCCGCCTGCTTCTTCACGCGGTTGGCGATCCCGCCAAAAAAGCCTGATTCTTCGATCTCCTCCCGCAATGCCTGCTGGCGCGGGCCGGCGGTTTGGTCGGTCGGCTTGTTGATCGGTTCTGCCGTCGCTTCGGGCATTGCGGTGGTGGGATCGCCCATCATTTTTTCCATGCGCTTGCCCACCCAGCCGCGGGTTTTTCGCTTCATCTTCGCGAAAAATCCCTCCTGCCGCTTCAACGCATAGATCAAATCATCCCGCGATTCCCTGCCGCTGATCGACGCACTGCGCAGCAGACACAAAACAACCAACCCCCGCTCAGACAATCCCGAAAACCGCATCGACCGCACATGCACGATCTCGATCGCCATCTGCTCGTTGGTCACGCCGGGCATCACACCTCTTCCCGCCCAATCCAGCACATCCCGCATCGATGGTCGATCCAGCGAGGCGATCAACTGCCGCCGCGCGTGGATCGCTGCAACCAGCGACGCCTTATCTTTATACTTGCTCGAATCCAGCCCAAACTCCTCTGCGACCGCTTCGAGTTCGTCGATCGCCAGATCGCCAAGCTGTTGCTGCGGCACGCGCACCTTCTCCGCATACAGCGTAGCGGGCGGCTGAATCACCATCGGCAACTGCGAAGGGGTTTCAGCGGGGGTTGATTCGGGCGTTTCGCTCATACAGTTTCAGTTCACATGGATTGGCATTCACGATAACACGATATTCATCCCACGGATGATCGCGTGCGCCCACATCATCAACGCAAAAACGATACACAATAACCCGCAGATCAACACATCGCCCCAGAACGTGCCGAACCTCAGTCGCAGCCCGTGGACGATCACGTACCGACGCAAAATCGTGATGTACCGATCATCACTCGCCAGCCACACATACCAACTCCAAAGCGACTGCGCCGTAATCAACGTGCAATAGATCGACACGAAGACAAACAACGCCCATCGGAAGAAATTAAACAGGTCGATTTCCGGCATTGCGTTCAGCGATTACAAAAGCCCTCAATCATCGTCCGGCAAATCCGCGATCTCCGGTGCCGCGCCAAATAGCGCACTGCCCACCCGCACCATCGTTGATCCTTCTTCGATCGCGTATTCAAAATCATTGCTCATCCCCATCGACAGATGTCTAAAGCCCGCCCCGCCGATCTTCTGCCACTTCATGTCTTCGAATGTTTCGCGCGTACGACGGAATGCATTGCGGATCGTCAATTCATCATCTGTCAGTTCCGCCATCGTCATCAAGCCCACCAGTTGCAGCCCCGGCATCGTCGCGATCTGTTCGCCCAGGTGGATCGCTGCCCCGATCGCCACCCCAAACTTCTGCGATTCTTCGCTGGCGTTCATTTGCATCATCACCGGCACTTTGATTTTCATCTTCTCGCCGATGACATCAATCTCCTCGGCCAATCTCAGCGAATCAATGCTATGGATGCAGTGGATCAACGGGATGATCTGCTTCACCTTATTGCGTTGCACATGCCCGATCATGTGCCAGCGCACGCGTTCGGGGGTGGGTGAGTGTGATTCATCGCCATGCGTGCGTTTGCGGTGGAGGAACTCATTCACCTGCGACGCCCGCTGCACCAGTTGCTGCACGCGTGATTCAGCCAGATCGTGCACGCCCAGGTTGACGATCTCTCTAATCGTCTCCGGCCCGGCGGTCTTCGTCACCGCCAACAGCGTTACTTCCGATGTTTCGCGTTTCGCCCGTGCGCAGGCACTTGCGATCCGCTCCCGCACGGCATCAAGCCGTTCAGCCAACAATGATTTCTTCGCCAAGACAAGGCTCCTTCCAATGTACCCATCCTTTATACACTATAAAGCATCCCCCACCCGCGCGTCACGTCCGCGCGCTAGAATCGTTGGGGCAGGCAAGTATCGCGTCAGGTTTAAGGAAGTGGCTGGTGTTGGCGAGGAGTGGATAGTTGGGACGGCGGGCGTGGTGCGTGATTCGTGGCTCGTGATTCGTGAGGACCTCAAATGGCCCACACGAACCCCGATCCACGATTCACGAACCACGATTCACGATGCAATCCGCGACCCGTGATTCGCAACGCGTGCGGGCTTTTGATCGCCCGCACGAATCACGAACCACGAACCACGAATCACGATTCCCCCTTATTCTCACGCTGCTTTGCTAAGCGACTGCTGCGACATCATCACGGGCTGTCCGTAATTGATGACCGTGCTGATCGGGTCGGCTGCCGGTCCCGATTGCGATCGCGTGTTGTACCAGAACGCGGTGATCCACACCTTCGTGCCCGGCGTCAGTGCCAGATCAAAAGTGACGGTCTCCTTGTTCTTTTGTGTGTTCATGACGAACACCCACTCGTTGACGTTCACCGGTGCGGTTTCACCAACCGCATAAAACACCGATGCCCCCTTTACGCCGTCGGGTTTAGCGATAGAGGATAGCACGCCCGTGTGCAACACGATGTCGGCTTCGTGTCCCAATATGCGTAGCAAGTCAATGCTAGGCGACACGGCCGGCACCGGTACCGGTTCACGCTGCTTCGGAATGTTAATTCCTAACTCCGACCGCATCGGATCGGTCGTGCCGGGATATTTTTGTACAATCCCGACTAGCTGACGGGTGTTCGCCACCAATTCAGAGCGTTTTTCGTCCTTGATGATGATGTTCGTCGGCGACCGCGTGGCAGGGCTCGATGCCGTTTGGTACACTTGGACGAAAATATCCCTGAAATCCGCGTAATTCGCCGCCTGCGATGTCGTTAACCCATATGTTAACGGTGCTGCGCTAATCTTGGTCGCGAAGTTCGCTGACCATGTGACTAATTCCGCGTCACGTCGCGGGAGATAGCTTTGATAAGCCATATCGTTCCTCGCAATCTCTTGACTCGCGGAACCTGGTGCATCGAACAGTTCGATATCCCATCGCCGCTTCAATCGGAATAATCGTCACAACCCTGACCCCTCTTAATGGCTTTGTAAAAATATTTTTCCGATGCGTGTCGTCAACTCCATTGGGGACATTGCAGGCTTGTTCATAGGTCCGATTAAATCGCGTCGCGCGTTGTCGATAGGGCAGTGCCGCATAATCCCGTCTTTTGCGTGCCTATTTCGCGGTGTATTCCGCGCGGACGGTGGGAATATTTGCGCAAGCGGAAGCACCGTCTGCGCAAACGGAAGTTCCGTCCGCGCAAACCAAAGCACCGTCTGCGCAGACGGAAGTTCCGTCCGCGCAAACCAAAGCGTCGTCTGCGCAGACGGAAGATCCGTCCGCGCAAACGGAAGATCCGTCTGCGCAAACCAAAGCGTCGTCTGCGCACACAGAAGCTCCGTATGCGCTGACCGAAACGCCGTCTGCGCGAACGGAAGTTCCGTCTGCGCAAACAGAAGTTCCGCCCGTGCTACGAAACGTGAATCATCAACGTGGCACGGGTTTCCAACCCGTGCTTTTCCGTCAACGCGTGACGCTCCCCCAAGCCGAACACGGGTTGAAAACCCGTGCCACGAATAGGCGACGCCTACGCTCTAAGACTTACAGCAAATAAGCAAATCCGCGCAGGCAATTCATCCGTGCGGATCAGTGTTCATCGGTGGCTAAAACGCATTGGTATTCATTCGCCATTCGCCATTC
>JBBQXB010000071.1:0-17977 GCA_038210015.1 Tepidisphaerales bacterium
ACCGTGGGTCGAACTGAAGTATTCGAGCACCGACAGACCTTCACGGAAATTGGAACGAATTGGGGTTTCGATCATTTCGCCTGACGGTTTAGCCATCAGACCACGCATGCCGCCAAGCTGCTGCATCTGCGATTTATTACCGCGAGCACCCGAACCCATCATCATCGTGATCGGGTTGAGATAGCGCAGATAACCCTTTGCAGTCGCTTCGGCCTTGGAGACGGGGTGACCGGCCGGATCGCGATAGTCGGCTTCCAAACCTGCAAGCAGATCGGCTGCCACTTTTTCGCGGCAGTGCGACCAGATTTCGATGAGCTGGGCGTAGCGTTCCTGTTCGGTGATTGCACCGATCTTGAAATTCTTTTCGACGCGATCGGCTTTTTTCTGGCCTTCTTCGAGGATCGCGGCTTTGGAATCGGGGCTGCGCACGTCGGTGATACCGAACGACAACGCCGCTAGCGTGCTGCGACGGAAGCCGAGTGTCTTCATGTCGTCCAGCAGATCAATCGTCGCGGGACGACCGAGTTTTTCGTAGGTATCCGCGATCACGCGAGACAGACCACCGGAAGTCAACCCGTAGTTGTAGAACGGCATCGCTTTGGGAAGGATGTCGTTGAACATACACCGACCAACGGTTGTCAGGATGACGTGGCTGGCGTGGTTCGCGGGTGTTTCGCGCGGCGTATAGTTGGCGTTGCGACGTTTGCGATGCTCTTCCATGTGCTTGAAGCTGATCGTTCCAATCGGGACAGCGCCGGATTTTTCATCGGGGATGATTTCGGTGCGTTCATCCAAGCGAACGAAGATGCGAGTATGCATCGCGATCTTGTGCAGATCAAATGCCATCAGTGCTTCGGTCACGGAGTTAAAGAAGCTGAACTCGCCTTTGTCGCCTTCACGATCAACCGTGATGTAGTACGAACCCAACACGATATCCTGCGAAGGCGTGATGATCGGCGCGCCGTTTGCGGGCGAGAAGATGTTGTGCGGGCTGAGCATCAGCACATGCACTTCCGCCTGTGCTTCGACCGAAAGCGGCAAGTGGACTGCCATCTGGTCGCCGTCGAAGTCGGCGTTGAAGCCTTTACACACCAGCGGGTGAATCTTAATCGCGTTGCCTTCGACCAAGACCGGCTCAAACGCCTGGATACCCATACGGTGAAGCGTGGGGGCGCGATTCAGCATGACCGGGTGCTGATAGATGACTTCTTCAAGGATGTCCCAGACTTCCTGATCGCGACGTTCGAGCATCCGCTTGGCGGATTTGATCGTGTCGGCAAGGCCGTGCTCTTTGAGCTTGCGGATGATGAACGGCTGGAACAATTCCAGCGCGATTTTCTTGGGCAGACCGCACTGGTGCAACTTGAGATCGGGACCGACGACGATGACCGAACGTGCAGAATAATCGACGCGTTTGCCCAGCAGGTTTTCGCGTAAGCGGCCTTGCTTGCCTTTGATCATGTCAGTCAAAGACTTCAACGGACGGTTGGACGAACCCAGCACCGGACGACGGCAACGGCCGTTATCAAACAGGGCATCGACCGCTTGCTGAAGCATGCGCTTTTCGTTGCGAATGATGACTTCGGGCGCGTTCAGATCGACGAGCTTTTTCAAACGATTGTTACGGTTGATGATGCGGCGATACAGATCGTTCAGATCGCTTGTCGCGAAGTTGCCGCTTTCCAGCATGACCAGCGGGCGCAGATCAGGGGGGATGACGGGGATGACATCCATGACCATCCACTCGGCTTTGTTTTCCGAGCCACGGATGGCTTCGATCATCTTCAAACGCTTGGTCAGATCCTTCAGCTTTTGTTTGCTGTTGGTTTTTTCGATGGCTTCGCGGATGACTTTCTGCTCGGTTTCGAGATTCATCGCGTTGAGCAGTTTTTTGATCGCCTCGGCACCCATCTCGGCTTCGAATTCGCCAGGGAACTTTTCATAGGCGGCGCGAAACTCTTCTTCGGTGAGGAGTTGCTTGCGCTTCAAGGTCGTCTTACCGGGATCGGTGATGACGTAGTCTTGGAAGTAGATGATTTTTTCGATGTCGCTGGTCTTCATATCCAGCATCGCACCGAGGCGCGAGGGCAGAGCTTTGAAAAACCAAATGTGCACAATCGGTGCGGCCAGATTGATGTGGCCCATGCGTTTACGACGGACGCGCGAGTGCGTGACTTTCACACCGCAACGATCACAGATGATGCCTTTATATTTCGTGCCTTTGTACTTGCCGCACGAGCATTCCCAGTCCCGTTCTGGACCGAAGATGCGTTCGCAGAACAGGCCGTCTTTTTCGGCGCGGTAGGTGCGGTAGTTGATGGTTTCGGGTTTTTTCACTTCGCCGAACGACCACGAACGAATATCGTTCGGGCTGGCGAGTTGAATTTTGACCGAACCGTAATCGTTCACTCTGTCGTATAAAACTTCAGACATCGTTCAATCTCCAAGTTGACGCCTACCACTTCCAATTGATGGCATTCATCAAGCCATTAAATCTTCTCGATACCCTTTGCCACTCTTAGGTGACGCAGATAACCGCATCGCTGGGGGTTTCGATTCTTCACCATTCGGTTTGATGGCTGGTTGATTTTCGCGAATCGTCTGGCTGCCCAGAAAATCCATCACCAAACCACAAACTACAAGCAACCCGCCGACGACAGCAATCGCCAGCCATGTTTGCTCTTTTTTCTCATTCACCAACGCCAAGCCGACCGGCACAAGCCCCACCACCACGGCGATCGCGCCGAGGCAGAAGAGGAATACGCCGAGTCGTCGCAGGGCAGAGGCCATTGAACCTTTCTCATCTTACGCGGACTTTTTCCGCTTCAAATTCTTTTGTCCAGGCATTGCCTCCATAAACATCCTCAGTGCCTTATTCACTGCTGTCGCATTCTTGAAAAATGCGGCCACATCGTTATCTAGTTCCACGAGATTCGGCGCGAACTTCTTCACTTTGCGGAAGTTGAGATGGCTATAGTCGGAGTCCATCTCAAAAGCCATCTCCTCAGCGGTGCCTGCCACGGGATGCACCACCATTTTCGGAGATATAACCTGCTTCCTCCGCGCGACTGCTTCGGCGAGCACTGATGATGTGGATTTTTTCTTCATTGCGAATCGTGTAAATGACTGTCAAAAGCCTAAGTCGTTCCGAAAACCCAATCCATACAAACCGCTGCTCGATGGTCGAATGCGGTGCTTCCGCTGATTTGATTCAGCCTTGCGATCATGCCATTCAAACCGAAGCTCACGCACACGTCTTCTGCTCCTTTTCGATCACTTCAAATCCACGCGGCTCACATTTACTGTGCTTACTTCGCCAACGGCGGATGACCCATACCGGCACACCAACTGTCAGGCACATCCCGCCCACCACGCCCAAAACAGGCTTCAGCGAAAGGATCGTGCATCCGATGCAAGCGAGCATCACGTCACCCTTTCAACTCGCGGCGGGCTAAAAGCCCACCCTACTCAGATTCATCGACGCGTCTTGGCGGCAAGAGCAACATCAATAACGAGCGTCGCCAGAACGACAACCACCCAAAACACCGGACAAAACCAGAGGTCCAGAACCGGAGCATCCCAAGCGAGAATCCTCACATCAAATCCTCATCCATCGCCGATGCTGCACCTTTCTTCTTTTCTAGTTGGATGTTCAAGCCCAACCCGCGGATTTCGTTACAAAGCACATCGAACGAGACCGGCGTACCGGCTTCGAGGGTGTTGTTGCCTTTGACCATGCTTTCGTAAATCTTGGTACGTCCTTCGACGTCGTCGGATTTGACGGTGAGCAATTCCTGCAACACATAGGCCGCGCCGTAAGCTTCCAAGCCCCAGACTTCCATCTCACCGAAGCGCTGACCGCCTGTGCGGGCTTTGCCGCCGAGCGGTTGTTGGGTGATGAGGCTGTACGGGCCGGTCGCACGAGCATGGATTTTGTCGTCCACCAAGTGATGCAATTTCAGCATATAGAGATAACCAACCGTGGTTCGTTGCTCGAAAGCTTCGCCGGTACGTCCGTCGTAAAGCTGAATCTTTCCGCCGTACGGCATGACCGCATCGATCTGGCGCGGTGCCAGCGGCAGCTTCTTGGTGGCGAGTTCTTTGCGACGCTCGCCCACAGTTTTATTCGCTTCTTCGACGGCTTGGAAGATTTCGTCTTCAGTCGCACCATCGAACACCGGCGTGACCGCCTGCATTCCCAGCACGGTCATCGCCCAGCCGAGGTGGGTTTCAAGAATCTGACCGACATTCATGCGGCTTGGCACGCCAAGCGGATTAAGCATGATATCAACGGGCGTTCCGTCTTCGAGGAATGGCATGTCTTCTTCAGCCACGATGCGGGCGATGACGCCCTTGTTCCCGTGACGACCGGCCATCTTGTCCCCGACTGACAACGCACGCTTGGTCGCGACGTAAACCTTCACCATTTCCAGCACGCCTGAAGGCAGCTCATCGCCGCGCTTCATGTGTTCCATCTTGCGTTCTTTTTCCTTCAGAACCAACTGCACGCGAGGCCAGAACCGGCTGAATGCATTCATCGCCTGTTCTTTGGCTTCTTTCGATCCTTTGACCCAGCTCGAAGCGAATTTGTCGGAACTGAGTTGAGTCAGTTCGACGACGGTTTCGATCTGTTCCATCACGACTTCGACGTTTTCGGACAAACCGACCTTTTGGCGTGTTTCCGGATCGACCATGACCTGGCCGGTCACGTCGTTCATTTCAGAGATCATCTGACGGAAGATTTCGACCGCGCGGGCGTTCTGTTCTTTCTCGTAACGATCGGTTTCCTTTTTCAATGCCTTTTTCTGATCGTCGGTCATGTGCATCCGGCGGCTGAATCGCTGGGTGTTGATGACGACGCCTTCTTCACCGGCGGGCATGTCCAGAGAATCGTTCTTCACGTCCTCGCCGGCGCGGCCGAAGATCGCATGAAGCAGTTTTTCTTCCGGCGTCAGTTCGGACTTGCTCTTGGGACTGATCTTGCCGACAAGAATATCGCCTGCGCCGACGCGTGCTCCGACGCGAACGATGCCAGATTCATCGAGATTGGCAAGCGCTTTTTCGCTGACGTTCGGAATGTCGCGCGTGAACTCTTCGCGGCCTAGCTTGGTTTCGCGGATTTCGACATCGTATTCTTCGATGTGAATCGAAGTGAAGATGTCTTCCTTCACCAATCGCTCATTGATGACGATCGCGTCTTCGAAGTTGTAGCCGTCGAAGGTCATAAACGCGACGAGCAGGTTGCGGCCCAGCGCCAGTTCGCCTTGATAGGTCGCGGCGGAGTCGGCGATGATCTGACCCTTTTTGACTCGCTGGCCTTTCTTAACGATTGGTTTCTGGTTCAAACAGGTGCGTTCATTCAAGCCTTGGAATTTGCGGAAGTTATATTCATCCGCGTTGTCGATCAGCAGACGCTCGGCATCGACATAAGTTACGACGCCGCCACGCTCAGCGCGAACGACCATGCCTGAGTTTTGAGCGACAGGTTTTTCCATACCGGTAGCGACGACCGGCGGATCGGTCCGCAAAAGCGGAACGGCCTGACGTTGCATGTTCGATCCCATCAACGCGCGGTTGGCGTCGTCGTGATCGAGGAACGGAATGAGCGCCGCAGAGACCGAAACGGTCTGCTTCGGCGAAATATCGACGTACTGCACCTCTTTGCTGGGCACGGTTGCAAGATCGCCTTGCACGCGGGCAAGGACGGAACCTTTGTGGATCTCGCCATCCGTCACAGCGTCCGGGGGGGCGAGGATCGCTTTCATTTCCTCGTCAGCACGCAGGTACTTCACTTCGCCGTTGACTTTGCCATCACGAGCGACGCGGTACGGGGTGATGAGGAAGCCATACGGATCAATGTCGGAGTAAATCGACAACGATGCAATCAGACCAATGTTCGTGCCTTCAGGCGTTTCGATCGGACAGATACGGCCGTAGTGCGAAATGTGAACGTCGCGCACTTCAAAGCCCGCACGTTTACGATTCAAACCACCCGGCCCAAGGGCTGATAGACGGCGTTCGTGTGTTAAAGTGCTAAGCGGATTGGTCTGATCGACCACCTGCGACAGTTCGCCACGACCGAAGAAGAAATCAATCGCCGACGAGATCGACTTGCTATTGACTAGTTCCGCGACCTTCGTGATTTCGTTCGGATCTTTTAGCGACATGCGCTCTTGAACTGTGCGCTTGAGCTTCAAGAAACCCTTACGCAGTTCTTCAGCCGCCAATTCGTCGATCGTGCGGAGACGACGATTGCCCAAATGATCGATATCGTCGATATAACCTTCGCCGGCGCGAAGCGTGAACATGTATTTCAGCGAACCGATGAAATCCTCGCTACGGAGAACCATTTCGGTTTCCGGCACATTCTGTTCGAACTTGCGATTGATGCGGAACCGACCAACGCGACCAAGACGGTAGCGATTTTCGTCGTAAAACTTTTCGTTGAACAGTGTCTTGGCTTTATCCAACTGCGGCGGATTGCCCGGACGCAGGCGAGCGTAGATTTTCATCAACGCTGCTTCGTGCGATTCAGCAGAATCGTCGGCAAGCGTATTGAGAATCAACGGATCGGACACTTTCGTGACGACCGCGATGCTCTTAAGCGAGCTTGCTTGGATTTTTGCCAGTGCCTCACCGATCTGCGAACCGGCCTTGACCAGTTCTTCGCCGGCATCGGTATCAATGATCGTGGCAGCAGCGTAATAGGCCGGCTGGAGCTGAGCAACCTTCACGTTTTCGACGGTGTAGAACTCCTTGATGATCATCTCGGAGGTCGAATATTTGGGATCCAGCGCGCGAATGAACGTGGTCGCGGGGATTTTGCTCGATTGATCGATGCGAACCGCCAATGCGTCTTTCTTGGTGACCGAGCATTCGATCCACGATCCGCGCTCGGGGATCACGCGGAATCCGTGCAGCGGACGGTCGCCTTCCTGGGTTTCGACCAGAAAATCGACGCCGGGCGAACGGTGAAGCTGGTTGACGATCACGCGCTCGGCACCGTTGATGATGAACTCACCGCCGCCGATCATGATCGGGATTTCGCCGACATAGATCGAATCTTCGAGGATTTCGTCTTTGTCTTTGCGCGACAGCTTGACTGAGATGCGGAACGGCATCCCATACGTTAAACGCAGGGCGCGGCATTCATCGGTGGTGTACCGTGACTCCGCCAGCGAATAGGAAACATAATCCAGACGCAGATTCTCGTCATAGCTGACGATTGGGAAGACTTCACGAAGCAGCGCTTCGAGTCCTTCATTTTTCCGCTTGGATGGATCGGCCACCTTTTGGAGGAAGCGGGTGTAGGCTTCCTGTTGAACCTTGATCAGGTTGGGAACGGCAATCGCATCGCCACGCTTGCTGAAATCACGAATCTCGGTGACCTTCATCGCAAATCCTCTTTTTCTGAATCGGGAATAGTCTGATGCAACACAGACTACAACCCGTATTTTTTCGAACGCTAAATCAAACGAATGAGCGACCGCAGCCGACGTCAGTCAATTTTGGACGTAGCCCGGTCGTGTTTTTGGGGTCAGGCGATTTACCACACAGGCCGCACGCCTAACCCACACCCAATTTTTATGAAACGTAAGTCGTTTCCACGGCGCAAATAATGACAGCCGAGGTGTCAGCACTCAGCACGCACTGAGTTCCGGCATCCGGCTGTCAAAAAGTTATTGTTTCGTTAGTTGATCCAATCCTGCATCAATAGTTATATGCGCCGACCGCTGCGTGTCAAGTCGATGGACAGACAAAAACTTGAGTCAAAATGCCCTTCCACACTTATTGTCTCTCAACGGGTTTATCCAATGCGTCGTCGGTGGGTTTGCGGGTTTGGGCTCCAACGGGTTTAATCACCACGTCGTCGTATTCGATCACGCCGGGTTTCAGGTAAGCATAGAAATCAACGCGGAGGAACTGGACGGGGAAGGTGGTGTGTTGAGGATTCAGTTCATCGACGACGTCGACCCATTCGCCTTTTGTGTCACCCTGCGGGGGGATTTGCCTGCGGTAAATCTCGCGCTCCTGACCTTCATGGATAAAATAACCTTTGATGAATGGCCGACTGACCGGACCGTCGCTTTTATAGCGAAAACTAATTCGATATCGCGTATTTGGCTCGATCGGGATTTTCCCACTTAGGCACGCCAGTCCGTAGGATTCTGCGGTATTGACGGTTAGATTCATCGATAATACGTTATTTTCATCTCTTTTTCGGATCACCACTTCATCGGTTTCGGGCGCTCGATCAACGACTTTTGGCGGATATTTGTCGCCGGCCAATATCCCGCGCCAGTCGCCGGGCTGATCGAACGCACCTTGTGCGAACAGATTTTTACCGTCTTTCCATAACTTTTCAGCCTGCGGATCATGCACGACCGTTTCTTCGGTCACATGCTCGTGTGTTTTTGATCCGGGAAGCGATTCGACCAGCGCTTCAACGGCGAACCGCACGTCCGTCGCGTGGTCGATGGGCTGTGTAAATTCGCGCACTTTGGGTTTGGTTTCACGAAGGTCTAGGATGTTGAGCTTTAGTTCGGAATCGAATTGCCCCCAGATAATCAGATCGGGCTTCTCATCACGGCTGAGTTCGCAGACCTCATCAATCGAGGTGTGAAAGTCGATTTTTTTCTCGCCTATTAGGTCGATCATCGTCGGCCCGTCGATCGGTTCGTATACGGCCTGGCGATCCAGTTTGGCTCGGATCGAAAACCCCGCGCGTTCCCGTTCTTTTTCCGACGCACTTCCACTTAGAGGAAATACTGCCACCCGCGGCTTGGCCACTTCGGCGGCCATGCTTTGGCACACAGGCATCACCATTGCCAGCACGAACAAGACACGCACGACTCGAGCTACCACCATTGGCGACATCCTTCCATTCCCTCGACAAATCACTTGCAAGCTGCGTATGAACGCATTATATCCACCTCGCTCTTGCAATCCAAACAAAATCCGTACAATATTCGCCCGCACGGTCTGCCTATGATCCGTTTCAAGTGACGCAAGGTAACATGATTAACAACACCATCCGCATCCGCGGAGCCCGTGAACACAACCTCAAAAACATCAATCTGGAAATCCCGCGCGACAAGTTGGTGGTCGTCACGGGGTTGTCCGGATCGGGCAAATCCACACTCGCATTCGATACCGTGTTTGCTGAAGGCCAGCGGAAATACATGGAGTCGCTGTCGGCGTATGCACGGCAATTCCTTGATCAACTACAGAAGCCCGAAATCGACGACATCGAAGGCCTTCCCCCCACCATCGCGATCGAACAACGGCACGCTTCGAGCAACCCGCGATCCACCGTTGCGACGACGACGGAGATTTACGATTACATGCGTGTGCTTTTCGCCCGTGCTGGTACGCCCCACTGTTGGGAATGTGGCCGGGTGATTGAAAGCCAGTCGGCGTCGCAGATTACCGATGCGGTGATGAAAAACGCCGACGGTACGAAGGTGATGATCCTCGCCCCGATGATTCGCGGTCAAAAAGGCGAGCATAAGGAACTGTTCGCTGCGATCGTCAAACAGGGTTTTGTCCGCGTTCGTGTCAATGGAAAGCTGACGGAGCTGCCCCGCGCCGATGCAGCACCGAAATTGGAAAAAACCAAGCGTCACAATATTGATGTGGTGGTCGATCGGATCATCTTGAAGCCCGAAATCCGCTCGCGCGTGGCCGACTCAATCGAGACGGCGGTAAGGCTTTCGCAAGGATTGGTGGTCGTCTGCGTCGATACCGCTGGCGAATGGGTCGATCATGTGTTCAGCGAAAAATTCGCCTGTCCGGATCATCCGCACATCAGCCTGCCGGAACTGGAACCGCGGTTGTTCAGTTTTAATTCGCCGCACGGTGCCTGCGCGACCTGTCATGGATTGGGGGTGACGCTGGAGTTTGATGGCGATCTAGTGATCCCAGACGAAGCGGTTTCCCTCGAAAACGGCGCGATCGAAGCCTGGCGTAAAAACGGCAAGCGGATGAACATTTTTTACAGCCGTGTGCTCAGGCAGTTTTGTCGCGATTTTGGCGCAGAATATTCCGCTCCGCTTTCGAAGATGAATCCGAAAGTGCGCGACGTACTGATCCACGGCACGACCGCCAAGGGCGATCTCGGCACAGGCACGGTGTTTGAAGGGGTGATTCCCAATCTACTCCGCCGATTTGAAAACTCCGAGAGTGATTTCGTCAAACAGCGGTTGGCGGGCTACATGTCAGAACAACCCTGTGCGACCTGTGAAGGCAAACGGTTGCAACCCGGAGCGCTTGCGGTACGGCTGCATACTACAAAAAGTACGAAAACAGCGGCTGGGTCTGATGCGAAGAAGAAAAATGGGCGGGACGCCCGTTCTACGAAGAAGAAAGCATCGGCTACGCTCGAACTGCCGGGTTATTCGATCAATGATGTTGCGACGATGACGGTTGAACAATGTCGCGAGTTTTTTGATGATCTGGAGCTTACCAGCGAAGGCGCGACCATCGCCGAACCGATTCAGCGGGAGATCGCCTCGCGGCTGGGTTTTATGTACGATGTGGGATTGGGATATCTGTCGCTAGATCGCAAAACCGGCTCGCTCTCAGGCGGCGAAGCCCAACGCATCCGCTTGGCAACTCAGGTTGGGAGCAAACTGGTTGGTGTCTGCTATGTGCTGGATGAACCGACGATCGGCCTGCATCAGCGTGACAATGATCGGCTGATTACGACGCTGCTAAAACTGCGTGATCTGGGCAACACCGTCATCATGGTCGAGCACGATGAAGACTGCATTCGCGCCGCCGACCACCTGATCGATATCGGTCCCGGCGCCGGCAGTCATGGCGGATACGTTGTCGCGGAAGGTCCGATGCCGGCGGTGCTGAAGCAACGCAAAAGCGTGACGATTAAATATCTCACCGGCGAATACCAGATTTTCAAACCTGAAACGCGTCGGCCGCTGGATCCGAACAAGATGAGCGTCGATCTAAAAGGCTGCCGCGAAAACAATCTAAAAAATGTCGATGTCCGCATTCCGCTGGGTGGGATGGTTTGTGTCACCGGCGTCAGCGGGTCAGGCAAATCGACGCTGATCAATCAAACATTCTTGCCGGCGATGAAAAGGAAAATTTATGCCAGCAAGGTGAAGGTCGGCGCGCATGACGACATCAAAGGCTGGAAGAACGTCGATAAAATCATCGAGATCGACCAGTCCCCGATTGGCCGAACGCCGCGCAGCAATGCCGCGACTTACACGGGTGTGTTTGACGAAATCCGCCAGGTCTTTACCAAGACCAAGGAAGCGAAGCTTCGCGGTTATCAGGCCGGGCGGTTCAGCTTCAATGTCAAAGGCGGCCGCTGCGAAGCCTGTCAGGGTCAGGGTACGAAATTGATTGAAATGCATTTCCTCCCCGATGTGCATGTGCAGTGCGAAGCCTGTCATGGCAAGCGCTACAATCCTGAAACACTGCAAGTCGCCTTTCGTGGCAAAAACATAGCAGACGTGCTGGCGATGACGGTCGAAGAATCGATGCACTTTTTTGAGAACTTTCCGAATATCCATCGCATGATCGGCGCTTTGAACGATGTCGGACTTTCATACGTCAAATTAGGCCAGCCCAGTACGCAACTTTCAGGCGGCGAGGCGCAACGCGTCAAACTCGCAACCGAACTGGGTAAGAACTCCACCGGCCATACGTTGTACGTCCTCGACGAACCAACCACCGGCCTGCACTTTGCGGATATCAACAATCTACTCAATGTGCTGAATCGCCTTGCGGATAAGGGCAATAGCGTGGTCGTCATCGAACACAATTTGGATGTCATCAAGTGCGCCGATTGGATTATTGATCTCGGTCCCGAAGGCGGCGCTGGCGGCGGAACGATCATCGCATCGTGTACGCCTGAAAAACTCGTCAAACTGGAAACAAGTTACACGGCTAAATATCTGAAGAAAAAGCTCGAAGACGATGCAAAGTTTGCGAAGCTGGCAGCATCGGCCTAATTGAGTGGAAATTGATCGGATGTGGCCAGCCGCGAACGCGTGATAACCGCTATCGATGTACCGGCGGCAGCAAAGAAAATGTTGCAGAGTGTGCTGCACTTATGCTGAGATTGTGGACATGGGACATTCATTAAATGCCACGTTGAATTGTCGGCCAGATCACGGCTGAACAGTACCGATGCCCCATTCTGTCAAGAATTGGCACGCTTCTGGACTGTCGAAAGCCTGCCAGCACGCCTTTGATCATCAGCACGTCCTCAAACAATTCGACATCCTTTGCAAACACCTCTGTCGATTCGGTAAACACCACCAGCAGCAACCCTGCGGACTGGATGGCGGTTTCCTGCTCCATTTTTTGTAGATCGCTGACGATTGCGTTTCGCCACTGAGAACTGTATCCGCCGTGGCGGACGCCGCCTTGACCGAACTGGTAAGCGATTTTGATCTCCATCCAAAACGCGTCGGCGGGTTCGGTTTGGTTCGGCGGATCAAACAACGTCGGCGGTCGGGCATCCAGCTTTAACGGACGACCCGCCGCTGACAACACCATGTCACACCGTTTGCGATGCGTCAGTTTATTCCCCGCAGAGGATGGATAATGTACCTCGCGCGCGACCGAATAGGATTTATCGAGTCCACTTGCGAGGACGGTATGCAATTTCAATTCATCCAACGAATCCAATCCATAAACCGCCTGCTCATCCCGCAAATCACGCTCGGTGATTTCCACCGCGGCGGCGACACCCTCAATCAATTGCACCAAATCCCAAATCATAATTGGTTCAACAATTCAACACGATGCGTTGCAATGAGAATAGGCCGCAGAGACTCGGACGCGCAGAGAGAAAAGTTACGAATTACATTTGTTCCCATAATATTCTCATATTCTACCCTCACGAGATCGCGCTGCGTTTAATGTGTCTCTTGTATTGGTCGTAATGCATCGCGTTGCTCTCCGCGTCTTTGCGTCTCTGCAGCCAATTCTCATTTCATTCATTATCTAAGCACATTGGTACGACGGAAAGATGACCACGCACGTTCAACAGTTACTGAAAGCCCCACAAACTCATCCCGACATGACCGACAACATAACCCCAGGCGATCCCGACCAGCACGTCGCTAGGCCAGTGCGCATCCATCAGATATCGCAGGACAGCGGTGATGATCCCAAAGCTCCAGAACACGATGATCGCCTGTGGATATAAAATCGAAAGCGAAACGGTCAACGCGATCGCGCAGGCGCTGTGGCTGGACGGAAAACTCTCACGCCAGTTGGCATGCTTCAGTGATGGACCGAGAAATTTCCCGGCATTTTCCCGGCGAGGGCGCACCCTGCCGGTCAGCCGTTTGATCAGATACACCGTCAAACTCGATGCCAAAACCGTCACGCAAACCGCGACGGGTTTTTTCCATTCGGTCGGTTCAAAAGCGTAGATCAATGCCGCCGCCGCCGCGGTCGCGACCGCCTGGCCGAACTGCGCCAGCCACTGGCTTTCGCGCTTAATATCCCCTTTGAAAGTCAGTTGCAAAACGACATTCACGCCACGCAATTCCAGCACCATCAAGATGGCAGCGGGTAACAAAAGTGAAACAATGATCCATCCGTTCATGCTGCAGGCTGGTTTATGCGATTCGTCTGCTTCGAGCAAGTACGGATCGTCCAAAGCGTATAGATCGGCAACCAAATCGCACACCGGGCGCTTACCGTAATGATCGTCGCGTAAATAATGCCCTTCAATCCCCATGAGGTCTGCGTCAAAAATAGAACCGCCAACCCGACATTCGCCACCCCGCCGATCAATGCGATGATCGCGTACATTTTAATTCGCCCCATGCCGAATAATATGGACCGTCCGATCGAGGCGCTGCCACCAATCACGGTATGAATCAGCACTAAAGGCAGGATTACTTGCGTGGCGGGCAGCGGATCGCCGAACCAGAGCTTGAAAATCCAATCGTCGCACAGACAGACCACGATCGCCGCAAATGCGAGGATCAGGACCGAGGTCAGCGTGCCGAGCACGTAATAGCGTCGCAGCAAAGCAAAATCGCGATTCTGGTAAGCGATGGCAGCCTTGGGAAACAGCAACATCGCCAGCCCCCCCACCAACAAAAGCAACGCCCCATCGACATGCAGCGTCGGTGCATAAACGCCGATTTGATCCACCGTGAGAAAAGTTTTGATGAGGATTTGGTTCGCCGGCGCGTACAGAAAATCCGCCAATTGTCCGATCAACATGCCGAAACCAATCGCGAGGATCAGTTTGGCATAGCGGAAATTGAATGTCTCGCGGATGTATTTTCCGTCGGCACGCTGTGCGAACCAGTAGCGTATAAAAGTGCTTAGGCCAATAGTGACAACCAGTGCGGCATTGAGCGCCTGGCTGAAATCGCCCGATAGATGCGAGATGCCGGTATTGCTTCTTGACACCACGAATAAAAACAGAAAAGTGCCGGGTAGCCAGACAATGTCGGAGATCAACTGTAAAAGATTGTCGAGCGCAATTTTACCTTCGACCTGCAATCGCGCACCGCAGACATCCCCAAACATCTTTAAGAAAGTCCCGATGCCGAATGCCCACACGTATATTTTTACCCAACCCCAAAACTTATCATTCAACCATGATTTATCAGGGTGTATTGCCGCCGCAATCCCTGCCGCAATGAAAAATATCGCAAACGGAATTCCCCAAGCCAGCCACATCCCTGTTCGCCACATCACAATCGCAGGCGGAGGTGAAACCAGTGACGGTTTTTGGCTGTAATTCAAAACCCCATCAGTAGATTCAGACGCTTCGACTGCTTCGACCTTCATCTGTGGCAGTAACGTCACCAACGCCGGTGCGACGCCGAAAGAGGTGTAGTTGATGGCTGAGACGATCGCCCGCGCGAATGAAAACGCAGCGAACGCGGTTGCGCCTTCCCAGCGATAGATCAGCGAGGCCGCGATCGCCCAGTTAATCACCCGCAGCGCCTGAACCGCATAGCTGCTGCTGATCTGGAGGAAGAAGGTGCGATGCGTCCGCCAGAGATCGTTGGGGATCATCGTCTGATTACTGTGAAGGTTGCGTGGTGGTCGTGTCGGTGGCCTTGGGGGTGTTGCCGAAATAGCCCTTTTCCCACGCCAAACCGATCAAAGCCCCCACGACGAGAACCACGCCAAGAATCTGCCAAAAATTTGCTTTCATATTCGCTCCATCCCGGACGCGCTTCAGGCCGCCCGTCGTTCAAGTGTAACCGGCGGGTGTATCGGATGACCAGCCTGCATAGTCTGCGGCATCTGACGCGTCGCGCGATGGATCATCATCACAGCAATCCCCGAAAGCAAGACAACCGTGACATTCACGTTCGTCGATTTCGCGACGCCGGGATTGATCAGCATCCACGCGTATAAGACGATCCACGCCCTGCCCAGCCACTTGCTTTGCCGTTGGTCGGCGGGACGCGCCAATTCTTCTGCTGCCAACAAGGTCGCTGGGATCGCCAGTAGCAGCAGGTCGTAATCGAAATAAAACGGCATCAAAAGCGGCGCACAGCAGATCGTGGCTGCGATTAATCGATCGCGCCAGGCTTGCTCGGTGACGCGTGACCAGGCGTGATCGGTATCCGGCTTACGCCAGACGTGCGTCCAGATCGCGCGTGCCAGCAAGGTGGCGACTGCAATAAAACTAGCGGCGAAGAATGACATCGCCAGCCAACCCATCTCGCCGGCTTCGCGGCCTTGGACAAGCAACCGCCAGAAGCCTTTTAATGTCGCGTGGCGTTCCCACATATAAGTGTGCTCGACCTGCATGTAGTGGATATTCGCGGGTAATCTCTGGATGTAATCGACGATCGTGCCCGGCAGCGTGAATTGTGTAACCAACAGCATCGCCGATCCGACAAAGCACATGCCGATCAATGATCGCCAGCCCAGCGAGCAAACCAATACGCACGCCACCACGGCTGCGAGTTGCGGCTTGTATCCCAATAATGCGCAAAACGCACCCGCCATGATCGCCCGTTTGTAACGCCAGCAGGTGACGACCGCACACAGGATGCAAAGTGAAATCAACGTGTTCTGTCCGTGGCTAACCGCTTGAATAAACGGCATCGACAATAGCAGCAAAAATGGAATGAGTCCGGTGGTTCGCCAGTCGATGGGCCGGCCTAGCGCGTCGATGTCTGATCCACGCGGCGCGAGCATTTTCATCAGCATGATGATCGCCCCGCCCAGCGCCGCCATGTTCAGAACTGTCCACACCGCGACGGCTTGGCTAAAAGTTAATAGAGACATCGGCGCAAAGACCCACGCGTAGAAAGGCGGATTCCACCATGGACCAAACTTCTGCGTGTTGTAATCCACCGCCACATCCAGCCCTGACTCACCTGCTACTTTCTGCTGAAACGCAGCGACCTTTTGAAGATCATAAAGATCATTAACCCGCCCTTCGCGCACGAATGTTCCTGCGGTGTAAAACGCGAGAAAATCGTGCCCGAGCATCTGCCGGGTAACGGCTTTATCTTTGGGGACGATCGCGTTGCCGATCACGAAAACCAGCGTGATCAATGCCAGCAAGATCGACAGTTGCCAGATACGGCGGCGCATCGGTGCGGGGCGCAGAAGGTGCGGGATCGGGATCGCCATAGGTTAGGGCATCGGCGTTACAGGACGAATTGCTTGACCCCGCTGCGTTATCAGACGACCAACCGCAACGCGCAGGTCCGATAGATACATTTAGTGGTGCACATATATCGTTAAAGTAATCACAATGTCGATTTTCGTTGATTTTCAACATCGAGTGCGCGCATACTTACGACCGTCACTTCTGACTCTGACGAGTGCAAGGCAAATCTAACCTGGAGGTCATCATGGCGACCGTAGCCGACATTCTCTCGCGTAAAGACAACAGCGTCGTTTGCGCAACCGCAGATATGACCGTTTTGCGTGCCACGCAATTAATGAACGAACACCGCATCGGTTCGGTTTGCGTGATCGATTCCACCGCCCTTCTCATCGGCGTTTTTAGCGAGCGCGATGTGCTGACCCGCGTGGTGGCCGTCGAGCGGATGCCTCACAGCACCATGGTTGGCGAAGTGATGACCGCTAAACCGTGTACTTGTCACATCGATACCGATCTGGACGAAGTAGCCGAGATGATGCGCGACCGGCGCGTGCGGCATCTGCCCGTCCTCGATTCGTCAGGCCATCTTAAAGGCATGGTTTCGATCGGCGATCTGAACGCCTTCCGCGTGTCCGAACAGGATATGCAGATTCAGCAACTCAATGATTACGTATATGGACGCGCCTAACGCGTGTCAGCCACCGACGACGCCGGGCGTGCAAGCCTGCTAACACCTGCAGCCCGATCGCACCGGGGATGTCGGCTGGCCTAAAAGATCATGCGCGATTCCGCGCCGCTCATCTTGTAGGGCACGCTATTGCGTGCCACAACACGCGGCACGCAATAGCGTGCCATCTACGCATGTTGATCGCGATTGATTCCGCACAGTCATTTAGAGGCGATCTGTGCCCGCGTGATGCTGATCTCATAAAACCCCACGAGCAGAGCGGTCGTGCTGGCCGACCGTCCAGCTTCGCCCTGCTGAACACGCCGGCCAGGCTTTCGATCGGTCTCTAAGCAACTTTTGACGCAAAATCGTACAAACAAAACGCAAAATCATACACGTCATCCTTGTTTGTATGATATAAGTTTCATATCGCATCATCCGTCTCATTCGCAGATGGAGCTTAGCGGAGTTGAGTCCGGGAATTTGAAAGAGGAGAAAAACATGTCAGTTGGAACCAAGAACGCATCGATCGTCGCCGCAGCAGCAACTACGGTATTGTTTGGATTACTCAGCCCTGCATACGCAGGCGTTATCTGGGACGGCGGCGGTGCAAACAATAACTGGGCTACCGGCGATAACTGGTCTACTAATGCTATGCCCCTAGCAGCGGATGATGCGCTTTTTAATGCCGCGGGTCTGTCCGTACGTCAGCCTACGATCAGTGC
>JBBQXB010000072.1:0-17534 GCA_038210015.1 Tepidisphaerales bacterium
AAGAGCGAGCATAACTAATTTGTCGGACACTATCTGGACGAATACTAGCGTAGCGATAAAACTTAACCAGAAAGGAACTCTGTCTGGGATGCCATTCTGAGGGAGTCTGTTTTCGTAGTTGATGCGATCCATGGCGCTCACCTGCCACCTTTTACTCTAATTGTATCTTCCCGCCGAACCCAAGATATCCAGTGGTAGCCACCAAAGACTGGTCGTCGATGGTTCATCTTGGGATGGTTTACAGCATCCGCAACTATATTCGTAATCTTTTCGAAATTTTGTCACCTTGCATATGGAAATGGTCGGGTTGGTTGTAAAGATTGACTTGAATGGGTCAAGGAAATGATACGGGGACGCGCATAGTTAATATGAATTACTGGCTATTTCTTACGCAATGTACGTGTTTTATGTGCTTGGCCGCAACTTGCGTGGGTGACGGATGCACCCATCTGAGCAAACAACCACCTGCCCGCGTTTCATTCTCCTTTCCAGTATCCTTCCATTAGTGAGCGGGCGCGTCAATTAATATCGGGCTTGATGATTATCCGCTGTAATGACGCGGCAACAATCTCAAGCACGATCCGACAATAGTTGCGCATCCCTCGTGCGATGATCGAGTCGCGGGTGACACCCTCGGACGCCGCCGCCTTGTCGATCGGCGTGAAGTAGATCGTGTGATTATCGATGGCAATGATATGGCGGGACGACAGGTACTTTGCGGCGGATTTTATACTTGACTTTTAGCGAACAAACACCTAACATTACAGGTGCCTTAGCCTAAGTGAGTTTACGCTGGATCATCGGGTCGAACATTATCGGCAGTTGCAGATGTATTTGGTGTCTATAAGAGTTTGCTGTTCAGGATGCCGACCGCGCCTGACCCGGGTTGGGAGGCGGAATGTGACCAATGTCGCAGCAGCGAAAGTGCTGCAGAAGGGAAAGCTGGACAGTTCCGGCCGTTGATGTATAGCAGCGATAGTGCCTGACGAGGATCGCAAGCGGATCAACAAAATCGTTCATATCCATCAAGGTTGATACACACGCACGCCTATCCTGCCGATTTCAGTGATAGCCGACGTGTTAGACGGTGTTTTTTTGTCCGTGGCGCTTCGATTGGATAGGAATATCCGGCATGAATCTGTTTCGCATCAATCCAAAGCCCACCCTTCGCATCGAACTATCGGACGTGATGGCGGCGTTGTCGCTGGCGTTGGATCTGGTCGAGGGACAACCCGAAGGGCATTCGGTTCGCAGCGCGATTATCGGTATGCGGATTGGCAGGGATTTGAAGCTGAAAAAGCATCAACTCTCGAGTCTGTTTTATGCGCTGTTGATGAAAGACCTGGGCTGTTCGAGCAATGCCGCGAAGATGTGCTTTCTATTCGGGGCCGACGACCGCACGACCAAAGGCGACATCAAAACAATCGACTGGAGAAATATCTCGCAGCAATTGCGGTTTGCGATCAAGCACGTCGCGCCGGGTAAACCGTGGCTGACCAAAGCCAAGCGGCTGCTCGGCATCGCGGTGGCGGGACAACGAGCGGGGAAAGAATTAATCCAGATTCGATGCGAGCGCGGCGCGAAAATCGCGCGGCTGATCGGACTCAGCGAAGACACCGCCATTGCGATCCACGCGCTGGACGAACACTACGACGGCGGCGGACACCCCGACGCACTCGTCGGCGATCAAATCCCGCTGCTGGCGCGCATCATGGGGCTGTCGCAGACCGCAGAAGTTTTCCTACGCGAGCACGGCAGGGAATCGATGCGACAAATGGCGCGGGATCGGCGCGGCACATGGTTTGATCCCACGCTGGTCGATCATCTGCTGGCGATCAAAGATGACGACGATCTCTGGCGGCAACTCACACAAAACCCTCGCGACGAACTGGCGAATTACGAACCGCCGGGACAAACGCTGATGGTGGATGATGTCCAGCTCGATCAGATCGCGCTGGGTTTTGCACAGGTGATTGATGCGAAAAGCCCGTGGACATTTCATCACTCCACCGGCGTATCAGAAGTGGCAGCGGGCATCGCGAAGGTTTTGGGATATTCGACACAGGATATCCGCGATCTTCGTCGGGCGGCGTTGCTGCACGATATCGGCAAGCTTGGCGTATCGAACACGATCCTGGACAAGCCGGGCAAACTGACGCCCGACGAGATCGCGCAGATGCGAAAGCACACCGTCTATACCCAGCGGATATTGTCGCGAATCGCCGGTTTCAGCGATCTGGCGGAACTGGCAGCGGCGCACCACGAGCGACTCGACGGAACGGGCTATCACCGCGGCATCACCGCCGAGCGTATGCCGCAACCGGTGCGCATTTTGTGCGTATCCGATATGTACGAGGCGCTGGCGGCACGTCGGCCTTACCGCGAAGACCTGACGCCCGAACAGGTGATGTCGATTCTTGATAAACATTGCCCTGCCGGAATCTGCCCGGAAGTGCTGGCGGCGCTCAAGGTGTTTGTCGATCAATCCGGATTCGTCCCCGCTCGTGTCGCGGCGTAAATGTCGCGTAGGGCGTGAACCCGTCGGCTTCCAGCACACAGTAGGCCGCGTTGAGGGCGGCAGGATCATCCTCGAATGCACCGGTGACGGTATCACCAGGTTGATCAGCAAATAAAGATGATGGGACGGAATTAAAAAACAAGATGCAGGGGAATGCTCAGCCGTCATGGGCGAGTTCGAAAATCAACATCACCTACGTATTGTTGATGTCGCTCGATTCGTGATATCACTGCGGTGGATTTTGGCAGGACAGATTTTACAATGATTCAATTATCAGATTTTGATGCGGTGCTGATGGACCTTGACGGGACACTTTGGCATGAAAATATTCCGATCCCCGGTGCTGCGGAACTGGTCAAACAAATCCGCCGACGCGGGCAGAAATACGGATTTGTCAGTAATTCCGGTTCGTCCCCGGTGCGGGCACGCGATCGGCTGGCGTCGATGGATATCATTGCCGACGAACATCAGATTCTCACCGCCGCCGGGGCGGGTTGCGATTATGTGCTCAGCACGTTTGGCGAAAATTGCTCGGTGCTGAATATCGCAAATGAATCGGTGGATGAATTGCTCGAAGGAAAAGTGACCTTTGTACATGACGCCCAGTCGCCGTGCGATGTCGTGGTGACGGCGAGTTTGTCGCATGCCCGGGCGACGGTGGACAGGCTGCAAATCGCGTTGATGCAGTTGATGAAAGGCGCGAAACTAATTGGTCTCTGCGCCGACCGCGCTTATCCGACCCCAACTGGCTATGAAATCGGCGCTGGCGCAGTCACTGCTATGCTCGCCTATGCCGCCAATGTCGTCCCGACCTACTGCGGCAAACCCGAAGCCTGGTTTTTTCTCGATCTATGCAAGCGTCTTGAGGTCGATCCGTGGAAATGCGTGCTGATCGGCGACAACCTTGAATCAGACATCGCAGGATCAAAAAAAGTCGGTATGAAGTCGATCCTCACGCTGACCGGACTCGCCACCCGTATCAGCGGCGAATCAGCCGCAGGGGATCAGAAGCCGGATCGGATTATTCATCATCTTGAAGAACTACTCTAACGCCTGCCCGCCAACGCCGCTTCACGCGGTGGTTGCTTCAAATCTAGGTTCGCTTTCGCGGGCGAATGGGTCAGGTTTAAGCGGGAACAGACAGGTCACGGTCGTCCCACGGCCGACGGTGCTTTCTAATTTCACCTGACCTTGCAAAGCGTGGATCGCGTGTTTGACGATCGCAAGCCCAAGCCCCGTTCCGCGTCCGACGCTGCTGGCGCGGGCGCTATCGACCTGATAAAATCGTTCAAACACCCGTTCAAGATGCTGAGGCGGGATACCGATCCCCGAATCCCCGATGCGCATGCGAATCATGTCGGCTTCTTGCCACAATTTGACACGCACGCTCCCACCGGGCGGGGTGTATTTAATCGCGTTTTCGACCAGATTTTTCAAGATCAATGCCAGCAAACGCCGGTCGGAAGTAAACTGCAGCGACTCGTCGCCTTCGATTACCAATTCGATCTGTTTGTTG
This sequence comes from Tepidisphaerales bacterium, assembly GCA_038210015.1. Classification (GTDB taxonomy): domain Bacteria; phylum Planctomycetota; class Phycisphaerae; order Tepidisphaerales; family Tepidisphaeraceae; genus BPJO01. The sequence continues at coordinate 4,035 of JBBQXB010000072.1, forward strand.
CGGGCGATCGGTCCCTGGGTTTGAATCACCACACCCAGCACATCGGCAGCACGGAGTTGTTGAATATCCGGACGTATATCGGCATTTTCCACGCGTGATAGATCCAGCAGGTCTTGCAGCATATCTTCCAAGCGCTGTAAGTGCCCGGCGATGATCGTGATGCAACGCGCGGTTTGCTGGGCATCATCCTGATAGACATCTCCGAGCGTTTCAAACGCCAGCTTGATCGCCGCGATTGGCGTACGCAGTTCGTGACTCGCATTCGCGACAAAATCTGTCTTCATCTGCACCGTCGACGCCAGCCGGGTGATATCGCGCAACACCAACAACACTCCCCCTGCGGGCGTGCGACCGGCGACGGCTTGATAGGTCAACTTCTGTCCCTGCCGCGTCACACGAAAATCCCGCATGATCGGCGCACCGGCTTTGATCTGCCCGGCGATCACCAGCTCATAAACATCGAGCAATGCGGTTTCACCTAGGATTGAAAACAACTTCGCCCCTATCGCTTGCTTCGTCGTCACGCTCAGGAAATTGGCAGCCGGTTGATTCAACAGCACGACGCGCATCTGAGGATCGGTCAGCAGGATCGGGTCGGGCAAAGAATCGACCAGCGATTCGAGATCGGTACGCTGGTGTTCGAGTTCATCGACCTGCTTTTTCGCCTGCATCGCCAGAGCATTCATGCGGGTTGAAAACTCGCGTAATTCGGACACGCCTTCGGGCGTCACCCGCGTCTGCCATTGACCGGCGGCCATCTGTTCGGCTGCGAACGCCAGCTTCCGCACCGGCGCGATCCATCGACGATGCAGCGTCACTGCAAGCCAGGTCATAATCAAAATCGAAACCAAAACTGCGCCCCCCAGTTGCGCCAACATCAATTTACTGACTTCGATCGGCGATTCCTCAGGCCGGCTGGCGCGAACGATATACCCGCTTTCATCATCAACCAACGCAGCGGCATAAATATAGCTCACCCCCTGCGTTTTACTTTGTCGAATGGATTGACCCTGACCAGTGGCGCGGGCGTCGATCACTTCCGGACGATTATTGTGATTGTCCAAATCCAACAATTTGACGTGACTATCAAAAATGACCGCGCCTTTGCGATCAATAATCGAGATGCGTACATTGCGAAACCTCGCCTCGGCATCAGCGCGTTCGATCACCGCATCGTGCAGCCGCGATCCGTCGTCGCGAATTGTCTTTGCCAGCAAGGTGGAATCGTTGACGAGTTGTTCGATCTGCCGCTTGCGCGCAGACACTTCCCCCGAGTGATAGATCAACCACCCGCTTAGCGCCACCACCGCGACGATCATCACGGAAAAGGGAATGATTAATCGCAACAGATAGGAACGATTCGACATGACGGTGATGTTATGTCGGCGGTGTTTGGAATGCGATAACCCGCCGCGTGAACTTCTATTGGGGTCTGCCAATTTTTTGCTCGCGGGAATAGGCCACAGATCTTCACATATTTTTACAGATCGATACGGATAAATGCGCCGCATTGCTTAGGTATCATCTTGATCCCTTTCTAATAGCTGTGCGTTGGGTCGAAATAAGATTAGGCCGCACAGACGCCGAGGTGCAAGGAGAACAAATTGAAACTGCATCTATTCCATAACTTGTCACTTAGTCTTTGCCCGCGCGAGCGCGTTTGGTTTTGCTGTATCTCTTAACATAGGTAGCGATTTATATTGATGCTGTCTGCGTCTTTGCGCCTCTGCGGCCTATTCACTTTTATTCATTAGACCACGCCGGAAAGATTGGCAAAATCTATTTTAGGATAACTACCCTCCGCCGATTTCCAGGCTAAAATATGAACAGTGAACCTAAACCTAGCCATCGAAAACCCTGACAAGAAAACTGCGCTATTCGGCGTGACCGACCGCAATTTGCGCCTGCTGCGCGAATCGTTTGTGGTGCAAATCACCGTTAAGCAGGATGAAATCCGCCTCGCCGGTGCGAACGATCAGGTCGAAAAAGCAGCGGAGGTCATCGACCGGATGCAGAAAAAACTGCGCCGTCAGGATCATCTGTCTGCAGACGACGTTTCGCAGGCATTTCGCGAAGCCCAGCACGCACACGATGTCGCCGTCGCCGGAGCGATTGATGTCTATGTGCGCGGGCACGCCGTGCGCGCCAAAACGCCGGGACAGCAAACCTATGTCGATGCGATCTTCAACCACGATCTAACCTTCTGCATCGGACCGGCCGGGACAGGCAAAACCTATCTCGCCGTCGCCGCCGCTGCCAGTTTGTTGAAACAGGGCAAGGCTCGTCGGTTAATCCTCGCCCGGCCAGCGGTTGAGGCTGGCGAGCGGCTCGGCTTTCTACCCGGCGATCTGCAAGCCAAGGTCAATCCCTATCTGCGCCCGCTATTTGATGCGTTGCACGACATGATCGATATCGAGCAAGTCAAGCGGTTTATGATGAACGACATCATCGAAGTGATCCCGCTGGCGTTCATGCGCGGCAGAACCCTGAACGAATCGGTTATCATTCTGGACGAAGCGCAGAACACCACTGTCAGCCAAATGCTGATGTTCCTGACCCGTCTTGGCAACGAAAGCAAGATGATCGTCACCGGCGATGTCAGCCAGATTGATCTGGAACATGATGTCGTATCGGGATTGGTCGATGCGCAGTATCGCCTCAAAGGGATCAAAGGCATCGCGACAGTCGAACTAGAAAAATCCGACATTGTCCGGCATCGGCTAGTACAGAATATCGTCCAAGCCTACGAGCGCGAGCCAGGGGCGATTTGAATCCACTGAGGGGGTTTTGCATTTAGTAATTTGCAAATAGCGACTTGCGGATTTGTGGATTCCGTAGCACGGACGTCTCGTCCGTGGCATCCATCATGTCGTGGCACGGGTTTCCAACCCGTGTGCGATGTCAAACAAATGGGTACACGGATTAAAAAACCCGTGCTGCGGCCAGGCGCGAGACAGGGCGTTTTGTCACTTCAGAAGCCCGAACGCGTCTGAGTCTTCTCGATAGTCGGTAATCGCGCGATCGACGATGCGGCGAAACTGCTTTTTTTGCGGATCGGCCGCGTCAATCAACTGTGATTATGCGTGAGTACAGTTGGATAGTAGCATGATTAGTTCGCTCTCCGGACTGATTCCCGTGGCTTAGGTTGGAGCATCAAACCGGGGCAAATGGCGTGAAAACGCCCACTTCGGCATTATAGAGTGCTGCTGCGGCGAACGGGGTGAGCGAGGACCAACGGGCACAATCGGCGAACGCCGCCGCTTCACAGTTTTTGCTGGAATTTTGTCAGCTACACTTTTGCTTCTCGTCTGTAATAATAGTATCGCGCGGGCATCGGGTGATGGATCACAGGAATGAGGCTGGCCATGTTGAAGCAAATGTTGATCGCTCTGACTTTGACGAGCATCGTCATCCCTCTCAGTTGGGGGGAGGATTTTGAGAATCCCAAAGCCAACATCCCGCCCCAAGCAAAACCCCAACGTCGCAACGCGGGTGAAGGATTTCCACCCCTGCCACTTCCGGCGACGCCGCTGCGACGATCTGAAAAGAAACGCGAACCCTCCCCGCCGGCGCTGGTCGGAACCGTCACCTTCGCCAAGGGATCGATTAAAGGCGCGGGCAACGAATGGCAGACCACCATCATCGACATCGAACGATGGGTGCAGTGGACCAACAACCAACTCGGTCAGAAATATCGGTTCGTCCAGACCGATTTCAGCAAGTTCAGCTACGACCCCAGCGAGCTGCCGATCCTCTATTTCACCGGATGGCAGGCGCTGCCTGAGTTTGATGAAGCGACCATCAAACACATGCGGCAATACTTGATGGATGGCGGAACGTGGGTGGTGCATAGCAACTGTGGTCGCCCGGAGTTTAACGAATCGTTCCGGCGCGAAATCCGCCGGATGTTCCCCGACCGCGAGATGGCAGCCATCCCGACCGATCATCCGCTGTTCTCATCGTTTCATCAGATTAAACAGATGCGCGTGCGTAAAGGCAGCGAACCGTTCAAGACGATCCCGCCTTATCTTGAAGTGCTGAATATCGGCACGCGCGCAGCGGTAATCTTCTCCCCCATCGACATGAGCTGCGGCTGGGATGTGGCAGAAAAGCCGATCGCGGGCGGCGTGCTATATGCGCAGGACGACGCACTGAAACTCGGCGCGAACATCACGACGTATGTCTTGGCGGAATATCAATACGGGCGGTTCTTCGCGAACGAGAAAATCTATCACCAGTCCGACCAAGCCACGCGCGATCAGCTCGTCCTCGGGCAAGTCGTCCACAACGGCGATTGGGACCCCGTCCCGCACGGCATCCCCAATCTGCTAAAAACCATCGATCAAAGCACGACGCTGAATGTGCAATTCAAACGCGTGGCGGTTGATCCGTCGAAGGATGATATTTTTAAGTTCCCCGTGCTGATGATGATCGGCCAGCGCGATTTCCAGTTCTCCGACGCGGCCGCCAAACGCCTGCGCGAATATCTGGATAATGGCGGCGTGCTGTGGGTGGATTGTGCCGTCGGATCAAGCGAGTTTGACCGGGCGTTTCGTCGCGAAATCAAGAAAGTCTACCCCGACAAAGAGCTAAAAGCGTTGCCGGTGGATCATCCGCTGTTTACGTTTGTGACCGATTCACGAAAGGTGAAACTATCCCCGTTAGGTGCTCAACTGTTCCCCGGCATGAACGCCCCGGCGATCGAGGCGATTGAGATCGAAGGATTGCTGCCGGTAGTTTATTCGCGACTATCCATGAGCGCCGGATGGGAAAAACTGCCCCGTGCTTACAACGTGGGTTACTCAGACGAAGACGCGACCAAGCTGGGCGTGAATGCGTTGATGTATTTAGTGACGCATTGAAGGAAAAACTTGCCTCGTGCACGCGGCTCATGCCGCGAAAGAGACCCGACCGACAAGTTTTTCACACAATTAACGCATCGTTTCCAATTCATCCTTCAACGCTTTTTTTGCGATAGATTGCGGAAGAACTGAAATAATGTCCTGAAGTTGCGAGCCTCGTTCGATCAACTCTCTACCCGCCCGCCTGCGAAGCGATTTCTGCACATAGATGATGTTATCGACGTGGAAATATAGATGAAATGCTTCTTCAGGGCTGACTGCGCCCCGCTCAATTTGCGTGATAATCCCATCAACAAGCAGCCTTACCGCAGCTAATCGGGGCTTATGTTCGATGCCATTGAGAAATGCTGCAAAATCCATGCGTTACAGCTTTTTAGGTTGTCGGGTTGCGTTTCTCATATGTGTTTCACGTCCACCACATTGCCGGACTCAGGCTCAAAGTAATGCATCGAACCACGATTACCTCGCTGATACACTTTGTTCCATTTACCTGGAAGAATTGCGTGCAGTTACTTTAGCAGATCGGCATTCTGGATATTCGCTTTCAGAGGCGCCGGCATAAGTTCCTGCACGGGCTTCAATCACGCCTTACCGCCTTACAACTCCCGCAGATGATAACTTTTAATCATCGTCTGCTGAAAATCGGGATAGCCATTCACATCAAGCTCCGACAAATCGGTTCCATCAAACTCGGCGGATTCGGTTAGGCGGACGCATTTCATGCTTTTGCAGATGAAAAAACTCAACCCTCCCACCACAGCCCCCAAAACAGGTGCGATGATCGCAAAGCCAAGCCACATCAAAACCCATGCGCTCCACGTCGGCGCGGTGAAAAATCCGACTGCCGCTGCGAAGGTCATGCCGATTAATCCGCCGACCAGATGTGTCGGCGAGGCTGCCGTTACGTCGTCGATTCTGAAGCGCACTTCCAACATCATCACTGCAATCGGAACGAGCAAACCGACAACTAATCCGACGATGACCGCCAGCCAAGTTGGTCCGCCACCCACGCCGCCGGCGCAGAGTCCGCCGATCGTCGCGGCGATGGTCAGGCCGGTGTCGATCTTGCCGAATCGGACGCGACCATATGCCGCACCCGCAAGCATCGCACTTGATCCTGCCAGCAACGTTCCGACATCGCGGCTGATCGCGACAAACGCGATCACCAGTATCATCACGCCGATCAACTGAAGTACGAGATTATGTCCGGGGACAAAGTTGACGGATAAATCACGATTGAACTTTCCCTTGCGCGTGCCGGTCAAAATCGCCGCCGCCAGCGACGCCCCGCCACCGAAGGTTGTCGCAAGACCGATGCCGCTATCGGGGCTGCCGCTTCTCACGCTCAACTGCAAAAGCAGCGGGAGGATGATCGCGATTAAACCGGTCGTCAGCAGCACCGGGGTCAGTCGTGTGCGTTCCGCCGCTGCGCCATGCACCGCTGCGGATGCGATCAAAATCAATGGCAAGACCGAATAAACCATCCCCGATGATTTGGATATCCCAAACAGATGTGACCATGTGACGTATTGATCGTACACCCCCGGCACAAACGCCCCGCCGATCGCCCACAGCACCAGCGCTGCGACCGCCAGATCCAACAGCAGCCGCACGCACGCCCCGGCAGCGTTTTTACTGCGCACCGATCCGCTAATGAACAACATCTGCCCCACCCGCACAAGCAGCAGCACAGCTAAGAGGAGAATTAATTGCACCGACGACATGCCCGACTGTTGTATCGCGCATCGCCGCTGCTTACCAGAATCGGGTTCCCGCCGCGGTATCTGGAGGAGGTCACTGCGTTGGGGTGTTCAGCCCCAAGTCCAAAGCGGTGGTGAAAAACGGAGTATACTATTAATGCAAATCCGCGTGATTTCCGGCTTCAGTCGCTGGCTTGTCAGGCGCCGAGTCAGCGCACATGAAATTACGGTCAGACACTGCCAGTCCAAAGTGGGATGCCGATCACGTGCCCGGCCTCCACAAAGGGACCAACCTCGCAGCTTTGAAGTCGGCATATATTCCACTTTGTAACGATTCAGAATGTCCCGGTACTGCTCCTGCTATCTGCGCCGTTCATGATGCGTTTTGTGCTTCAGACTGCTTCCACGCGTGCTTCTTCGCCCATCACCCGGCCTTCTTGCACGCGTATTGCCACGCCGCCACCGGTTGCGGTCGCCGGGGCTTGGAAGAGTTCCTTGCCGTCGAGGAAACAGCGAACCGTGCCGTTGTTCCATTCCATCGCCAGTGGATAGGAACGATACAACTCGAAGGGCACCTTGGCTTGCGCCAATGCGTGGATATCTCCCATCTCGTGCTGCTCCAGAACCGCCGTACCGTCGGCACGCAGCATGAAAGCAATGTGTCGCGTCTTGCCGCGATACGCCACCGCAATACCAAAGGCGTCGGCCATGTGCGGGCGCAACGTGCAGGAAAAACGGTAATCCCGCCACTCTTCCGTACCGATCGAAACAGCTCCAACCCCTTCATTCTGGATGAAGAAAACCGACGGCTTGCCCATGGGCCGCCAGTTGCGGCAGAAGGAGAACATCCCGTTGACCCATGCCCGAAGCCACAGGTCGCCGGCAGCATCGATTTTCTCTGGGATAAGAGCGGTGGTAGGCGTACCGGTCACGTCAATGGCGTCCACCTCGATGCACGCATCCGTGGCGGTGCCGGAAAGTTCCAGACGCAGTTCGTAAAACGGTCGGCCGTCACTGGGGGGGACTGTCCAGTTCAGCGTCGCAGACGTATTGGGCTGGAGTGTCGTCCACTCGCCGGCGACGTGGCCGGGCGCGTCGGCGTCGGAGTAGTACACGCCCGCAAGACGAGCCCGGATTAACCCCTCACCCGCGGTGGCGGTGAGATTGGCGCTGACCGTCTGCCCGGTATACAGCGTGGGCGAACCGTGCACCCCATAACCAAGGGTGCGGGCAAGATCCTCACGCGTGAAAAACGTGGCGACCGCCGCCCCCGCGAAGTGCCGCTCAGAAAGACGCCCGACGCTAATGCGAAGCACGCGGCCCGCGCCTTGGGTGGCGGCAGCATTTTCCACGCTGGCGGTGACGCCTTGCGTGCCGTCTTCGATCGGCATGAATCCCTGCACACTGCCGGGTAGCGCGAAACTGTAGCGGGCGTTCTTAGGCGGCTTGAATGTGCGCCCCGCGAGACGGTGGGCGCCATGGGCAATGTGCAAAGCCTGCGCGAGCGCATCGGTGATCGCCCGCCCGCCCTCGGCCGTGGGTAGAAGGATACGGTCGGCCACGGGACCGCGGAAGGGATAGTCGGCGTCGATCGCGTCGAGACCAAGCCGCACGCCCTGAATGCAGCCGACATTAGCGGCGTTGCAGTCGGTATCCCATCCGGCGGTATTGACGATGTGCTGGGCGTCGGCAAAAGAGTCAGGGGCATAGAGCAACGCCAGAATGATCAGCGCGTGGTTGGGAATGATGTGGCAACCGCCGCCGTAAATGGCATATCCATAGCGTTCTTCGATTCGCTCGCGGGTCTTGCGCCAGTCGTGGTCTTCCTTAACCCACCCGCGGATGTCGCCGATGAGACGGGCGATCAGACACGTGGCCGGAATATGCCGCAAGGCCGTATCCAGTAAATGGTTGATGTCGGTATTCACAAACGCTTCGGCAATCATCACCGCGACGACCACCGCGCCGTGCACGGACTCGCCATCATGCGAAACGGTGCCCGCCGCCCGGGCCAGCCGCGCCGCCTGTTCCGGATTGCCCGGCGACGCCAAGCCCCATGCGTCGATAAATATCTGAGCGCCGATTTGCTCGGCGACAACCAGGCCGTTGGTGGCGATAGAACCCGATGCCGGCGCCGCAACCCCACGCTTAAGTCGCAGATACGCCGTGTGCTCCGTCGACGTCCCCATGCCGCCCCACCACAGAACCGTCTTTTGCTCAATGATGTAATTAAGCCACGCCCGGCCCACCTGCTCGGCGGACAAATCGGGCGTGAAACCAAAATCCTCCAGCGCGCGGAAGAAGGTAAAAGTACCGGCGATGTCGTCATCGGTGACGACGAGCGGATGCCCGGCTGGGCGCTGTTTGAGGTAGGCGGGATGGTTATTGACATAGTAGCGGACACCGTCGTGCCCGAAGACCTCGGTGAGCTTGCGGTAGCTCCACCCTTCAAAAGGTCTGCCTAGGTACACTCCGATGATCTTGCCCAGAACGCCAGCGTAGACGCCAGTGAGATAGTCCGGTTGAAAATGTGCTGTTGCAGCCATGATCCGATATTTCCCAGATGACATTTCGCCCACGACCGTCGCGCGACCGTCGCGGGTAGATGTTTTGACGATAACGATAAGCCAGTCTGCTTTCAATTTATGATTCTACTCCACCGGCCTGCTGTTCAGGGCAATCGCATATGTCGCTCTTTACCCCCTCTCTCCTGCTTTTCAGGGGGAAGGGTGGGGTGGGGATCTTCGATTTTGTGGAAAAATAGCAGCTTATCGACGCACCCCCCTTTACCCTACCCTCTTGCCGGAATACCGGGAGGAGGAATTATTTGTCATGTGCGATTGTCCGGGCCTGGCGGTCAGGCAAAACTGCGTAACGGCGGGGCAGATTCCATGTTTGAGAGCGCATCGCAGCGCAACTGAGCGATGCGATCGTGCTGCCCGGCGCCGATGATGGCGATGGTGATGGCGATGGCGATCGTGTGGTATGCGTCATTCTCATCTCGCTTCCATAACCCGGAGGCGCAGGCGTTCGATGCGCCGACGCTGGGGGGGGGGAAGAGCGTGCGAGAGTTCCCACCACATCGGGCATCTTGAACACGCCGCAGCAGGTCCTGAAGCGATGCGTTCACCCCTGCGCCGCAAGTCCCAACGCTGCGGCGATCACCGCAGCGATACAGCAGACCAATGAAGCGGTCAGCCGCAAACCGTCGTGTGAGGCACGCTGGCGATAGATACGTCCGACCACAAGGGTAAGCACGACGATTTGCGCCCCCGCCGCCGCCGCGATCGCCAGCGCGCGGGCAGCCCACCGCAGGATGTCCGGTCGATCCGACCGCTGCGCCCAATCGGCGGCATCAAACCAGACCCATATCGCAAAAATCATCAACCCCACCGCCAGCAGTCCGCCAATCAGCATCACGACGATTTGCCCGACACCCACGCGCGATTCGTTGTTTGAAAATGTTGCGTTTTGATTCATGACATTCCTGATGCAAAAAAAGGATCGCGACTTTTGCACAACATCCTATTCAGGGATTGAATGGACCACAGAGGCAAAGAGATACAGAGAAAAAACTTTGCCAACTAGATCCGCCTTGCACGCCCTGTTGCTCTGTGGCCAATCATTTTTCGACAGCGGTTACACCAATCCCCGATCAACTCCACAATTCACGCAACATCGACCGCGAATCGATCAGTTTCGGTACATCGGTCAACAATTCGGCGCGACGTTTTAACCACGCCGCCCAGTCTGATCGACCCATTTTTAACGCCGCCAAACCCAGCAACGCCTGTAGACGGGCAGCGGTTTCAGCGGGCAGCAGCTCGGCCATCTCGATTTTCATCGGCAACTGATCCAACGCCGCCGGCCAAGCGTTAACCCGGACGCAATAATCGACCTGCAACTCAAGCATCTTCAGCATTTCCCGAACCGGCATGTTCGGCGCGATCTGCGATAACGCCGCGTGCGTCGCTGACAAGTCGTTCAACTCCAACGCACACTCTGCGAGCATCAATCGTAATGGCCGGGTGCTGGATGGATCAATTCGATGGGATGAAAGCAATTCTGAAGCGAGCATCGCCGCGTCGGCGAACCGCCGTTGGCCATGACGCATCGCGGCGAGATTCTGCAGCATCCCCTGCCTGGGTTTGCGGTGGAGGATGAACGATCGTAATCCTTCGTCGAGCAATTTCTCGGCCTCATCGAACTGACCCATGCCGATGAGTTGCCCCGCGCGCCCTAGTGTTTGCTGGATTCGGATACTCCGCGTCGCGATGAAGAATAGGATCGCAATGACCCCGCCCATGATCGACCCGCCGAGCGTCTCTTTGCCCGCTGCCACCAGGACAAACCCGCCAGTCATGCCCGCGATGAGGAGGATTCGCAGCACCAAAGACAAAACCGCATTTCGTCTGACTCTGGAAATGACAGATTTTGCTGCAAGGATCGGCGCGGCGTCAGACATACGGGTATTAGACCGCCAATATCACAATTGTGAAAGCACGTAACAAACTCACAGGCGACGAAGTCGCAGACGCGATTGAAGTAATCGAAAATATACGGCGGCACTAAAAGCGTGCGAATTATCCGTGACCTGCTGGTTTAAATCGCCAGGTCAGGTTGAGTTCGTCGCCGGGCCCCATGCGTTCAACATGCCCATCAACAAATAATGCATTCATGCCACGTCCGTAGGGATGGCGGAATGCAAATGCACCATATGAACCCGACCATTCGGGACGACCCGGCAAGCTATCACCCAGATGCCACGTCGCATAGTTATCATTGTGTGGCCAGCGCGAATTGCAATACGCCGTTGATCGTTCTGATTCCAGAAGTAGGAAAGTTGTGGAAGCCTCTTTGAACTTGGAAACCTTGCATCCCAGTCGATAAAAAACCATGCCACTCATGTAGGTGTCGGGCGGTGTAATTTCCACCCCGTATTTTCCGCCGGGCGGCGTGTTCACGGAGATTGCCCCGCCGGAGGCATATTCGTTCATCGTGTAGCGTCGAATGCCTGTCACTGAACCGCGCAATTCAGGACATGAGAAAGCGCGCGGCACATACGATCCGATTACGACGCGGCTGCTGTTTCCGGATTTATACTTGTAATGCTCTGTGTTCAAAATGGAGTCCCACGAAATGCTACCGTTCGTATTGTTACCACTCCCGGGGAAACGTCCCAGATGACTTTGCGAAAACATCGTCATCGCCTGACCGATTTCGCGCATGCTTGTTGCACACTGCAGCGTTCGTGCCGCAGCGCGAGCTTTATTCAGGGCGGGAAGAAGAATTGCAATCAGTACTGCGATGACGCCGATCACGACGAGTAATTCGACCAGCGTAAAGGCATACTTAGGCCGACAGTGCAAATTTTGTGACATATCTTGCTACTCCGCGTAAATACTGCTCCGGACACTTAAGAAATGCCTGCGACACGATGCCACAGCTATACGATTATACGACCTTAGCGACCAACGGATTGCTGTGTCAAGAATAATATCAACCGCTTAATAACAATTAACGACATCGGGTACACCCAATTGCCTCTAACCAATGCAGATTTAGGGCAACCTACCACGCGTGATATCGATTTTCTGTAACGGGTGAAATTCGTGCGGCATATTGCAACAGCAGCTCAAAGCGACACCCGGTCGAAATCCGACCATGCGCAGGGTCAATTGCCAAAACTAAATCAATCGCGTGATAATTGAGAATTTGTTGACTTGGCTATCCACGATAGTTAAAATTAGGCTGAGGTAGTTCGCAAAAGTAGGCCGTGAGGCCGCTGAGCGCGCGTTTCGAGGCATTTCTGACTGGTTAAAAACACGGAGGCCTATATGGCAAGTCTTACATCCTATCGTCTGAATGGACCCGGCCTAAAAACGGGTTTTACGCTGGTTGAACTGCTTGTCGTAATCGGCATCATCGCGGTGCTGATTTCGATCCTTCTTCCCGCACTCAATAAAGCGCGAGACGCAGCACAAGCAATTGCTTGCGCTTCCAATATGCGACAACTCGGGCAAGGGCTACAATCGTTTGCAAATGAGTGGGGCAAAGGACGCATGCCCGCTGGAGGACAATACGCCAGTCCTTCTTGGTCCAGCTGCACATGGGACGAAATTCTTAATGTCAGTTTTTTTAAACAAGGTCCATCGCAAAACCGCTTCAGCCCGCAGAGGCACCTACTGGTTTAATGGCGGGCCTCTGCCCCGCGGAACACTCGGCTGTCCGTCAATCGGCGTCGGGGAGATGGTCACCGGTAGCCGGGCCTTCGGCATGAACAGTTTCGTCGGTGGCGGATTCGCCCCGACTGGATCGCCAGCAGGCACCCCGGGTATCTACGGCATTACTTATCCCGATACGCCAACCTATTTTCATAATGATTTTGCAAATCCTGCCGGTGCAGCCGGCCGCACGCTTGGCTGGGTCAACTTGGGTGCGAAATTGACCAGATTCAAAAATACGAGCGAAAAAATTCTCGTCGTCGAAAAAATCCGACCAAATTCTGGCGCAGCAGTTTCAGGCAGCAACCCTATCACGCGCGGCGGTGGGATATATGGCGCTAATTCAGAAACGAATGGACAGTACAGCTTCCGTCACAATAAAAAAACACGGATGAACACGCTCATGCTCGACGGACACGTCGAAAGTTTTCACTACCAAGACACGACGTTCAACGTGGCGCGTCGATATAACTTTGTTAACTAATTGCACCTAAACGCCTGAACACGACCGTCATCCCCCCACGGCATGGATTTCCATGCCGTGGTTTTTTTTACAGAACCGACATTTCTTTACGTTCACGGCAATGCAATCCATTGACGAAACTCATCCCGATCGTTTCTAATACACCCGCGTTAAGTTGGGAAAGTAGTCATGGACGACAACACACTTTCGACACTCATCACCAGCGTTGCTGCGGTGGTGTTTTTCATCAG
>JBBQXB010000073.1:0-17429 GCA_038210015.1 Tepidisphaerales bacterium
CAGCGCTGGCCGTCGCACAAGACGGCACGCGCACCGCATGCCGCGATGCAGTGGCCGCCGCAGACCCCGCCGCTTCCCTGCCCGATTTTATTCATGCCGTCCGGGCGGCCGTTGCCCCCTATGACCAGAAAACCGAGCACACCAGCGATGACAAGCCGCTGGCGATCGTTACCGATACTCCCTCCGACATCGGCAGACCCTCGCGAACCAAGAGCATCGAAGAACTACCCGTAGCCCTTGCCGCGCTCAAGTATGGTAATGGCGATTCTCTTAAGACGCTGCGCGCGGGCGTTTGCTACGGCCGCGACTGCGACTCCATTGCCGGAATGGCGTGTGGCCTGTTCGGCGCACTCCACGGCTCGCGGCATTTCCCCGATTCGCTCAACCAACCTCTGGCAGAGGCAAACCGCCGCGACTTCGCTTCGATCGCGTCCGCGTTATCCCGATGTGCCCGCGACATCTTTCATTCCGACGCGCGCCGACACGCTTGTCGGGTTTCGGCGCTGCGGCAGCACACTCCGGAGATTCAATGAGCCATCCCACCGACTTCGATTCACGGCTCGCCGGCGCTCTGTATGGCGGTGCGATCGGCGATGCCATCGGCGCGCCGATCGAAGGCCTGCGTCGCGACAGCATTCTTCAACTGGTCGGCCCGGTGTGCGGCTTCATCCCGCCTACGCAGCAGTCGGACGGCAAATGGGCATTCTGTGAGCGGCCCGATGGTAAAGGGGATGGACGCATCACCGATGACACGCTTATGGTCGAAGCGCTGATCGCCACTTATCTCAAACATCGCGATCACCTCACCGCCTGCGACTACCGTCAGGTCTTCGCCCCGATCCTGGCACGCAGGCGGATATGGCTGCCCGAATGGCAACGGGAAATGGTGCTGCTGGATCGGCTGGCCTCGGCCGAGCAGTGGCATATCCGCGCTCTGTTGGGCACAAACCATGATCCGCGATTCTTCGGCGCACGACTCCACAACATTTCCTGTGGGGCGGCGATGTGTGCCTGGCCGATCGGAGCCGTCAACGCCGGCGACCCGCGCGGTGCCTATGACGAGGCGACCGCATTCTTCGCTGCTCAGACCTGCAGTTATGGTTTGGAGCAAGGGGCCGTCATGGCCGCCGCCCTGGCCGCGGCTCTGGCTCCTGGCGCCTCGCCTCGCAGCGTTGTTGATGCCGCCCTCTCGCTGGCGCGGGACGCCACCCGCGCCATGATCGCAGCCGCGATCAACGCACTTACGCCCGGGGCCGACCGCGATCGCGATCTCCACGCCATCCACGCCGCCGTGCAACGTTGGCATCACAAGAGCGCCCACGTTGCTGACACGGATGAAGCCGCTGCCAACCCGGCCGCAGGATCGCACCCGTCGAACGAAGGCCTGGAAAGTCGCCTGCACACCAGCGAGGAACTGCCTGTCAGCATGGCGATGCTGCTGCGCGCGGATGGTGACTTCCGCGAAACGGTCTGCGCCTCCGCCGAGTATGGCGAAGACGCCGACTCCATTGCGGGTATGGCCGGTGCGCTCGCCGGCGCGCTCGGTGGTGTTCAAGTCATTCCTGAAGAGTGGCGCCATTACTGCGACCAGCAGAATCGCCGGACTTATGGCGATCTGGCACAGCAGCTCGCCGGCGTCACACGGGAAATCGCAACGCGCGATCAGCAACGTCTGTCCCAGCGGTTGCAAACACTGTAGAAAGGTCCGGGCCGCCGCTTGAGGCACTTCCGTTATTCAGAGGGCTTAATTAGCCCGGATTATTCACATCGCTCGTTCCAAGGGGCGTCGGTCGTGATTTTCGGCCGCGCAGGGCTGGCGGGGAGCTTTTTTCCGCGCGCTCTGCGCGCAGGGCCCCCTTACCCCCATACAAATTTCTCCGGATTGTCATGGGTTTCAGGCCGTCGAGAGTGGCCGCAGCGAGAGGCCGGCGACGGCCTGATATGTCCCCCACCAAGGGCCAGTTCGCCGCAATCTTCACCAGTACCCGCCGCGTGCTCTGCACGATCTCGGCCGCCACTTTGATCACCTGTGTCCTCCACGTGCAAGGCTGGCCCTTACGCAGCACCTCCGGCAACTCACCGTCGTCACACTGGGCGTTGAGCAGATTCATTGCCCCGACATGCAACAACAGCCGGAAGAAGTTGGCCATGAAGCGGTGACAACTCAGCCGGTCCATCTTCAGCCCGGTCTTGAGTTCATCCATCCGCCGCCACCGCGCCGCGGGTGAATGTTTAGAAAATTCCACCGGCGGAAGATCCAACCCGTCTGATTTGTTTTGATTCATGCCGACATCGTTACAAACCAATCACTTCCGCGATAGATGCGGTTGACATGGCGCTCACCCTCTGTGTCTCTGTGGCAATTCTGAATTGGCGTTGATTGCTTAGGCGGATACTTCGGCGAGTTTCTGCTTCTTGCCGGCGTGCCAGACGAGGCTGGACCAGTAGCCGAAGATCGCGCCGGCGACGCCGAGCGTCGCATAATGAAGAGGCAACGGTCTGGCTGCCCCGGCGAAGACGCCTCTTACTTCGCCAATCTGATAACCGGCTGGGCTGAACAATCCCGTGTAGAGATAGGCAATCACGCCTGCCAGCATCGTCCCGGCGATATACCAGACGCTGCCACGCACGACGTAGATTTGGTGGATAATCATCGCGGAGATCATCGAACCGAGGCATACGCTCGCCAGTGCTTGGCCTTTGGTAGGTGCCTGGCAAAGGATCGTCAGCATGATGAGTGTGCCGAGTGCCTGAGTGATAACGACAGTGGTGCGGTCGCTGGTGGTGTCTGGATCATCATCGGGTGGATCTAACGGCGGGGCGATGAGGCCCGTTGCGGTGATGCGCATTAACAATAAATAGGTGCCGAGGACGATCAGACCAAGAACCGCGCACTCGATCGCCAGCGTCGTATAAATCATCGGCGAACCCGCCTGCTGCAGTGACATCCTTATGTCACCGCCGCGCGCGGGCAAAACCACTAATCCGATGGCAGCGCAAAACAATCCCGCCTCAAAGCGTATCCTGCCGACTAAAATTGATGCCAGGAGTGTCAAGATGGGCAACGCGATCAGGATCATCGGAAAACCGGCAACCGATTTTGATGCGATCAAACTGGTTGAAAATCCGGGTTGCGCAGGCAAGCCCAATGCACGGGTCAGCCCGTACCACGCGCCATAGCAACCGACCGCTGCGATGCCCAGCATAATCTTTTCCAGGTTCGTCAAATGCGATTGCGTGCGTAATGCGGCAGAGGCGGACATCAGGGTTGATCCTTTCAAGGTTCGTACAACAAGCGTAGCATCTTCAATGATGACGGATTTGCAACGGACAAACGCTTTATTCCCCGACGACGAACCGGACGAAGTCGTGCCGGATCCCGTTTCGGGAGGTCCATTCGCAGGCGTGGCGATTGAGCAGTCGATCGACCGGGTGCTCGATTATTCGATCCCCAAGCGACTCATTGCCCGCCTCGAAGTCGGCCAGCGCGTGCGCGTACCGCTGGGACGTGGTAATCGCAAAACGCATGGCTATGTCGTCTCCGTATCCGATACGAGCAGCTATCCTAGGACCAAACCGATCATCGACATTGACGACGATCGCATTCTCATCCGCCCTAGGATGATGGAGCTGGCGCGGTGGATTAGCCGGTATTACGTGTCGCCTTTGGGGATGGTGTTGGAAAGCATCATCCCGACGGCGGTTAAGAAGCGGATCGGTCTGGGTTATACGCGTCAGGTGCGCCCGCTGATGGCGCGTGAGCAGTTGCAGGCGATTCTGGAAGCGACCAAGAATGCCCGGCGGCGGTCGATCCTGGCGCATCTGCTGTTGATTGAAGAGGGCAAATCGGTGGAGTTGCACCAACTGGCATTGGAGGCCGGTTCGACGGTTCAGTTGGTGAAAAAGCTGGCTGGCGCGGGGTATCTTTCAATCACCGAAGAAGCCGACATGGGATCGCTGGACGCTAAGGCGATGGCGCATGCGATGGTTGCTCCCGATTACGAACCCAATGCCGAGCAACAGCAAGTGATCGATGCGGTACGGGCGCGGCTCGACAATGGTTTCAGTTCTAATCTTCTGTTCGGCGTGACCGGAAGCGGTAAGACCGAGGTCTATCTGCGGTGCATTGAAACCGTCGTTGCTGCTGGGAAGCAGGCGATTGTGCTGGTGCCGGAGATTGCATTGACGCCGCAGACGGTCAAACGTTTCGTCGAACGTTTTCCCCGCATCGCGGTGCAACACTCGGCGTTGTCCAACACTCAGCGGCACCAATCGTGGCAGCAGATCGCCACGGGTGCGGCGCAGGTGATCGTCGGGGCGCGAAGCGCGATTTTTGCGCCGACCAAATCGCTTGGCTTAATTGTCGTAGATGAAGAGCACGAACCCAGCTACAAACAGGACAGCATCCCGCGTTACCACGCCCGCGATGTGGCGATCAAACGGGCGCAGATCGAGCAAATCCCCGTTTTGCTCGGCAGTGCCACGCCCAGCTTGGAATCTTGGCTGAGAATCGGACAACCTATGAGTCCCCCAGCCGCAGGCGTAAGCCCGCGCGTCTTGAGTGACGACGCAGATGCCCAAACTACGACTCACGGGCTTACGCCCGTGGATTTGTCGGAATCGCGACCACAAACGCCTGTGACGCTTGCGGACACGCGACATCTGTTGCGGCTGGACCATCGCGTGCGCGGGCTGGCATTGCCGAAGGTCGAACTGATCGATCTCAGGCAGGCCAATAAGATGCGCAAGGGCATCCATCTATTCAGCCAGCGACTCGAACAAACGATCGCCGAAACATTGGCCGCCAATGAGCAGGCAATTTTGCTCCTGAATCGGCGCGGTTACGCCAACTGCATTTTCTGCAATCACTGTAACGAAGCCGTCAACTGCAAGTATTGCGACGCGACGATGACCTACCATCGTGCCTCCGATATCAAACCGCTGGATCGCACGACCGCAGGGCAGGTTCACGCCGGTCAGATGCACTGTCACTATTGCCTAGCTGTCAACGCGTTGCCGGCGACCTGTCCGACCTGCAACAAAAAACTCTCCCTCTTCGGACTCGGCACGCAACGCGTTGAGGAAGAATTGTTGCGCAAGTTTCCCGGCATCACCTACGCCCGCGCCGATAGCGACACGATGCGATCGAAATCCGACTACGAACAACTGCTTTCGCGGTTTGGCAGAGGCGAAATATCGGTGATGCTTGGCACGCAAATGATCGCTAAAG
The DNA here is from genome assembly GCA_038210015.1 of Tepidisphaerales bacterium. Lineage (GTDB taxonomy): Bacteria > Planctomycetota > Phycisphaerae > Tepidisphaerales > Tepidisphaeraceae > BPJO01. The sequence continues at coordinate 5,231 of JBBQXB010000073.1, forward strand.
GATTGGATTATCCGAATGTCACCCTCGTTGGCGTCATCAGCGGTGACACCGCGTTGTCACTGCCTGATTTCCGCGCCGCCGAGCGGACCTTTCAACTCATCACGCAGGTCGCCGGTCGGGCAGGTAGAGGCGACAAGCCCGGCAGGGTGATTGTGCAATCCTTCCTCGGCCACGACCCCGCATTGGCGATGGCGCTTAAGCATGATTTTGAAGGCTTCGCGTCTGGAGAACTAGCGAATCGTCACTTAGCGCATCTGCCGCCTTACACGCGGATGTTGCGGATTATCCTGCGGGATACCGATCAAGATTCTTTGCACAAGCGCTCTGACGAGCTGATGGCAGCGTTGAATAAGCAGATTATCGACAGCAATGCCCCGGTCGAGCTTCGTGGGCCAATGCCCTGCGCGATCGAACGGATCGCCAACCACCACCGCGCCCAGATCATCCTGACCAGCCCCAGCGCGGCAGCGATTCAAAGCGTGATCGCAGTATTGCGCACCGATCGTGGGCTGGTGTCGAACGACAAGATCGCGATTGATGTCGATCCGGTGTCGATGTTGTAGAAGGACGGGTTTGTTATTGTGTGTTTTGATATTTAGGAATTGGGGATCCTGTCATTAGTGACTCATTCGTCAATAGTCATTCAGGGGTCGGCAATGGCCGAGGCGTATTTTCACGAACCACGTATTACGAGTCACGAACCACGATTCTTCATCCTTCCATCTTCTGATAAGATGCGGCCACGATGGCCAACTATTCTCCGCCGATCCAGAATCTGATGAACGCGTTTGCTCGCTTGCCCGGGATCGGGATGCGGTCAGCGGAGCGCATCACGTTTCATCTGCTCAAGCAAGCGCCTGAAGAGGCAATGATTCTCGCCGATGCGATCCGTGACGTGAAGACGCGGATCAAGCATTGCTCGGTCTGCTACAACCTGACCGAATCTGATCCCTGCAACATCTGCAGCGAGGCCGATCGCGATCAATCCATTGCGTGCGTAGTCGAACAGCCCAAAGACCTGCTGGCGCTTGAGGCGGCGGGGCTTTACAAGGGTGTCTATCATGTACTGCTCGGCAGGCTCGCGCCGCTTGAAGGGGTCGAGCCAGGCGACCTGACGATCGCTGCACTAATGCAGCGGCTTTCAAAAGGCGTGATTCGCGAGATTATCATGGGGACCAATCCCACGATGGAAGGCGACACCACTGCGTTGCATCTGCAAAATGAAATCAAACGACACTTCCCGACGATTCAAGTCACACGCCTAGCACGCGGGCTATCCAGCGGATCGAGCATCGAATACGCCAACCGCAACATGCTCGCAGAAGCGATCGCGGGACGGCAGAAGGTGTAGTGAAGGATGAAGAAAAATCGGGGTTCGGGGTTCGTGATTCGTGGCGGGACATTGTCATCCACACCGCGAGGTTGGAATCCTAAATCTGAATGACGAAATCAGAATGTGAATGAATGAGTGAAGTCCAAATACCGAAACAACAAAACACAAAATATTAAACCATAAAATGCCGATCGCCGAGGTGAACGGCGACCGGCATATCCATCATTCGCGGCAAGGCGATTATTTATACAACTCGCAACTCGCATCTCGCAACTCAATTCCTCAAAACTGCCAACCCACACCGATCGTGTAGAGCAGATCATTTTTCAATGACCCCTCTGCGGGCGTGCTGTCACGTTTGTAGAGGATTTTGAACTGGCTGAAGAAGTTGTCGGTCAGATTGGCGCGAAGCCCGACATCGGTGTTGAGGATGTAATCGCCGGGGTTCTCGAACGCGGGCAGGTATTCCAGGGTATGGAAGAACATGACGGTATCGCTGAGTTTGTTCGAATAACGATACGCCAGACGTGCCGCGATGGCGTCTGCGGAACCGTCCGGATCGAACTCTTCATGGATATAGCTCAAACCGGCTTCGGTTCGGAAGTTGACCTTTGGGGTTTCGATCCACTGATAACCGATACCAACGCCTGGTGTGATGCGGTAGTTGAGTTGGGCGATACGGTCGTGTTCGATGCGAAGATTCGCGTAGCCGTACCATTGGTCGGTCCAGAATCGGTCGTGCTTGCCAAAGGCATTCCAGTTGTCGGTATCGGTGGTTTTGGGCGTGCCGGATGCTCCGCCTCCTGATTCGCCGAAGTTATATCCGCCGCCGAAAGTCGTGCGGTCGTTGTTTGCTTCATCGTCACGGCGCAGCGAAGCATTGGCTTCAGCGCCGACGACAAATCGATTGGTGTTCCCACGAGCGACTGCAAAGTTCGCGATCAGTGCACCGGACCATTCCTGTGCAGGCGGGTTGATCGATTTGAGGCTTTGAAAATCGTATTTCTTGTCGTCGATTGTCACGCCCGCAGTATCGCCGGTGACTTTGCCGGTCTGACTGGGTTCGCCACGCGGTTGGACGCGGGTGGGGTTATCAAAGGTGTAGGACGTGACATTTTGTGTCGGGATGATGATCTCACCCAGCGACGGCGAGGTGAACTTCATCTCCTTGGCGGTCACGGTTCCGATCGTGCCATTGAGTTTGTCGCCATTTTGCAACGTGACGTTATCTGCGCTGGCGACAAATGCCAGCGACGATCCGAATGCGAGCACTGCGGCGGTCGCAGGGAACACGGTGGTGCGGTCCATGAATTCTTCCTCTATGTAATTCTGCCAGCAACCGGATCGGGGTGGTGATGATCCGATCGTGGCAGGGTCAAATGTTTTTGTCAGTGAATTACGTCTTCGATTGCAGCAAATCGCGGATTTCTGTCAACAGTTTGACATCTTCCGGCGGCGCTGGCGCTGCTTCTGGCACGGGGTCTGGCTCGCGACGCATCTTGTTCAGCACTTTCACGATCATAAAAACCGCAAAACCGGTGATCAGCAACGCGATGATCGTGTTGATAAATGTGCCGTAATTGATCGTTACCGCTGGAAGATCCTTGGCGACGATAGCCTGTGTGATCGGGTGCTTATCCCCGACTTTTAAACCCTCGGCGAGTGTGATTTTATAAGAACTGAAATCCACCCCACCCAATGCGTAACCGATCGGCGGCATGATGATATCTTTCACCAGCGACTGTACCAGAGGCGTAAAAACGCTGCCGATGATAATTCCGACGGCCATATCAAAGGCGTTGCCTTTGATGATGAACTCCTTAAATTCTGCAATCAGACCCATAAATGCTCCTTCCCAAGAGCGCGAAATAAAAAATGCAAACGAATATGTTCACGTGGTGACGATCACCACGTGAACATATTCGTATGTAGAAACGGAACTCGTCGAGCCACTACTTCGGCATCGAAATACCGGTGGCTTTACCGGCTTCGATCAATTTCTTTACTTCAGCAAGCGCCGCATCCACTTTTGCACGCGCGGTTTCCGGCAGCTTGTTTTTCGCGGCATCAATCTGCTTCACATAGTTTTCTGCGTCAGACCACTTCTGATCTTTAACGGCTGCTTTAGCTTTGCCGATCAGATCGTCGATGTTGCTTTGGATCGCATCTGCGCCATCTTTCGCACCTTTTTCGAGCGCGTCAGCACGCTCCTTAGCGGCATCTGTGCCGGCTTCGGAGTGATCCTTGGCTTTTTCCAAAACCTTGGCGGCCTTGTCGCCGGTGTTTTCGGCAGCCTTCTCGGCATCCGTCTTGTTATCACAGCCCAAGGCAAACAATCCGACAGCCGCTACTGCGGCGATGAGAGCACGATTCATAAAAACCTCCATCATGGAACTTCAAACTTTTGTAGCGGGGACAATCCGCGCTACCTGCGATATTATATACCTGCCAAACGATATAATCCGCATATTTCAAACAATCAGACAGATTGAGTAGAACGGACGTTAGACCCGCTGACTAAACTTTTCTTCATGCACCTCAACAGTCGTTTTCCGACGAAATAACCACTTCACGCCCAACGGATACCAAGCCAGCGTGTCTAATCCGCGTAGTGCATATGATGGAGAACTTGAATGCCAATGTCTATTAATAATAAGAACTTTCCCCAAGCCACGTTTGAAACCCTCGATCAACGTCGGTTGCTGTCATCCACGATCATCCAAGGCCAACTCGTGGTTGCTGGCACCAACGGCAATGATGATATCGGCGTGGGCGTTGAGGCCGGCACGGGCATGATCGTCGTCTTTGATCGCGGCGTCGCGCAATCCTTTTATGATCCACGCGATGTCGTCAATATCTGGATCGATTCATTCAGAGGTGATGACGGGATCAACGTCTCCCGCGGCCTGCGCTTACGAACCACGATCTGGGGCGGCAGCGGCAACGATACCATCAGTGGGGGGAACGGCACGGATTCCATCCGTGGCGAAGACGGGGATGACTACATCCGCGGAAACTCGCGCGGCGATTACATCTACGGCGGATTCGGCAACGACCGCATCTTCGGCAACGGCGGATCCGATCTGCTCTTCGGCGAGGCCGGTGACGATGATATCGACGGATCAGATGGAAACGACTACCTCGATGGCGGAAGCGGCAATGATGATCTCGACGGTAGACGCGGACGCAACACAATCATCGGCGGATCAGGCGATGACGATCTGCTCGGCGGAGATGATGAAGACGAACTCAACGGCGGCCCTGGTCGCGACATTCTCTCCGGCTTCGGCGGCGATGATTACCTCGTCGGCGGAAGTGATCCTGACATCATCTATGGCGATTCCGGCAACGACACACTCGAAGGCGGTGAAGGCCCAGACACCCTCTACGGCGACGACGGCGACGACGAAATCCTCGGCGGTGACGATAACGATTCTTTGCGAGGCGGACGTGGCGATGATTACCTCGATGGTGGAATCGACGACGATACGCTGCTCGGCGATTCAGGCCGCGATACCATGCTCGGCGGGGATGGAGAAGATATCCTCGATGGCGTCGATAATTACTACGACACCCTCCGAGGCGAACGCGGCGACGATATTCTCTACGGCGACTACCGCGACGACGATTTCTCCGGCGGCGATGGGTACGACTATCTCTACGATGAACGCGATTTTCTAATCAGTCGGGGATGAGTTGTGAGATGCGAGATGCGAGTTGCGAGATACAAGATGTAAGTTGACAGTTGTGATTCGTTTGATGTGATGCAGCGTGTGCTGTCCATACTGCGTGTATATGCAATTACAGCGTCACATTCTATTCCGCTGCCGCTGAATCCGTGTGCGATTGTTGCTATGATCGATCCGCTATGATGTTGGAACTGTTGCAAACCGATCGCGCCCAGTATTTCGCGATCATTATCGTCGTGATTGTCAGTATCATTTTGCACGAAATCGCCCACGGGTGGGTGGCGGTGAAGTTGGGGGATGACACCCCGATCGAAAGCGGGCATCTGAACACGCTAAACCCGCTGGTACATATGGGGGTATTTTCGTTGATACTGCTGGCGGTGGTGGGTATCGCGTTCGGGGCGATGCCGATCAATCCGTCGCGTTTGCGCGGCAAGTATGCCGAGTCGTTGGTTGCATTGGCAGGTCCGGCGATGAATCTGATCCTTGCGATCATCGGGATTGTCACGCTGGGGTTGTGGGCCCGTTATGGCGTGATTGACATGGAGCACAATGTGTCGCGCAATGGGTACTTGCTGTTATATTACTTTGGCATCATGAATCTGGCGCTGATGCTGTTCAATCTGATCCCGGTGCCGCCTCTGGACGGCTCGCGTGTCGCTGCGAACATGTTTCCGGCCTACCGGAAGATGCTTGATTCACAGATGGCGCAGGGGTTTATGATCGCGATCTTTTTCGCGATGTTTATGGGTGGCGCCACCTATATTTTCATCGCTGCCCGCGAAGCTTGGTCTTGTAGTGTGGCGTGGATTATCAATGTCGGGATATAACTGGCAACGATACGTAGAGGGGTTATGATGTCCACCGGAGAACGAATGCTTACTGACTACATTAATGCCGCGATGCGAAAAGCACGCTACAAATTGCTTGAAGGCGACGAAGGCGTGTTCGGAGAAATCCCCGGTTTTTCTGGACTGTGGGCAAACGAATCGCGTATCGACGACTGCCGCGAATCATTGCGGCAGTCGCTTGAAGCGTGGCTGATGGTGAAGCTGCGACACAACGACAACGATCTGCCTCGCATCGGCGGGATCAACCTGAACGAGCGGAAACCGCGTAAATCCAAGGTAGCTTGATGCCAGCGTTTGGACCGATACGTCGTCGTGAGTTCATCGCCGCACTTCGTCGTGCGGGATTTGAGGGACCCTTTCCCGGCGGTCGACACCAGCAAATGCGATGAGGAACTCATACGCTGACGATTCCCAATCCACATCAAGGCGACATAGGCAGAGCACTCCTCGGTGAGATACTTCGACAAGCCGGTATCACACGCAAAGAATGGGAAGCGTTGTAGACGTGCAAGGCTTCGCCGCTTACCCCATCGCCTTCATCACCGCGTTGGTGACTTGCTGCGTGGTGGCGTTGCCGCCAAGGTCTTTGGTGTGATTTTTGGGATCGCTGACGACGGCTTTGCAGGCGTCGTTGATCGCTTGGGCGGCTTGGGGCACGTTGAGGAAATCCAGCATCATCGCGACGCTCAGAAATGTCGCGATCGGGTTGGCGAGGCCTTTGCCCGCAATATCAGGGGCTGATCCGTGAACGGGTTCGAACATGCTGGCGTTTTTGCGGGTCGGATTGAGATTTCCTGATGCTGCCATGCCCATGCCGCCTTGGATCGCGGCACCGAGGTCGGTGATGATGTCGCCGAACATATTGGTGGTGACGATCACGTCGTAGCGTTGCGGCTGAGTGACCATGTACATCGTGCAGGCATCAACATGGTCGTAGGCATTTTCGATCCCTTTGTATTCGGATGAGACCTCTTCAAACGTTCGCATCCACAGATTATGCGCGTATCGCAGCACATTGGTCTTGGCGACGAGCGTGACCTTCTTTCGACCAAACTGTTTGGCGTATTCAAACGCATAGCGGATCGTCCGCTCGACGCCATGGCGGGTCGTCACTTCGATCTGATTCGCTACTTCGTGCGGCGTACCTTTGTATAGAAAACCGCCGTTCTGACAGTAAAGCCCTTCGGTGTTTTCCCGCACGATCACCATGTCAAACGCATCTTTTTTCGCTAATGGCGTCGGCACGCCGGGCAGCAGTCGGGTCGGACGCAGGTTGATGTATTGATCAAGTTCAAACCGCATTTTCAGAAGAATGTCGGTTTCTATCAGCCCTTGCGGGATTTCTTTATTGCCGCGCGGATCGGCACCCACCGCGCCAAACAGGATCGCATCGTGCGCCGCCAACTCTTTCAGGGCGGAATCGGGCAGGGTGATCTTCGTTTTCAAATAATGTTCTGCCCCGAACGGGTAGTCGGTGCGTTGGTACGAGAAGCCGAACTTGCTGGCGGCCAGGTCGAGTACCTTGATTCCCTCTGCCACCACTTCTTTGCCGACAAAATCGCCGGGCATCACTGCAATTTTCATGATTATATTCTCCGAGCCGCGCAGTTTAGTGGAATCGGCGGCGGATGACTAGCGAGGGCAATCGTGATTCGGGCTTCGTAGTTCGTAGTGTGAAATTCGCAAGTCTTTCACGAATCACGAACCACGAGTCACGAATCACGCGTAACTAAGCCCCACTTCTACACAATCGTCACCAACTGATTACAATCTGATTCCATGACCGACACCTCTTTCCCTGCCGACAATGCCAGCGCCAGGCAGGTATTGGATTATCAGATGGACGCAAACGACCCGAAGCAGACGGTTCCCAACCACCTTGCGATCGGGCCGAGGCTGTCGATCATGATGTTTCTGCAATACGCGGTCTGGGGCATATGGCTGCCTTATATCGCGACTTATCTGGGTGCCGCGAAAGCCGAAGGGGGACTTGGATTCACCGGCGGGCAGATCGGGTGGATTCTGGGTCTTGCAGGTGCGATCGGTGCCGTCACCGCGCCGTTTATCGCGGGGCAGGTCGCCGATCGGTATCTGAACGCGGAGAAAGCGCTAGCGATCCTGCTATTGATCGGCGGGGGGATCAATATCGCGCTGTCGCAAACGCACGATTACTACACCTTCCTCGCGCTGGCGGTGGCGTATTCGGTGGTCTACATGCCGACGCTGTCGCTAACTAATTCGATCGCGTTTCAGAATCTGGCTGATCCTGAAAAACAGTTCCCGCCGATCCGGCTATGGGGAACGATCGGGTGGATCGTGGCGTCGGTGGCGTTTACGACGTTGTGGTTGAGTTATAGCGGGAACCAGGAGTTCGTTGCTCGCGCATATGAGTTCGGGATGCGCAACCTCGTCATCGGAGAGAAGGGTGTATGGCTGAGTGCCGAAAGCGCGGACGCGAAGGTCAACACCCAACGTGTCGCCCATGCGTTGTTTATCTCCGGATTGATCTCATTCGGCTACGCGGTCTACGCCTTGGCCGCACTTCCTAAGACTCCGCCAAAGAAAGATGTGCGGCATCCGCTGGCGTTTGCCGAGGCGTTTGGATTGTTCGGCAAGCCTGCGTTTTTGGTCGTCACGTTGGTCGCCTTGCCGATCGCGATGATCCATCAGGTCTATTTCTTCCGCGCAGCCCCATTCTTTGAAAACGCGATCGGCGTCAGCAAAGCCAATATCGGCCCGGTGATGGCGATCGGGCAAGTCTCCGAAATATTCTTCCTGTTGATCCTCGGCCTGTTCCTCAAACGATTGGGCTATAAGTGGGTACTGGTGATGGGTTGCGCCGCCTACGCGGCCCGGTTCGGCATGTTTGCGCTTGGTGCGCCGGGTGCGTTGGTCATTGCATCGCAAGCGTTGCACGGGTTGTGCTATGGCTGCTTCTTTGCCGGGTCATTTTTGCTGGTAGAGAAGTTGGCAGGGGACGATTTCCGACATTCGGCGCAAACGGTGTTCGGGATCATCATTCTCGGTTTAGGACCAATCTTGGCCGGCTTTTACAATCAGCTCATCCTTGATCCGTTAACCAATGGCGGAACACAGTACGCTGCGTTGTGGGGCGTGCAGGCGAGTATCGCGGTTGTCGCGATGCTGGCGTTGCTGGTGGCGTTTCCACGGAAAGTATGAATTGACGCGTTCACGCCTCGCTTGCCTGTATCGCGGCGTACCGATACTCTTGAATGTCTACATGAAACGTGTTGTCGTCACTGGAATTGGGATCGTTTCGCCGATCGGCATCGGCGTGAAGGATTATTGGGCGAACCTGCTGGCCGGGCAGTGTGGGATCAAGCGGATCGAGGCGTTTGATCCGTCGGGGTTCGCCTGTCATCTGGCAGGCGAAGTGCCAGGATATAAAATTAGCGATTACGTCCCCAAGAGCTATCGCAAAGCCACAAAAGTGATGGCCCGCGATATTGAACTTGCGGTGATCGCAGCGGATGAGGCGTTTAAGGACGCGGGATTAAAATCCCAGGCCTATGCGACCCCGGCTGAGATCGACGGATTGCGGTTCGGCTGCAATATCGGCGCGGGTTTGATTAGCGCGCAGTTGGATGAATTAACCGGCGCGATGCACGTTGCGAGGGCGGAAGATGGCACGCTTGATCTGCATAAGTGGGGCGGCGAAGGCATGCAGCAACTTACGCCGCTGTGGTTGCTCAAATATCTACCGAATATGCTGGCGTGCCATGTGACGATCATTCACGGGCTTATGGGTCCGAGCAATACAATCACCTGCGCGGACGCGTCAAGTCATCTGGCGATCGGCGAGGCGTTTCGCACGCTCCAGCGCGGCAAGGCCGACTTTGCGATCTGTGGCGGGGCTGAATCACGCGTCAATCCGATGGGCATCATGCGGCATCAATTGCTTAATCGCCTGAATACCACACACAATGACAATCCCGCAGCGGCGGTTCGTCCTTTTGATCAGTCCGCCAGTGGCACGGTGATGGGCGAAGGCGGCGGACTGCTGATTCTGGAAGAATACGAACACGCCAAGGCACGAGGCGCCAAGATCTACGCAGAGTTGGTCGGATTCGCTGCCAGCCAGGATACCTACAGCATCACCGAACCCGATCCGACGGGTCATAGCTATTCTAAAGCGGTCGCAAATGCATTGAAAGACGCGAAACTGGCAGCGGGGGATGTCGATTTGTTGATTCCACACGGTTTGGGAATTGCCACGCACGACCAGGCAGAGATCAATGGATTAAAGAAGGCGTTGGGTAGTGAATTGACGAGGATGGCGATCGCGCCGTTGAAAGCGCAGATCAGCCACATGGCAGCCGGCTGCGGCGTCGATGCCGCGACGGCGGTGCTGAGCATCGCCAACGGCAAAATCCCGCCTGCGATTAATACAATCGAAACGGGCGAAACGAACCTGAATGTCGCCAACGTTGCTCGCGACAAGTCGATCAAAACGGCAGTCACCAGCGTCTATTCCCTAGGCGGTCAAAACGCGGCATTGGTGTTTAAGGCAGTTTGATGTCGATCACCATGTTTGACGCATACCTAGATCTTCCGCTTTGGCTGAGGTTGATAGTTGCACTGGTCGCGCTTGTCGCGGGCGTGCTTTTGGCGACGATTGGGTGGATGCATTGTCCGCAGTTTGAAGATCAGGTTCTCGCTAACGATGATATCGTCCATACGCAGATTGGCGGAGAATACGGCGCGGCCCCCGCGTATCGCGCTGGATTTGTGCTGACGGGTATCGGCGGATTTTTACTGGTGACTTCCGGGCGTAGTGCGTCTGAGAAGAACGGTTATAATTTTTAATTTCTTCGGAGTAAATCCCAACCATGAACAGAGTTGTCATCACAGGTATTGGTTGGATCACCCCCATGGGCTTGGCAGTAGAATCCGTGTGGAAAAAACTACTGGCAGGGGATACGGGGATTGACAATACGACGATCTTCGACGCCAGCACCTTTCCAACTCGAATCAGCGCCGAGGTCAAAGGCTTTAAGCTCGCCGATCAACTCGCTGATGTTGCCGAACAACATGCCCAGGCGGGGCGGAGCACGCAGTTTGCGCTGGCGGCGTGCAAGCAGGCGTGGGAGATGTCCAAATTGGCATCATCCGCGCTTGATTTGGATCGCGTCGGCGTCTACTTCGCGTCAGGGGAAGGATCGCTGGATTTCAACGCCTATACGCAGTCGGCGCTATCGAGTTGGGATGCCGAGAAAAACGCACTGGATACCGTCAAATGGGCCCAATCCGCCAGCCAACTAATGGATGTGATGCGCGAAATGGAACAGGAACCCAACGCGGCGTTGCCGCATCTGGCGATGCTCACCGGCGCGCGCGGTCCAGCGCTGAACTGCCTGACCGCCTGTGCCGCATCCACTCAGGCAATTGGCGAGGCGACCGAAATCCTCCGCAGAGGCGATGCCGACGTGATGATCTCTGGCGGGGCGCATTCGATGATCCATCCGTTCGGCGTCACCGGTTTCAACCGTCTGACCGCCTTATCCATGGCCAACGACAATCCGCGGGCGGCGTCGCGCCCATTTGATAATATGCGTGGCGGATTTGTGCTTGGCGAAGGTTCGGGCGTCGTAATTCTCGAAACTCTGGAACACGCCCAAAAACGTGGCGCGACGATACTGGCAGAGATTGTCGGCTACGGATCGACCGCTGATGCGTTTCGCATCACCGATCAACACCCCGAAGGTACCGGCGCGGTCGTCGCGATGACGGTTGCATTAAATGACGCGAATATGAAGCCCACCGATGTTCAATACATCAATGCCCATGGCACAGGCACACGAGAAAATGACGGGAACGAAACCCACGCGATCAAACAGGTGTTTGGCGATCAAGCCAAAAACGTGCCTGTCAGCAGTATCAAGAGCATGATGGGTCACCTCATAGCGGCCGCGGGCGCAGTCGAATTGATCACCTGCGTGCTGGCGATCCGCGATCAGGTGTTGCCGCCGACGATGAACCTCGAACATCCCGATCCGGAATGCGATCTGGATTACGTGCCAAACAAAGCGCGTGAAGCGACTGTTAATGTCGCGATGAGCAACAGCTTTGGCTTCGGCGGGCAGAACGACACGATCATTGTCAAGCGATTCGATCGTTAACGCCTCACGCTCTTTGCCCGATGACCCATGAAGCCGCCCTAAAAACGCTTTGCAGCGCGGCGATGTTGCGATAAGCGGAACGTTCCGGATAACGCTTCAAAAGCCGCAAGACCCTGCCGATCCGCCGCGATTCGCCAGTAAAATGCCACCCCTCCCCTTTGCCGATCGGAGTCGGGACTGTCGCAT
>JBBQXB010000074.1:0-17324 GCA_038210015.1 Tepidisphaerales bacterium
CAACAATAATATCCCAACCGCTATGCGGCGTGCGACGCCGCTGGATAAAAGTGCGGCGAGAATAGCGCACGCCAGCAATGCAAAAGGCAGTCCATGACACGCAACGTGATGCCAACGCTCGTACATCTCGCGACCCAACAGCAGGCCCAGCCCGTCCACATCCGCCACCGTCGCGGCGATCATGCAGGCCAGCCTTTCGCGCGGCGTTAGCGGTAGACAATTTCCGATCACCCACCCGCTGAGAATGTGCGTTGGGATGTGCATTTATGTCGTTGCCCGAATCGCAACTTGCGAGCCGCGCCAATCGACCTTGCCGCTTTTGGCACGCCGGATTGAAAATAAAAGGATCGCGATCTCGATCGGCACACTGATCGGTAGTAGCAACGCATAGATCGGCGAATTGCCGGTCCAAAACCAGACCATGCCCGTCATGATTGTCATCAAAAGCCAATGCGAAAGACTCGCGATCAACCAATAGGCGTCATGCGCCATGATGCCGTGGAGCATCGCGGGATAGGCGGTCAGCAGGCAAATAACGAAGAACAGAATCGCGCCGATCATCGGCGTTATCCCGCCTCGCGATGTACCGGCGAAAATGCGCGCCCAGCCGTGAAATATTTGGCGCAAATGCGTGTGCATCCGCGTACTGGCTAAATGTCGACCTGCCAAAAATCGCGTTTTGAACCCAGCCTTTTTAAGCGTCCGCATCAATTCAACGTCTTCGACGATTCGATTTTTCACCGCTTCGTGGCCATTCACTTTGCGGTAGGCGTCGGCGCGGATCAAGAAGACCTGTCCATTGGCAACGGCACGGTCGGGCTGTGAATCTTCATTGGTCTGGTCGGCGGCAAATGCAGTCGCCCATGTGGCCGCCAGCAGGGGCAACATCAGCCGTTCGATGAATCGTTCAGTTTCGATCGTCGTGGTGATGCTTAACGCATCGCATTTACGATCAACCGCGTAGGCCAGCATTTTACTCAAGGCGTCAGGCTGAAGTTTGACATCCGAATCGACGAAGAAAAACCATTCGCCGGTCGCGTGCTGCGTGCCACGATAAAGCGCGTGACATTTGCCCAGCCAACCGTCGGGCAAATTTTCAATATGCAAGACACGTAATGTGGATGCGACGTCTGCATCGCGCTTTGCATTCATTGAGTCAGCCAGAATGGGCGACTCAGGCGTCGCGGCTACAAAATCGTCCAGCACGCTGCCGGTGTCATCAGTTGAACGGTCATTGATCGCGATCAGCTCGAACGCGGGATAATCCTGCTGCATCACCCGCGCGATGCAGGTGCGGATATGCGACCCCTCATCCTTGGCTGGAACCAGAATCGAAACGAAAGGTACCCATTCTGGCAATACCGCCCGCGAATACCGCAACTTCGTCATCCGCTCACGGCCAACGGACATCAGGTACGCAACAACAATCCACGCGCCGGGACCGAGTGCGACGTAAATCCAAAAGAGGATGGTTTCAGTCGTTCCCATTAGGTAAAGAAAAACGCAGATCAGTCATCGACTAATCTGCGTTGATTTGCGTTCATGCGTGATTTCAGCTTACGGCAACGGCGTCACCTGCGGCAACGTCGGATGCGCCGCAGCGAAGTGTCGCTTGGCTTCGCCGACCAGATAAAAGCTGCCGGTGATGCAGATCAGGTCTTCCTTGGTCACAGCGCGTTTGGCGATACTGAGGGCTTCTTGCAGCGTTTCCGCCACCTGCGCCATCTTGCCGTAGATTTCGACATACCGCGCCGCCAATTCGTGCGGGTCGGCCGAGCGGATTGAGTTAACCTTGGTAAAGATCACTTTGTCGGCACCGGAAGTGATGCGTTCGAGCATCCCGTCCACGTCCTTGTCGCCGCAGCAGCCGAAGATGACGATCATGCTGTCGTACGGAATATGCTGGCCGATCGCGCGCATCATCGCGTCGATACTTGCGGCGTTGTGTGCGCCATCAACGATGACGCGCGGCATTTGGTTAACGACTTCCATCCGGCCTTCAATGGTCGTCTTGGCGAGTCCTTCCATCGCTTTGGCATCGTCGATCGGGATGCCGCGCGTTTTAAGTTTGTCAATCACCGCCAACGCCAGCCCGCAGTTGATCGCCTGATGCTCGCCAAACAATGGCACGGCCAGGTGTTCAAACTTACTGGTCTGGGTGGTCAGGCAGACGCGGTTGTGTCGGCCGAGCATTCGTGACGATTCAAATCGGTAGCTGAACTCAATGGTTTTGCCACAGATATCAAGCTGCGCGCCGACTTTTTGCGCAACGCGTTGCAGCACCGGTTCAACGGACGGGTCTTGCAAAACCGTGACCGCCGGGACGCCGGGTTTAAAGATACCCGCTTTTTCCTCAGCGATCTTCGCCAGCGTGTTGCCGAGCTGCGCCATGTGATCTTTGCTGATCGACGTGATCGCGGTGACTTCCGGTTTCAGCACGTTGGTGCTGTCCAGCCGTCCGCCAAGCCCTGTTTCAACAACGGCGATGTCGATTTTCTGATCGGCAAAATACTTGAATGCGATTGCGGTCAGCGCGTCAAAGTAGGTCGGGAGCGGTTTGAATTTTTGCGCGATTGGCTCAAGCATTTTGGTCAGCTTGGCGAATTCAGTCGCGGGAATTTGCTCGCCGTTGACGACGATCCGCTCGCGGACATCAACCAAGTGCGGGCTGGTGTAAAGCCCGACGCGGTAGCCGCAGGCCTGAAGCATCGATGCGATCATCGTGCAGGTACTGCCCTTGCCCTTGGTGCCAGCAACGTGGACGGATCGGAACGCTTCCTGCGGATTGCCAAGTTTTTTGAGCAGCAAACGCATGCGATCCAGATCGAAATTGTCTGAGTTGTATCGCACGATCCTCAGTTTTTCGTAATCGGTGAGGGTCTGCAAAAACTTATTCGCTTTCACCATCGCCGATGCAACGGGGTTGACTGTTGTCGATTTCGGGGGGATAAATGGCGATTTCGTCTTCGTGTCGGCGATTCGATTCGCTTTGTGAGAAGAAATCATCGTGTCCCGGGATGGGACGGCAACGGTCTTGCGACGGGGGGTGGAACGCTTGGCCTTAAGTCGAACTGGCATATGTGACGCTATGTTACCGGGCTAAGGCGTATGCTGCAAATTATTATCGCAAATGCTTATTTGACAATGACTTGCGCTTTCAACAGCCCCTGCAAGCTTTTCGCGGTATGATACAATGCTTGCTTACAATTTTGTTTGCATTTTGTTAGGAAATTGAACGATTTGGCGTGTCCTCCATGGCAGTAAAACAGAAAACCAACATCGAATCCGTCGCGTTTGTCAGTCTTGGGTGTCCGAAAAATCTCGTGGACAGCGAACGCATGCTCGGTCTGCTCGCCGCCGACGGGTTGGCGATCACCCCCCACGCCGATCAAGCCGACGCGATCATCATCAACACCTGCGGCTTCCTCGAAGCATCCAAAGATGAATCGATGCGCGAAATCAACGACGCAATCGCGATGAAAGAATCAGGCCAATGCAAACGCGTCATTGTGGCGGGCTGTCTGGTGCAACGCCATAAAACCAAATTACTCGATGCCGCCCCGGGCATCGACCGACTCGTCGGCGTCTTTGATCGCGAACACATCGTCGAAGCCGTCCGTGGCGTCGAAAACCCCCGCCAAGCGCACGGGCATTATCTTGGGAAATATCACGATCTATCAAAAGAACTGGCAGAAAAGTCATTCGTCATGGGTCATTCGTCATTGGAAAATGCCGCCACGAATGACCTATCGGTGTCTACCCAATCCAAAACGAATCGGCTGCCGGTGTTTGAAGACGACCGCGCCCGTTTGCGACTCACGCCTCGTCATTTTGCGTATCTGCGGATGAGCGAAGGCTGTAATCAGGGCTGTGCGTTTTGCACGATCCCGAGCATTCGCGGGCCAATGCGGAGCAAGCCGACCGAGCAGATTCTCGCCGAGGCACGTGAATTGGCTGCCGACGGTGCGGTGGAACTTAATCTGATCGGACAAGACACGACCAGCTACGGCACTGACATTGGCTACGCCGACGGTCTTTCCGGGCTGCTCAGATCAATCAACAAACACGCACCTAAAGATGTCGCATGGATTCGTTTGATGTATGCCTATCCATCTTGTTTCACCGACGACATGATCAAGACGATCGCTGACTGCGATCGCGTCGTGAAATACATCGACATGCCGTTGCAGCACATCAATGATCGGCTGCTGACATTGATGAAACGCCGGGTGTCGCGCAAACAGATCACGACCTTGCTGGATAAGTTAAAAAAATGGGTGCCGGGCATCGCGATTCGCACAACTTTCATCGCGGGCAGCCCGACCGAAACCGAGGCCGAGCATCAGGAATTGGTTCAATTCGTGAAAGATTATGGCTTTGAGCACATGGGCGTATTCCCTTACTCCGCCGAGCCGGGCACGCCGATGGGTCGGATGACCGAACAATTGCCTGATGAGATCAAACAGGCGCGGGTTGAAGAATTGATGCTCGCGCAACAAGCAGTTGTTTTTGATCGGAACGAATCGCGGATGGGTGAGTCGGTCGAGGTAATGATCGAACGTGCCAACCGTGATGAATCGACCAAATCCCGCCGCAATGATGGCGGTGTGTATGTCGCCCGGACGACATGGCAGGCACCAGATATTGATAGCGTGGTATTTGTCTCAGCAAAACAAAAATTATCCCCGGGCGAGATCATCCGGGTAAAGTTTACCGATTATAAGGCCTACGACCTGGTGGCAGAATTGCCCGTGAAGAAGTCACGCAGTTTGACGGTCGTTAAAGCGTAGTCGCGTCATTTGTATGGTGCGAGATCGTGATTGCGACCCACGCTGGCACAATCGCATTGATTAGAACTGACCAGATTTTCCAAGCCGCATCAAGGGTTGAAGCAATTCGATTCTCTTCAAACCGCACGCCATGCCAAGGCATATAAAAGCCTTTGACTGCTGCCGCACCCAGCACCGCGAGCACCGCAATCCAGCATCCGATCCGAACGAGGCGTGTAGCGCTACCAGTTGATCCACGTCCTCTCCTGCAATTCCACGCCGCAAGCAACAGCCCCAGTATCTCCACCGCCGCGCAGACCACCAGCCAGATCATCGTTTGATCATTAAATATCGCCATCGGACGCGACGAATTCAACAACGGCGCACTCGTCCAGTACAGCATATGCCGTACACAAATTGCCATCGTCCAGAGTATCAGTATGACTTGGGCACCGCGCAATGATGCGGGCCGCGGGTATACATCATATCCCCCGCTTTGCTCGCGGATTTTTTCCATAGTGCTGATATCGACAGAATCAGCAAAACATCGCGATCCAGAATGTCGCGCCCCCACATGCTTACTTTAATATCCCTAACCAATCGCGGTATTCAGTCAGCACACTGGTTTCGTCATTTTTCTTAAGTTTCTTCAAAAATGGCGTTAGTTCTGATGGTTTAAGAAACGGGAATGCAACACTTTTATCAATTTCTTTCCATGATCCGCGAACCAACGCGTAGGCGATAAGTTTTTTACCGTCAAATTTCCACATTTCTGGCACACCAAATTCTGCGTAAATAGCCTCTCGATCGACCGTGTGATGCGTAATATCCACTTCAATCACCAAATCCGGCGGCGGATCAACGCTCATATCTAGCCGCGCCTTACCACGAATTTTTGATTCTTTGGAGACATAGAAGCATTCATCAGTTTCAAGCCCCTTAAATTTCCGCATCTGCTTGAGTGTGTTGGACCCGCGACTGGCCATCTTTATCCCGCGGTCCACAGAAAGTTGCACAACAAGCGACGCCAGAAAACGGGAATACTGTGCGTGTTCAGCGGATAGCGTCATAAGTTCCAGCACTCCGTTATCAAAGTTAATCCGCTGGGGGATTTCGGCGTAATCTTTCAGAATTGATTCATACGTTTCCCACGACGCATTCCAGAACAGGACGTGTGAATCGTCGTCCAGACGCTGCTTGGTTTTTGGATTGATAACCGCGATCATTGCGTTGAGTATACCCGCGGCACTGGTGGATCGCATGGGTTTTCCTACAATCCACGCCAACTTGATGACCCGAAGGCAAATCCCCAATCTCATTACCACCGCCCGGCTGTTGCTGGCGATCCTGTTTTTCGGCATTTTATCGTGGTATCAGTACGGCGGGCGTGGGCATTCGACGTTGCTCACCCTCGGCTTTGTCATCTGCCTGATCGCGATTTCAACCGATTATCTGGACGGCTATCTCGCGCGCCGGTGGAACGTCGAAAGCGGGTTCGGGCGGGTTGTTGATCCATTTGTCGATAAAATATTAGTGCTGGGCTCGTTCATTTTTTTCGCAGGGAAAAATTTCATCATTTCCGACCCCGCCGATCCGCAGCCGTATGTCGTTAAGACGATCACCGGCGTTGCGCCATGGATGGTGGTCATCATCCTCGGACGTGAATTGCTGGTGACCAGCATTCGCGGGTTGGCGGAAAAATCGGGGATTAGTTTCGGAGCAGACCGGTGGGGCAAAATCAAGATGGTCATGCAATCCATTACCATCCTGGTCATCATCACCTATGTCTATTTTCACGAGGTGGTACACAAGCATTTCCAAGAAAATCTGGCGGCCTATGACTTTTATGCCGGTCTGTTTCGAGACACCACAATTTGGCTCACATTAATCATCACTGTCGCGTCGGGTTGGGGATATCTGAGACGATCCGTTCAGATCATGTCGTCCGCTGGCCGATAACACTCTCGTGAATCACTATCTACTTGCAGCAATTCTCGGCTTGGTTGAAGGTCTGACCGAATTTTTACCGGTCAGCTCGACTGCGCACATACGACTGGTTCAAGCATTACTCGACGGTTCGGAGAGCCTGAAAGATCCCTATTGGAAACTGTTTGCCGTCGCAATTCAGCTTCCTGCGATAATGGCGGTGGTGGTCTATTTTAGAAGCCGGATTATCGCGTTTCTCAAATCATTTTTCTCCCGCGACCTGACCATGAAACAGCGGCTGACGCATCCTGTCACGTTGGTGCTGATCGCATTCGTGATGACGGCAGTCCCCGCAGTGCTGGCGAAGAAGCTGATAAAAGGCAATCTCGAATCGCTGTGGGTGATCGGCGGTGCATTGGTGATCGGTGGGATCGTGATGTGGATCGTCGATGTGATTTTCGGCAAACGCTCAATTGACACAACACCCGGCATCACCGACACAATGGAACGCATAAAACCCTGGCAGGCGGCGTGGATCGGGCTGGTGCAGGTGCTTTCGGCGATTTTTCCGGGAACCAGCCGCTCGATGGCGACCATCGCTGCGGGGCAAGTCGCCGGCCTCACCCGCACGGCCGCACTGGAGTTCAGCTTTTTCCTCTCCATTCCCATCATGTTCGCGGCTTTTGCAAAGGACATGAAAGATTCACTCTCCCCCGCCGACGAAGCCTACATCGGCCATCCGCTGACCGGCGAACAATGGTTGCAACTCGCGATTGGGTCGGTCGTCAGTTTCTTCGTCGCATGGGTTGTGATCGCCTGGTTTATGTTATGGGTGCGGCGACGCGGGTTTGTGCCTTTTGCTATCTACCGTATTATCATAGGTGCGGCGGTACTGATCTGGGCTTGGCGCGTTGCGTGACGCGAACTGAGCGTTCCCCTAAGCGTGTCTCCGACGCGGGACTGATCTGGGGCGTATGAGCATTTTTCTTACCATCCTTCGTGCGATTTTCGTCCTCCTGATGGCGGCCATCGGGTGGAACTTCATCCTCACGGATGATCCACAAAAATCCGCGATCTCCTGGCTTGCCGTCGCGATCGCGTTATCGGTTGGCGTGCTGGCGATCAGTGTAGACATTCTCGCGCCTGGCCGGCGCAAGCTGGCGCTGTTCGCGGGTACTTTCTTCGGGTTGATCGTCGGTGTCATCGCTGGGTACGCGCTGAGCTTTGTCGTCGCACTACTCATCAATCAGATCACCTTCAACAGTAGCTTCAAGCCCGGTCAACTCGAAAGCCTGATCTCGTTTATCCAACTACTCGTGTACTGCGCCACGACCTACTTTTCGATTAGTTTTGTCATGCAGACCAAGGACGATTTTCGATTCATCGTGCCTTATGTTGAGTTTCGCAAGCAGACCCGCGGCGCGCGTCCGATCCTTCTTGATACCAGCGCACTGATCGATGGCAGGATCGCGGCGATCGTGGAAACAGGGGTGTTTGAAAGCCAGATGATCGTCCCTCGCTTTATCCTGCAAGAATTGCAGACCGTGGCCGACAGTCAGGACAGATTGAAGCGCAACCGAGGCCGACGCGGGCTGGACGTGTTGGCGAAATTACAGCAAACACCAAAAGTCGAAATCATCACCTATGAAACAGGCCGTGCCGATATTGGCGATACCGTCGATCAACGGCTGATGAGACTCGCCAAAGAGCTAGAAGCGCGCGTGCTGACTACGGATTACAATCTGAACAAAGTCGCCCAGCTCAGCGGGATTGATGTCATCAACATCAACGAACTCGCGTCGCAACTACGACCCGAAGTGTTGCCCGGCGAAAAACTGATCGTCCGCATCATCAAGCCCGGTGAATCGCCAGGGCAAGGCGTCGGTTACATGGACGATGGCACGATGGTCGTCATCGAACAGGCGCGTACGCATGTGAACGAAGAGATTGAGTTTGTTGTGACTAACGCCGTACAGACCAATGCCGGCAAGATGATCTTTGGCCGGCTCGCGGATGGTGTCGGGAAACGCAAACCGGATTCGCCTGAGAAAATGCCGCCTGACTGAAGGTCGTCGATGCCGAAGTTTTCTGTCATCTTTCCCGCCTCAGGACAATCCGCGCGGTTTGGCGCAAACAAACTGATCGCTGACTTAGCGAATCAGCCTGTCATCGTTCGAGCGATCAACGCTTTCTTGCCGCGCGAAGATGTCTTTGAAATTATCATCGCGACCAACAATCGGACTGCAATTGAACGAACGATCACAGCCCTCGCGCACGCTGAGATCATTTTGAAAAGCCCAAAACTGCGGTGGTGCAAAGGCGGGGAGACGCGCGCTCAAACGGTCCGCATCGCGGCTGAAACCACGCGATGCGAATGGATCGCGATTCACGACGCCGCCAGGCCATTAGTGACCGATGCGTTGATCGACCGCGTTTTCGACGCTGCAGTGCGCACTGGCGCTGCCGCGCCGGCGATGCCGGTCTCATTGACGATTAAAGAGGCGACTGGACCCTTGCCGGCGACGGTTGTAAAAACTGTCCCCCGTGAGCGGCTCTGGGCTATGCAAACGCCTCAAGCGATGCGCCGCGAAGATTTTCTGCACGCGTGCAAATCCTGCTCCAAACTGCCCGACCAGATTACAGACGATCTTCAACTGCTTGAATTGGCGGGCATGGCGGTGACATTGGTGGATGGGGAAGAAAGCAATCTCAAAATCACTACGCCCCTGGATCTGCAAATCGCGTCGATCCTGCTCGCGCAGCGATCGGTTGCTGACGAGCTGGCGTAGCTACTCTTATTCGGCATGCCCGCGGTGGGGATAGTTGAGACGTTTCTCGCTACACCAAGTTCTCGCTACACCAAAATGGGCGACGCAGGCGTCGCAACTACAGATCCTCATTCAAGATCAGTTTCGGAAAACCCGTTTCACCACGTTTCCTGATGGTTTCTACTACGCGATATTCGACGTGGCGACGTCTTTGTGTAAAATCCCCGACTCCCCGGGCGTGGCGGAAAGGCAGACGCTACGGACTTAAAATCCGTTGACCGCAAGGTCGTGTGGGTTCGATTCCCACCGCCCGGACTTTTTCCCTGCCCGCCTTCACACGCCGGGCTATTCTTTTGACGCTGGCTTCAACGCCTTGGCGGCGTCAATCACCGCCTGCGGATTCGACCGATCGCCGTGACTTGTACTGACCTTTGCGAAAACAATTTTGTTCGCGGTATCGACCAGATAGGTGGACGGGTAGGCGGTTTCGCCTTTTTTATCCCATCGCAGTTTCCACGCGTTGGTGATCGCGTAATCAGGGTCGATGACCAGATCAAAATTATCCGGCAGATTTTTTCCGCGCACGAACTCAGCGGCGTGTTCTTTGAGCTTGTCGGCTAAACCGGGATAAATCATCAACACGCGAACGTTCGCTTCCTTGAACGCATCAGCCTTCGCAATGAACTCCGCAACTTGCTTTGTACATAGCGGGCACTGATACCCAGGATACCCCCGCAGAAAAATCACCGCCACGGGCTGATCGCCAAGCAACGCTTTAAGCGACAGGTCTTTATCCTGCAAATCCTTAGCCTCAACAGGTTGGGCGTCATCGCCCACTTTTAACCCTGGCTTGGGGGACACCTTGTCCTCAGCCAGCACAGAAGCCGACATCAACGCAATCGTCAACAGGGTTAAGGCATTTCGATAAGTGACCATGTGCGAATCCTTGCAAGAGTGAAAGTACGAATTACTAATTAGTTTAGTGTAGGCGCATGTCTGAGGGAAATGGGGATCGTGGATGGTGATTTGTGGGTCGGGGGTCGGGGGTCGTGATTGTTAAGCCGCGAGCTTGCTCGCGCATTACTGATCCGGCGCCCATGTTCCGATTTCCCACGCGTGTCAGTGCAATGATGACTCACGAATCACGAACCACGAACCACGACCCCTTACCTTTTAACCACGCGATGTCGTGGGTTGGGTTGTGGTGCCCTTAAGCTGACTCAACAACTTTATCGCATCCTCGTTCTTCGGATCGATTTTGATCAACGCGTCCAGTTCGCGAATCGCGTCGTCTGCACGCTTCAATTCAATCAGCATTTGTGCGAATTTCATCCGTGCCGCAAGATGGTTGGGGTGCGTCAGAATCAGATTTGATAATTGCGCCGCGGCGAGTTGCGCATTGCCGTCTTTAATCAAACCCTCTGCCACCACCAGCTTGGCATCGGCATCGTTCTTGTCCAGACTCAGCACCTGTGCAGCAAGCTCGTACGCTTGATCCGTCCGACCCAGATCGATCATCAGCCGCGCCAGCTCAAGCTTTGGAGCGGGTCGCTGTGGCGCAATATCTGTGGCGACGGTCAGATTTTCGATCATTTCACCCACAATCTTGCTGTCGGTTTCGGAAAGATTAGGCGTGATCGGTCCGCTGAGACGCTTGCGATCGAGATTGGAAAGACTGACGCGTGCATCGGCAAAGGTGGCGGGCATCTTGTCGCCCATTTTTGATTCCAACGACTGAAGATCAAGATAGATCTGCCTCGCTGATTGCAGGTCGCCGCGTTGAACGGAAAGCGAGGCGATCAAAAGTTGCGGGTAAATAAACTGCTTGACACCCTGCTCGGCGGCGACACTTTCAGATTGCATCGCGAGTTTTAGCGCCTCGTCCGCCTGACCGGAACGCATCGCCAGCAACGCTTGCTGAAACGGCACTTCGTGCGAATCAGGATTCAGCTTTTTCGCCCGTTCAAACCATCGTCCGGCATCCTGATACATCCGAACCAAGCCCTGTCGATAAACCTCTTTATCCGGCGCGAGTGGCAATTCTTCGATCAATAGGCGATCGGCTTCGGTGCGCAGATATCCCCCTAGACTTGCGGCTGCGATCCACGAATGTTCGTTACGGATTAATGTGCTGGACCAAAGCGTTTTGATGTTGGCAAAGCTCTGGCTGTACGCGATCGTCACCACGCTTAGCAAGATCAACAGCAATGCCGCCACAATCGGGGCGATGGTGACGCGAGCGAAGAACGTTGTCACACCGGCGGCGAATAAAACGATCAGCCCGATGGAAGCGACATAAGCAAAGTGATCCGCCACCCACGAAAAACGCATCGGATAGACATTCGCCAGTCCCATGGCAGGGATCAGGCAGCCCAGATAGATGAATACGCACGCCAATGCTCCACGACCGATGCACCCGCGTTTTACCCACAACATCACCACAACGATCAGCGCCCCCGCCGTGCCAAGCCATTGCGTCGCGATCGACGCATTCAACTGCCACTTTGGATAATTAAAGCTCAGCGATGCCGGCAGGATTGCTTGCACCCACGTCGGTACAGAAATAACAAACCAAGGCGGACTGCCCATTTTCATGCTGTCAGGCAATCCCCACACAAACGGGTGCGGCAGGATCAATTTGCCAACGTAAAACCAACTTACCTGCCCCGCCAACGCCAACCGATCAAGCAAACCATGCTCCCACGGCCGACCTGTTGCGCCGACGATGAACTCGTTTTGTTCGATCCATGATGTCAGCAAACCCGCCGCCAGACCCAGCGCGATCGGTGCGAGCATTGGGATGATATCAATTTTGCCGAGTCGTCCGCGTTTCCACCACGCGATGACCAGAATTACGCCGGGCAAGACCGCGAGAGTGGTTTTTGAAAGTAGCGCGCAAATAAACAGAATCAGGAATAGTCCGTAAAGCCGTTTCGGATCGTCGGGCAGGGAGAGATCGACGCCACCTTCATCGTCTTCATCGTCATCCGATTTCTTGATCGGCTTCACAACAACCGGCTTGGGGATCAATCCGGCGTATCGCAAGTAGACGAGCAACGCCGCCATACCAAACGCCAGTGAGAGGGTATTTTTGCGTTCGGAAATCCACGCAACGCTTTCGACGTTGATCGGGTGCACCGCAAAAATAGCCGCCGCCAGCCACGCACCGGGGACACGCAGGCCTTGAAGAACCTTCCACAACATCACCACACTTGCAGCGTGCAGGAGCAAATTCAACACGTGCGAAATCGCAGGATTCAGACCAAATAACTGATACTCGGCCCATAACGACGTGAAGGTGACAGGATAATACTGAGGCGTCGCGCCGATGTGCGTCCACATGCGGCTTAGCCCGGCGACATCGCGCAGATTCATGTTGTTCTGCACATACGTATCGTCGTCCCAGATGTAACCAAACGTTGCGGTGGAGGCATAACAGCCAACCACCAACAGCAATAGAAGCAACGCCCCGGCGGGGCCTTGGAGAGTATCACTTAAGCCGGATGTAGTGGTGCGCGAATCAACGGTCATTCGTCTCCTCATTTCAAGCGATGCGGATGATACCGCAAAACACCTAGAGCGGGCTATCGGCAACGCTGCGGCGCATCGACGACAATCAAGGGAGTGGCGTAATCAGTGTTTTTCGGCGGAATTGGCAAGTTTTTGCAAAAATAGCTTGGCGGCCTCGCTTTTACCCTCAGCACCGAACACGCCAAGAATCCGCGCCTGAATCTCACTATCCTGCGACGCAAACCAATTCACCAGCCGCGAGGTAATCACGATCTGAGACATCCCCGTCTCATCGCAGATCGCGATAAACTTGCTGGCGGTTTGCGCATCGGCATCAATGCGAAAAACAACCCGTTTTTTAGGCGCTGATTTACCCATCGCGATCTCCTCCGGCATCCACAATAATCTGCCCGCCCACTACAATCAAACGATTTTGTGGATTGACCCTGAAGTCTGTGCGTCCATCGACAAATCGCTGACCAACCCATGCTGCAGCATCACGTCCCCAAGTCCTGCAATCATCGCGGCATTGTCGGTGCAATACGCCAAAGACGGAAAATGCACCGGCAACTCAAACCGCGCCATCGCGTCGCGCAGCCCGCGATTCGCACTCACCCCGCCGCCGATGATGACGCTCGAAGCGGGGAACTGTTCGATGGCGCGTCTGATTTTGATTAGTAAAATATCGATGCAAGCCTGCTGAAAACTAGCGCAAACGTCGTGGATTTCTTGCTGGGAAATGGTGGATGGATCGCGTTCACGTCCTTTATGTCCGCGAAAATGATATAGCACGCTGGTTTTAAGCCCGGAAAATGAAAAATCGAGACTGTCACGGCCAAGTCGTGATCGGGGGAACGGGATCGCTTTTGGGTTGCCTAACTTCGCCAGCTTGTCGATGACAGGCCCGCCGGGATACCCGAGGTTCATGATCGTCGCGACTTTGTCGTAGGCCTCGCCAACCGCATCATCGATGGTATGTCCGATCTGGGAAATATCTATCCAAGATCGAACCTGATACAGCGCGGTATGCCCGCCGGAGCAAACAAGTCCGATGGCGGGAAGTTGTGGTTGGGGCTTAGGGCTTAGGGCTTGGGGCCTGGTGCGCGCAGCTTCCACCAAGCCCCAAGGCCCAAGCCCCAAGCCCTCCTCCCCCAACATCACCGAATACAAATGCGCCTGCACGTGATCGACGCCCAGCAGCGGCTTATCCAACGACCACGCCAGCGTCTTGGCGGCGGTCACGCCGATCAAAAGCGACCCAATCAATCCCGGCCTTTGCGCGACGGCAATCGCGTCGATATCGCTAAGCGTGCAACCCGCCTTGTGCAATGACTCTTCGATCACCGGCAGGATATTTTCAATGTGTGCCCGCGATGCGATCTCCGGCACGACGCCCTTATAAACCTGATGCAATTCCACCTGACTCGCAATCACATTCGAGCGCACCCCCACTCCCTCCTCCACCACGCTGGCAGCGGTTTCATCGCAGGTGCTTTCAATGCCGAGTATGAGGGACATGAAAGATGGGGCTTAGGGCTTAGGGCTTAGGGCTTGGGTTAAAGACAGCGGGATCGCTCGCTTCTTCAAACTCCAAACTATCAACTACCAACTCCAAACTAGCAACTACCAACTATCAACTATCAACTACTTCACCTTCTCCCCAATCACCTCAATCGCCTTTTCCAACTGCTCGTCGGTGATTTGCGTTGTTGGCTGGGTGGTGGATTGCGTTGTGCTTTGTGTTGTCGGCGCGGTCGTTGGGAGCGTGGCCGAGACACGCATCAACTCGGCTTTGTACTGCGCTTCAAGAATTGCGGTTTGATGCGCTTCATCCATCGGGACGACGATATTTGGTTCGACGCCCCATGTCTTGGCATCTTTCAGCCGTTGCACCAGTTCGCCGCTGGGCAAATACCAGTAAGCGACGGTGATTTTTAGCTCGCCGGCATTGGCATCAAGCGGAACGACTTCCTGCACGCTGCCTTTACCGTAGGTTCGCGCGCCGATAACTGTTGCGCGTTTGTTATCTCGCAGACTTCCCGCGACCACTTCGCTGGCGCTGGCGGAATGTTCATTCACCAGCACGACCATCGGAAAATCGGGCAGCGTACCGTCGGGCTTGGCGGTTTTGGTCTGCTTGTTTCGATTGCGCCCTTTAACCGTCACAATCGTTCCATCGCGCACGAACATATCGATCATCTGCTCGGCCTCTTCCAACCGCCCGCCGGGGTTGAAACGAAGATCAAGAATCAAGCCCTTCATCCCCTGCTGCAATTTGTCTTCGATGATCGCCCGCATTTTCGCTGCCGATTCGGGGGTGAATTGCGTCAGCCGCACATAACCAATGCCGCGTGGTTTATTCGCCCAGAAGTTCCAAGTGTTGTCATCATTTCTCGAAAACCCTTTAACCATCGGCACGACAAACTCAGCCCGTTGCATCGAAAGGTCAACGACCTCCCCGCCGGTGCGTTGCATGGACAGTGTGACTTTAGATCCTGACGCGCCTTGGATTTTTGGGATCACTTCTTCGAGTCGCATCCCTTTGATCGATTCGCCGTTGACTTTGACGATGACATCACCGGGCCGCACACCCGCTTTCCATGCGGGGCTGTCGTCGATCGGCGTGATGACTTCGATCTCGCCTTCCTCAGTTGTATTGAGTTTGATCCCCACGCCTTTGAAACTGCCATCCAAAGCGTCGTTGAAGGCTTCCTGTTTGTCGGCAGGGATGTACAGCGTGTGCGGATCGAGCGCGCCGAGCATCCCGTTGATCGCCGATTGCTGCAACTTGGCGGTATCAATATCTTCGACGTAATTCGTTCCGACCTGCCGATAAATATCGACCAGCGTACGGACAAACCGGTAATCGTCGTCCCGCTGAGCGAATGTTCCCGGCACTTGCAACGCCAGAAAGCAAAGCACGACCCCGCTGAACAACCAAGCAATTTTTTCACGATTCATTTTTGATTCTCATGTATTACGTCAGGACCACGTTTCCACGTCTGCAAAAGAAATGCACCACAGAGACACGGAGGCACAGAGGGTCTTTTCGCAGATTCGGCATTCTACGCAAATTATCCCAAAAAAGAACGCGATTGTTTCATGAATGCATTTGCGAGTCGTAGATGACGATTCTTCCGTTGTAGCACGGTCCTTATCTAAAAGCGAAATGCAAGTATGCCGCAGAGACGCTGAGGCGCAGAGAGCATTGCTATAAATCATGTGTCATTAAAGTTATGCACTTAAGCGAACAGTCTCGTGCAGTCATTGGACAAAGAAAAAAGACTTCATGAAAGTGCATTTTCTTATCTCTGCGTCTCAGCGTCTCGGCGGCTTATTCTGAATTTAAGTATTTGCCCTGCGACGAAATTAGCCCGCGAACCTCCCACAACACGACGCACTTATCCGCGTTCATCCGAATACATCATTGGGGATCTGTAGCCTATTCCTGCAACAGAAAAATTGTAGACCCGCAGCAAACGCAGTGTCGTAACCAAATAGTTCTCTGTGCTCTCCGTGGCTCTGTGGTTTATATTTTCTGCGAATCACAAATTTTCCGTCCCCATTAAGATCGCTTTGGCGACCGCCTGCGGGTTTTCCATCGGGGATAGATGCCCTGCGCCGGGGATTTCAAACATCCTGCCATAGTTGATCCGCTCGTGCATGAAACGCATCAACTCCGGCGACGAAATCGCATCCTCTTCGCCAACGATGATATCCACCGGAATACTCATTTTTTCCAATGTCGGGAGATAGGTTTCCCGATCCCGCATCGCGATGCAGGCGCTGGCGATCGTTTCGGGCCGCTGCGATTCCATGATCGTCCGCAATTTGCCTTCAACCGCAGCCGAATGATTACGTGACAGCATTTTCGGCATCATCTGATCCGCCACCGCCTTGGCCCCCTGCTCGCGCGCGATGGCCGCCATCTCGTTGCGCTTGTTTTGTGCATCGGGATTGTCGGATTCAGCCTTTGTATCCAGCAAGATAAGGTGCGACAGTAACTCGTGACTTTCGCTGGCGAGTTCCTGCGCGACATACCCGCCCATCGAAAGCCCCGCCACGCAACAGGGACCGATTTTCTGCAACGTGATGAACCCCGCCACATCAAACGCCAGTTGCCGCATTGAGAAAGAACCAGTCTCATCACTTTGCCCAAACCCGCGTAGGTCGAGCGTGATGACCCGCCGCGTCGGCGTCAGCAGCGGCACGACCTCATCCCAAATCCGGCTATCCAACGGAAAACCGTGTATCAAAATAATCGTCGGCCCCGTACCGGCGTCAGTGAACCAAAGCCGCGTGGATTGAACAAAAATATGTGGCATATCAAAACTCCACCCATACAATAGCC
>JBBQXB010000075.1:0-16961 GCA_038210015.1 Tepidisphaerales bacterium
GAGTTGGGTGAGTGTATCGAGCGCTTCGTTCCCGCCGGTCAATTCCGCGCGGATCGCCCGGTTGATGGCTTTGGGCAGTTTCCCGCCGTATTTTTCTCGTAGTTCTTTTTCGGGCATTTGTGTGACAACCTTCGTTTGGATTGAGCGTGATCGATCATATATTAACGCTCCCCGCCGGGAAAGCGACGCGGGCGGGGTGAAAACGCGTTACCGCAGGGAGAATGGCGAAAGACGAATGAATGCCCCATGCCGGGGCTTCTGCACGTTGGGTGGATTAATCTCGCACCTAAACACGTGGATTTTGCGACTTGTCACGGAATTCCCATTTTGTCATTGCATAGTTCGACGCCACATGGCTACGCTTGTGGCAGCGCACCATGGCGGTAGGGTTATACATCTCCTTTGGAAGGAGCATTCCGATGGTCCGTTCATTTCTCATTCGCGGTCTCTCTCGTTTGTTCAATAGTTTAACCCCGGCAACCGTTCACAACGAAGCGATCGAATCGCTCGAACAACGCCGCATGTTGTCCACGACGATGGTTTATGATCTTAATTTTGAAAGCTACGATCCGCCTTACATCGCATCGGGCGTGACCGATACTTACTATCACACCACAGGCGGAGGGATTGCAGCCTATTTTGAAGAAAGCGCGCTGCCCGCGACGTTCGCCGATTCGTTCACCATCATGCTCGATGATCTACCCGCCCATACGATGATCAGGGCATCGTGGAGTGTTGGCCCTTATGTGAATATTGCCGATTCGGAGGATGTTGATGGTTTCACGATGGTCGCTGCCGGTAAGACCGGGATCGTGACAATCGATGAGAACGGCTATGGCGGCTCGGGCAACGCCGGAGGCTGGACCGCCCACTCCGGCGATAGCGCCACCTTCTCGCTAACCGCGAATAATTTAGAGTGGGATGATGGTTTGCAGTTTGAGCGATTAAAAATCGAACTCTATAACCCCACGGTCAGCCTTGCGGGTGAGGGAACGACTATTGAAGACGATTCTGCCAGAGGTGCGTTCACACTACAACGCGATTTGCCGACCGGGTTCAATCCGACTTACCATGACCCTATTCCATCAACAACGGTTGGGCTGGAAGTAGTAGGGGGCACTGCTACCGCAGGTGTGGACTTCACACTCGCCACATCTGCGACGATTCCACAGCCGGCAGCCACAAGCCAGCCTGTCGAGGTTGTCCCTATCGACGACCTCGACGCCGAGGGAATTGAGACGATCTTTGCATCGGTTGTGCAACCTGCAAATGGACAGATATATCTTCTAGCTGCTGTCCCGGCCACTGCCCCGGCGACGAATCCCACGACGCAGAAAGTGGAGTTGGATGATGATGTAAGCATCAAGAGTGTGGCAATTCATTCAATAGCAGCACCTAATGGGCAAGCTGCTGTTTCAAACGGTGTTGGGGGATTTACATTTTACGCGGCAATTATTGTCACTGGTGAGCGGGTTGATCGAATTGACATTCGGCAGGACATACAAGCTGACACAAATATGTGGCAATTCAACGGGGATCAGATGACGGACGCGCAGGTCTTAACAAAACAACGCGAATGGCATGGCGAGAATTTGTCTGAAGATGGATTGAATACGGGCAATGTGTTTAAACCAGACCCGCAAGGTGGTTGGGACGACTGGAAGTCTACGTTGGAGATACATCCTGATAGCAAGAAAGGTGTGGGTTTATCCGTAGATATTCAAGGTTTTGGTATGGGGGTGGGTACGGACCCAAATGGTGTGAAATTTAGTTATATTGCATCAGTTACGCGGACAATGAAAACGCGATTCAAAAACCGGGACACGGGAAACGAATTCGCACCGAAAACATGGGGCTTCACGTGGTCCAATTCGCTTTGTACGTGGACAAATACTGAAAATCCCGCACCACCAGCGGGAATCGTTGTGTGCGCCGGTAGCAATAAAAATGGAGGAAAAGGTAAATTTAACCCTATAGACTCCGTAGTAGATCTCATCAATTTGAATTAGTACTAGTGGAGACTGATTATCGTCAAAAAAGCACATCTCTTGGATATTACATAGGAGTTTGTTATGCGTTTGGCTAAAAAAAAAATCAGCTACTGGTGTGGATTTGTAGTTGCAACATGTTTCATCCTTACTCAATCTTCGGTAACGACCGCTGAAGTGGAGGAAGCAAGCGATTATCGGATTACACTATTTCTTGCGAGCCCAACGGTGACAACGAAGTCTGGAACCGATGTTGTTGTGTCGATCAGACGAGTGGATGCGAAAGGATCAGCAAGAATATATCGCGGAATTGGTATAAGCCTATACAGCACAATTGGTGGTGAACGTTCACCCATACCTGTATTAGGCGCACATAATCTACCAATGCCTGCGGATATAGCACAGCCTCATGTAAAAGAAGCATTGCAGCAGATCAATAATTTACCGTTCATCCGACTGGAAATAGTGGGTAAATATCCCAAAAGCTACGAGCAGCCTGTCTCCTTGAACCTGGAAGCGCCAGGACCAGTTGAAGTCAACGATAGAAGCGATGTTTACATGAAACAGTTTCTTTCGCCTTCACTTTTCATATCTGGCGAATATCATGTACGTGCGGTCTTGTGGCGTGGTGAAGCAATACTCGCAACCAGTAATGAGTGGGTCCTTCGAGTCGCAGAAAAAACCGAACAAAGCAAAGGTGATGCGACAGTTGATAGGAACCCGGAGGTACAACAACTACCCCAAACTGGTGCGTCATCGATAAACTCCGCTCCAAAGCCTCAACAATAAATTTGAAGTTTTGAAGGGTAGTTGCCACTGGAGCGCCAAAGGCATCGTGTGTCGCCTCGCACAAGGGCAATGGGGTGTTTTATGACATCCAAGGTATTATTGACCTCGACCAAATGAACTAACAAGCGGAAAAGCGGGACAGTCCCGCGGAAGCCTCTGGTCGTAAGTCCGGCGATACGATACGGGTCGAGCTTGGCGAACTCACTTCCCCCCGTAACGCGTTGAATCAACCACCAAGAACACGAAGAAGGAATTGATGGTTTTCTTCGTGGCCTTAGCGTTCTTCGTGGTTCATCATTTTTCAGCGAGGGGTCCAGAAAAAGGGTCGGGAATATGTAAGCGCAAACACTTTCGTGTTGGCATTGCCGACATCGGTACTACTGAGGGTTAACGCGCGACAGTCCCGCTTTGTCTCGCGCTTCCCGATGTGGGACTGGTAGGAACACGTTTTTCAGACACGTAAGGCGGTGAAAATTGGCAACCAGTCATATCCATCACGGTTGCAACGCCTTCGCACGGTCGACCGGGTTTCCTGTGGGCACTTTTGTTTTATGGACCCGCTGTCGCGGGTGCCCCGCCGACGTTACAAGACCGGTTCATTGCGCGATTCAACGTGCTGGAGGGTTCAGAAGGCACGCGGTTGAAGGATCCGCAATGGCGTTGCGCCCGCTCTCGCAAGACGCTTTGCCAATGATCCAATGACCCAAATATCAAAACATCCGAATATCAAAATAACCAAACAAAAAAAACAATTCTCCGACCTCCGACTACCCCCTCACCCCCCTAAAAACTTAACATTTCCCTCATCATTGCAGGAAACGCGGGTTTGGCTATGATCTTCCGTTTCGAGTTTCTGATTATCCCCTCAGACAACGCCTGTTGAAAGAAGTAGACTCTGATGAATCAAGTGCGTAACGATATCCGCAACGTAGCCATTATTGCCCACGTCGATCACGGCAAAACGACGCTGGTGGACGCTTTGCTGCGCCAAAGCGGCAATTTTCGTGATTCTCAGGTTCAGGACACGATGCTGGATAGTAATCCGCTGGAACGCGAACGCGGGATCACGATTCTTTCCAAGAATGTCGCGATCACCTACACCGATCCGGATACTAATCTGACGACCAAGATCAACCTGATCGACACCCCCGGCCACGCGGATTTCGGCGGGGAAGTTGAACGCGTGCTGGGGATGGCGGATGGTTGCTTTGTCCTGGTCGATGCGGCTGAGGGCGCGATGCCGCAGACGCGGTTTGTGCTGAAAAAAGCCTTCCAGCATGAGCTTCGCCCGATCGTCATCATCAACAAGATCGACCGCCAGGACGCCCGCGCGGACAAGGTGCTGGATGAAGTATTTGATCTGTTCGTTGAGCTTGGCGCGGATGATGAAACGCTTGATTTCCCGGTCATTTACGCATCCGGACGCGCCGGAACCGCGACGTGGAAGCTGGACGAACCCAGCGACAACATCAAGCCCGTTTTTGACGCGATTCTGCGTCACGTCCCCGCCCCGCATGGCGACGTTGAAAAGCCGCTGCAGATTCAGATCACCAACATCCAGTTTAATGAATACGTCGGCCGCATCGGCGTCGGGCGCATTTACAACGGCAAGGTAAAATCTGGAATGCAGACGTCGATCGTCAAGCGTGACGGTGTAATCGTCAAATCAAAATTGCAGCAAGTGCAGGTGTTTGATGGTTTTGGTCGCAAAAACGTCGATGAAGCCGCTGCCGGCGATATCGTGGGATTGATCGGTTTGGATTCAGTCGATATTGGCGACACGATCTGCGAACTGTTGAACCCGCTGGCGCTCGAAGCACAAGAGATTGAACCGCCGACACTGACGATGATGTTCAGCGTGAATGATTCGCCGTTTGCGGGTCGCGAAGGCAAGTTCGTCACCAGTCGTAATATCCGCGAGCGTTTGTTTAAGGAATTGGAATCGAACGTCGCGTTGAAGGTTGAAGAAACCGAGAACAAGGATGCGTTCAAAGTATCAGGACGCGGCTTGCTGCATCTGGGTATTTTGATCGAAAACATGCGTCGTGAAGGGTATGAATTGTCGATCGGCAAGCCGCAGGTGATTTTGCGGAAGAACACCGAAGGCGTGATGATGGAACCGATCGAGTATCTCGTGGTCGATGTTCCTGAAAAGAACATGGGCGGCGTGATGGAACTGGTCGGCAATCGCAAGGGCGAGCTGGTTCGGATGGATAATCGTCAAGGGCAGGTCCACCTTGAGTTTACGATCCCCGCGCGTGGCCTGATCGGCTTGCGAACCCGCATGATGACTGCAACGCAAGGTACAGCCGTCATGCACCATAATTTCCATGAATACGCCCCGACGCGTGGCGAAGTGCCAGGCCGCGCAAACGGCGTGATGATCGCGATGACAGGCGGGAAGGTAAACGCCTACGCATTGGATAATCTGCAACAGCGTGGCACGATGTTTGTTGAACCGACGGATGACATTTACGAAGGTCAGGTCGTGGCAGAGAATGCCCGCGATTCAGACATGGTCGTCAATCCCACAACCGCCAAGAAATTGACCAACATGCGCACCACGTCCAGCGACGGCGTGGTGATCCTCAAGCCAGCCCGAAAAATGACGCTGGAAGCGGCGTTGGAATACATTGAGGACGACGAAATCGTCGAATGCACCCCCACCAGTATCCGGCTGCGTAAACAGGCGTTGACGGAAAATGCGCGTAAGAAGCAAGGCAAGAAAAAGACTGTGGAAGTGATGGAAGATTGATAGAAACCTCTGAACAAACTCGCACTCATCTTCCTTGTCGTGCTGACATACTGAAGCATCTACTTGCCGCATAAATTGAGGCGCTTTTGACGATTTAACTAGACCCTTCGGCGTACCTCAGGGTGACAGCCGTGAGTGGGTCGGGTTATTCAGGAGTCCCGATATAATGCTTGTAGCCGGAGCAAACCGATGATGACTTATTACGTCAAGTTGTCGAAGTCTGAAGAAGGTTACTCGGTGTGCGTGCCCGGATTGCCGGGTTGCTGGTCTCAGGGGATTCTGAAGCTGAAGCATTGGACAACATCGAAGAGGCCATTGACGTTTATCTGAAGGTCGCTGACGAAATCAAGAGACTTTAGTGCGCATCACACATTGACCATGAAGAACCGCCCACGCATTGGCATCACCGTCGATCGTGTTACTGACAAAGCTCAGTACCTTGCCC
Source organism: Tepidisphaerales bacterium (assembly GCA_038210015.1). Lineage (GTDB taxonomy): Bacteria > Planctomycetota > Phycisphaerae > Tepidisphaerales > Tepidisphaeraceae > BPJO01. Next base: position 5,978 of record JBBQXB010000075.1, read on the forward strand.
CATTTGGATACGCCGATGCGGTAGTCATGGCGGGGGGATTGCCGATTTTATTGCCCTATCGGGGGATGCAGGAATTGGTTGGTGAATATCTCGATCAACTCGATGGCGTGCTGCTGACCGGTGGGGATGATCTGAATCCATCTCGATGGGGGGAAGATTGGCATTCGCAGGTCAAGCGGATTGATCCCGATCGCGAAGTATTCGAGTACGCATTGCTGGCGGAGATCGAATGCCGCAAAATGCCCGTGCTGGGTATCTGTCTGGGCGTTCAATTGATGAACGTGCATCGCGGGGGGTCGATTATCCAATTTCTACCCGATCATTTTGGTGCGGAAGCATTTGATCATCGTCTGCTCGGCGATTTCACGCGGCGGCATAGTGTGCGCCTCCTCCACGATTCCCGCTACGCACAAACGCTTGGAAAAACTGATGTGTCTGTGAATACATCCCACAAACAGGCGATCAATGCCGTGGGGCATGATCTTCGCGTAATCGCGAGCGCTAATGACGGCGTGATCGAAGGGATTGAAGACGCTTCCCTGCCATTTTTCATGGGGGTGCAATGGCATCCGGAACGCCAACATGAAGAACCGGATCATCTCATGTTATTTCAGATGCTGGTAGCGGCATCGCGAAACTCTTGATCGACCGGCACAGCACAATCACCGCTGATGACAATCACGTTGTTGGCGTCGGTTTGCTCATCTGCACCAGCCAGCGGTAATGCGATCCGACAGCAGACAGCAACGTCGAGTGTGCGTTGTATTGCACGCCAAACTCGCGGCAGGTTTCTTCGACCACTTTGCTCAGCGCCGGATAATGCACATGGCAGATTCGGCTGAACAAATGATGCTCCACTTGGAAGTTTAATCCGCCAAGGAACCAGCACAGCACGCGGCTGCCACGTGCGAAATCGACGGTTGTTTCCACCTGATGAACCGCCCAATCGTTTTCGATCTTCGCGGCACTCGGAGGAACAGCGACCGGTTGCGGGAAATCAGCTTCTTCGACACAGTGCGCCAACTGAAACACCACGCTGAGCACCACGCCGCTGGTAAATGCTGCCAGCGCGTAGACGCCAATCACCGCCCACCACACATGTCCCAGCAATAGCGGCACGACAAACGCCATCGTAAAGAAAAAGCATTTGCCGAGGATAAATACGACCAGATCCCAGCCTTTGGGTCTAGTGATTTTGTGACCACCGATACGGCCGGTCGCGACGTTGACAAAGTCATCGATGAAATGCCACTTGATCGCCAACAATCCGTACAACGCCCACAGATAAATGCCTTGCGCGCGGTGGAATGGCATCCATTTTTGTTCAGGTGCGAGGCGTCCGAAGATTCCGATGTTGATGTCGTCGTCGTGGCCGTGAATGTTGGTGTAGGTGTGGTGGATGGAATTATGTTTCCAATCCCACATGTAGCTGCTGCCGCCCATCATATCGAGTGTCATCGCCATGGCCTTGTTGACCCATCGGCGGTCTGAATAGGCGCGGTGTCCGCCATCGTGCTGGATATTAAACCCGATCGCCGCAACGGCGAAGCCCATGATAATCGCCAGCGGCACGACCAGCCACCAACTCATCGGGACGAATAGCAGCAAGGCATAGGCGCCAAAAAACCACGCGAGAATTGTCGCGGTTTTGAAATACATCTGTATGCAATCGCGTTTGCTTTTGCCGGTGGTTTCAAAATAGGCATCGACTCGCCGACGCAATTCGCGGACGAATCGGTCGCTGCCGCTGAACTTGATGCGGGTTTGTTCGGGATCAGACAATGATCGAACAGGAGCTTCGTTGATTTCAACACTTGAAGTCATATTTATCGGTTCCGGAAAAAAATCAAAATCCGAGCGGGTAGGGGGAGCTCATTTCAAGCATCCATGCTCGTCGGACGGTACTTATCTTACAGTCCGCAATATTATACGCAGATAGATACAGAAAAGGGCATAAATCTCACTCCAAATCGTCGCACGCGAGTGCGATGACCTCTCAATCACGCAATTTGCTTCACGCGATGGGCTTTCGACGCTCGCAAAATGCCCGGCACGACGTAATTCGTCGCCACTGCGTCCCAACTCATTTTTTGTGCCAGTTCATAGCCACGTTCGATGAGTGGATCAAAACCGTGTAATTCTCTGGGCAATCGATCGATCAAATCTCTTGCCACCTGCTCGGCAACCGTGTGTTCGATCTGATCGCGTTCATATTGGCCGATATGGATGAGTTGATCGGCGCGAAGGGTTGGGTCGGGCAATTTGGTGTAGTCCGCGACGATCACATTGGGGGTCGGTTTGTGGCCTTTGACGGATCGTACAAATCCTTCGCAGCCGCACACGCTGGAAAAAATGCAGATTCCACCAAAACTAATGGGTTCAACCTGTGCGATGCCAAATGGTTCGTAAATCGATTGGCCGAATTCGACATCGCTGCCTTTTCGGATATCCATAAACTCCATGTCCGTCGGCATTTGCAGGCCGCAGACGCGTTGCTCAAATCCAAATTGGTTGATGAACACGACCTTGATATTTCGCGACTTGGCGTTGAATTCCTGCACACCTTGGTAATAAATCGCTTCGCCATGCGACAGATCGGGTAAACCCTCGCGATGTACGACAGGCCAGTTGTAATGCTGCTCCATGCTGCGAATATCATCTGGGCGGCGCGCGGGCACTTCTGTGGACAAGACAAACAAAACCGCTGACTCATTGCGATCCCGCATCAGCGGTTCCAGATGTTCCAGCACTCGCAGATCACGCCACATGCCTTTGCTGGCAACGAGCCGGGTGACGTGGGAGAAAACGAAATCGGGTTTGTATCCCAGAAGATTCTTTGCGTATTGCTGTAATTTTGAACGCGAGCGAAATTTGCTCTCAGCATCAATTTTCCAGCATGGCACGCCGTTGTACGCCAGTTGTGCATCGACATGCAGAAAATCGGGTCCCATGAACCGCAATTCGCGCAGCACGTCATCGCCGACGCAGAAAACGCCGTCGCAAAAGCGAACAGTTTTGATCACGGCATGTTTGTAATAATCGTCCTGCGAGCCAAAAACATCATCGACAAAGTGCCCGTCGATCATCGCACGTCGCAGCACGTTGTAGAACATCGTGTCGTGGCCGGGACGGTGCTCGACAATCCGGCGCATCGTCGCGATTTCATGAGCGTAAAAGATCGTTCGGAATGCGCCCTGCGGATCAAGCGTGCCGGCTAATGCGGTGGGCATGCCCATGTATTCATGCGCGAGAATGACCGCAGGTTCTTGCGGATTCGTGCCGATATCCAGCGCCTTCAGGCAGGCGATGGTCGGACGGGCGAGTCGTACCCATTGTTCGTAATCGTAGATGTGGTCATAGCGGGCTGAATCAAGTCCGAATTTTTTCCACAAATCGAACTTAAAGATACCCAATGGGGCTTGGGCGACATGCGACACATCGATCAGCAGAATCTCTGGATTGGACGAAACGCCGGTATCTTTGTCGACGAAATGCCGACGTCCGTACACGATGCCGACGCCGTATTCCTGCTCAATACGTTGGAAAACCGCTGCCAGGGGGGATCGGTAAAGTGAATCAAGTGAACTGTAGAGCACTTCGCCGTCGGGTCCCAGCCGTTCCTCGCCGTGATGTTCGCCAGGCCAGAGTGTGCCGACGAGGATATTGCGATCGAATGCGTTGAGGTAAGTTTTGCTGGTGAGCAATCCCGCTAATACCGCGCCGATTCCTCCGACTTTTACCGTTGCTTCGTGGGTGACATGGACAACTGCTGACATAGATGGGCATTCTATCGGTAAAACGCTTCAGTCTGAAACAGTCGAGTGCGGTGGATTCGATAAAAATTAGCGCTATCGCCTGCGACGATATGCCGCAGGTTGGGAATGGTGATGTGAAGAAAATCCTAACGACCGGTCAATTCACGCCGCATCGCGTTGATCGCAGCGCAGCGGTCTGGTGACCCGAACACCGCGCTGCCTGCGACAAACCAATCGACCCCCGCGCGGTAGGCTTCGCCGATGGTAGTTTCGTCGATCCCGCCATCGATTTCGATACGTTGATGCGACTTCAACAGCGCTCGTAGCGTGCGAACCTTCTCCAACTGATTCGCCATGAACTTCTGTCCGCCAAATCCGGGTTCGACGCTCATAATCAGTACCAGATCGACCAGTTCCAGCACCGGCAAAATCACATCCACCGGCGTACCGGGTTTGATCGTGATGCCAACATGCGTGCCCAACGCGCGAATCGCTTTCACAGCCCCGATCAAATCCGCCGCAACCTCAGGCGCTTCAGCGTGAAACGTCACGTTATTCGCACCGGCCTTTACCATGTCCGGCGCGTAGCGCACCGGCTCGTCTATCATCAGATGCACATCGAGAAACAGATCAGGAAAGGCTTTGCGAACCCACTTAAACACCGGTGCTGCGAAACTGATGTTGGGAACGAAATGTCCGTCCATCACATCCACGTGCAAAAAATCCGCCCCCGCGTTCAGCACATCCTGACAATCTTCCGCCAGCCTCGAAAAATCGGCCGACAGGATGGAAGGCAGGAGCATCGGTCGAGGATTTGCAAAGGGCGATAAAGACATGTTAGCCACGAATCACACGAATGAATCCACGAATCAATATAAGGTCAATGAATGATGCGTTGCCATTCAATCCAAAATGTCCAGTGTGCTGAAGTGTCCGTTTTCGAGGAACTCAAGGCTCGCGCCGCCGCCGGTGGAGACGTGGGAAACTTTGTCAGCGAGTCCGAAGATTTCGATCGCTGCGGCGCTGTCGCCGCCGCCGATGATCGTGATCGCGCCGTTACCGGTCGCTGCAGCACAGGCTTCTGCGACCGCTTTAGTCCCGGCTTGGAACGGTTTTTTCTCGAACACACCCATTGGACCGTTCCAGATCACGGTCTTGGAGCTGGTGATTTCCTTCGCGTAAGCCGCTGCGGTTTTCGGGCCGATATCAAAGCCTTCCATGCCTGCGGGAATGTTGCCTTCGACGATGCTGGTTTCGGCATCGTCGGTCATCTTGTTGCTGATGACAGTATCGATCGGCAGCTTGATCTTGCCGTCATATTTTTCCAAGAGTGATTTGGCAAGCTCCACCTTATCTCGTTCGACCAAGCTATTGCCGACTTCTTTGCCTTGCGCGAGGAAGAAAGTGTACGCCATCGCGCCGCCGATCAGCAGGCTGTCGGCTTTGGCGAGCAGTTGCTCGATGACTTGGATTTTGTCGGAGACTTTCGCGCCGCCCATGATCGCCACGAACGGACGAGCCGGTTTGGTGACGGCTTCGCCAAGGAATTTGAGTTCTTTCTGGATCAGGAAACCAATGACGCGCGGCTTGCCTTGCATCGCTTGCGGTGCGCCGAAGGTGCTGGCGTGTTCACGATGGGCGGTGCCGAAGGCGTCGTTGGCGTAGACATCGCCAAGCTTGGCGAGCTGCTGCGCGAATTGCGGGTCGTTCTTTTCTTCCTCTTTGTGAAAGCGCAAATTTTCCAGCAGAACGATATCGCCATCCTTCATCGTGCTGACTGCTTGATCGACTTCATGCCCGATGCAGTCGCTGGTGAAGGTGACTTTTTTGTTAAGCAGTTTCGATAAATGCTCGGCGCAGGGCTTGAGCGAATACTTCGCTTCCGGTCCACCTTTAGGTCGGCCCAGATGTGACATCAGGATCAACTTGCCGCCACGGTCGATCACACTTTTAATCGTCGGTAGCGCCTGCACAATTCTGCGGTCGTCGGTGATCGTTGCGACGTCCAACGGGACGTTGAAATCGACCCGTACCAATACACGTTTACCCTTGACATCCACGTCAGCAATTGTTTTCTTCGTCATATTCTTAATTCCTTAAATGTTGTTTAATCGCTGCGGGGCGATGCTATGGGCGGGCGATGGCAAGTCAAGCACGCAACACCTGTGCGACGATCCGACGCGGCTGATCGGCATGCGTTATACCGCGACAGGCAACACCGCGCGGAGTTTTGCGATCGCAGCGGGTAGCACTTGCAGGCAGCGGTCGATATCGGCGTCGGTGGTGTACCGGCTGAGCGAAAACCGGATTGCGCCGTGGGCAATCATGTCGGGGACTTTCATCGCCCGCATGACGTGCGATGGTTCAAGCGACCCGCTGGAGCAGGCCGCCCCGGCGCTGGCGCAGACGCCTTGCTCGCTGAGGAGTAGCAGGATCGCTTCACTTTGCAGACGCGCGAAACTGATATTAGTGGTGTTTGGGGTGCGATGAATGCGATGCCCGTTGATATAGGTATCGGGGATCGTATCGAGAATGGTTTTTTCAAGCCGATCGCGCATCCCAGCGACTCTCGGCATCTCTGACAATCCCGCCAGTGCCAATTCCGCGGCTTTGCCTGAGCCGACAATTCCAGGCACGTTTTCGGTTCCCCCGCGTCGGCCACGCTCTTGCGGGCCGCCTAGCACCATCGGGCGAACGCGTAGGCCCTTGCGGACGTATCCGATTCCTAACCCTTTTGGCCCGTGGAACTTATGCGGTGCAAAGGTCGCACAATCGACGCCAGTGGCTTTGAAATCGACCGGCACCTTACCGATCGCCTGCGTCGCGTCGGTGTGGAACGGCACGCCCGCACCGTGGCAGATCGCAACGATCTGATCGAGAGGGAAGCAGACGCCGGTTTCGTTGTTCGCCCACATCATCGAGACGAGTGCTGTTTCGTCGTCCACCTTGTCAATCAGTTGCACGAGATCAAGTTCGCCGTTGCGATCGACGTCGATGCGGACGATCTCAAAACCTTCTCGTTCGAGTTGAATGGACAATTCTCGCGTGGCGGAGTGTTCGACGGTGCTGGTGACGATTTTCTTTCGCCCGCCTCGCGTTGCGATGAGGGTGCGGATATGGGTGTTAACGATTTCCGTGCCGCCGCCTGCAAACCAGATATCGTTGGCATCCACACCGACCAGTTGTGCGACCTGCATGCGAGCGACATCGACGCCCTGGCGTGCCCGCTGGCCCAGACGGTGTGCGGAAGATGGGTTCGCCCAATTGTCGGTCAGACAATGAGTTATATCCGCGACGACTTCGGGTGCGGGCTGGGTGGTGGCGTTGTTATCGAGATACGTCAGTTGCATAGGACCGGGGACTATAGCAAATCGGCAGGAATTGTTAATCGCGGGTCGTGACGCTGGTAGACAATACATATTTCACCCAGAAGGTGAGAGGAGCGCGAAGTGTCGCGAAAATGCTATTTCGGGGTTTTTTTGTGTTCTTTATTGGTTGTTTCCAAGAGGTACAGCAAAAATAACCGCTGAGCGGCTGAGGCCGCAGAGATCACCGCTGTAGATACGGGTAATGATAAAAATGCACATTAAAAAAGAGAATGCGATCGAACAATTACCGACCTGCAAATATGGCGCTTCGCCGACTCTTCTTCCCCCTCTGCGTTTTTGCGTCTCTGCGCCCATTTTTTTTCAATAGAAGGAGTTGCTGAAAATTGATTGAGATGTCCGTTAACTACGGCGTCTGCATCTGTGCCAATCCGAAATAATCTGTGCAATCTGTGCATCACTCCTGCGACCGCAAAACGGTCAGTGCTCTTGTCAATCAAAGGGTCGCGGGCAATTCCCTTGCACCTTCATCTGCGTTAATGTCGTCCCAACGCATGATTAGTTCCCTGACAGGCCATCTCACCCGTATCGGCGACGACCGCGCGTATCTTCGCGCCGGGCCGATGGAGTACGAACTGCTCGTACCAGCGGCTGATGTCGAAGCGTTGCGTCCGCAAGTCGATGCGGAGATCACTTTCCACACGTTGTTTTTTCTGCAAGGCGACGGCAATTTCTTCGAGCCCACGCTGATCGGATTTCGCGACGCCCGGGACAAGCGCTTTTTTGAAAAATTCGTCACCGTCAAAGGCATCGGCCCGCGCACGGCGTTGCGAGCGCTGACCAGTTCGACCAGCGACATCGCCGCGGCGGTGGAACGCAAGGATGCGAAGTTTCTGACCGGATTAAAAGGCATCGGCAAGCGCACCGCCGAGCTGATTATCGCCGAGCTCAGCGGCAAACTGGGCGGTTTCGTCTCCGCATTCCCCGGCACGCCTACTTCCCAAACCGCCACCTCCATCCGAGGCGGGCCAGACGACGACGCCATCAACGCACTGGTCGCACTGGGCGAATCCCGCTACAACGCCGAACAACTTCTCGAACGCGCCCGCCAATCCAACCCCGAAATGAAACGCGCCGACCAATTGATCCGCGAAATGCTGCGATTGCGGGGTGCACGATGAAATGCATGGAAGACGGATTCACCACGAAGGTGCGAAGAGCGCCAAGGATCGCGAAGAAGCGATCACTTCTTTTTTGTGCCCTTCGTGGTTCATGCTGTATTCAATGCAAAGAGGAATGCACCGCAGAGTCGCGGAGAGCGCAGAGAACAGTTTTTGATATACGATCTTCTTCACTTTGCGCCCTCCGCGTCTCTGCGGTGAATTTGTTTTTTTCGATTCACTCGTCCTGCAAAGCAATGGCAAAAATTTCTTCTTCGCGCACCTTCGCGCGCTTCACGCCTTAGTGGTGACACAAGCATGTAAAAAAGGTGATATCCAGGTTTTAAATGGCTAGAGAACGAATCATATCCGGCGAATCACAAGGCGAGGAGGAGCAGCGCTTCAACTACGCGCTAAGGCCAACCTCGTTCGAGCAATACGTTGGTCAATCGCAACTGATTCGCAAGCTCTCGATCGCGGTGCAGGCCGCCAAATTAAGGAAAGAACCTGTCGAGCATGTTTTGCTGCACGGCCCGCCGGGGCTTGGTAAGACGACGCTCGCGCACGTCATCGCTAACGAAATGGGCGCCGCCGTCCATGTCACCAGCGGGCCGGCGCTATCCAAGCCTGCCGATATGGTCGGCATCCTCAATCGTCTGGGCGAAGGGGATGTGTTGTTCATCGACGAAATCCATCGCTTGAGTGCTGTGATAGAAGAATATCTTTATCCGGCGATGGAAGATTTTAAGGTCGATATCACGCTCGATTCCGGTGCCCACGCGCGCAGCGTCACGATCCCGTTGCCGCCATTCACATTGATCGGCGCGACCACGCGGATTGGTCTGATCACCGGCCCGATGCGGTCGCGCTTTGGGTTGCCGTTGCATCTGGAGTTTTATACGCCTGATTCGCTTGAGATCATTCTGCATGCGAACGCGAAATTACTGGATGTGCCCGCCGATGAAGCCTCGATCAAAGAGATCGCAGGTCGTTCGCGTGGCACGCCGCGTATCGCCAATCGTCTGCTGCGGCGGGTGCGCGATTTCGCGGTCGTCGAAGGGCAAGGCAAACTAATTTTGGATATCACAAAGCAGGCATTGAAACTCGAAGGTATTGATGATCGCGGAATGGATGATCTGGATCGCGGACTTTTGCGCACGCTGATCGATGTTTATCAAGGCGGCCCGGCGGGGATCGAGGCGCTGGCAGCGACGATGGGGGAGGAGACCGACACGCTGGTGGATGTGGTTGAACCGTATTTGCTGCAAACCGCGTTTTTGATGCGTACCCGCCAAGGCCGCCGGGCGACCAAAGCGGCGTACGATCACCTTGGCCTCAAGTGGCAACCCCCCGCAGACGGCGAATCATTGTTTTAGGAGTTTGAAAATGTCCGACGCAATCGTCATTCGTCTGGGAGAAATCCGCGATCTGGTCACGATCACCCATTCCAATATCCAGATGGCGATGGAGACCGAGCATAAACAACTCGATGCCTACGTCGTCACCGGCGGCGTGCGCGCGGCGCTGGAAGATGCCAACAAAGGCATCTATTTCGTCGCAGAGATCGGCGGGAAAGTCGTCGGACAATTGATGATCACCCATGAATGGTCCGACTGGCGCAACGGCGACGTCTGGTGGATCCAATCGGTCTACGTCCAGCCCGATTTTCGCAAACTCGGCGTTTTCAAAAAACTCCATGCCCATACGCGACGCCAGGCCATCAACGCAGGCGCTGTGATGATCCGCTTATACGTTGAGAAGGAAAATACCCGCGCACAAAAGGTCTATACCGACCTCGGCCTGGGTATGACCGACTACCTGTTGATGGAACAATCCCTGCCAAGAAAAACGTAGCTCCAGAAGAAAACCATCCTCGAATCACGATTGTAAACCTGCAGCTGGATGTCCAGCTTGATGCACGTCGGCGACGAGTCGGCTACAATCGCGACCACTTATGGACCGTAAGGATCTTGACCAGCGTTTGCCGGACATCGTCAACAAACTTGTGACGAACATTCACGATTTCCCCGAGATTCGGCGGCTGGGCAATGTGATGCTGCCCGATCGAAACCAGATCGTCGGCATGATCGAACGCCTGCAACAGCTCGTCTTTCCGGGATATTTTGGTTTGCAGGGTTTGACGAGTGAAAATCTGCCATTCCGCATCGGCGAATTGGTGCTGGAACTGACCAACACGATGTACGAACAAACGCGGTATTGCCTGCGTTATCGTGAAGGTAAGGCACCGGATGAGAAGAGTGATCCGACCTGCACCGAATGCGATCAGGAGGCCGCGCGCGTAACGGCGGTGTTCTTTGATCGACTGCAGCAAGTACGCGAAATACTCGCGTCCGATGTGATGGCGGCATTTGAAGGCGATCCCGCGGCCCAGACCACCGACGAAACTATCCTCAGCTACCCAGGCCTCTACACCATCATGGTGCAGCGGCTGGCGCATGAACTGTTTAAGCTGGATGTACCGCTTTTGCCGCGCGTGATGACCGAACATGCTCATTCGCTGACCGGAATCGACATCCACCCCGGTGCACAGCTTGGCCGATCGTTTTTCATCGACCACGGCACGGGGGTGGTGATCGGCGAAACGACGGTGATCGGCGCGAATGTCAAAGTCTATCAAGGCGTGACGCTCGGCGCATTGGCGCCAGCGTACGGACAATCGCTCAGAGGCCATAAACGACATCCGACCATCGAAGACGACGTGGTGATCTACGCCGGCGCAACT
>JBBQXB010000076.1:0-16526 GCA_038210015.1 Tepidisphaerales bacterium
CGGCGCCAAAACCGTCGTTGAAGTCAAAGGCGAAGGCAAATACAAACTGCCCACCGCCGGCAATATCTGGCTGATTGATTCTGAAAATCTAGAGATCGTGCACTCGGGCGCGTTTGGCGAAGGCGACATCTACGCCTTCAACGCCAAAGAGGACAAGGTCTATCGCAACGGCAAGGAACTCGCCGACGTGCGTATGGATCAGGACCGCGCCTACAAAATTCTGTTCCGCGCCACCGCCGACAAGCCCAAGCCCAACGACGGCCGACCCGTCCCCGATACCGCCAAGGTTGTCATTGAAGGCCGGGACAAAGAACTGAGTTACGAAATCAAATCCGACGGTATGTTGTATCTATACGATGCATCGCACGATCAGTTGGTCGAAACCTTCCGCGTCTCGTCCGGCGATCGCGTGACGATCTCACCAAAGAGCAACGCGATGTCCGTCAACGGCAAGACTGTTTCAAGAGATATCGATCTGGATCGCAAAGTCACCTACAAGCTGCTGTTCGATGCTAAAAAGTAGCTGAAACAAGCTGCAACCCCGAAGTATCCTGATGTGGTGAAGATTCAGATGTGACTGTGAAACTGCGGAGGCCGAGATGAACAGAATTCAAACAAAACATCGCTCGTTTCTTCGCACTCTGGCGATTAATCTTCTGGCAACGGTCGCGGTCTGCACCCAACTGGGCGGCGGGTGCACATCGACACCAAAGGATGACCAGTACAACGACCGAAACAATGACCGAAACGACGATCGCTATAACGACAAGTACGACAATCGCTACGAGGAAGACAAGAACCGCGTGCCGTCCAATGCACGGCTGATCAAACAAGGTCGAGGTGAGATTGGTTTTCGCGCCGGTTCCAATGGCAGAGCGTATGTGCTGGATGAACGTAATCGCGATGTCGTCTACACCGAAGACCTGCTCGAAGGCGATACCTTCGCGGTGATGCCGGATGACAATCGCATCCGAATCAACAATCGCGAACGCAAAGTCGAACTGAAACGCGACAACGCGCATCGCATCTACTTTGATGGTCGCCGGGGTGTGTACGGAGATACTTACAACCGACCTGATCCCAATCGACCCCAAGACAAGCCCGCGCCGCCTGACGTAAAACGTCCCGTCCCCGATTCAGCCAAAACAATGGCCGAAACCGCACGCGGCGGCGAACTGTCGTTCAAGGCATCTGACAACGGAAAAGCCTATCTTTACGACAACAGCAACAATGTCTTGATTGGCACCTGGAGCATTAAAAAGAACCAGCGATTAACGATCAACGTCGATCAAGGCATCGGTACGATTGACGGAAAACAGGTATTCAAAAAATCACTCAGCCAACGCGCGACGTACCGCCTGCTGTTTGATGAATGAAAAGGGATTAGCCACAGAGACACAGAGAAATGCAATGTTCCAAAAATGCACGCCATCTGACGCGAATAAAGAGCAAGGCGATTCATGTCTTGATTCGTGCCGATTCATGGAAGACATCTGTGTGACTCTGTGGATGAGATTTTTGACTTGATTAATAACGCCGGAAGGAACCGGCAAACGGGTTGGATAGGTTCGTATCATTTTGTTCGCGAAAGGGATTGAAATATGAAAGTTACTCGACGATTCACCAAAGAAGGCCAAGACGTTTTCTCATCTGTAGAATGGGAGAACCGCACCAGCCGCATCACTAACCCCGACGGGTCGGTTGTGTTTGAAATGAAAGACGCTGAAATCCCCAAGCAATGGTCACAGCTTGCGACTGATATCATGGTCAGCAAGTATTTCCGCAAAGCCGGTGTGCCGCAGGATGACGGATCAACCGGACCGGAAAAAAGTGCGCGTCAAGTCATCAACCGTCTTGCGGGTTGCTGGCGTTTCTGGGGCGAATCGCACGGGTACTTCGACACCACCGAAGACGCACAAGCGTTCTATGACGAACTCGCTTACATGATGATCCACCAGATGTGCGCCCCCAATAGCCCGCAGTGGTTTAACACCGGACTGAACTGGGCGTACGGCATCACCGGGCCTGCGCAGGGACATTTCTATTGCGATCCCCAATCCGGCGAACTGAAAAAGTCCGACAACGCCTACGAACACCCCCAGCCACACGCCTGCTTCATCCAATCGGTCAAAGACGATCTGGTCGGCGAAGGTGGGATCATGGATTTGTGGACGCGCGAAGCCCGCTTATTCAAATACGGATCGGGCACCGGATCAAACTTCTCCAACGTCCGTGGCGATGGTGAAAAACTGTCAGGTGGCGGCCGTTCTTCGGGGTTGATGTCGTTCCTCAAGATCGGCGACCGCGCCGCCGGTGCGATCAAGTCCGGCGGCACCACCCGCCGGGCCGCGAAGATGGTCTGCCTCGATTTGGATCACCCGGATATCGAAGATTTCGTCAACTGGAAAGTCCGCGAAGAACTCAAAGTCGCCGCGTTGGCAGAAGGCATCAAAGTCCTTCCCAAAGAACATCAAGAACTGGCGAAAAAGCTGAAGCTTAAACTCGATTACGATTTCAACGGCGAAGCCTACATGACCGTTTCGGGTCAGAACTCAAATAACTCCGTCCGCATTCCCAACAGCTTTTTTGAAGCCATCGACAGCAACAGCAAATGGCAACTCACGCATCGCGTCAGCCAAAAAATCGCCAAGGAACTCGACGCCAATGAATTGTGGGATCAGATCAGCTTCGCAGCCTGGCGTTGCGCCGATCCGGGCGTGCAGTTTGATACCACGATCAACGAATGGCACACCTGCCCCAAAGGCGGACGCATCAACGCCAGCAATCCCTGCGTGACCGCAGACACCCGCGTGCTAACCCCCGGCGGGATCTGGCGGCGAATCGATTCGATGATCCATCTGCCAAGTCGCGTTGTCACCAACGTCCAAGGTAAAGGCATCGAACGCACCGACGGCGCTTTCCCAAGCGGCAACAAGGAAGTATTCGAGCTGAAAACCGATTGCGGCTACGCGATCAAACTGACTGCCGATCACAAAATCTGGACCCGCACGCGCGGCTGGGTTCCTGCCAATCAACTGACCACCGACGATCAGGTGCGTCTGCCCGATTTCCATGCCGCCGTCGAAGAAGTGGGCGAACCGCAGGATGCGCAATTCTTCCATCTCGCTGGATTGCTGCTCTCCAGCGCCAACGCTGACCTGAGCGCGATCCATCTTGATCAATGCCTCACGCACGAACATGCCGAAGAGTTGGCGAATTACATCAATAACTCGTTCTTCGTCAGCAAATATCCAGACGATTACACAACCGAGCTGATGCTCAGCCCCGCCGACACCGGCGCGGTCGATGCCTCAACGATGACGCTGACGGTGAACAATCGTCGCTTGCTCTCGCGGCTGCGTGCCTATGTCGGCAAATCGCAAGGCAAGGTGCGTCTCAGCGACGACGCCTTCACCGCTGGACTCGCGGCACAAAAACACATCCTCCGCGCGCTGTTCACTGCAGACGGCAGGATCGGCGACGGATCGATCACACTGGGTCACACCAGCATCGGTTTGTTGCAGGATGTGCAGATGATTCTGCTGGGTTTTGGCGTCAAATCGAAAATCATTAATCAAAACTCTGAAATATCTGACGGCGGAGCCGTCGGTGGAGGCTCGCCCGATTCACGGATCGATTCGGCCCATCCGACAGCACCGCGCCACGGCCTGCGGATCGACCCGGGTAGCCTCCACAATTTTGCAACCCACATCGGGTTGCTCGATGAGGAACTGCTTTCCCAACTCGCATCTCGCAACTCGCAACGCGCAACTGCGACAGCTTGGGATCACTTCTCCTCCCTGACCCCGATCGGCAAGCAGCAGGTCTTTGATCTGACCGAGCCAGTCACACATTCGTTTGTCGCTAACGGGTTGACCGTGCATAACTGCTCGGAATACATGTTCCTCGACGACACCGCTTGCAATCTGGCGTCGCTTAACGTGCTGACGTTCTTTGATTCACACGATCGGCGGTTTGATCTCGAAGGCTTCAAACACGCCACACGCATCTGGACGATCGTGCTAGAAATCTCAGTCCTGATGGCTAGCTTCCCGTCTGAAGCGATTGCGACGCGGTCGTATAAATACCGCACGCTGGGATTGGGATATGCAAATCTCGGCGCGATGCTGATGCAGGCGGGCATTCCGTATGACAGCCCCAAAGGGCGCGGGATTTGCGCCGCATTAACCGCGATCCTCACCGGCGAGTCCTACGCCGCCAGCGCGGAAATGGCCAAGGAATTAGGCGCGTTCCCGGGGTATGAAGAAAACCGCGTGGACATGCTCCGCGTGATGCGCAATCACCGCCGCGCCGCATACAACGTGCAGCAGGATGATGGGTATCGGCGCGGGCTTGGCGATTACGAAAATCTGGATATCAAACCTGTCGGGATCGACGGTTCGCAGTTCGCATCGAATGATTCACTCGCTTCTCGCGAGATGCTTCTTTCGGCACAGGAATGCTGGGATCGCGCCCTATTCCTCGGTGAAAAACACGGCTATCGCAACGCCCAATCGACCGTCATCGCGCCCACCGGCACGATCGGGTTGTTGATGGACTGCGACACCACCGGCGTTGAACCCGATTTCGCCCTGGTGAAGTTTAAAAAGCTCGCCGGCGGCGGGTACTTCAAAATCGCCAACCAATCTCTACAACCAGCATTGGAAAATCTGCGCTACACGCCCGAACAGGTCAACACGATCCTGAAATACGTGATGGGCACGCTCACGCTAGATAACAGCCCGCACATCAATCGTGCATCGCTGCTGAAACGCGGGTTCACCAATGAAGTGATCGATGCAATCGAACATCAGTTGCCCGGCACGTTTGAGTTGACCTTCGCCTTTAACGGCTGGGCGTTGGGCGCGGAGATGATGAACAAGCTCGGCATCGCCGAGCACACTTGGCAGGCGCAGGGCTTTAATCTGCTGAGGCACCTTGGTTTCAGCAAGACGCAGATCGACGAAGCCAATGACGCGATCTGTGGCCGCGGTACAGTCGAGGGTGCGCCGTTCCTCAAAGACGAACATCTTCCCGTCTTCGATTGCGCCAATAAGTGCGGCAAACACGGGTATCGCTTCATCCACGCCGAAGGCCACATCCGCATGATGGCAGCGGCGCAACCATTCATCTCAGGCGCGATCTCAAAGACGATCAACCTCCCCAACGAAGCCAACATCGATGACATCAAATCGGCCTACCGACTGTCGTGGGAACTAGGCCTCAAAGCCAACGCGCTCTACCGCGATGGCAGCAAGCTCAGCCAACCGTTGAATATCAAAACCGACGATGAAGTTGAGAAATCCACCGACGAAGACGATGAAGACAACGTCGAAGCCGCCCGCGAAGAAGTCGCAGACGATGTTGTTAAGGTCGCAAAAATCGTCGCCGATGCTTCCTCACAACTCGCAACTCGCAACTCGCAACTGGATAACATCGAACCCGCCGAGACACGCGTCATCGAAAAAATCGTTGAACGCATCGTCGAACGCCCCTTGCGTCGGCGTCTGCCCGATACGCGTAACGCGATCACGCACAAGTTTGACGTAGCCGGTCATGAAGGTTACATCACCGTCGGTCTTTACGAAGACGGAATGCCCGGCGAAATGTTCGTCACGATGGCGAAGGAAGGATCGACCATCGGCGGATTGATGGACACGATTGCGACGCTGGTTTCGGTCAGTCTGCAATACGGCGTGCCTGTCGAATCGCTCGTGCGGAAGTTTGAGCATGTGCGATTCGAACCCAACGGCATGACCCGTAACGCCGAAATCCCGATGGCGAAAAGCCTGACCGATTACATCTTCCGCTGGATGGCGATGGAGTTTGTCCCCGGCTACCGCGCCGCCAATGCCCCGGCCCGTTCGCAGCGATCATCCCCAGCGCCTGCCGCCCGTCCGGTCGCCGAGCGCGCTACGTCGCCGGAGATTATTCGTCAGAAGGATTCAGATGATGATTCGTCGCCGGATGCCAAGCCGTTCGACTACGGTTCCGGTCTCGCCGCCAAGGCATCCGCCACGCGTCCGCACTCATCGGGCGCACAGCAAACGCTGACCGTCCCGCGTCTGACCGCGATTGATCCGTTGTCTCAGCAAGGCAGCCAAATGCAAGCCGACGCCCCCGCCTGCGACGTCTGCGGCAGCATTACCGTACGATCCGGCACCTGCTACAAATGCCAAAACTGCGGCAACTCGATGGGTTGTTCGTAAATGGATTGATCTGCGATGAAACTGTTTCGACGTGGACAACAACACATGTGAAACATCACACCCCACCGTTGGAAATGACGCGTGGGGTGTTTCTGTGATACGGCGGGACTTCGTCCGCGCGGCCTGTCATCGTGTACAGTATTGGGGACATGGATTTGACATCGAGATAGACCGTTCAATTAGTTGGGTACGGCGTGATAAACTTCCATTGTTGCGACTTCATTCCGTAGCGGATGGGATTGTTACGGACGTACGCAATCGCACGGCGGATATAGGCATCATCGAATAAAAACGGTGCCCACTGCCCTCTTGCCCACGGCGAGGGGCGCGTGCCATCGGTGTAGAGCTCGTTCTGAAACGGATGTAGTCCCTGTTCGAGTAATTCGCGAGATGCACTCGCTTTCAGTTGTCCGCAGATGTGCTCGATGGATGAACAGGATCGCGCGATGACAAAGTGAACATGATCGGGCATCACCGCGCAGGCGTGAACGACGATATCCACACTCGCAATTTTTCGCGAAAATCCACTCGCGATCGCACGAGCCTGAAGTCCGTTAAAACGCACCGCCGGTCGCGCCAATGCCGCTTTCGCGGCAAGCCTTTTCTCACGATCATGCGGGCGGTAGGCGTGTGAGCGCGTGTCGGTGACTTTGGTCGCGGGACCAAAACGACGCAGATCGAATGATCGAACCGAATCCGACCACGACCCACGCGGATCGTTCGGCAACCAAAACCCATACGCGGTGATGATTAGATGATACGCGAGCACACGACGATTATGATGATCGCGCTTCATCATGCTCACAATCCTACCCTCGCGAAGCGGCGCGGACGAAGTCCCGCCTCCTTTATCAACAACCACGGGATCCCCGAATAGACGAAGATACGAAAGTAAGTCCGAGGAATACGCGGGGCTTCGTCCGCGCCGCTTACCTATGCGCGTTCGTCAATTACGCGAGGGATAGAAGGATCTCACACCCGCGGACGAGTTTTTCATCCGTCGTCGCGTAGGAAATTCGGAAATGCGTATCGCGCTCGGAGAAGACGTTGCCGGGGATGATCAGCACATTGTTGGCGATCCCTTTTTCGACAAATTCGCTGGCGGTTTGGTTGCCCGGGGCTTTGGGGAAGATGTAAAACGCGCCGCCGGGGCGTTCGATTTCAAACTTTGGCGACAGCATGGAATAAACGATGTCGCGCTTCTTTTGGTACGCCTGGACATGAGCCGACATATCGGTATCCATCGCCGCGAGTGCCGCTTCTTGAAACGGGGACGGGGCACAGACGAAGGTGTATTGCTGCAACTTGGTCATCTGCGCGACAACCTCTGCCGGGCCAAACGCGTAACCCACTCGCCAGCCGGTCATCGCGTGCGATTTTGAAAAACCGCGAACGACCAGCGTATTGTCGTAAAGACTGAGTGGGGAGTATAGCTGCGAGTTGCCAGTTGCCAGTTGTGAGGCTGCATTCTCTGGCAACTCGCAACTCGCATCTCGCATCTGGTCATACAAAAAAGGTTCATAAATCTCATCGGACAGAATCAACAGATCGTGCTTTTTTGCGATCGCGACGGCGTCTTTGATTTCCTGCTCGCTCATCACCACGCCGGTGGGGTTGCTCGGCGAATTGAGGATGAGCATCTTCGTGCGTGGCGTGATCGCGGCCTCAACCCGATCGGCACGGAAACGGAAATCAGGGTAGCTATCAACAACGACCGACTTGCCGCCGGCCATCGTCAGTAGGTGCTTGTACATGACGAAATAGGGATCGAGGAAGATGCACTCGTCGCCAGGGTCGATGATCGCCAGGATCGCCAAGAGTAGCGCACCGGATACCCCGGAGGTGATGAGCACGTCGCCGACATCCTTACCAAACTCGGTCGAAAGGTCTTTGCGAAGCCGATCGCGTAGCGGTGCGATACCTTGCGTGGGGGTGTAACGGTTATGCCCGGCGTTGATCGCATCAATCGCGGCCTGCTTGCCGATCTGCGGGACATCAAAATCGGGGAGTCCGATCGACAGATTGATCGGGTCCTTCATCTTCGCGGCGAGATCAAAGACCTTGCGAATGCCGGAGGCATCTACGGCATGAGCGCGCGAAGAGATAAGCGAGCGTGTGGACATCGTGAAAATAGGTGCGCGTAATCAGATGAGTATGGCGTGAAGCAGCGATACCGCCGATTCACGCCATACGCGTAAGTCATCAACAATCGGACGGAAGTCCGAATTACTTCTTAGCGCCCTTGGCAGCCGGGGCGGCACCCTTGGCGCCCTTAGCACCTTTGGCTGCGGGGGCGGCAGCGCCCTTGGCACCCTTGGCGGCGGGAGCGGCAGCACCCTTGGCGCCCTTAGCACCCTTGGCGGCAGGAGCGGCAGCATCGCCTTCAGCGGCTTCGGCTTTCACCTTACCACCGACGATCAATTTGCGATTTCCGACCTTTACCAGGCCAAAAACGCTCTTTTGATCATCCCATTTGCCCTGCTCAGCCAGCTTGTCCAGACGTTCGCCGCGGGTTAAGACATTGCGGTGACGAACCAGCGCGCTGGCGCTCTTGAGTGACGGATCCATCGACATAAAACACCTCTAATTACGTTCAAAAAACTTGCGAGCCAAGCAATTTAGCAGACTTGCCACCCCGACGCAACGCGCACCAGAAGATTGCAATTCCACGCAAAGGCAGGCAAATCCATACCACATCGTTTAGCCGCGAGCTTGCTCGCGCCTCCCCCGCCAACCGACCAGTACTACCTGCCTTACGAAGCGACCAAGATCTTTGTGACACCTGCAAAATCTCATGGTCAGGTTCATCACGCTTGCCGCCCGGTGACGCGTGGTTATTCAACCGCCCCGCCTACGATTCTTCGTCATCGGAGTTGTCCTCGTATATCTCATCGTCACGATCAACAGGAATTTGATACCGCCCATCCAGCCATCGGCCCAAGTCAACGGTCTGGCACTTGGCTGAGCAAAATGGAAAGACCGACCCGGGTTGACCCGCGGTTGATTCATCGATCGGCGATTTACATATGGGACAGAGCATGAGGAAGGGAAATCGTGTTTTGTGTTTTGATATTTTGATATTTTGATATTTTGATATTTTGGGGCTTCGTTATTCGGTCATTGATTCGTCATTTGTCTTTTGTCATTCGTCATTCTTCATTTGTGATGCCGGAGGTCGGAGGTCGGGAATGGGCAACTATATTTCATCCTTCATCCTTCGTCCTTCATCCTTCACTCTTCGCCTTTCACGCACCACGAGCCACGAATCCCGAACCACGATTCTTATCCCACCTTCTGCTTCGTCATCGCCTTCACAATCTTCTCTGCGACTTCGACCGCTGCCAATCCGTCGTCGGCGGTGACGACCGGCGCGGTTTTGTTCACGGCTGATTCGATAAACGCGTCCAACTCTGCGCGTAACGGTTCTTCGTCTTCAATTTGCAATTGTTTTACATCGACCAGATCGGTGTAATTCAGATCGGACAAATCTTCGATCTCGCCGCGCTTGATTCGCTGAACGACTTCGCGAACGGTATCGACATTCTTGCCCTTCTGGATCGAAATACCCTCACGTTTGGCGTAGTCGATAGACACATAGATATCCGCACCAAACACGCGAAGTTTGCGCTCGGTCTTTAACGATAATCGCGATGCGACCAGCGTCGCGACGCATCCGTTGGCGAAGCGCAACCGCACGTTGCAGATGTCCTCGGCATCGCCGATCACACTCACGCCAACCGCATCGATACTCTGAACCGGCGAACGCGCCAATTGCAGCACGATGTCGATGTCGTGAATCATCATGTCCAGCACAACGCCGACGTCGATCGATCGAAAACTAAGCGGACTAACGCGCGTGACTTCGATAAAACCGGGGACGATCTTCATTTCCAGCATCGCCCGCACGACTGGATTGAATCGCTCGATGTGTCCGACCTGAATGATCGCCTTAAACCTGGCCGCCAATGCGAGCAATTGGCGGGCTTCGATAGAGTTCACCGCAATCGGTTTTTCGATCAGACAGGCAATCCCTCTCTCCAGAAAAGGGGTCGCGGTTTGCAAATGATATGTCGTCGGGACAGCGATTGTCACCGCCTGTACTTTTCCAAGCAGTTCTTCCAGCGTTTCTGCGCGGGTGGTGTTGTATTCCTCTGCGGTGTTGCTCGCGGCTTCATCGTTGGCGTCATAAACGCCGACGAGTTTGACATTGGGCATCTGCGAATAAACCCGCGCGTGCAGACGACCCATCCGCCCGCAACCAATGACCGCAACTGGTGTAACCTGATTCATCATCACACTTTACCCCAAAAATGCTCGCATTCCACTGCGGCAAAACGCAGCAGACCGTGCCTGCGAAATGACGGCCTCGTGACGAAATAACGCACAAATCGAAAATCAGTCGCGATTCGGGATCGCCGACGCTTGATCGACCAGAGTCGCGAAATCAATTTCGATCTCAGGCATCGTCACCGATCGCACGCCACTGCGCAGGGACTGAACCGAATGTTCGCGATACACGCCCGGCTGATTCGGATCAAGCGCCAGCACATGAATCAGGTTTTGCACCGGATCGACGATCCAGTATTCCGGTATGCCGCATTGCGCGTACTCGGCACGTTTATCAACGTAATCCCGCGCCGGGTCATCCTTGCTAACGATTTCAACCACCAGATCGGCGTAATCCCATTGGTCGGTTTGGAACCGATCCAGATGATCCGGCGACAGGTACATGATGTCGGGGTATCGATATTTCTCTTGGTTAATTTGCAACCGAAACGGAGGCAACGCACAAACGCCCCGCTTAGCGCGAACCATCACCTTTTCAATTGCGGCACAAATTAAATACGCTAACCGTTGATGCATCCAATCGGGCATCGGAACCACCTCCAACAGTCCGTCGTTGTATTCAATCAACCTGCCATCCTCAGGCAGCTTAAAATACTTCTCGACTGTCCAGTTTCCCTGAATCGGAAATTGATCGAGCATCTCCCACGTCGGTTCCCCCCGACGGCTTGGGCGTAGCGGAAATTCGTGAAGGGTCGAACTCATGATTATTAAGTATAACAATCCCAACACTGTTCGACGAACAAAAAAACAGCACCCACGCCGATCAAGACATGAGTGCCGATAAATTTTAAGGGACGAAATGACAAGCTTAACGAACGCCCATCAGCAGTTCCATCGTCAGCTGATCCAGCCGCTCGTAAGGCAATGGGGCTTTGGCGAGTTCAACCCGATCCAAATCGGCTTCTAACAGCTTGGAGGCATTGCCGACGCTGAACTTCTTGGTCAGTTTTGCAACCGACTGATCCTCAACGTTGATCGTCTGCAGAATCTGCTGAATTTCTTTGTCTTCGTTCCAGCGTTTGGCTTTTTCTTTCAGGATCATGTACGACCGAATGCAGCCCTTGGCGAACGCCTTCACGTCTTCGTAATTGCTGGTACGCAGCGCGTGGGCATCGAAATGCCGACAGCCATCGTATTTGTAATCATCCAGCAGCTTGACCAGGAAAAACGCCTGCTTGATATTCGCCTGTCCGAAGCGGAAATCCTGATCGTAACGACCCATTTCCTGATCGTTTAGATCGATATGAAACAGCTTTTTCATCTCCAGTGCCTGTGCGACGTGGTGGGTGAAGTTCAGCCCCGCCATCGTTTCGTGCGCGACTTCGGGATTTACGCCGCACATCTCCGGATGCTTCAGCGTGGGGATCAACGCCAGGTACGATCCGGTGACGGCAAAATACATGTGCCCGCGCGGCTCATTCGGTTTGGCTTCAAACGCAAACTTGTAGCCATATTTTTTGCTAATCGAATATTCGCAGAGGAAATCGATCGCTTCGCGGAAACGCTTGATTGAATCGACCGGATTCTTGGCGGCGTCGGTTTCACATCCTTCGCGGCCGCCCCAGAAGACGTAAATCTTCGCGCCAAACTCCGCGCCTAAATCCATCGCCCGCATCGTTTTCTGGATCGCGTAGGCACGGATTCTTGCGTGGTTGCTGGTGAAAGCACCGTCTTTGAAAACAGGATCGGAAAACAGATTGGTGGTCGCCATCGGAACGACCAGTCCGTTGTCTTTGAGACCCTTTTTGAATTCTTTCTTGATCGCGTCGGCTTCGGTTGCGGTTGCGTCGATGGGGATCAGATCGTTGTCGTGAAAGTTCACGCCATACGCACCGGCGTCGCCGAGCAGATCGCAGATTCCGCGTACGTCCAGCGGTTCGCGGGTCGGGCCGCCGAACGGGTCACGGCCAACATTGCCAACCGTCCAGAGTCCGAACGTAAACTTTAATTTCTTATCCGATTCATATGCCATGTTAGTGGTCCTTCCTCAATGAATTGTGGGACGGGAAGTGTCGTCGAAACCGCCTTTTTACGCAAGATCGACGAAATGTCGCAGCCGCACGGTACCGCAAGCGTTTGATTTGAGGCAGAATCGTGGGGGTCAGTTCAATTTGATCTCGAATTATCTTATCATCGCAATTTGACGTGAATGACACTTTTTTGACCTTGATTCGTCCGGGTATCGCCGCCGTTGCACGGTTTTGGCGGCCATTTCTTCTGATCCAATCCTGCGGAATGCTGGTCGTGGTCGGCTATTTCAAGGTCGCCGTCATGCGTGACGCGATGGATCAACTCGCGATCTGGAAAGCCGCCGGGGGCGTGCTGGCGCTTGGGCTGGTGATCGCAGTCATCGCCAGCATTGTGTCCGGTGCGGTCGCACCGGAAATCGCCAAAGTCGTCGCGTTGCGTCAAACCACCTTTGATCGCGCCCGATGGATCGACTTTGTATACAACGCCGCGATTTTCGGCGCCTTCGGACTGACTGGCGACCTGTTCTACCGATGGATGGGCCACTTGTTTCCGCCTGATGGAACCATCACAACCATCGCAATAAAAACCGCCATTGACCAATTCGTGTATTCCCCGTTGATTACGCTGCCCAGCGTCGCGTTGGTGTTCACGTGTCGCCGTCTCCAGTGGAACGCCAGCGCGATCTTGAAAGAAATCGGTTTGCATTGGTATCTGAAACATGTGGTGGGATTGATCCTGTTGTGCTGGTGTTATTGGATTCCGATGTGCATGTTGATGTACGCGTTGCCCGCCAGCCTCACGTTCGTGTTCGCGATGTTCGCCCAGGCGGCGTGGGCGTTGTTGCTGGTGTTTGCTGCCGGTCATAGTCATCTCCCCGAACCCGTTCGCGAGGACGCCGCCCCGCGTGTCGCCCCCGCCGATGCCGAAGCCGCCGCGATATCGTAGGGCTTTCATCAGTACCGTCGATGTTGCGCGATTGGCGATGCTATCGCGCAATGTCTTGTCTATTTCCTAGTAAATTAGCGCAAACTTTTTTGGATTGACGCATTCAGGTGTTGCGCGGATATCGGTGCGACAATGAGGTTGTCGTGATAGTCGAATAACAGCGCCAGCAAGCTGGCGGCTTAACGGGGTTTGTTTAGTCCGAAGGTGATTTATGTTCAGTTGGAATGATCCATCGGATGGACAGGTGAACTCGGCGCAAGCGTCGAATCCACCGGCTTCATCGGCAACACTTCAAACCCGCGCGGGGGGTGACGTTTGCGCCTACCGACGCCGCAAATCGCGCGGATAATCAGCAGGCCGAAGAAAGTCAGGATGCTTAAGAATCCCCCTTGGATGATTGTGATAAATGTGGTGGCCACGATGCGGAATACTGGATCGGCGCTTGCGTTTGTTGCAGACTCGCCCGCGGCGTGGGTCACGATCATGATCGAAAGCATCCCGCAATACATGTCCACAATCATCGCAACGGGTACGACCAGCGCTAACAAGCTCATCAGCATTCGCAAGCCGTATGTAATGTAAAGTGCCAACCGTTCGGTCGGGTCTGCCCAGCGTGCATAAAACGCATCCGTCGAAGTAATCCACGCATACAGCACCACCCAAAACGCAATTCCCATCAACCGACCTTCCACTGGATAATCATTCGACAGCCACCAACTCGGTAGCGCCGTCACCCAGCATACAACCGTCCACACCCCAACCCCGATGAAGAATCGTCTCGCCATGCGTTTATCATATATTGACACGATGGTCTTGGATATTGCATAGGTACAGGCGGGATTTCATCCCGCCGCTTCGCGGAGTTGCATGAGTCTGCGGCATTTGATCGCGCTCTCCCTCACGTCACATTAAGTTCTGCTGCGCCGATTTGACACCCGCATCGCGCCCGCCGATTCTCACGGGCATGGTAAGTGCGTATATCCGCTTTGGCGACGGAACGATCTCGACCGATTCGGATGAACGCACCCTGCATCGCGCGGTGCGCGATCCCAAGGCGGTGTTTTGGGTGGATCTGGATCGGCCGGACGATAATGAGCTGGCGATTCTGGATGATGTGTTTGGCTTTCACCCGCTGGCGATCGAAGACACGATTCAATACAACCAGCGGCCAAAGATCGAGAGTTACAACCATCTGGGCGACATGTGCGCATCGGGCTATTACTACATGGTCATCCACGGGCCGGATCTGGGGACGTTCAAGGAAAAACTGAAGACCAAGGAGCTGGATATCTTTTTATCCGAGCGGTATCTGGTGACGATCCACGAAGAGGCGATGGCGTCGATCCATGATGCACTGCTCAAAGTGTCGGCCAACCCTGCCCGCATCCTCGACGCCGGCGTGGACATGCTGCTGCATTATATTCTCGATCACGTCGTCGATGCGTATATGCCGATTTTTGACTGGATGCAGGAGGAATTGGACGCATTGGAAGAAGAGGCGATCGAGAATCCTCAGCAGGACTTATTGCACCGCGTGAGCGGAAAGAAGCGCGATTTGCTCGGCCTACGCCGGGTGATCGGCCCGCAGAGAGAGGTGATCGGCCAACTCACGCGCGGGGACGTAGCTTTCATTCGCGAGCAGGCGCGGGTCTACCTGCGCGACGTGCAGGACCATCTGATCCGTGCTGTGGAAACGATCGAAATCTATCGCGATCTGGTGCTGAGCATTCGCGATATTTATCTGTCGTCGCTAAGCAATAAGACGAATCAAGTGATGAAAACGCTGACCGTCATTAGCGTAATCGCGCTGCCGATGACGGTGATTACCAGTTTTTTCGGGATGAACTTCGACAACATCCCCGGCCTGCATTCGCTGTGGTCGTTCTGGGCGGTGGTGCTGATTATGATGTCGATCGTCGGCGGGTTGCTGATGATCTTCAAACGCAAGGACTGGTATTAACCCGTGGTTAATACCAGCCCTTGAAAGAACTCTACAGACGTTGTGGTGATCAAGCGGACAGCAACTTCGCTTCGCGTTGAATGGCTTTGGGAAACAGCACGTTGTTTTCTTTGTGAACGTGCTGGTGCATATCGCGTTCCAATCGTGCCAGCCCATCGAGCATCGCACGATAGGTATTGCACGCCCATTCAGGCGGTTGATAACCGTCAGTGGCGTTGCTCATCGTTTCCAATGCTGCACCCGCGGCATCGTGTTCGGCTTCCATCTGACGAATCGGGTTTGAGACCGAAAAAGTATCGTTAGGCAGTGCGCCGGTGGCGGTGTCGAGCCGACGGATCATTGGGAACAACACCTGCTCTTCTTTAAGCATGTGGCTGTTCATCTCGTCTTGCAGTTCGACAAACGCCTGGCGGACTTGCGCGAGTCGCGGGTCGTGTTCGCCATGGACGGCATGAACCTTGCGGGTCATGAAATCTAATCGTGGCAATTCTTCGCGAACGTAGGCGTGGTGGGTCCGGACGATGTGATCGGCGAGTTCTGACAAACTCATTTTATCGGCATCGATCTGCTCAGTATTTTGACCCGCCGAAACCGCATCGAGTGTGCGGATCATCGCGATCAACTGATCGGGGTTGAGATTTTTTTTCTCGCAGACCTCTGCCAATGGGATTTTACCCCCGCAGCAGAAATCGATTTTCAGTTCTTCGAACAGCTTGGCGCGAATCGGGTGCTGGCGAACCAGTTCGCCGACGGTGGTTTGTGGATCGATCGTGGTCATAGAAAACTCCTTAAAAGAGGTAAAGTCATAGTGTTTGGTCCGGTTCGGTTTCGACGATGGCCGTCGACTTGTCCAGCGACCATCCGAAATGCAATCCTGCGACAAACCAGCCGATCGCGACAATGCCGATCGCAAAAATGGTGTCGCCAACAACGCGCAGCCATCGGAGGGTATGCATGAGATCGGTCTGCATAAACTCGGCGGATCGGGCATACCAGACGCCGTGTTCAACACTCGCCCACGTCTGGAGCAAGCCCACAGGCAGCACGCTGATCAGTACCATTAGCGCCAGACCGATATTGATGGTCCAAAATGC
>JBBQXB010000077.1:0-16443 GCA_038210015.1 Tepidisphaerales bacterium
AACATTTGACCGGCGCGATTGAAAGACGTATCTTCCTACGCCCCTGTCAGCTACACTGACGGGTCATAGGCCCCATCGTCTAGAGGCCTAGGACACGGCCCTTTCACGGCCGCGACATGGGTTCGAATCCCATTGGGGTCACTGGTTAGTTTGTCCTAGAAGTTTAATCGGCTCGGGTGTTTCACCCGAGCCGATTGCTTTGGATGCGACAACGCATCATTGTCGTGCAACTGTGCGAGTCTTTGATTTGATCGCCCGATGCGGGTTATTCCGATTGTTCAGACCTATTTCTGACTTGGTGGCACTTGCGCTTGCCGGGCCGCGAGGTCGGCTTTGTACTCGGCCTCTTTCATTTCGCGATATTCGTAGCTGTTCAAGTTCACGTTTTTCTCCGTGATATTGTCCTTGAAGTTCACGACATTGTTCGATCCCATCTGCTTGAACGAATCGCTGGTCGTCAGATAGGTGCGTCCAGTATCCGTGTCGGTGATGCGATAGTACGACGTACAGCCTGCCATAAGCAGTAAAATTCCGGCGAGAGCAACTGTGGTTTTCATAGCGGGGACCTTTCTTGACGATCGTAGGAGCGCCACCCGACATGAACGAATTTTGAACGCGATTTTAGACCCGTTCGGTCAGCAATGGATTTGCTACGACTTGGGGTAGGGCCCGACGAGTTTCCCGCGGCGGGCAGGGAAATTGTTGGTCGGGCCGGGTTTGGCGTTCCACCAGAATTTGGCGTTGGTGGACATCGATGTACCCGTGCCGTAATCGTAACTGTTCAACGAGAAAGCGAAGCCTTTAGGTCCCATGACCGCTTGGTTCGGGTATTTTTCCCATCCAAACGAGTTGCTCCCATTTTGCACGAAGGTGATCCACTGCGTGCTTCCATCTGCGAAGGTCACATTCCCGCCCTTGGGGCGATTGTTTCGACCATCCCAGTGATTGGTTTGCTGCGAGTGTGCGTGATTGCCCGCCGGTTCGGGGAAGATGACAGAATCCGATAGCATAGGTGTGGTTGGGGGCAGCTTGGCGAGATTGACGAAGTAGACAAACTTTTGTCCTGGAATGTTTGATGTGAAATAAGCCGACCCCGCCGGAAACTCGTACGAACTGTTCCCATATTTCCAGTAATATTGACCGTTGTGCCCCGGCTCGCCTGGTTCGGCGTACATCCGCGGATCGCCCCACCGATGCTGCATCGTGCGTACCGGACACATCATAATGTAGATATTGTCCCCAACCACTTTGCCATCGGGCGATACCTTGACCCCCATGTAGGTGTAAATCGCGTACATCAAACCCGGGATTTCAACCCCGTTGGTTGTGGTGGAGTTCTTCAACATTTGCAGCAAGCCGTATTGTTCGCCTCGCGTTGGGATCGAACCTTTAAACTCCGCGGCATACATCGACGTGGCAAAATAGAGTTGGCGTAGATTCGAAGCACACTTGATCTGCCTCGCCGCTTCGCGGGCTTTGTTGAGCGCGGGGAGCAGGATCGCAATTAAAATCGCGATCACGCCGATGACGACCAACAACTCGACGAGTGTGAAACCAGCTGCGCATGATCTGGTAGATCGATTCAGTTGTTTCATCTGTCTATCCCTCAATCCATATCGTCACAGGCACACGAACATGTTCACTGCTATCAACGAAACTCTTTGAGTTCGCCCAATGAGCCTTCATATACTGGAATTGGACGTCCGTGATTGTCGCTGGGTCGGTAGACATTCGTGAAATCAGTTCGACCGACTAACCGGATCGAGCTGACGCTTCCATCCGTGCGGGCGACGTTGTTGCTTCCATTGTGACGGGCACGGACCCATTTGGTGGAGGAGATATAGTCATTTCCACCACCTATTTGCGTGCTCAAATCAGCAGCCACGGGGAGGATGGATTTTTCGCTGACGCGAAGCGGGCCGATAAACCGCAGGATACCGCCGGAACTCGAACCACCACGATTGGGCATCGTGTACCCGATCATGCGATTGCCAGGGTAGCGTGGGTTAAAACCAGTCAATGCGTTCCACTGTGTCGCGGTCTTCGTCCCATCATCCAAAAAAGCTGCTAGGCTTCGCCAGTCTGCGATTTCTTTATTCCAACCGATCGGGGCATTATTAGGACAAAAGAAGACATCCGGCGTCACATATCGTGGGGCGATCATCGTCGGAGCGCATCGGTTGTAGGCTGGTGACCTACCCGCTGGCGGCGTCGCAAAATCTTCTGTGCGAATCCATTCATCGCTGTAGTAGCCTCTGAAATAAACCTTCGTGCCATAGAAATTATCATCGACGAGGCTCACCGGAAACCAGCCACGATTCTCATGAGCGTAAAATTGGTACGCCATCGCGATTTGCCTGAGATTGCTCATGCACTTGACGGCTTTGGCTTGCTCGCGTGCTTTGTTCAATGCTGGCAAGAGTAATGAGATCAACACGGCAATGATGCCGATGACGACCAACAATTCGACGAGTGTAAAGCCTCTGGTTTTTCTCATGTGCCTGCTCCGCATAACTGCAAAACTCTGGACGGGTACGAAATGATCGATACCAATCTTAACATCGCGTCAAGCGAAATACATACGGTTTTGCGTTTTTATTGTACGATTTTGCGTCACGGGGGGGGCCAAGCTTACAGGGCGCTGAAGACCAGATAGGCAAACGGTGCTGCCAGCAGGGGGGAGTCGATCACGTCCAACACCCCGCCGAAACCGGGGATCAGTTTACCTGAATCCTTCACCTCGGCGTCGCGTTTCATCATGGATTCGAGTAAATCCCCGACTTGCCCGATCCCGCCGATGATGACGCCAAACGCGAAGGCTTTGTAAGGTCCTAGGTTGATGATCAGCGGTGCACAGATCATCCCCACGACGCCCGCCGTCAGCACGCCGCAGACTAGACCTTCCCAAGTTTTGCCCGGGCTAAGCCAGAAGATCAACTTATGTCGTCCGAGTGCTTTGCCGCCAAAAAAAGCGCCGATGTCGGTAAACTTGACCACCAGAAGGATCATCAGCACGGTCATTGTTGTGCCGTGGAACTTGATTACACCGTCGGGCGTGACAGCGGTTTTAACCCGTAACGCCATCAAAAACCACGCCAGCCCGCCGAGGTAAAGCGTCGCCAGCACGGTGCCCGCCATGTGATGAATTGCTTCGTCGGTTTGCTTGTCCAACGCCCGCAACAACGCCGCTAAAAGCATCACAAAAACGATGATGAACGCCAGCGAACTGGTGGCGTAGGGTCGAAAAGCTTCAAATTGCGTACCAAATGCGTGCAAGATCAACAACGCCGAACCGACACTGGCAATCGTGCGATAGGGTCGGACTTTTTCGGCAGCGAACAACTGCGCTAATTCATAAGTCGCCAAAGGAAGAATACCCAATAGCAATACCAATAGTCCTACCCCGCCAATCCCCATCGGATGCCCGCCCACGACGACGCGCGGCAGCGTCCACTGCTGGATCGCATGATCCAGCCAGAGCAGCCCGAACAATCCGATCAGCATGATCGGGCCATACGTCAGACGATTGCGAAGGGCGGTTTCCATATAACGGTTGCGAGTGTCGCTTCACGCCGCGTGACTGGCAAGGGCGGGAATAGAAAGTGTGGGATTTTCGTTTGGTTATCCAAACCTACGCGGTCATGGGCTTGTCGCGGCATCCAGGCGAATTGCGGTGCGTTGCCGACGTGTCCACATGTCGATCGCCAAGCAAATCCCGACGGTGCTGAGCATCAACACGGTCGCCTGCAAACCGTAGCTCAACCATCCGCCTGATCGCCAGACACTACGCAGCGGATAAAGCGGACCGACGCCGAACAGGACTAGCAGGTGGATCACATAGGCCCACAGCGATTGCCTGCCGAACAGTTCAATCACCCACATTAATGGATTCGCGACCAGCCATCGCCAAAAATGCGACAGCCGCTCGATCCCCAGCAGCAGGATCGCCACGATCGCGATTTGCGCGCAGCGTTCGGCACCGTTGACCAGTAGAGAAGGGTCATACCCGTTGATCCAGCGCGAAGTCGCCCACGGAACAAAAAAGATGATCGCGACCGAAATACCCAGCATTGTCAGCATCGTCAGCAGGATCGTGGCTGCGGAGGGTTTGCGTGCCAACGCGTCGCCGATGATTGCACCGGCAAAGGCATAACCCGCCCACGGCACTAACGGCCAGGTGTCGGAATAAAAACTGTTGTTGAGAAAAGGCGTCACCCACCCAAAGTTCGCCGGCGATGCGACCCACGGCGCAATGATGAAAAACATCGCCAGCAGTCCTGAAAGCATCAACAAGCGCATCGTGCGATGTCTGGTGGTGACAATGAGAACGGCCATCAGCATCAGCATCGCCAGCCCGATGCAATCCAGCACTGACAACCACATCAACCGCGACGGATGGAACAGCAGATTCCAAAACGCCTGTTTGAGCACCAGCGATACAACCAATACGACGCTGATTCGTCGCAGCGATTTGATCGTGCGTTTTTTCAGCCCCGCTACGTCATCTCCGATGCGCCCGAACGACAAACCCATCGCAAACCCCGCGCAGAGGATGAACGTCGGCGCCGCCAATCCGTTGATCAGATTCAGCACCTGCCGTGCAGCGGATTGGTCGTAGGCGGGATCAAGCAAAAACAAAGCGTGGCATTCGATCATCACCAACACCGCCAACCCGCGCAGCCAATCGACGCACTTCACGCGTTGAGCGGGCGCGGAGCGTGCACCGAGCATTTTTTGTGATTCAAAATTAGCCATCCCATTCGCAGATCGAAATCCTACACGCACTTCCTTGAAGAAAAAATATGAACCGCCGCCTGCACAGAGCACCGAGTGGATCTGACAATCTTTCCGTCTCAGCAATGTGCTGGTGGAATGATTTAATAAAAAGAATAGGCAGCAGAGACGCAAAAACGCAGAGAGAGCAACGCTATAAATCGCGACCAATAAAAGAGATTATAAAAATAGAACGCACTGGCACGATGCCAAGAATAGGAGTCAAAGCACATGAATACATTCAATTCATAATTTTTATCTCTGCGCCTTTACGCCTCTGCGGCCTGTTCTTGTTTCAACGCGTCACACTGCTGTGAGAATGGATCGAGATCGTGTCCTCTTCCCGCGACAGAAAAACTGGCAGACCCCAGCGAACAGATGGCTTCTACGACAAAGGATTGCACGCCACGCAACAGGGCTTACCATTCGGGTTCGATGCTTCAGCAATTTTCGAGAATTCCCCGAATCGAACGGCGAGCGGCGATCCTCTCGATCGCTGTCGGGCTGTTGCTATTGGCGATCAAGTTCGCAGCCTACGGGTTGACCGGATCGCCTTCGGTTTTCTCCGACGCGGTTGAAAGTATCGTCAACGTGATCGCGTCAATGGTCGCGATGTGGGCATTGGTGTTGGCGCACACGCCTGCGGATGAAAAACATCCCTACGGGCACGGCAAGGTCGAGTTTATGTCGGCGGGGCTTGAAGGCGGCATGATCCTGCTCGCGTCGGTCTTCATCTTTGTACGCACGATCGACCTATTGCGCTATCACTCGATTGAAACGGCGCGACTGGATATTGGATTGATCTTGGTCGTGATCGCGATGCTGATTAACACCGGCGTCGGTGTATTACTCGTCCGCACGGGACGACGACAGCAATCCATGGCGCTTGAGGCCGACGGGCAGCATCTGCTCACCGACGCGCTGAGCAGTGTTGCGGTGCTGGTCGCACTGGTGATCGTGATGTCCACCGGCTGGGCCATCGCCGACCCGATCGTCGCGATTCTAATCAGCTTTTACATCGCATGGAGCGGCCTGCGACTACTGAAAAGAGCATTTGGCGGCCTGATGGATGAGCAGGACCTGGCGGACGAAAAACAACTCGTCGCGATCCTCGATTCACACGCGGGTACAAGCGGCATCGAACCCCAGTTTTGTAGCTATCACAAGCTCCGACACCGGCACAGCGGACGCTATCACTGGGTCGATTTTCATCTCGTCGTGCCCGCGCATCTGGATGTCGCTCAAGGGCATGAAATCGCCAGCCGCATCGAATACGAGATGGAACTAACTCTAGGCGAAGGCAACGCCACCGCGCACATTGAACCGTGCACCAGCCCCGACTGCCAACGCTGCCACGCCGCGATATCCGCGTGATGTATAAGGCTTGCATCGATCGCGCATCATCATCGCAAAACATCTGTCATGCTGACGGACGCCGAAGCATCCACTTGACTCGCAATTCGCAATCGAATCGCATGATCGACAAGTCCTTTCGAAGTACCAAGATACATGGAGCGCAGTGTCGCACTATGCAAAGACACCGTCATTTAATGACCGGTAAACCGATGCCTGACTTGGTGGTTTGGATTTTCTCCCAGCCGCTGCCAAGCTCACCGATTGGGTCAGGCGGAAGAATGTCCACCTTCTTTTCCCCCAGTTTCGCTTCGCCGCTACGCACTTTCATCTCGAACAACCGACACTCTTGCAGCAGCCGATCCAGGATTTGTTCTTCGGGCACATTCGCAACCTTTTCGCCCTGCACGTAGATGATCCCGCGTCGATCGCCGGCAAAAATCGCGACGTCGGCGCCTTCGGCCTCGCCAGGCCCGTTGACCACGCAGCCCATCACCGCCACCTTGATCGGCAACACAATCTCCGCTTCCAACTTCTTCCGCACATCCTGCACCAACTTGAATAGATCGACCTGTATCCGCCCGCAGGTCGGACAGGCGATCAATTCCGCACCTTTACGCACGCGCAAGTTCAGACAATAAAGCAATTCCAAACCGTCCTGCACTTCATAGATCGGGTCGTTGGCGTAGCTGATGCGGATCGTGTCGCCGATGCCTGACAAGAGCAGATGCGCCAAAGGAGAGACCGAGCGAATCGTGCCCGTCTCTTTCGGCCCTGCGTGCGTGACGCCCAGATGCAGCGGATGATCGAACCGCTTGCTGATCTCCCGATACGCCGCCACCACCAACATCGGGTCGATCGATTTGGCACTGATCGCGATGTCGTAAAAGTTGCGCTCGTAAAAAATGTCGAGATATTCTTCGAGCTTGGCGATCATGATCGCCATGAAATGCCCGTATTTGTTATCTCCAAAAACGCCGCCGAGTTCTTTCATACGTTTTTGTTTGTCTTTGCGCTCGATGATTGATCCTTCGTTCACGCCCACACGGATCGGGATCGACCGTTCTTTGCAGGCGTCGATCACTTTTTCGACTTGGGCGCGGTCGTTGATATTCCCCGGATTCAGACGGATTTTGTGAACTCCCGCGTCGAGTGCTTCCAGCGCCCGCTGAAAGTGGAAGTGGACATCCGCCACGATCGGCACGGTGATTTGCGGCAGGATAGATTTGAGTGCGTCGGTGTCCTTTTTCTCCGGCACCGCGACTCGGACGATATCCGCACCCGCCGCCGCGAGTTTATGGATTTCCGCCACGCACCTGTCGATCTCGTAGGTATATCCCGCCGTCATCGTCTGCACGCTGACCGGCGCATCCCCGCCAATGCGTACGCGACCCACGCGGTCATCCCCCACAACAATCTGCCGTGTTTTTCGCCGCTCGATCATGCCTGCGATTCTACCCGCTTGTAGCCGCGATGTGCAGTCGCAAGAATCCTCGAATAAGTTTCATCCTCAATTTGCCCGACAAAAAGATGCACCGCCGAGACACGGAGAACGCTGAGAAGTCATCGTGGCACGGCTTTCCAATCCGAGTCTTACGTCGGGAAATGCAAACGGGTTGAAAACCCGAGCCATAGCAGAAGTAACGGGTCGGCAGCGTATTCGTAGCACGGGCGTCTCGACCGTGATTCATCTAAACGAGAATGCAGAATTAACCACGAAGGTCACGAAGGTCACGAAGTCACGAAGGTCACGAAGGACGCGAAGTGGCGTTACCGTGGTCTTCTTCGTGTGCTTTGTGTTCTTCGTGGTTCAACTCGTATTTTACGCGCAAGCGTTCACGGGCGAGGACGCCCGTGCTATAGCACGCGTGACTAACAACACCTATGTCCCAACGTTCGCGGGGTTCATCAAATCTTGATAGTCTTGTGCATAATTGTAGCAGGAGTATTTGATTGTGAGTGAAGAACCCATCCCGCAGCAGCAGGCTGAAGATACGATTGAGACTAAGGAACCGACCCACGCCGTGTCGCGCGAGCAGATGGAGGGTGTGCATCAGCACGCCTCTGCGTTGCTGGAGGAGGTGCAGAAGCTGCCGGATGGGGATCTGATATCGGAAATGCTGGTCACGGCGCTGAAATTGCTTCGCGATGAGAATAATCGCGGCGATTTAAAGCTGATTAACACGTCGCTGAAGGAATTGCGATACGCGATGAAGGTGTTCGGCCCGTACAAGGATGTGCGCAAAATCAGCATATTCGGATCAGCTCGCACGGCGGTGGATCATCCGGATTATCAGGCGGCGCTGGCGTTCGGGAAGAAGATCGCGGATCTGGGCTGGATGGTCATCACCGGCGCTGGCGGCGGGATCATGGCGGCAGGGCACGGCGGGGCGGGGGCGAAGCCGTCGTTTGGACTGGCGATTCGACTCCCCTTCGAGCAATTCACCAATGAGTTTATCGAAGGCGATCCCAAACTCATCAACTTCAAATACTTCTTCACCCGCAAGCTGATGTTCGTCCGATCCTCGAACGCGATCGCGTTATTCCCCGGCGGATTCGGGACGATGGATGAAGGATTCGAAGTGCTGACGCTGATCCAGACCGGCAAATGTGCGCCGATGCCAGTGGTGTTGATCGATCACGAAGGTTCGCCGTTCTGGGGCGGATGGAAGAATCTTGTCGAAAATCATCTGCTGACCAGCAAGCTCATCAGCCCGGCTGATCTGCATCTTTACAAGATCACGCAGGACATGGACGAGGGGTTGCGTGAAGTGACGCATTACTACAACACCTATCACAGCATCCGTTATGTGCGCGATACCTGCGTGCTGCGCATGCAGCGAAAGCCCAGCGAAACGCAGATGGACGAGATCCGCCGTCGGTTCGGCCAGCTTTGCGTGAAAGGCCGGATGGAGTGCGTCGATGCCCTGCCAATCGAACGCGATGAACCCGCGATCGCGCATCTGCCACGACTAACCTTCGCATTCAACAAACGCGACCAAGGCGGGTTGCGATTGTTAATCAATTATTTGAATGACAATGTGTAAAGGGGCTGTTTTGAGTTAGGTCATTCGTCATTCGTTTCGCGTTTCATGCAAACCGAATGACGAATGACTGATGACAAATGACCTCTGCCACAAAATATCAACTACCCAACCGCTTTTTTCAACTTGTCGGCCATATCCGTTTTTTCCCACGTGAAGGTTTCGTGGGTGGATTCTTTGCCGGTGATGGCGCTGGTGTAGGTGACGGTTCCGGGTTTGCGCCCGAAATGGCCATGCGATGCGGTGGCTGAATAGATCGGGGCGCGAAGCTTCAGGTGCTTCAAAATCCCCGCCGGGGTCAGCGGGAACAGATCGATCACGGCCTGGCTGATCTTTTTCTCATCGACCTTGGCGGTGCCCTGGCAATCGACCAGCACGCTGGTGGGCTTGGCGACGCCGATCGCGTAGCTAAGCTGCACTTCGCACTCATCGGCCAGACCGGCGGCGACGATATTCTTGGCGATATACCGCGCCATGTAAGCCGCCGAGCGATCGACCTTCGACGGGTCTTTTCCGCTGAACGCACCGCCACCATGACGACCGCGACCGCCGTAGGTATCGACGATGATCTTTCGACCGGTCAGCCCGGCGTCGCCGTGCGGGCCGCCGATTTCAAAGTTGCCAGTCGGGTTGACGTGGATGGTCGTCTTGTTCTTATCGAACAACTTCTTAGGCATCACCGGTTCGATGATGTGCTTGATGACCAGTTCCTTTAGCTTCTTTTGCATCTTCGGAGTGCTGTATTCCGGGGCGTGCTGGGTGCTGAGGACGATCGTGTCAATGCGGACAGGTTTCTTACCGTCATATTCGACAGTCACCTGGCTTTTAGCATCGGGACGCAGGCCTTTGATGATGTTCTTTTCGCGCACCATCGCATGGCGTGCGACCAGCTTATGCGACAGATCGATCGGCAGCGGCATTAGGTCGGGTGTTTCTTTGCAGGCAAATCCGAACATCAAACCCTGATCGCCAGCGCCTTGCTCTTCGGCTTTTTCGCGGGCGACGCCCATCGAAATATCCTTCGATTGTGCGTGCAGCGTTCGCAGAATCGCGCAGCTATCGCAATCGAACTGCATCCGCACGTCGTTGCAATAACCGATCTTGCGGATGGTTTTGCGGGCGGTTTCTTCAGCTTTGTCGAGGGCTTTGATCGCGTTGTCGTTATGGACGGTTAATTCGCCGGCCAGCACGACCAAACCGGTGGTGACCAGCGTTTCACACGCCACCCGCGCCATGCTGTCTTCAGCCAAAAGCGAATCGAGCACCGCGTCGCTGATCGCGTCCGAAACCTTGTCGGGGTGTCCCATCGAAACCGACTCACTTGTGAACAGATACTTTCCAGCGGCCACGTTAGCTCCTTGTCGCGATCAAAATTGGGAGATCAGATACTAGATGATCTGAAATATCCGAGTCGTCCAATGTATTCCATGAATCGGCATCGGGCAAGTGAACCGGCTGACGGATTCAATCGTCGTTCATTATGTGATTTAAGGCTCGACTCTTGGAGGTGGTGTCGTCAGATATAACCTATGAATTGACAAGCCATTAGGGCCGAAATTAATTCGCGAGCGAATGTTGTCTGAGTCACCCAAATCCCATTCTGCACCGGCATTTTTCCACCTGCCACCCCTTGTCAATCGTGTATTTTTCGTGGAGCAAGATCACGGACGAGACACGTCCGTGCTACGGAATGCCTGCATTTTGGAAAGGCTCGGTCGTGGAACGGATTTTTAATCCGTGTTCGATTCGCAAATGGGACGCGGCTTGAATGTGTGCCCCAAAAAGGCCTTTGATGAAAGATAAAGGGGACATTCTGCGCGTTCCCTTTGTTCCGGGATTTCAGTAACGGGGGATACCAGGCAGTTCGTCCCAGCGGGTGGTGTAGCGGGGGGAGCGGTGTTCGGATCGGAGGTGCCAGGTGCGGCAGGGGCTGAGCGTGAAAGGGGATGCTGATGCCAGGCGGATCGTTCCGCGGCCGTGGTGGTGGTTGATCGTATCCATCGCGGCCATCAGGCGGTGGGCGGTGTCGGGCGGTTTTGTTTGAAACAAGGGCAGTTGCGCGGTGGCGTATTTCACCAGATCGAACAGCATCACACCGGCTTTTTTGTAGGTGTGTTCGGGTTTGAAGATTTTGCCAAGAGACCACGCCGCCGCCTTGGCGATCGCGCGGGTGTCGTCGGTAGGGGCTGAAAAAGAGACCGCCCACGATGCGGCGTATTGCGCGCAGGGTGCGTGTCGATCGGTTTGGATAAACACCCCGATGCGCCCGCACGCCAAACCCTGCCGACGCATTTTCACCGCAGCCTGCGCACAGAAGGTTGCGACGGCTTCTTGCATCAAACGCAGTTCATTGGTGACGGTTCCGAACGATCGGCTGCAGCAGATGTTTTGCTTGTCCGGGCGGATTAGTTCCAGGTCGATGCACGAAACGCCGCGCAATTCATAGACGAGGCGCTGGCCAACGATGCCCAGGCGATTGAGGATGAGATTCGGATCGGCGTGATAAAGATCGGTGGGCGTGTGAATGCCCAAGGCGTTTAGGCGGGCGATGAATCCGCGTGAAATGCCCCAGATATCGCCGAGTTCGGTCTCGGCCAATGCGTCGGCGACGGAGTGCTCGTCGATGACGTGTACGCCGTTGGCGTTTTTGCCGCGTTTGGAAAGATGATTCGCGAGCTTCGCCAGCGTCTTGGTCGACCCGATCCCGACACCCACCGGCAGGCCGGTCCAATCGGCAACCCGGTTCTTGATCGCCCACCCGACCTCCTGCCAATCCAGCGGCGCGTCCCAGAACAAAAAACTTTCGTCGATCGAATAGACTTCCATCTCATCGGCGAACCCGCGCAGCACGTCCTGCACACGGCGGCTCATGTCGTCATACAGCGTGTAGTTGCTGCTAAAGACCGCGATATCGTGTTCTTTCAGCCGGTCGCGACATTGAAAATAAGGCTCGCCCATTTTAATGCCCAATGCCTTGGCTTCGGCGGATCGGGCGATAATGCAGCCGTCATTATTGCTCAGCACCACAATGGGTCGCCCGGCCAGATCAGGCCGAAACAACCGCTCGCAACTGGCGTAAAAACTATTGGCATCGACGAGTGCAAACATGATTCAAAACCTCATGACTGTCGCCACGACCACGCCGACGACCATCGCCGGTTGATCCGTGACGAACCGCGTGACAGCGAACGTGCCGCCTGTTTCAACGATGACCAGTTTGCCGCGCGTTGCTTTGACGGATCGATCGACCACCAGGATCGCGCCATCGCGAATATATTCCCGTGCCAGATCGTCTCCGGTCACGCGATAAAAGAAGGTGGCGGCGGGATTGCGGACGATCCAGTCGTGCAGATTCAATGGATCATCCTCATACCCCTCGGCAGGGCTTGGAAACCCGGCGGTGAGAGAGTCTGAAAATCGAACGAGTCTCGAACGCACATCATTCATGTGCGCCTATCATTGTTCGTAAAGTGTTAGGTTGTCAAGAAAGAAATGATTCACCTTGTTTTTGACGTCAAGATTGGGGATTTAGGGTAATTACCGGAGTCAGAATGAGAACCGGATTTGTCCCACGGCAATTTTCAAAGTCTGCAGAGGGCCTTTACGAATCGGAAGAAGTCCTACCGAATAGCGATGGATGCTGATCCGGATGATGGAAAGCGTTTCTTCATTTACAAACTGGTAAGTGACATAGATTCGGTAGGAATCCCCTTCAATCACCCGCGAAAACGGTCATGCGCCATCCCTGTCGTCGGGCGTTCGTCACCGCCAACCGGACATTTTAACTTGGGAGAAACACCGGACATTTCTACTTGGGGTTGACAGTCAACCAGCGATTTTTTTCGTAAGGCGTTTTTTTAATAGATGGTTGCGATATCGCGTTTTAGTGTGATGTCGGTTAAATTGCGTGACTCATGCGCTGGCTCATTTATGGCAATCTCACCCCCGCCGGGGCTTCGGCGATCGAACGTCACGGACACTCCATCCAGGCGCTTGATAGCGTGCCCGCCGACATGGATGCCTTGCTAACGCAGGCGAATCAGAAGCAGTTGGACGTGCTGACGACCGACCGTTTGCTGGCGCATCGTCCGCTTGAAACCCGAGTAAAGTTTGGCCGCTCGATTGTGTATCTGCAGCTCGAAGGCGGAGACGTCGAACAAGACGATGCGATCGACCGATTGTTTGCACGTTATAAAGCCCCCAAGCCGGGAATGTTGTATACGGTGACGGAAACGCGGGTGAAGGTTCGTCAGTTGCCGTCGTTGTGAGATGAAAAGTCGTGGTTCGTGACTCGTGACTCGTAATTTGTTAATGATCCTGTCCAACGCGCGACTCACGAATGACGAATGACGAATGACAAATCCATAACAAAACACAAAACACAAAACACAAAACACAAATACATATGTCTTTACTTGTCACAGGCTCTATCGGAATTGATACGATCGAAACCCCCGCCGGGCGGCGCGATAACGTGATTGGCGGCAGCGCGATTTACTTCGCCTATGCAGCCAGTTTCTTTACGCCGGTGCGTCTTGTTGGTGCGGTGGGTGAAGATGCGCCACCTGAATTTTTCAAAGTGTTTGAAGGTCGAGATGTCGATACTTCGGGCTTGGAAACACGCAAAGGCAGCAAGACCTTTCGCTGGCACGGGTCGTATGTCAAAGACCTCAACGAAGCCCAGACCGTGCAAGTTGATCTGAATGTGCTAGCGGAAAATGCACCGAAAATCCCGGCTGCGTTCGCGGATAGCCGCTTTCTGTTTCTCGCCAACACGCACCCCGCCTTGCAGCAGCAGATGCTGTCGAGCATTAAGAAGCCCCAGTTGGTGGTGGCCGACACGATGAACCTGTGGATCGCCACCGAACGCAAGGAATTGGTCAAACTGATTGGCATGATCGACGGCCTAGTGCTGAACGACGGCGAAGCGCGCCTGCTGACCGAGAAAAAGAATCTGATCGAGGCCGCCCGCGAAGTGCTCCGCTACGGCACGAAGTTTGTCGTCATCAAAAAAGGCGAACACGGTGCTTTACTTGTCACCGAAAAAGACACCTTCGTTCTGCCCGCCTATCCTGCGGACAAAGTCGTCGATCCGACCGGCGCCGGTGACAGCTTCGCAGGCGGGATGATGGGCTATCTCGCAACGCAAGGCCACGTCACGCCGGCAAACGTCAAACGCGCGATGGCGTACGGTACTTGCGTCGCCAGCTACACGATCAGCGATTTTTCATTGGCAGGATTGCAAAGCACCACCCGCGAACTAATCGACCAGCGCTGGCATGATTTCAAGCAAGCGATGAGTTATTGAAGTGATGTTTTGCGAGTTGGTTTGGGGTCCATTCGTCATTCGTGGGTCGGAAACAGTATTTCACGAATCACGAACCCGGAACCACAAACCCCGAACCACAAGCCCCGATCTTCCAACTCATCATTCAGCATTCACCACTCATCATTTATTCCTTACCCCAGCGTCCACCATGCGGCGAAGAGAAGGGTGACGAATAGAACTAACGCGATGATCGTGATCCCAATATTGAAGCCGCTGCCGCGTTCTTCGAGGGGCATGGAGTAGATCGGGTCGATGTGGGTGGGTTCGCCGAGTACGCGGGCGTGATGTTTCCCCGGTTCATTGGCGTCGGTGTGGGGCTTGAGATGATGCCCCTGGCGCTGCGGCTCATCCGCCTGCACGGGCGGCGGCTTGATGTCATTCAGCATCGCACACTCCCTGTTTCATCCACGATTGTAACCCGATCATCGGGCAGATGCACAGAAAAAGTGGTCGCGACACGTGGTTTTGGAGATGTTCTGCGGAATTTGCCACGAATCACACGAATGGGGCACGAATCAATGCGTGGTTTGATGCGCTTTGGCGGACTGGCGCGCGAGCTTACGCTCGCGGATGGAATACGTAGTGCGCGGCGCGATCACCCACCCACGCTATAAATCATCAACTATCTACTATTAACCATCCACCATCCACCATCAACCATCAACCACTCACGCCGCTTGTTGCAGGTCGATGGTCATTTCGCCGGTGGTGCGGACACGGTTTAGTCCATCCAGCGCGGCGACTTTGTAGCATTCTGCCAGCGTGGGGTAGTTGAAAACGGTGTCCACGAAGTAGTCGATCGGCATCCCCGACGCCATCACGGCCTGGCCGATATGGATTAGTTCGGTCGCGCCGGTGCCGAAGGTGTGAACGCCGAGCAGCCGACGGGATTGGGGGTGGAAGAGCAGTTTGAGAAGCCCGATATGGTCGCTGATGAGTTGGCCGCGCGCGATTTCGCGATAGCGTGCCATGCCGACTTCGTAAGGCGTGCCGGCCTGGGTGAGTTGTTGCTCGGTCGCGCCGATCATGCTGATTTCAGGAATCGTATAGATGCCGTAGGGATACAGCGCGGTGCTTGATTCGACATAGACATGAAACATGTGGTTGGATGCCATGCGTCCCTGTTCCATGCTGGTGGCTGCCAGCGCGGGGAAGCCGATCACGTCGCCTGCGGCATAAATATGCGGCACATCGGTCTGGAACATCTCGTTGACCTTTAGCCGCCCGCGGTTGTCGGCGGTGAGACCGGCGTTTTCCAAACCCATGTTCAATGTCGCGCCCTGCCTGCCGATGCAATAAAGCAGAGTTTGCGAACGGATCGTTTTATTGCTGGCGAGTGTGGCGACGACATCATCGCCGTCGAGTTCGATGCCCGCCACGCTTTCGCCCAGGCGTAGGCGCACGCCGTTGTCGCGCAGGCGGAATTGCAGCGATTCAATCAATTCATCATCGACAAACTCAAGGAGTTTTGGGCGCGATTCAACCAGCGTTACTTTCACGCCAACCGCCGACATCATGCAGGCGTATTCGCATCCAATGACGCCGCCGCCGACGATCGTCATCGACTTGGGCAGTTTGGTCAGCGATAGCAATTCGGTTGAGTCGATCACGCGATCGGGTGTGAACGGTACATTTGCAGGGCGAGCCGGTTCGGTGCCGACGGCGACGAGGATGAATTCGCTGTGCAAGTCGATGATCTGATCTTCGCCGCGCTGGACTCGGACGGTGTGCGGATCGAGAAAGGATGCCGATCCGAAGAACATTGAAACGTGGTTACGCCGCATCTGGTTGCGGATGACTTCGGTTTCGGTGCGCACGACATGGTCGGCGCGATACAGCAGGTCCTGCATCGTGATTTCCTGCTTGACAGAATAGCTTTCGCCATACACTTGCCGCAGATTCATGCCAGTGAGATGCAAAACGGCTTCACGGATGGCTTTAGAG
>JBBQXB010000078.1:0-15768 GCA_038210015.1 Tepidisphaerales bacterium
CGCCTAAAGCCGATGCGTCAATTAATCATCGACACAGTCAGCCGGGAAAGTTGTCAGACAAGCCATTCAGAAAATTGCGTGGCGTGGGCGAAATCAGTTACGCCGGCGACAAAAAGTTCTAACCGTGTCTCCCCCTCTCCGTTTTTTCGCGGAACGCCTTTTGTAACTCCTTGTAATTTCAGGGGTTACGAAAATGATTGTTCGGTCGGTCTCACAAGTGGGAAAAAAACTGGGACAAATCGGCTTCATGTTGTTCACTCAACACATTTTGCTTTCCGTATGAGACGGGCACTTTAACGTTGCAGCCTCTTTCTTGTTATAGACATCATTGTCGTCGCGGAACGCCCGCGCGACAGGGACGTCACTGGTTGTTTGAAATCTTATCCGATCTCTGAGGAACTTTTGAAC
This sequence comes from Tepidisphaerales bacterium, assembly GCA_038210015.1. GTDB lineage: Bacteria > Planctomycetota > Phycisphaerae > Tepidisphaerales > Tepidisphaeraceae > BPJO01. The sequence goes on from JBBQXB010000078.1 coordinate 409, forward strand.
TGAAATCCAACTGCAGGAATTTCATCGGTTCCATTTTCTGTTGCGAATCGGCGTAATTGAGAATGTTGATATCGGTTCGCGCGCGCGTATCTTTAACACTCGCACCAGCGCTGAATTGCTTGCCGGACAATGGTCGCGGGCAAAAACTCTTGCTCCAAGCGTCCACGCGGTTCGTGCAGAATTCGCCTGTATAGTGTTTGCTCAATATCGTTGAGGCCGGATGGCGCATCTTTTCTGCCACCGACAGGTTCGGGAACAGCGGCTTTCAGATTCTGGGACGTTATACGTCCGATCAGTTTTCGACCGCCGGTTGAGGGATCGTAGTTTGTCGTGTGACTTGCCAGCGGATCGCGATTGTCCAGACGCACACCACGATCATGCAGCACGCTCCGACCAGAAACGGCGGCCACATGCGGTCGGACAGATAAATCGCCCCAGCCAATGCGGGACCAAACACACGGGCGAGACTTCCCATCCCGTGAAATAATCCGAACGCCGCACCCTGACTGCCCGGCGGTGTGTGGTGCGCCACAAGTGATGACATTGACGGCGTCTGCAAACTTCTACCAATCGAATTAAAAATCACCGCGATGACCAATACCGCCACCACCGGCGTGAACGAAGCTTGCATATAAAGCAGCATCGCAATCGCAAACGCCAGCGAGCCAATGATCGCGATCATCCATTCGCCAAACAGATCTTTGAGTCGTCCGATCAATCCGCCTTGGATGAGGATGATCATCACCCCCGCGAGCATGAACGCCAGCCCGACGCCGAGTTCGCCGAAGCCGAAATTGTCGCGTAAAAACAATGCGAAGACCGCTTCCATCATCACGAAAGAGAACATCGATAAGAACCAGACGAGCACGAGTTGGGCGAGGATCGGGTATCGCATCAGCCGCGCCGACCGCGTGATATGCCAGCCGGGTTGGTGTTGGACCGGGGCTGCGAGTGATTCGGGGAGTTTGAGATATCCCAGCACCGCTGCGGTCAGCGATAATGCTGCCGCTACGAATGGAGGAAGTGCTTCGTTGAAGTGTCCCAGCACTCCGCCAATACCCGGACCGATCGTAAAGGCGATCCCGAATGCCGCGCCCAGCAAGCCCATGTATTTTGCTTTTTGCGCCGGCGGCACGGTGTCGCTGACATACGCCTGCGCCGCGGAGATATTGCCGCCGGAGATGCCGTCGATCACCCGGGAAAAATAGACGACGCCCAGGCCTAGAACCGGATTCTGAAAGTGCATCGCGGTCGCGATCCCCAGGATCAGCGACGCGCTGGTCGTCCCGATCTGCGAGAACACCAGCACCGGACGTCGGCCAATCCGATCCGACAATGAGCCGAGAATCGGCGTTGCGATGAATTGGCAGGTGGAATAAACCGTCAACAACATCGCGACCTGAAACTCCGATGCCTGAAACTTCAGCGCGTAAAACGGCAACAGCGGAATAATCAGCCCGAAGCCGAGCATGTCGATCAGTACAATCGTAAAGAGCAACCCAAACGCCTTGGGCTTTTGCGATAAACCAACAGGCGGCGAAACATTGTCTACGGGCGGGAGCGACATCGGTGGCAGATCATAGCGTGACTTGGATTATTTCAACTTAACCCAAGAAGAAAATTAGCCACCGATGAACACGGATGCTTGCCGATGCATTCGCTTTGTATTTATGCGTGCGGTGCACTCGCCTACTTTTGTTGCTGCTAAAAATGTCCTGCTGAGGTACTCCGAAGCATCTACTTCGTTGGAAAATTGACGCGGCTTTTGACGCTGCAGAGCGACCTTTCTCAGTACCTCGCCACGACAAGAATAACTACAACAAGGTTGTTCAAAGGCTGCATCTGTGTTCATCCAAAGCAAATCTGTGTTCATCTGTGTCCCGTATTCCGTATTCGCATTTTTCAAACGACCCGGACATCGGTATGATCCTTCGCCTATGTCAAACCCGATCAATATCACCACCGAAACCCGTGCAGGCCGTCTGTGTGCATCGTCTGGCAGTAAATGGGAACCAAAAATGGGTTATTCGCGGGGCGTTCGCGTAGGCAATGTGATTGCGATCACCGGCACGGTGGGCGTCAACGCCGACGGAAGCTATCCAAAGACAATGGGTGAACAAGCGCAACGATCGTTGGATATCATTCTCGCGGCGATTAAAGCGTTAGGCGGCAAGCCCGAAAATGTGATCCGCACGCGGATGTTCGTCACCGATGTCACGCAATGGGAACAGGTGGCTGCGGTACACGGCAAAGTCTTCGGCGACATCCGCCCCGCCACTTCCATCCTCGAAGTGCCGCGATTGATTGATGCCGAAGCGCTGATTGAAATCGAGGCGGATGCGATCGTTGAGTGAGTCCACTGAATAACCCAACGCCTCCACGCATGTCACCCTATGGCGCTCCGATGGGTCTTGTTGATATGTCAAAAAAACCCTCAATTTGCGAACGAAGTAGATGCTTCTGAGTACCTTAGCATGACAAGGATAATGGCGCAGAGGTTGTTTAGAGATATCGAGTGACCTGAATGCGCCCAGTAGCACCAAATATCAAATTGTCTGAGAGGATTTACGCAACCGCCGGGGCGCTGTGGAGGCCGACTTCGCCGCGAATGATGTCGTCGTAGTGCTGCGCCCAGGAGAGCGCGGTGGCTTTGGCGTCGAAAGTACGGAACACCCAGTCCCTGCCGTGCGAACCGGTTTCTTCGCACTTGTTTTGATCGCTCATCCAAGCGTGGATCATTTGCCCGAGGTGGTTGGCTTCGACCGCACAAACATCGCCGGCACTGTTGAGAGCGATCGCGCGGGACAGTGCGACATGATCGCTGACGATGACCGGCGTGCCGCAGGCGAGCGCTTCGATCGCGACAGTTCCAAAATTATCCGAATGACTCGGCAAGACCATGATCTGCGCATCAGCATACGCAGCGGCGCGGGTGTTGCCTTCGATCATGCCGGTGAAGACGACGCGATCGGTTAGATTCAATTGTTTGACCATCGCGTGCAACTCACCCTCATAACCTTCTTGTGAAGACGGGCCGGCGATCACCAGCTTTGCGTTGGCGGGGGCGCCGAGTTTGAACGCGGGGATCAATACATCGATGCCTTTACGCGGGTGCAAACGACCCATGAATAGCACATACGGTGCATCGCCAATTTGCGGAAAAGCGCGGCGAAAAAATCCTTTGCTCGGCAGGCGATCGAATTGTTGCAGATCGACCGCGTACGGCTGAACAATTGCGGGCGTATTGAGGCGCCAGTCGGCGGTGAGTTCTTGCTCCATGCCGTCGCTGTAATGAAGTGCCGACGCTTCGGCGAGATTTTTCTTCATCCGCACGGCCATGTAGATCTGTTTTTTGAGTCGTGATTGTTGCATCGACCAGGGTTCGAGCGTGCCGTGCAAACTGAATAAATATCGCACACCTAATTCGCGTGCGATCACGGCTGCACGGTGCTGGATTTCTTCCCACAGTCCGTGAATGTGTACGACATTAGAGGTGACGATCACATCGCGCAGCACGCGTGAAAGCTTTGGATGCCACGCCATGACCGCGGTGGACGGGCCGACCAGCTCGATGTAGGCACCGGCGTTTTGCATTTCCTCTGCCGCTGACGAATCGAAGTCCGCCAGGTAGGTGCTGACGACGGTGACGGTCATGCCGAGATCGACTTCGGCTTTGACGAGTGAAACGAGTTGTGTGGTGGTTCCGCCCGCGCGCGGATCGACGGATGAGATGACATGAACCACATGAGGCAATGCGCCGGCCATAAGCGGAAACTCCGTCGGGCGTCCAAGGTGCAAAATCTAAGTGAGGCTAGTATAGATCAAATGGGCGATTTTGCCCAAATCAATCTTTGATTTGTCACGTTATGGGACGCAGGCGACCCTATTCCATAGCCGCCCGTAGACAGTTGCCAAATCGCCAGCACAGGTAATAAAAGGAGAGAGTAACCACGAAGAATACGACGAAGTCAAAGAAAAAAGCATTGATTTGCCCTGCTTTTGCCGTCTTCGTGCACTTCGTGGTTCATCGCCTTTTTCGGGTGCGCCGGCGGGTCAGCGGACGCGGTTGCCGGAGGAGTCAAAGTTTTTGTCGTAGTCGGATGTGTAGCGTTTTTCGTTGTTTTTCTTGTCTTCCTGATCCATCGAGTGCCCGATTAGCGCTCCGGCACCTGCACCAACAACGCCACCAATGATCGCGCCGCCGGTGCCCCTGCCATGGGATTGGTTGCCGATCACGCCACCTGCCAGCGCACCGACCGCCCCGCCGATCAATGCCCCGTTTCCGGCCTTGCTTTGACAGCCCGCCGGGATGAGAAACGCAACCATTAATGTTGAGATAACGATTTTTCGCATAATTTCTCCTGTAACTCAATCATCGGAGAATTGTAGGGCTGGGTTTATCCGACCGGTGCAGTGTGATGAAAAATCAGTGATCCGTCAGTTGTCGGGTGAAATCGTTCAACAATAGGCGGGCCTCGACCGAATAGTTTCCCGTGTTCAGGCGCGAACTAACATCCGATACAAGATTAAGCAGTCGCTGACGATCCAGTTTTGCATCATTGCGGACATCGACCAGCTTCATTTGCCACTCGCGAAAAATACGTTTATCCACCTTTTTTTTCATTAGAAGCTCAATTTTTTCGTGCCGGGGGTCTTTGCGGATGTGATCGAACAACGTTTGAATGATGACTTCATCACCTTCGAGTAACTGCATGAGTTGCCCGTCGCCACAGATCAAAACGCCTGTGACATCCCGCGCGGCGTTGGCAATTGCGCTTTTAGCTACAATGCGCTCGAGTTCCGGCGTACCCAGCTCAGGCCGCGCCTGACTGACATAAACAATATGCGATAGCAGCATCCATCTCCCTCAATAAAATCCAACGCATTACACCTGCCCTGACAAACACTTAGGTATTAGATCGCCATTTTTTTCCGGTCGTCACATCTACGCACAAACCTCAAATCGACAGTGCATAAAGCTGATTGACGACCGCGAACGCCCGTTAGTGTACAGATCGGAAAAAGTTCTCATTCACCTGAATTAATACGAAATGACGCACCTTTGCCCGCTCGACGAGCAACCGATACGCAAGCTGGTCAACGCAAAGGCGCGAGCCAAGGTACTTGCTCTTTTGCGATCGTGTATGAGAATTGGATGAATGGACGCGCATCCGATCACGGTATCTCGCCTTGCTATCGGGTGGGCGTTGGCGCTGGGTGTGATGTTGATGGCAGCGTGGGGGGATCCGCAATCGCGGACGCAGGAAGCCCGCGTGTTACTCGGTGCGCGAGAAATGCTCGAAGGCCCGGCGATACGATGGTTAATCCCGACCGCCAACGGGCAAATCCGTCTCAACAAACCGCCATTGGCGTATTGGTTGTCGGCTGGGTCGTATGCGGTCTTCGGAAAAAGCGTGCTTGCAGGGCGCATCCCGGCGGTGATCGCCAGCGGTCTGACGATCGCGCTGACCTTTCTGATCGGTCGTCGTTTATTCAATGAGCGAGCCGGGCTTTACGCCGCTGGGACATTGCTGGCGTCGTGGTCTTTTTTCAGATTTGGTGCGTTGGCGGAAACCGATGTGATCGTGATGTGCCTGTTGGCAGCATCGGTTTACGCGATGCTCCGCGCCCGCGATTCACGCAAGACCGCGACAAGATGGCTTTATTTGATCGCAGTGTTGATCGGTCTGATCGTAATGACCAAAGGCCCGTCGGCGGGGTATGTGCTGCTATTGATGATCCTGATCGACGCGATTGACGGAGCTTTCAACGGCCAATTTTTACGCGAATCTCTAACCAAACGATTTATCACAACCGGCGCGATCGGCCTCACGCTGCTGGTGGGTTTGCCGTGGTTTATCTATATCTTTGTAGCGTCGGATTGGCGCATGTTAACGCATGATTTATCCAATTCAGCACGTGGCGGGTTGGGACATTCCGAACCGTGGTGGTCCTATCTGCCGCAGGTATTGCTGGCGACAGTACCGTGGGTATTTGTGTGGATGATTGCCGGGCTGGCGTCGTTAAAAGTGATTTTGAAAAAGGCTTCGGACGATGCCGATCGCGTATCGTTGCTGATCATTTATGCGTGGGGCATCGCGATATTTTTACCGCTGCTACTGTGGGGAAATAAACAGCCGCATTATCTGATGTCGCTTTTGCCGGCGTTAATGCTGACCGTTGGATGGGGCATCGACCGCGCGCAGAAGCAAACCCAACAGGCGCTGCGAACCCCCGTTTTCGCGACATTGATCGGCATGATGATCGCGGGATTAATCGGTGGGATTAGTGTGGTGCTCCTAGCATGGAAGATACGTCCGGGTGTGACGACATTCGATATCGCAATATGCGCGATGCTGACGGCAGGCATCCTGTTTGCGATGGCGGTGGTGCGTTGGAGCAAGGCTGTCGGCCTGCCGATCGCGACCATCGCATCAATGGCAGCGGCGTTCGTGTTGATGAAAGCTATTTGGGCTCCAACACTTGAACCGCCGGGCTCACGACAACTCGCCGAGCAACTACATCAACGTTACCCCGGCGCGACATTTGTTTTTCGCGATGAGGCATCTCTCACGCTCTGCGTTGCGATGCGGCAGGTCATCGCGTCGATGAATGACGAGCAACTTGAGGCGCTGGCGGTGCAGCCGCGCACAGGACAGCAAGTGATTTGTCTCGATGAAGTGTCCGGCGAACCCCTGCCGCTGCATCGCTACAAGCGATTAGCGAGACTGGAAAGTGGCGAAGACGATCTGGTCGTCTTCACGCCTGACCTGCTGCCAATTGCGACGCGCTGATGCGATTATTCAATCAAGCTCGCGCCGTCCGTTGCCTGGGTCGCAAAAACCACCGCATCAATCTTATACTTAGATCGATAGGCCAGCCTGATCTGATCCATAAACGCCTCGGCAAACCGCGGCTGAACCAGCGTGACCGTGCAGCCGCCGAAACCGCCGCCGGTCATTCGCGATCCGTAAGCACCTTTGATTGACATCGCCTGTGCGACCAGAAAATCGAGTTCCGGAACGCTGACTTCATAATCATCGCGTAGCGAATTATGGCTGGCGAGCATGAGTTGCCCGGCGTGTTCGTATCGGCGTGCTTTCAGATCTTCAGCGAATTGCAAACATCGCGCGTTTTCAGTGACAACGTGCTTCGCACGATTGAAAACGGTTTTGCTCAAGACACTGCTGGCCGCTTCGACCTGCGGCATGGTGACATCGCGTAGGGCTTTGATCGACGGGTCTGATTTTTGTAACTCCGCCACTGCCGCTTCGCATTGGTCGCGACGTTCGGCATATTCGCCGCCGGATAATTCGTGTTTGACCATCGAATTGCTGACCACCACCGTCAGATCATTCGGATCAATCGGAATAAACTGCTTGGAATGATCGCGGCAATCCAGCAGCATCGCGTGACCGGCTTTGCCCGATGCGACGATGGTTTGATCCATGATCCCACAAGGTACGCCAGCGTATTTTTGTTCTGCGAGCTGACACAACTGCGCGACTGACAGATCATCCATCGTAGCGCCCGCGAGCGTGAGCATCGCGCGGGTCGTGCCGACTTCCATCGCCGCCGAGCTGGACAGCCCGCCGCCCATCGGCAACGTGTTGATAATCAGGCAATCCATGCCCACCAGCGGCACACCTTTGTCGAGCATCAATGCGATCGGCCCGCGAACGTAGTTGCTCCACTTGGGTTCGCCGGTATCCAGATTTTCACTTAGCGAAAACTCAGCCGTCGCGCCGGGGAAAAGCGACGATTTGATAATTACCTTCCCGTCGGTTCGCGCCCGGCAGACAAAGAAAAGTTGCGGCTCGATCGCCATCGGGAAAACGAACCCGTCGTTGTAGTCGGTGTGTTCGCCAATCAAATTAACCCGCCCCGGCGATCGCACCGCATGGACGCGACCATCGGGACCAAACTGACGTGCAAACTCGGCTTTTAGCTGTGCGATATTCATTGAGTGGGCTACTGTACGACCGACGATTGGGATGGGTCAAGCATGGGAAATATCTCAACCGGACGATATACTTTTTGCGATGTCACCTGACCCTCCGCAATCATCAGACCGTGCGCGTTTTATCGTCTTCGACGGCAACGAAGGCTGCGGTAAATCAACGCAGACCAAACTGCTACAAAAGCATTTGGAGGATCAAAAGATTGATTCGATCCTCGTACGCGATCCTGGCACAACCCGCATCGGCGAAATGATCCGCGCGATCCTGCTTGATCCTGCCAACACCGAGATGTCGATGCGATCCGAAATGCTGCTCTACATGGCCGCCCGGGCGCAGATGATGAAGCAGGTCATCCAGCCCGCGCTGGATGCTGGAAAATGGGTGATCTGCGACCGATTCGTCTCCAGCACGCTGGCGTATCAACTCGGCGGCGACGGATTAACCACCGCCGAGATCAACGCGGTGGCCGAAATCGCGATCAGCGGGAAATGGCCTGAATTAACGCTGATTCTGGACATGCCAGTTGAACGATCCATCGCCCGCGTACAACGCGCAAAAGACCGCATCGAGCAACGCCCGATCGAATATCACGCACAGGTACGGCAGAATTTTCTCGCTCAGGCGAAGGCGTTTCCGGATCGCTATCGCGTGATTGATGCCGATCGTGACGCGGATGCAGTGCAAAAGGATATTCTCGCTTGCGTGTTTTGATCGCAGATATGCCCGCAAGACCTCTGGATAACCGCCTTCCAAAATACGAGCAATCCACGGAGATCACATAGAGCACAGAGTTAATTGCTGTCCCAAAATAGCGCGAATCCAGAGTGGTGGATTGTGATGCGTTTTCTTAATGCGTGACGAATCGCTTGATATTCACGGTATTTCGTAGCACGGGCGTCTCGCCCGTGAGAGGGTAGCAGACGCAGGAGGCAATCATAATACTCTGCGTCCACTGTTATCTCTGTGCCTGTTTTTTCGGGACGCGGATGGAATGGTCGGGTTATTCAGAGGTCTCCCGCAATTGATCAGGCATTGGCATACCCGTATATTTTCATCGCGTGAAGGCTTCTAAGGCACTAAAGTTAATTCGACAGTGCGTAGATGAGGATTGCGTTATCATCACGACGCACTTCGCCGAGCGGATGCGGGAACGTGCTTTGTTCTGGGGGGACGTGCTGGCGATTCTGGAATCCCCGAAACGCCTCACACCCGACGGCCAAGATGCCTGGAATAGGCATCGCTGGTTAATTTCTGCTGACATCAGCACAACGGATGAGGTAGAATTGCTTTGCGTACTTGATGGACAAGAACCCGAAACAGTGTTTGTAACCATCTATTGGCTATGACGATGCGAAAAAATCTTACTCACAAAACCAAGACCGAATCGCCTGCGATCACCCAAATTTTGACGCTGCACGATGGCCGACATCTACTGCTGGAAATACCCGCAGGTCTGACCCGTCGTGATCGCAGCGGCGAGATTGGTCTGACGATCGAAGGGGTGAAATATTTGGATCGCGCACGGGCCATGACAATACCAACAGATGATGTAATAACGCCCGGTTTTTTACACGCTTTGCGTGAAGCCATTGGGATCACGCAGTCTCAAATGGGCGAAAAACTCGGCGTTGCAAAACTGACCGTCAGCCGCTGGGAACGAGGCGATATTCGCCCAAGCTCTTCATCTTTAGCGGCGATTCGGAGGCTTCGCGAACAAGCGCTACGCCGTGGCGTGGTCCTCGAAAACTAATGCACGACCTATTTTCAAACATCCTTGGCCAATGTCATTAAATCGCGCACTTTTCGCTGGCAAAGGCGATTCGGAATCGTTATAGCGTGATTGATGCCGATCGCGATGCGATTCTGGTTCCTCACTGCGGACAAGGCACTGGCGAACATTAATGACATAAAAATCGCGATCATCGAATAAGCTCGTCCTGATGCCCGACCTTTTTTCGCACATCCTCGACCAATCCGAACCGATCGACCAGATCATGGCCGCCTATCGCAGTCAGCGGCTGCCGCATGGGGTGATCTTTGCCGGGCCGGTTGGCGTCGGGAAAGCCACCACCGCCAAGGCACTGGCGAAGTTTTTCCTCTGTGACGAAGGTATAGATGCCTACGGCATGGGGCTTATCGACGCCGACACGCATCCCGATTACCACCGCATCACCAAAGAATTGGTCCGCCTGACGAGCAAAACATCCAAAGCCACCACGTTGTCGATCGACGTCATTCGCGATCACCTGGTCGCACCAGCGATGAAAAAAAGCGTCACCGGCAAAGGCAAAGTATTTGTCGTCGAAGAATCTGATCTCATGCAGCCAGCGGCGCAAAACGCACTGCTCAAAACCCTCGAAGAACCCGCTGGCAGGACATTGATTATTCTGTTGACCCCGTGGCCAGACGATCTGCTTTCGACGATTCGATCGCGGGCGCAGGTGTTTCGATTCGGCCAACTCAAAGATCGCACGGTATACGACCAACTGAAATTGCGCGATTTTGATCCCAAATTATCCGAAACCGCCACGCGCCTAGTCGATGGGTCGCTCGGTATGGCGATCAAGTGGATTGAGGATGGGGTCGTCGAACAGGCGCGCGATCTGCTCAGCCATCTCGACGGGCTATTGATGGGACGGCCCACTGCGGACATCGGCGACTGGATCAAATCCGCCGCTGAAGCTTATGCCGCCAAGCAAATTGACCGCGATTCCTTATCGAGCAAAGACAACGGCACGCGCAACGGAATCGCGATCTACCTGAAGCTGGCGTCACGACATTTGCGCGCCGCATTATCACAAGTTGACGACGAAGAAACGCTCGAATCACTTTGCCAAGCCATCGACGCGATCAACCGCTGCGAGGTGTACCTAAGTGGAAACGTCAATATCGCGCTGGCGTTGTTGCAACTCGGATCAACCTTGTCGAGTTTGCTCTCACCCGCACAAGTGAAATAACGCGTCTGGCAATCTTTTCGTAGCAGTGATGTGCTTATTCAATGATTATAAAGAGAATTGGCCGCAGATGCGCAAAGACGCAGAGAGCAACGCGTTAAATCGTGGACAATAAAAGAGATACCAAAAAAATAACGCAGCCGCTCGATCATGAATCAGAGAAAAGCTGCATGGACTTCGCAATTCTTCTCTCTGCGGCTCTGCGTCTCTGCGTCTTTGCCGCTTCTTCCGATTTCAACATCGCATTGGTCCGCGTTCATCCCTCAACATCTGCGGCTATCTGCAACGTATGCATTCGACCCGTCCGACAAAATTGCAAAATCGCACGGATTGCACAGAATCGTCGCCAGTCCATAATAGAAAGCGTTTCATGCCATTTTCAGCATCGTGCACCTGTGGTGCAGCCTACCAATTGAAGGACGAGTTTGCCGGTAAGCAGTTGCAGTGCACGCACTGTCACCAGCCATTCACCGCAACGCCCGCTGCGGCGATCGCCTCACATCGTCAGGCGCACCCGGCCTTCGATCGCGATCGATTTCTTCTACGCCAAAAGATGATGTCGATCAGCCAGAAATACACCGTCTCCAATGAGCAAGGCCAACCGATCATCTTCGTCGAACGCCCCGCCCATATCGGCCAGCAACTACTAGCGGCCCTGGCGGGGGTGGTCACGCTATTGATCGTCGGGGCTGTAATCTGTGGCGGCGCGGTCGTGCTGCTCGAAGGCAAGCCTGATATGGAACCCGTGATGGCCATAGCAATTATCTTCGGCGTGCTCGCAGCGATCGTCGCCTGTTTCGCCGTGGCGATCATGCTCTCCCCGAAACGTCATGTGCTGTTTTATACCGACGAGCTCAAATCCGAAAAATTGATGGACGTACTTCAGGATAAAAAGTGGCAGCCAATCACCGTCACCTACACCCTCCGCGATGCAACGGGCAATGTGCTGGCGCTATTCCGCAAAAACATGCTTTACAACCTCATCCGCAAACGCTGGGTGGTGCTTGCCCCCGATGGCGTGACCGAAATCTGCCGGGCGTGGGAAGATTCGATCATCCTGTCGCTATTACGTCGATGGCTTGGCCCGCTGTTTGGACTGTTGCGCACCAATTTCATCATCACCCCGCCGAATAGCGAGATCGCGATCGGCGAGTTTAATCGCAAGTTTACGATCGTCGATCGTTATGTTCTGGATATGACCCCCGACTCTGCCCGCATGCTGGATCGCCGGATCGCACTGGGTCTAGGCGTGATGCTCGACACCGGCGAACGCCGGTAAAACTTCCCCGGCTAATGCGGAATGAGACAGTAAACCGCCACGACGAATCGCGCGGGGCGTTGAAAAAGTCAGACTGTATAAGATGGATGCCCAGTGTCGGCAGCGTCGTGTTGCGCTTCAACCTTGAATTCGCAAACAACAAAACCCCGAAATTTTTGAGAAAACGCGGTTTTGCGCTCGTATTCTCCGAGGATACTGCGTTCTTTAACAAATCCGAGTAGTTTTCCGATGAGAGTAACCTGTTGACCGAAGCGAACAGAGCAAACGCGAGGGACACTTGGGCGTTCTACCGTTACACTGGAGAGCTATTCGTCTGTCTCGGCGGCTTGGCGAAGAGTTAGAAACGCTTCTTTGAGTGGCTGATTCACCGCGCTATCGGGTTCCGCGAGGACGAGTTTCTGGTAGGCGTCAAGAAACCGGATTCGCAGCCGATGAAACAAGTGAAGGAAATGCCTGACGAAGCCGATGCAATCGAGAATGGCGATTTCGGTTCCGTTGGTTTGCTCGTACATATCCGCCGCATATTTGCGGACTTCGTCGTAAATACCGTCCGTCGTGATGAAAATGTAATTGTCGATGCGTGAATCGCGGGCAATGATCTTCTGAAGTGCGCGATCAATGTCGCATTGCGTGACGCGCTTGGATTTCATTTCGTAAACGGTGACTACGCGATGGTCATTCACGAGGCACACTTCAACATCGCCTGCAGCGCCGCTTTGCTCGTCGGCGGACAAATGCCCTTTTAAGGTACAGGCTTTTTCACCCAACTGGACCCCGGCAGATTCATAAGCAGCCGCGACGATGAGCACTGGAAGCCGGCTGCTATGTTTGCAGGCGAGGTGTTGCTGCAAAAGCGTGACGATTCCTTCGGTCGGTAAGGGCAGAGAATCTTCACCATGTTGAAGTGCCGCAACCAACCCTTTTATGCGAGCCTGTTTGTCGTCGCGGACGAGAAGCAGAATACGGACGGCTTCGATCAGGATTGCTTCGGCCGTCACTTTCCCGGCCGCAACGTCATCGAGAAGTTGCAGCGTATCTTTATAGACCTGCGGCGGTCTTCCGATGAGTGCCGTGCGGGTTGTCAGCATTCCATCATGATTGCGCAGCGCGGGCGTGAGGAATGCAGTGGTGCTGTTGCAGGGAAGGCGATTGGCGGAAATGAAAGCGCCAATAAACTGCTCGTCGTAAGTTCGACCGGAGAAAGACTTGTCGCCGCCAATTTGCGTGTAGGGTTGCCGAGGATCAATTTCCGGACGATGGAGTTTGGCGAGCATGCAGGACATCAGAAGCCGCACGCCGGCACGATTGCCAAGACAACGAGCGACGTAATCGATCCGCTGGCTTATCTCGTCAATCTTTACAGCAGATTTGTTTCCAAGTTTGGCCGACTTCGAGAGGATGTTATCCAGAATATCGTGCGGCTTGGGCATCAATCGACTCCGAAAAGTGAATCGGCAGACCGCGCTTTGTGCGGGTCGTAATTCACCCACAAGACCTCACTCCGTGTGTCCTTCGTCGAATGGATCGTCCGCTCGGGACCGACGATCTTCTTCCATCGCATGGGTGGATAGAGCTTGTTGATTAGATCGCAATCATAGTTTGAAAAGGCGACCATTCCCTTTGCATGATTGAGTGAATCGGCGAGTGCGCGATGCTGATCGTCGGTCATCTCGTAGCCGTATGCTTTGGAGTCGCCGCGTGTTTCGTGGACATACGGAGGATCGCAATAGAAAAGTGTCGTCGGCGAGTCGTACAAGTTGACAATATCAATCGCCGGGCGGTTTTCGATTTGCACCCGCAGAAGCCGTTCACCGATCTCAGGCAGTGCGTCAATCGCGCCAAGCCACCGGCTGATGACGCCGCTCATGCCCGCGCGACTGGTGTCTTTACAATTGGCCCAACGCCCCAAACTCGCGGTCTGAGCGAGCCCGGTTCGTACCTGCCTGGCGCGAACGTAGAACCGGCGGGCACGCTCCGCTGGCGATTGAGAAGAATCAAGTTCACACGCAATTGCGAACTCTTCTCTTGAGAATGGCGTGAGTCCGATCGCTTCGACGAGTTGGTCTTTGTGTTCGCGCAAGACCCTGAAGAAATTGCAGACTTCTCCATCGAGATCGTTGTAAGTTTCGATGGGCGACGAAGGGCGATTTAGTACCACTGCTGCTGAGCCTGCGAAAGGTTCGCAGTAGTGATGACACGGCGGTAAAAGCGGCAGAAGCCAATCGAGGTGAGAGAACTTACCGCCGTACCAACCGAATGCGATGAGCTTTCGCTTTCCTTCAAGGCGGGAAATGGCAGGAGGCGTGCCGCGACGCGGAGATAATCCGTTTTGCGGAACGCTTAGGTGGCTGCGGTTAAGGCTCTCCACCTTGTCCGTGCTGGCAGGCTTTACGCCGTTCATTCCCATTCCGCATAATCTACAGCATATCGCCCACTCCTACCAACGGTCGGCCTCTGCTCGCGGCCAGACAAGCATAAGGAACAAGCCTAAGGACATCCACAGGGGACATCCAGATTCAAATTGGGTAGTTTGCACGCGAATTTGCTGACATGGCGCGTATCACGCGTCAGTGTCGGGTTGGGCTGACTTGCGATGTTCTCAATCAGTTAGCGACGGTCGGCGGGCTATTTTCATCGAGTCACACGCGAAACACTTCGTGCGGCGAGCCGTGGTGATTGGGTTGAAAGACACGGCTTGTCGAGTACGTCAAACCGTGGCACCCCAGATTCGGAAACTTAGCAGTTTTTTTGGGTTTTTTCGCCGATTTTGGACGGCGCGGGTATACAATTATGTTTGCTTCGTCGCCGCGCGGAATGTCGTGCAGCGGACGATGGTTCTTTGGAATCTTAACGCAATCCCCGGCCGAAAAAGTGGGGTAGTACATAACGCCTGTTTTAGAACAAAGTGTATCAAATCGCTCGAACAGCCGTTCTGAGTGACGGCTTTGTGTGGCAAAGAGATTCAAGATTCGCACGCCGGATAACCGATGTTTGGGATATGCGATTTGACCCTCTCATCACCAATCCTGGCCGACTGACGATTTTGACCGCTTTGTGCGATGAAGCGACGCAGGATTTCGTCGCGTTGCGGCGTAGCACGCAACTGACCGATGGCAATCTAACCACCCACGCCCGCAAATTGGCCGGGGCGGGGTTGGTCGCGATC